>JADFXM010000020.1 GCA_015233565.1 Candidatus Rifleibacteriota bacterium
GTGTTTGACACTGGTTTGGCAATGAGCGAGGCAAGGGGTGCGAGGCAAGGGGTTTTAGTGGGTGATGGAAATATATATCGTTTAAGCAAAATAGTTTGGAACGATTATCAACCTTGCCTCGCGGGGTTCGGAAGATTCGCAGAAGGGCGCGCAATGATTTGTTTATGGCAATTACTTCGGGCGCCCGGAAACAACGGGGCTTCCGGCGAAGTGATGTAAACGATATATATTTGTATACTGCTGAAGATTCAGCTTTACATGCCAATGTTAGGGGGGAGAAAAAGGAAAACCTGAGATAATTTTTCCCCGAACGTAATGGCATTATTTATTTTTTGGAACGAGAGGATTTAAGAAGCGGCAAGAAGGTTCGAATTTGGCAGAAATCATATCTTACTAGGGTTCCCCTAGGAACTCCAAGAGATTTAAAATTATTGTTAGGCAATAATAAAACAATTTTTCTTTTATATGCTGAAGCTTTCAATGTATATTCCTTTCAAGTAGATATAAATTCCGAAATTTACCCTATGAGGACGAAAAACCATCTTCAGAAAGGCCGAAAATGTCTTTTCCAAACTTTCCAAAAATTCCTTTACCAAATATGAGAGAAAGTGATGATTTTTTCGTGCGGGTTGTGGCAAACCCACCCAGAATTTTATCTTTAACCAAAGATGAAAAAAATATTACTGTCATAATTTCTATAGCCAAAGAAAAAATGATTTACTCTCGCCCCATAGAAAAAGGAGAATGGGCCTTGATCGACCGGGAACCCCTTGAAGACCCAAAATAAACAGAATATTGGAAAGAAGACAACCAAACAGAATCTTGATAATCTGAGTCTTAGGTTCAAACAAGGGAAAGAGTTGTTTTTTGAGGAGATTTTGCATGAGAGGTTTTTTCTCGATTGGCTTTCTGATTATTTTTCTTTTTTGGAGTGAGAATGTTACGTTTGGTTCAGATGTGGTAATTGAGTTAAAAATTGAAAAAAATGATATCTTAAACCCCGGATCCAAAAAAGATTTATGGTTCTCACTAATAAACCATTCGGATAAGGACTTTCGAATACTTAATTTTAGAAATGGAATTGGAGCTGCTTGGGTCATTTTCTTGATTGATTCTGATGGAAACTTGGTCAAAAGTATTTATTTGCCACCATCTCAAGAGAAATCGGGGGGATTAGTCCAAGGAAGTTCCTTTTGGGTAAGTTCTCACGCTACCTCGGGAGGAATCATACAAATCAAAAACTTTTTTGTTCAAAAAAAAGGCATTTATTACATGATTTATGCAATTCCAGCCCTAGGAAAACCTGGAATCATCCTTTCTTCACCAGTCAAGCTGGATCTCTCTTCTGATGGTTTAATTGATTCGTTGACACAAATTTTGTTTAACGAAATTCCTCAAAATGTTAAAAAAGGCTTTCGAATTGCAATTGAAAAAAGATTAATTGAAGAGAAAATCCCCTTGGATTCATTCAAAATACCATTCTGACCTGTTTTCAAAATTCAGATTCAATATTTAGGTTGAGTTTTATTACAAAAACAAAATCTGTATTTATGCTAAAATCGACATTTGTATTTAACTAAAATAAAAATGAAAATTACCATTTTAGTATTGTTTTTGCTTTCAATGAGGCTTTGTCACCCGGTTCAGGCATCAAATGAGAAAATTGATGTAGCAAACATCAATGCTTATGCTTAGCAGTTGTTTTTCATTAGGAAATGAGTTAAAAGAAGAACATGATTGACTTAACCGCTCTTTTAGGAACTATAATCGACGGGCATTACAAGCTGGTTTCAGTTGTCGGGGAAGGCTCTTTCGGGTCAGTTTTTGCGGCTGACGAATTATCCTTTGGAAGGGTTATCGGACAAGCGGCCATAAAAGTAATGCGCCCTTCAAACCCTGATGAACGTGAAGCTGTGGTTAAAGAAGTTTGTTCAATGGCGCAACTTCAGCATCCCAATTTATTAACATATCGCTCTTCCGGGGAAATCGGAGAGGGTTTGCTTAAAGGTTGTTTGTACCTGGTAACTGAACTCGGAATTGAATCTCTCGAAAAATATTTAAAAAGAATTGGAAAAGTGAACTTAGAAGAAGCTCTTACTATCGCAAAAGATCTAGCCTCCGCGCTGGCTTATTTGCATAGCCGAAACGCGGTTCACCGCGACGTTAAACCCGGAAACCTTCTTTTTTGCGGAAATGTCTGGAAGCTTTGCGATTTTGGCCTGGTTAGGGCAATTCAAGGTAGCAGGATGGAAGCCTCCGGCCGGAAAGGGACTGCCTTGTACATGTCGCCTGAAGCTCTACTGGGCGAAACCGGGCCACATACCGATATGTGGTCTTTCGGAGTCTTGCTTCAGGAAGCCCTTACTCACATAATGCCATTTTCAGGGAACAGTGAATCGGAAGTCATCCTGAAAATTGCCACCGAACTTCCCGAGATTCCAAATGACTTGCCCAAACCTTTTAATCACATCGTCCGGGGATGTCTGATTCGCAGCAGACAACAACGTTACACAGCACAGGCTGTTCTTGAAGCTTTAGACCCTCAAAGCGAAGAGAATAGTTCCCAAAATATTTCTCAAATTCAGATCGTTTCTATTCCTCTAAAAGATTGTCCACAATGTGGGGAAAGAAACCCTGAAAATGCAAAGTTTTGTCAAAACTGTGGAACCCCACTTCAAGAAAAATATTCACTTCCCCAAGTGATAGAAAAAAGCAAGTCATTGCCAAATACTATGCAACAAAAGCTTTTCCGGGATTCCAAAAAGTTGAAATCCCTATCTGAAAGTAAGTTCAAATCCCGTTTAACAAATGTGCAAGCCAAGAAAGAAGCCTTGCAAAGTCGTTTTACCAGAGATTCAAATGGAGTAATAACAGATACAAAAACGAACTTGCAATGGTGCCATGGACCACGTGCCGACTGGGATCGCGCCAAGTACTGGGCCGGTTCTTTGAAAATTGACGGTGGTGGATGGCGCTTACCGACAATGGCGGAACTGAAAACACTTTATCCTGACGCATGGTCTACAGGTTTTTTCAAAGGTGGAAGCGCCTGGTCATCAGAATTAAAAGGCGATTTGTGCGCCTGGCAATATTTTTTCAGCTACGGGAATGAAGGTTGGATTTCGCGAAGTGCAACCACCGTTGAAACTCTTGCAGTCCGTTCAGATTCAGAAAATTTTCTTCCCACACAAGGATTTTCAGGAACGAATGGTACCAGATCACAAAACCAGTCAATCGGAGACTCCGACCAGTTCAATACCCCCACTCCCTATAAAGGAATAAAGCCAAAACGTTTTATTAAAGATGGTCATGGTATCATCAATGATTCAAAAACCGATCTTCAGTGGTTCAACGGACGTCGTGGCGGAAACTGGTACGAAGCCGGAAATTGGGCAGTTTCTTTTGAAATGGAAGGCGGAGGATGGCGACTTCCTACCCTGCTTGAACTGGAAGGCCTTTTTCCAGATGCATGGCCGACTGTATTATTTGAAAACTGTGTTGTCTGGTCCTCTGATTTGAAGGATGACTCCTGCGCATGGGGTTTCAACCTTATGAGCGGGGACAAGAGTTGGAGTCATCGTGGCAACAGTTACAATTACGGCACTCTGGCGGTCCGTTCAAGAAAGTAATTTATTAGGTCTCAAAAATTATTCATCTTACAACGATGTAGCAAATTCACTGGAAAAAAAACTTGATGAACCATTCGTTTTGCTGAGTCGAAATGACCTAAGTAAAAAAAAATTAATTATGTAATTGAGCCCACTTTCATGAAGGAAGTGATTACTTCGATTGGAAAAAAGGACCGAAAAAGGAAAATCAGCCAAGATGCCACGGTTTCATCTTAACCACGCTAATTCCAATGCGTCCAGAAGAGTTCCTTTGTCGTCAGTCCAGGGAGTCTGTCCAGGTTTTATCTTCGGCTTTCGCCATCGCTTATCGTTAACCAAAGAACCGAGGTCCTCTTCATTTCGTGCTGCAATTAACCAGGTTGAAATAGCTTTTCCCTGTGCTTCTTGCATTTCATCAATATTTATGTCTTCCTGAATGAGAGAGAAAAGTCCAAGGTCTTTTAACGTTGCGCTCAACACCGATTCCATAGAAAGATATTTGTTTGAAATATGGAAAACGAGTAGTCCATGATTTTTTATTCTGTCCAGGTAAAGTGTAAATGCTTCATGGGTCAAAAGGTGCATCGGAACAGAATCCGAGGAAAAAGCATCGAGTATAAATAAATTAAAATTTCCAACCGGCTCGTTTTGAACAGAGCGTCGGCCATCCCCAACCACGAATCTGATTTCAGCTTGAGAATCATGGACAAATGTAAAAAATTTTGGATTCTGAGCAATTCGAATGACAGCTGGATCGATTTCAAAAAAGGAAAATCTCTCGCCCTTTTTCCCGTATGCAGCAATTGATCCTGCACCCAAACCTATAATCCCAACTTCCGGAATTTTTCCATCGTTTGCCTTTTTTCGTAGAAACTGAAAAACCTGTCCAATTGGGCCTGATGGATGAAAATAAGCACTGGGTTGGCCTGAAAACATTGAATTTCGTGCTTGTATTCCATGGATAGTTGTTCCATGTACAAGTTGGACGAATTTTTCATCGTGGCTGATTGTCACCCTATGGACCCCAAAAAAGGTTCTTTCTGCCCAAATCAGCTTCCCATGTGCAGAAGGAATGACAGTGGAAAACACATATAGTACAAGTATTGAAAACGCATAAGCAGGTCTGGAAAAGGAAACAAGGTATGCTGCAATCGATGGGATGATGTCCCGCATGAACATCAGCAAAGGATCCATGAATTCCCGATTTCCTAAAAACAGAGTGATTCCGGGCATCCAGACAGCTAATAATGCTGGAATGGCAAGAGGCCAGGAACTCTTTTTTACCCGAAATCCCGAATTTTTCTTATTTCCGTTTTCTTTAATTTTGCCGGGTTTCAAGGACTCTGAGAACACCCAACAGACCAATGCCAGAACTAAAGGGTATTCCAAAATCGAATTAAACAATAACGGAGAAACAAGCGTGTTAAAAATTCCGCCACACGCCCCTCCAACTGCGATTAAAAGGTAAAAGGTGGTAATACGGTTTGAAGGAGGCCTGAGATTGGCCAAAGTTCTATGGCACAAAAGAGCCGAAAAGAAAAAAGTCAGCAAATGAAGTGGAAGGATAAGAATGATGGGTTCATTTACCATTCTTAGAAATGTAAAACCAAGGAAAGTCAGCAATAACGCAAGTGCTCTGCTCAAATATTCCAAATTAATCTTGGCTCGGGGTGAGAAAGCAAGAATATAGGTTATCAGATACAATGCAAGCGGAATTGTCCAGAAAAGGGGAATTGCAGCAATTTCTGTGGAAATGTGGTGCGTAACTCCCATTGAGAGACTTGAAGGAATAAATGCAAGAGCAATCCATTTGATCGCTGAAGGAAAATCTGTTTTCCCTGAAGAAACGTCGGAGAGCGAAGGTTCAGCAGGCAAAGATGCCACAGTTGGAAGAGTTTCAGAGGAAAGAAGTATCACTGAAGGAACCACAGGGGAAACGCTCTCAGAAGAATCTCTTTTTAATGAAGCAACTTCTGATAACTGTGCAGGGAAAATTTCCTGAGGCAAACCCTTATCTGAAACAGCATCAACAGAAGCTGCCTCCGAAGAAGTTCTGAATATGTAAGTACACAAAAATCCTGCGATAATAATCCCCAAAAAGAAGATTTTATAACCCAGGGAAAAAATCCAACTCTGCTCGGAAACCCCGAATAATGGTTCAATCAGTAAAGGGTAGCTCAATAATCCAATCAGACTCCCTATATTGCTTGCTGCATAGAGAAAATAAGGGTCCTTGGAGCCTGGGAGATTGGTGATTGAAAGCCATTTTTGAAGTAAAGGAGAGACAATTGCCAATGCAAAGAAGGGTGTACCGACGGTCGAAAACAATGACAAAAGAAACCATAACGTGGGATCTTGAATTGTTGGGGGTGGATTCGAAGGCAAAAGTATCGGAAAAAAGAAAAAGGGTAGCACAAGGACAACAAAAGCAGCTAGTAACTGTCTACGGGGATGAAGAAAAGTTGTACACAAATGGGAAAAGGTATATCCAAGTAGCAGTAAGGTTTGAAAAAAAAGCATGCAGGAATTCCATAGTGAGGGACTTCCACCTGCAAGTGGCAAAAACAATCGCGCGGTAAATGGTTGAACAAAAAACAGAAGACAAGCACCCAAAAACGAGACAATCGTGATGAGAAGCAATGCACAATTTTTAAATTTCATAAATTATTCATTCTGTAACTCTCAGAATATTATAACAGCAATTATCTAACAAATTCGAAAAAAAACTATTGAAATATTGGTTTTCTTCCGATTAGTTAGGAAGTTTTTTGGGGGGGAAATAATATGGATGATCTTCTTAAAACTTTAGTTGAGCTGCCAAAATTAAAAGCCACAGATTTTCATGTCGTTGCGGGAGAACCAGCCTATATCAGAAAATCCGGAAGAATTGAGGTTTTCCCGGGAAAAAAATTTCTGGATGACGATTTAAAAAAATTTATCCTGGCTACCAGTTCACCCAAAGCCCGTGAGATCCTGGGAAAATTTAAACAGGTTACCTATTCATATCAAACTGAAGGTAACGAAAGATTTCGGATTGCTCTTTACATGTCAAAGGGCAAATTTGCCTTGTCATCAAGAGTTCTTCCTCAAAATCCCTGGAAAATGGAAGAAATTGGACTTCCGGAGGGTTTAAGAAAAAGTTTGTCAAAACAATCCGGACTTATCATCGTCGGAAGTCCCTCTGGCCAGGGAAAAACTACAACCATTGCATCTTTGATAGATTTTATCAATAACCATTTCGAACGAAATATTATTACAATTGAAAATCCTGTTGAAATCATTTTCAAGGATGAAAGATCTTCTATTATCCAAAGAAGTATTCCAATTGATGTTCCGAATTTTTGGGAAGGGCTGAAGGATTCATTTAGATTGGATCCGGATGTTGTAATGACGGATTCGCTGAATTATCCTGATGCATTTGATCAGGCCCTATTCTTATGTGAAGCAGGATGCCTGGTTATAGGCGCTATGGATGGCGGAAACTGTCAACAAATCCTGGAAAGGATAATTTTTTCCCGAAAAGCAGAAGAGAGAAGTGGAATTCGTGCCAAATTGGGAACTCATCTTTCCATGATGATCAGCCAAAAATTAGCACCCAAAGCTGATGGCAGTGGTTTGGTCGGAGTATTTGACATTCTGGTAAATACAACTCAGGTAAAGTCTTTAATAAAAAATGAAAACTTTGTAATGTTAAAGACCCTTCAAGAACAAGATCAGGCCTCAGGGATGCAAACTTTTGACAGACATCTGTTGGCGCTTGTTAAAAAAAATACAATTTCCAATGAAACCGCCATTTCGCTTGCAGATGACTCTCAGGAAATGCTTGCCAGATTCTCAAAGAAGAAAGGGTAAAAAATGGATCTAAAATCACTGATTGAAACAGTCCACAAACAAGGTGGCGCCGAAATTCACTTAAAACGGGGCTCTCCTCCCTTAATCAGACAAAACAAAAATCTAAAAAAGCTAAAAATTCCAAATTTAATTGATACCGATCTTGAAGGAATCGTTGAGGAGTTTCTAACTCCGACCGAAAAACAAAAGTTTCAGGACAATAGGGATTTTGAGGGAAATTTTTTCGATAAAGCGACCTGCAATTTTCGGTTGAATATTTTTCGTTCCCAAGGGCAAATTCAGGCAAAGGTCCACATTATCAGACAGGAAATTCCCACACTTGAAGAAATAGGATTTCCAGATTCATTCGGACAATTGTCCACTGCCAAAAGCGGGTTGATTATCATTACCGGACCATCACGATCAGGAATATCCACTTCCCTCTCCTCAATGATTGAAAAAATTAATCGCACCCGGGAAAGCCACATACTTATTCTCGAAGATCCAATTGAATTTGTTTTTAAACCAAAAAAATCAGTAATTTCTCACAGACACATAAAAAAAGATGTTCTTTCAATTGAGCAGGGAATAACCTTTGCGAAGCGAATTGATGCTGATGTTCTTGTTATAGGTGAAATTCGCGGAGAGCCACCAATCAGAGCCATCATGGATTATGTAAACGGTGGACACCTTGTAATTTTGCAAATGCAAACACTTGGGATTCAAAATACTCTGGAAAAAATTCTGAACACTTTCCCGGAAAGTGACAGAGAGCCCCTTTCAAATATGTTTTCACACGACCTTTTGGGAATTTGTTCCCAAGCATTATTGTACAATCCTGGAAAAATGAGCATGATTCCAATTCATGAGGTACTTATTATAAATAATACTATTAGAGGAATCATTCAAAAAGGCAGAGTAACTCAAGTTGAGAGCAATATGGGAAGTGCCGGGGAAGGAAGTCGTCTTTTTGATGCGCACGTTGGAAAGCTGGTTAGAGACGGTTCTCTCCAAAAGGAAGTAGCGGAAGGATTCCTGACAATGTATCGTGGGCTGCGAGGATAGCTTTTCATTTTATATTACCGACAGTGAAGCAAAATTGCTGAATAAACAACCTTGAAAGCCGCATGAACAGAGAGATATAAAACTAGGAGGAATATGCTTTTTTGTTCTACCAAGGTTTTCTGCATTTAGCTTAGATTTGAGCTAAAATTGCCAGCCAGCTTACTACAGTGTCAAATTACCGCATTAAATTTAAAATATTGAAAGTGAAGATGAAAAAACGATTTGGATCGTTAGTATTCTGTAAGTCATACGATTCCCATACCAATTTTGTTTGATTGAACGGGCCAGGACCGAACCCGGATTATTATTTATTTCCCATGCCCTTTAAATTCTGAGCTGGAAGCTTTTAATTCATGACAGTACAAGTTGTTCCTTTGAGGAATAAAAAAAATATTTTTACCAAAAAAGCTTTTACGCTGATTGAAATCAGCATTGTTTTGGCAATTATCGGCATTTTATATGTAACGGTGGTTCCAATGTACGGTGAAACTGTTTTAAGAGCGAAGGAAGCAGCGCTTAAAGAAGACCTTTATGTAATGAGAAAACTTCTCGACCAGTATTATAAAGATCGCCAAAAATGGCCTTCCAACTTAAGTGAGTTAGTCAACCAAGGTTATTTGAGAAACATCCCTCCTGACCCATTTACCGGGAAGAATGAAACTTGGAAAACAAAGCCTTCAGAAGATGGTTTGAGCGACGTTTATGATGTGTTTTCCGGGGCTCAGGGTGCTGGAAAAGACGGAAAAGCTTATTCCTCGTGGTAGGGTTTGAACTAATCCGAAGTTCTCATGGTCTCAAAATTGTCATGCAGAAGATGTTTCAGGAACTCCAGGACAGACTGAAGTCCAGCCAATATTTCTATCCACCAGGATGGAGAAAAGGAGCTTTACTGTTTCTTCTAATAATAGGAATACTTCTATTAGCAATATCAGCATCTGTAGCAGTACCGCACACAAAACGCCTTGTACAATTTGGAAAAGAAAATCGATACAGATTTTGTTTGAGCGAATTTCAAACCGCAGTCAGAAAGTTCATATCTCAAAATAAGCGACTCCCCATTTCATTTGAGGAACTATTGCTCGATCAAAAAGGGAACCGATATTTAAGGCAGGTTTATAAGAACCCCTTTTCCGGAAAAGCCGATTGGCAGTTTTTGCAGGAAAGCAACAGAATAGAATTTAGATCGGGCCACCAACTTTTAAAAGAATAAAGATCCAACAAAAACGTAGAAAAAATTCCCCTAAGGAATGATCTACATACGGATAAAGGTTTCCACGATCGATGCAATCAACCCAATAAAAACACATCCAGAGAGCTTCTTGCAGTAATGTGTAAATTTTGCACATCAGCGAACAGGAATTCAATGGTGGTAAGCATTGTGAAACTTTTCTCAAACGAGAATCTGCTAATTTTGCAAAAACCTCCAGAGCTATGGGTTATCGTCCCAATCTTAGATTGGCTATGAAATTGATTTCGAAAACTCACTGCTCACTGGCGGAAGATTAAATTAAAAACCTGTTTGGCCCATGATCGTGCAATCGGGGTTCCTTCAGGAGTGCTGTAATGGATGCCATCTCCACCGGTAGCCGGATACTCGGTAAATGGCCGGGAATCGATAAAAAACGCGGATGATCCCACATCCAAGCGAAGATACCCGTACATGATATCTTGGTTCTGGTTGTCACGGCGTTTTGGAGGGCCTACCCAAATAAGGGTTGCCCCTGAAGGTTTTGCACTAGCCAAAAGAGCATCGCATTGGGTTTTTATTTGACTTTCCTGGAGCCCAGTCAGGTTGGCACCAAGGGAAATTACAAGATGGGTAGGTTGGAAATCGCGAATTTGATCAGAGAGAAGTGGTGTTTCCCTTGGAGTGTGCCAATCCGCAGGACAATCGACCACTCCGTTTTCATCACGGGACCAAAACCCTGAATGGGTAACCGTTTTGTCTAGCCACCAAGCAGGAGATGACCCTGCAACTCCTATACTTCGCACTTTTCCTCCAGTGGAACGAAGGAATCCATCAAGCGCCGCGCCGTATGGCCCAACGGTGTGGGAATCCCCGATAAAGAGGATCCTTGAATCTGTCCCGATTTTTTCCCGATCTGGAGCTTGGAAGGGTGATTCTAAACCGAGATTTTGGCTTTCGGCCGACTGGTTTTTGAGTTCATCCAGATACAATGTTACAGGATCTGACATTGCGAAGAGGTGAATTCCGATAGATAAGAAAAATGCAACAACCAGCATCGTGAAAGATATTCTTAGCGGCACAGTGATTCCCCTCTCATAAGTAATTATTCACTTACTAGTACCAAATTAGCATGTCCGATTTGCGAATGTCAATTGTTTGATTTCCCAACTTCAAACGAAAATTAATGTGATGTTTGAGACAGCGATTCTCTAATAATACCGATCCCAAAAAATATGTGCATTACCTCAAGAACATTGATTTGATCAAAATGAGGTTGGATCGGTATATTTTCCAAGAAAACACAGAACTTTCATGAAAATAAGGAGGCATTACTGGATGGTTGAAGCATTCATTTCTGTCAGACCCAACTCCAATTTCAGAATTCCAATTCCCGAGGATATAGTCCTGAGACCATTTTCCCAAAGCCTGAAAACGTGAACTCGTTTGGATGAGATTCCTGCCTTAACTATTGGATTATTTGGTCTCAAAACAAAATTCGGGCTAAAACTTTTTTAATCTCTACGGAATCGGCTTTTGAAGCTGAGCAATCGAAGAAAATGAAGTTTACGGCAACAGGAATTCTGAATTTACGCAGACCTGAAGCACGAAAGAGGTTGGATGAACGATATAATTGAAATTGGTATAAGAATATCTTGCCAAAGTGGTCTAAGGCTAGTGCCTCAACATTGGGCTATAAGGGAAATGCTTTTAAACCGGGGTACAGTACAAACAATTTTTCGAGTTTCAAACCATCCAGGGAAACATGAATTAAGTGGGGCTTGATTGGAACAAGAGAGGAATATAATTTTGCAAAAATAAACAGAAGCTTTAAATTTTCAACATTTGGAATTTTTCTTTAATTATTTTCGGCTGCTATTTTTCTTTTCAAAGACTCAAACTCTAATTTCTGAGAAGCCGCAGAAAATTGGATCGCCAGATTGACTTCCTTTAAGGCTTGTTCCTTATCTCCCTTCGTTAGATAGGATTTTGCCAAAACGGTTCTGGCTTCACCATTGCAAGGATTAGCTTTTAAGGACTCAAGTGCTTCCTGAATCGCTTTGTCCTGGTTTCCTGATTCATAGTACAAACTTGCAAGAAAAGATTTGGCTTGACTATTATTGGGGGCTACTTTAACTGCTTGTTCAAGATTTGCAATGGCCTCGGTCATATTTCCCTGGCTTTGAGCCAGTTTTCCAAGGGAATAGTATGGCTCAAAAACAGTTGGATTCGATCTTATTGTTTCCCCGAAAAAAATCTTTGCACTTTCAATATCACCGGCTTTGGCAAGCTGAAGCGCTGTTGTATACTGAAGTCTACTATCACGAGGGTTTTGGAGGGCTTTTGTCTTCATTACGTCAAGCGGATTTTCAGGCTTTCCAAGATCCCCTGCCATGGCTTTTCGATCTTTCAGCAGCACTTTTAATCTTCCCAGCGCTGCATCTTGTCCTGCTTTTCTTTCACTTGCGTACTTATTGTATGCTTCATCAATATCCTTTTTTCTGCTGATTTCATATTGGATTTTCTCAAGTCCTTTTTTCAAGTTCGGATCCTGAGTTGATGAGATAACATTTGGCAAAGCTTTTTCCGCTCCGGAAATATCTCCGTTAATAAAAAGATCGAAAACCTCAAAATAACTTTTTTCTTCCTGTGAAGCTTCCTTGGAAATATATTTTTCGATCTCTTTCAAAGTGCCTTGATCTTCTTGTCCCAACAGGGTTTTATCTGAAAGGACAGCAGCGGAGTAAAACTGAAATGCAGTTTTCAGGTGTTTTTCATTTTTTGCGTCAATCGCTGCCTGGAAAAAAATGTATGGTAGGCAGTTATTCAAGGCATAAAACTTCTCTAATTCTTGTACAGATTCCTCAATCTTTTTGGTGCTCCGGTAAATTTTATATAGGAAATAAAAAGATGCTGAATTCTCCGGTTTTATCGATGCTGCAGCTTTAAAACAGCTTTGAGCTTCATTTAACTCTTCATTTTCATAATAAACAAGTCCAAGATTGTACACGTAATCAAAGGAATCACTTGAAAAATATTTATCTCCTTTGGAGCGGATCATCGAGAGATCGTGAATATCTCCGCTTCTTTTCATTAATCTGAAAAGTCCAAGGTATGCTTCAAGAACGTCCGGATAATCTTTCAAAACCAGAATGTAAGTGTCATAAGCTTTTTCAGAATAATTCATCATTTCAGCATTTTTTGCAAATGAAAGCCTCACATTTTTCAAGATTCCCGGGGGGATCGGCATTTTCAGTAATTCTCCGAATTTTTCATTTGCCTTCACAATATCATTTTTCGCATCAAGGACTTTTGCAAGTGCATATAAAATTTGAGGATTTTTCTTTAAAGCTAACGACTTTTCAAAGCTTTTCTGTGCATTTTCGTAATCTCCCATTCCGGTAAAAATATAACCTCTTTGAGCATCAATTTCAGCATTTTCTTTAGACTCAGCGATTTGGGAAATTTCTGAAAAAGCTTTATCAAATTCCCCGGAATTAATAAGGGAATCTGTCTTTTTTAAAATTTCATTTATTTCCACAGCCTTCAAAGAAACTGCAACAGTTTTCTTTTCTTCTTTAACAGGAGCAATCGGTTTAGTAGTGTGTCCAGTTTTTTTTGAATGAGCCACAAAGATGAACAATATTCCGGTTAAAAAGACCGCAAGAAGCAAAGGAATAATTATTTTATTCATAGATTTCCCTAAATCCCCAAATTTTTTTTTGATAATCCGTTTTTACTTATTTCTTCTTAGCATAAAATAAAATATTCAATCAACATTAAATTATCTTAAATCTTGGACGATTAAGCAATAAATTTAACCAAACCGAAAGGAGAAAATAATGAAAGTTGAGATTAGGGATAAAAAAAAGTTCAGACCTAAAAAACCAGTACAATCCACTGAATTAATGCTCCCTCAAGAAGAAGAGGTTTCAATCGATATTGCTCAAATTTTAGCCGCAAATCAAGCTCTCTTAAAAAATGTCTGCCGACGAATGGAAGTTCTTGAAGTGCGATTTTCGAGTTTAATGAATAAAATTGAGGAAAATAGCGGAAAAACTGATTTCGAAACGAATAAAAAATTTCTTCTTTTTTCGCCACCAAGACCGATTGAAACTTGGGAGCCTGAATATACACCCCTTGACTCTCGGTATTATTCAAAATTCAGCTTCTGGACCCAAATTTTCCATCCGGAAAAAATGAGACGACCTAAAACCGAGTAATACCAATTATTAAAAGCAAGCACCAAATGAGATGGGTGGAAATGTGAGTTTTTACCATGAACCATCCGACAAATAACAACATTAATTTGCAGAATTGGTATAATATCAGGATTATTGAGATTGTGAGTACTTTGTTTGGATAAATAAGACTTTAGGAATCTGAGGCAAAATTGCTCACAAAATACATGCAATGTATAACTGGAAATTAAAATGCAAGAAAATTATCAGGAATTTTTTAAATCCCGACACTCTCTATGGGAATCCGTTCATTCCTCTTCAAAGGATCATAGGCGTTGGAGTAATTATTATCATAAACGATTGGAACAAATTTATTCTTTCCTTATTCCACCGAATCAAAGGGTCCTGGAACTTGGCTCAGGCGAAGGTGACTTGTTAAATGCAGTAAAACCTTCGTTCGGAGTCGGGTTAGACTTTTCAATGGCCAGCCTGAAAAAAGCCAAAAGCAAATTTCCCCATTTAAATTTTATCAATGGAAATGCAGAATTATTAGCTATCAAGGGAAAATTTGATTTTATTATCGTTTCTGATTTGGTAAACGATCTATGGGATATTGAAAAGCTTTTTAAATCATGCATACCGCTTTGTCTTCCCGGAACCCGTTTAATAATCAACAGTTACAGCCGTTTATGGCAGGGGCCTCTTCTTTTGGCGAGAAAATTCGGTCTTGCTCAGCCGCTGATGAACCAAAATTGGGTTACACATGAAGACCTCGAAAACTTATTAAACCTGGCAGGTCTAGAAACAATACGAAGATGGAGTGAAATTCTTTGTCCAATAGATGCCAGCGGCATTTCAAACTTCCTAAATAAATTTCTTGTGAAAATGCCTCCCTTTAATCAGGGAGCATTGACGAATTTCCTGATCGCCAGGGCTAACCCAGCCGAAGTAGATTTAATCCAAAAACCCAAAGCATCCGTAATAGTTCCGGCTAGAAATGAGGCTGGAAACATTCGAGCAATACTTGAAAGAACTCCATTAATCGGGATAAATGATGAGCTGATTTTTGTTGAGGGAAATTCCACAGACGATACATACGCAACAATCGAAAGGGAGATAAAAAATTTTCCCGGGAGAAATTGTTCCCTGTACAAGCAAACTGGTAAAGGCAAGGGAGATGCAGTAAGAGTTGGATTTGCGAAAGCAACTGGTGACATACTGATGATCCTGGACGCCGATATGACCGTTCCACCAGAAGACCTTCCAAGGTTTGCCGAGGCACTGATAACCGGAAAAGGCGATTTTATCAACGGTGTAAGACTGATCTATCCAATGGAAGAAAAGGCCATGAAGTTTTTCAATCTAATAGGTAACAAATTTTTTAGTTTGGCTTTTTCCACTATTCTTGGACAAAATATTAAAGACACGCTTTGTGGAACAAAAGTATTGTGGCGGAAAGACTACGAAAAGATTGCAGCAAATAGAGCTTTTTTTGGTGATTTTGACCCTTTTGGTGATTTTGACATTCTTTTTGGAGCAGCAAAGCTCAATATGAAAATTATTGACATGCCAATCAGGTATTGCGAAAGAAAGTATGGTGAAACAAATATCGAAAGATGGAAACATGGCTGGATGTTGCTTAAAATGGTCATTTTCGCCGCCCGAAAACTTAAATTTCGTTGATTGTTACAAAGGGTGGAATAGACAGTAGATTTATGCTTCAACATCATTTATTATATCAATATGCTAAAATCCTTTCTTGCCCACCCTCTTACCAAAGGGAAAAACATTGATGACCCTTCCACGACCGAGTTAAGAAAAACAATTATCCGGAACAAAGATTTCCTTAGACAGATTTACCTTGATTGGTATGCTGAAATAAAGAAAAATCTTCCTAAAATCGACGGAGGAATTGTTGAATTAGGCTCAGGAGGAGGATTTCTTTCAGAATCTCTTCCCGAATTAATTACCTCGGACGTTATGCCGCTTAAAGACTTGTCTTTAATTTTCGACGCCCGCAGGCCACCTTTTAGGAACTCATCGCTGAAAGCCATTGTAATGCTGAATGTTCTGCACCACATTCCTTCAGTACAAAAGTTTTTTTCATCGGCGACCGCCATTCTGAAGGATGGTGGCCGGATTATTATACTTGAACCCTGGCTTACAAAGACTTCCAGATGGGTATACAAGAACCTTCATCACGAACCACTCGACGAAAAATGCATCGAATGGGAACTCCCAACCACTGGCCCGTTATCCGGCGCAAATGAAGCACTACCATGGATTCTATTCCATCGCGACCGAAAAAAATTTGAAAAACTATTCCCTGAATTTAAAATTGTATCCATAAATCAGTTGATGCCATTTTCCTATATTTTATCCGGAGGGGTGGCTTTAAGATCATTATTTCCAGGCGCTTTATATCCTTTTATTAGGAAAATTGAGGGCTATTTTGAAAAGAAATTCAAAAGTTGCGGAATGTTCGCATTTATTATTTTAGAAAAAAATGTCTAACGTTGATTCGCCATTCTTTGAATACCTGAGAATTTCAATTACGGATAGATGCAATCTCAGATGCATTTATTGTATGCCCCCCCAAGGTATAAAGAAAATTGACCACTCAAAAATACTTACTTATGAGGAAATTCTTGAAATTGTCAATTTGTGCGTTTCCGAAGGAGTTTATAGAGTAAGAATAACCGGAGGCGAGCCACTTGTTCGTAAAGGGGTTGAAAATTTTGTCTCAAGGTTAAGACAAATCTCTGAAATTAAGGATATTTCACTCACTACGAATGGAATTCTCCTTTCAGAAAAAGCCGATCTTCTTGCAAAATCCGGCCTGATGCGTGTAAATGTCAGCCTCGATTCACTCAACCCTCAAAGATACAGGGAAATTACTCGAGGCGGGGAATTGAAGCAAGTACTTAACGGAATTGAAAAAGCTCTTGAAGTAGGATTGACACCGGTAAAAATCAATGTAGTCCTGATTCCCGGAGTTAATGAAGATGAAATCCTGAATTTTGTTAATCTGGCTCGTGAACTCCCAATTCACGTAAGATTTATTGAAAGAATGCCATTTGGAAACGCTCAAGAAACTAATTTTGTCAGCCAATCAAATATTATTTCCCAAATAATTGGTCGCTGTGAACTGATTCCTGAGAACAACACACAAAGTGGCGGTCCGGCAAGCCTCTTTTCATTGAAAGAAGGGAAAGGGAAAATAGGATTCATCAGTTCCCGTTCTAACCCCTTCTGTCAATCATGCAACAGGTTAAGACTTTCTGCAGAAGGGCATTTGATACCGTGTCTTGATTCCGGAACCGGTGTGATGGTCCGGGGGAAAAATAAAACCGAATTACTTGAAATAATTAGATCAATGGGTATTTCCAAACGAAATTCCCAAAAGAAATGTGCAAGTTTCGTAGACGCAAGCTGTAGGTCTTTGTCATCGATCGGTGGATAGAAATCACTTTTCAGGAGAATAAAAATGACCAAAGAAAAAGAACAACTATTCTCGGTTGGAATTGATCTGGGCGGAACAAAAATTGCCGCGGGTTTATGTCGTTTTGGAGTTATTGAGAAGAAAGTTGTTAAGCCAACTGAACCAGGTAAAGGTGCGGAAGAAGTCATAAATACAATGGCCGCAGCAGTTTCAGAAGCCATATCCGGGATCCCTCGAGAAAAGATTCTCGGAATTGGAGTTGGGGCTGCAGGACAAATCGAACCCCGCACCGGAACGGTCCTATACGCCCCAAACCTTAATTGGAGCAATGTCCCGCTTGCAGAACGTCTTCAGTCACTTTTATCTTTGAGAGTAAAAGTAACAAACGATGTCAGGGCTGCCACAATTGCTGAATTTAATTACGGGGCCGGAAAGGGACTGAGTGACTTCGTTAATATTTTCCTTGGAACAGGCATTGGTTCGGGATTTGTAATAAATGGAAAAATAGTCGAAGGAGTCACCAACTCCGCAGGAGAAATCGGACACACTTGTCTTGACCCTAACGGACCACTTTGTGGCTGCGGAAAAAAAGGTTGTTTCGAAGCTTTTTCATCCGGACGAGGAATCGAAAATTACGTCAAAAGTATGCTTATCTATCAACATCCCAGCGAAATAACCGGCCTTATCAAAGGGGATCTGAACCTGGTTACGGGTAAAGTAATCGGTGAAGCGGCAAGAAAGGGCGACCAACTAGCACTTTTTGCATTGGAAAGAGCTGGGACTTATCTTGGTTTGGTTGTTGCAAACCTTCACACAATGCTTAATCCGCAAAGAATCATTCTTGGCGGCGGCGTAATGAGTTTGAAGGAGTTCATTCTTCCTGCGATGCTTAAAGCCGTTCATCATCACATTCTTCCGTTGTCAAAACGGGAAGAAATTTTTGCATTGGCAATGTGCGAAAATGATGCTGGAATACTTGGCAGCGCAGCTTTGTTTTAATCGAGATCATTTGGCTAGGCCGAAATAACCTGGGTAATCAACGAAACGGGATGAATTTTTTTCCTGGATTTATAAAGAGAAAATATCACAACCTAAATTGAAGGAATTGGTACACTACTTTGAAACCTTTGAAACAATGTACTTATCTTGGAAAGCAGGTTGATGGCGAAAATCCCTTCTCTCCAGTAGAAGAAGGGAAAAAAATGGTCTCTTACCTTTTGGGAATTGGAAGGAATTTTCCTTCTCTCCTCATGGGTTTTTCAGCACGAAAGGGCGCCCGATCAATAGCCTGGGAAATAGCGGATTATTTTACCCATATTGGACTCAATGTTTTTATCTCAAAAGGTGCGGTTCCTATCAGCGCTCTCTCTATTTCCCTCATTAAAAGAAACATCCCGATGGGGGTTTACATTGATGGCGATGATTCAGATGCTTGGCATGTTCTTCCGCTTGCTGCACACGGAGGGCCAGCAGATCCAATTGAAAATCAAAACCCCACAGTTTTTTCGCTTCCTTTTTCAGGTGTAATAGGAGAAACTGACCTTTCGGATTTATACCTTAAATCAATTGAAAGTCTTACAGATTTTCGCTTTCACACTGATACTTTATTGAGTCAATTTGTCTTTCCATTTCCTGAAATACAAAAAAAAATGCTGGAAAGTGATTTCTGGAAAAAGCTTTTTGATCCACGCCAAGATAGTATTTCAGCTACAATTAGTGACGATGGGCAAATTGTTGGATTGATTTCCACAACTGGTAAAAAAATTCCAATCGAAGAAGTTTTTCTCACTTTGGGAAAATATTTAATTAACGTCAGAGGGAGTTGGGGAACTATCATCGGCCCCCCAGGAACAGAGATACTGGCGCAAAAGTTATCCATAAAAAAAATGATAGAGATTCAGGAAATTCCCAATGATCCGATTGAATTAAGTTACAGAGCAGGTTTTAGCGACCTTTTGCTTGGTTGGTGCCAACCGGGTTACCTTGTACATCAAGGACATTCCCCTTTCGGAGACGGCCTTCTGACCTTGACATATCTTTTCGAAACCTGGGACTGGGAAAAAAGCCTCAAGAAATAAAACTAACCCTCCTCGTATTCTACCCAGGCGTTGGGGCTTTCCCAGATACAGATTTTCTGAAGTTTTCCAGTTTTTAACTTTGCTTTTAATTCAAAGAAAAAGTATTGGCTAAGATTCTCTGCAGTTGGATTGATTTTATCAAACGGAGGAATGCCATTCAGAAGGGAATGATCAAATCGATCGGCAATCTCCTTTAACAAACCCTTTAAATCTGAAAAATCAATGGAAATTCCTATTTCATTAACTTCTGAAAACTTTACTGTGGCAGTTACTTCAAATCTATGCCCATGCAGATTCGCACACTTTCCGGGATATCCCTGCAAAAAGTGTGCGGAATCAAAATGGAATTTTACAGTTGTAAATAGCATTAATTCAGAAATCCTTTAATTTCTTTTGCGAAATAGTCTGTCTCGAAAATGCAAGACAGATGTCCATTGTGGCTGTTATAACAGTGCATTCTTGCATTGGGTAGATACTTAAGAGCTTCCTCTGCTTGTCCTTTGGTGAATAACAAATCAGACTCGTCGATTACCATCAACGTGGGACAAGTTATTTTTTGCATTGCATCTTTAAAAGTTTCTTTTCCCTCCCTGAGGTCGAAAAGTGTATTTGCTTTCGCAATATACAAAAACCCGTTAGGATCAAAAAATTGCATCCTGCCCAAAACAATTTTTTCAACTTCATGTTGTACTAGAAATTTTCCGTTAAATGATTTGTACGGGCTGGGACCGTCTTCCACCAAGCGCCGTCCAAAGTTGTTTTCAGCCCATTCATCGGTTCGAGTGGCCATTAGAAGTACTTTGAAAGCAAGCAAAAGACCTGTTAATGGAAGCTTTTTACCGTAGTAATTCCCTCCATTCCAATCGGGATCGAGAGTTATTGAGTCAATTGCTAATTGATTCGGAACCATCAGGGTCCAGGGTCGCATCGTAGGTGTAGCAAACACTGAAATGACTTTTTCGACCATCTCAGGATAGTATTTTCCCCAAATAAAACTCTCTAAACCACCCATTGATGGTCCGATAACAGCTTTCAGATTTTTTATCCCGAGCGAATCAAGAATCATCTTGTGAGCTCGGACAACGTCCTTCAAAGTAAAAATCGGAAATTCCATGGCATATTCCACGCCGGTTTTGGGGTTTTTTGATCCCGGGCCAGTGGTATAAACCTTGGGATTAAAGAAGTTAATGTTACAAATTGAATCTGCACAAATCACAAAAAATTTATTCGTATCGATTGATTTTCCAGGGCCAATAATTGCATCCCACCAACCGGGAGATGCATCTGAAGGATCGTATCTTCCTGCAGCATGCGATTGTCCTGTGAAATAATGGCAAAGCATAATTACATTATCTTTGTTCGGTGACAATGTACCATAGGTTTCATACCCCAATTGAAGCGGAATAGTTGTCCCAGCTTCTTCGAAATAGAATTCCTCGATCTTAAAACCTTTTTTTTCTACCATTTTTCCCTTCCTTTGTTACTTTTAATTAGCAACACCTTTTAATATTGAAGGAGCATGCCCACACTTAAAATTCATATTTCTTCAAAATCAATTGTTCATAAAGATCTATTCCCGCAGCAGTCAAACGAATACTTTGAATTTCCGACTTTTTTTCATCGCTGTAAGTAGCGCTCAAAGCACCGTATTCCAAAAGATAAAACAGCTCAGGAACAACATTTTTTGGAGCCATTCCTGTTTTCAATCTTTTTTCAAACTCCGCAAGAGGAATCTCTTTAAAGGCATTTTCCCGCCAGAAATTGTAAAGAATTTCAAATATTTTTCTTCGAACAGTCCAATCAAAACGTCGGCCGCGATGCGCTAAAAATACCGGACCGCCAATCTTGAAAATTTCCTTGCCTGAAACAGGATTGATCAAACTTGCAAGAGTGAGCCAAATCGAAATTAACATTAGAACAATTGAAAAAACTGCAATTGGATATTCCAAAATAGTGGTTCCGGATAACCCTTTGATTACTTTACAGATATATAAAAGGTCAATATCAATCAGGAAATAGAAGAAAAGTTTGCTGAAAAAACCAAAACCGTATGTTAAAAAAAGGAAAAAAACAAGTAGTACTGATTCCACAGCAAGCAATATGTGGTGGTCTGGTTTTAGGCCATATCCAGCTCCAAGAAAGAAAAAAGCATTAATGAACCAGTTAAAGGAAAATGCGGTGAATACTGTTCCACCATAGGAATTTTTGTTAGCAAAATCCATTAATCCGGCAAAGAGTTGGCAAAAAGCCCCAAAGGTCAAAGCATAAATTCCTGCAGTAGTAAACCCAGCTACGTTAGTACCATATCCGAATGAAAAAGGAATTACCGCAGCACAAGATACTGACAACCCCAATAATCCAAGAGGGGCTGGATTGCCAAATATTCCATTATGAGATCCTGAACCTAATTCAACTTTTCTTATCATTGCTCACTCCGAAATTTTTTTATTTTGCAATGCAATATTTTACGCCATTTTTTCAAAAATAACAAGTACTTCAACGTGATGTGTTCTTGGAAAAAAATCAAAGCCTGAAATATCCGTAACTTTGTAACCGCTTCGGACTATTGATTGTCCATCTCTTGCAAGAGCTTTCATGTCACAGGAAATGTAAAAAACTCTTTTGGGAGCTGTTTTTTTCAAAACTTCCCCAATTTGTGGAACCCCGTTTCTTGGCGGATCAATTAACAGAATGTCAGGAGAAAATTGGATCTTGGAAAGGGCCTTAAAAGCATCAGCTTGGTTCAGTTTAATTTTATCTTTCAATCCGGATTTAATTATATTTTTAATTCCCATCCTGATTGCGCCGGGATGGCTTTCAAAAGCTTCAACTTCAGCTCCCAAAGCTGCCAAAGGAATCGAAAAATTTCCTGCACCTGCGAAACCCTCGGCAATTTTTATTCCCTCTTTAATATTGCCCAGTTTCACAATGGAATCGATCAAAGCTTTATTTTGATCAACATTCGCCTGGCAAAAAAAGGATGGTTCATAAAAGTATGGCCCTTTTGGAGCGCCGGGAGCAATCAATCCTGCCAGTTTAACCTCGCCCACCACTCCTTCAACACCTTTTTCAGGTCTTCCAAAACTCAAGCCCTTCAAATTAACAAGCTTAAGGACTTTTTCCGCAAAAGGTTTAACCTGGGATATTCTGGATTTTGCATTCAGGCAAAGGTGTGCTGTAACAATATCAGGTTCAACCGGAGAGGATGCAAGGTATATGGCATCAACGGGAAAGTCAGCTTCCGACAAAGCTTTCCTGGCGAGAACCAATCTCTTTTGCAATGCACTATCCAGCAAAGCACAAGAATTAACTGCAACCACCCCATCACGGATCTTTTCATGTGAATCAAATGAGGGCAAAAAGCCTGATTCAGACCTTTCTCCCTTCTTTCCACGGTGAATTCTGACTCTATGCATGTAACGAATTTTTTTTGGGGAAGACTGAAAAGGATGGAATGTTACTTTATCATCACCACAAAAAGAGCCAGTCGCAACCCGCAAAATTTCAATCTTTGCAGCTTTTCTTCCTTTTTCGGAAAGCTCTAATAAATCGCATCCTTGACAGGGCCCGAAATATGCGCAGTCTGATTTGATACGATCAGGACATTGCTTGATTACCTCAGTTATTTCATAATCGCCTGGGTCACCAGAAATAGAAATTTCTACCAAATCACCCGGAAAAGCACCGGGAACAAAAATGTTACGGTTTTCAAATCGCAAAAAACCCCGACCGAGGAAATCAAACCCCTCGATCGGAAGTTTTAGCAATTTTACATTTCTTCTCAATAATTCAGGGGTATTGCTTGTTTTTTTCTTAGTCATTTATTTTTCCTTTTTCGAGGGCCATATCTCAGCCCTTCAAAGCATAACCCCTTTATTGGAAGTTTATCAACATTTCCTTTATCTTAATCACCCTGGTTACATTTTTCACTTTTTTGGAACCATAGGAGCCATCAATCTCTCATAATCCGGCATTTGCCCAAGAAGCGGTCTGGCATAAACTTTGAATTCGTCCGTTACATCTGTTCCAAATGGGGTTATGAAATTGTCTGGCATGCATTTTGTTTCCCGGGCTACCGTCTCAAGCGGAGTCAGGAAATAATCCACAGAATAATCTCCTGTTCTTTTTATCGCCACAGATCCATCGACATTGTTCCAAACTGCAAATTGTGCAGCTTTTTCACCGACTTCACGAGCTTCCGCCTGATCAACTTCAGAAACTATTCCGACAAAAGACCTTTGAAGATATCCAAAAGTATCCGATCGTACACGCCTGATTTTGAGTTCCTTTTTAACAAGGGCAGTCAAAAGGTCCCCTAATGCCCCGGTCCCTGATAATTGAACATTTCCGTGTGAGTCTCTTTCCTGGTCACCGGTTAGTTGAGTGATGATCGGCTGCCCATCTTCACCGACAACCCCTTCCGATACTGCCACGATGCATCTTCCAAATTTCTTGTATGTTTCGTCAATATCTTTTAGGAATTCTTCCTTCCGGAAAGTTCTTTCCGGAAAATATAGAAGGTGTGGGCCATCATCTTCATATTTTCGTGAAAAAACAGATGCGGCCGTTAGAAAACCTGCATGTCTTCCCATTACGACACCAATGTATACTCCTGGCAGGGCACGGTTATCCAGATTGATTCCGGCAAAAGCCAGAGAAACGAATCTTGCGGCAGAGCCATAACCCGGACAATGATCAGTTACCCTCAAATCGTTATCAATGGTTTTTGGGATATGTATGCATCTAAGCTCATATCCGGCTTCTCTGGCGTTGTTGTTAACAATTCGAACTGCATCGGCGGAATCATTCCCACCACAATAAAAGAAATATCTGACATTATGTTTCATGCAAATTTTGAATATTTTTTCACAATACTCGCTGTCAGGCTTGTCTCTGGTTGAAAGAAGCGCCGAACTAGGTGTACTGGCCACTCTCTCAAGATTATGGGTTGTGGCTTGAGTAAGATCAATAAAATTTTCTTCTATTATCCCTCTGACACCGTGAAGAGCACCATAAACTCTATCAACTTCGGGAAATTTCCGCGATTCCAGTACAGCACCAACAAGACTTTGATTAATTACGGCGGTTGGTCCCCCACCCTGAGCGATTAAAACATTTCCAACTAGTTTTGCCATACTTTTCTCCTTAAAAAAGGTTGATTTTTATCGAAATTACTGTATCTTCAAAGTACCCTATTTTATTAGTTTTAAATTTGTTAAAAATCAATAAGAAAATTAAAATAATTTATTTTTATTTGAAAATAATACCCCGAAAATGAAAAAAGTTTTTTTGTTAGCAATTTTTATTCTTATTTTAGTTATTTTTTTACCGTTCAAGGATGATCTTGAAAATTGGTCTATTGACCAGCGATTTCTTTTCAGAGGAACACATCGTCCACTTGAAAATATGGTCATAATCGGAATTGATGGACCCACCATGGCTTGGGCCAAAAGACCCTTTTTTACGTTCCTTCCTCTTTTTGGAGAATTGATCGATGCCCTTGGAACAGCTTCAACATCTTCAGTTTTTTTCGACATTTCCTATGACACCATTCCAGATGAAGTTATTAGAAATCATGTTTCTGAGACTTTTCAAAAATTGAATTCCACTATCGAACCACGGTTGCTGAAAAGCCTTGGATTTGCTCTCCCTTTCAGACAGGCTTTGATAAAATCCCTTTCCACTGGTTTGAAAGTAATACTTGGTTTTGCCTACCAAACCGGGAGAGAATTAAAAATTGAAAAATCACTTTTATCAATCCTTCCTGAAAGCCAAATTGGATTTTTAAATGTTGAACCTGACAGGGATCACGTTATCAGACGCTACAATCTTTTTGCAACATCCCCAGACAGCGAAAAATTAGTCCCTTCAGTTGATTTAGCAATATCCGCACAGTTTCTTAAATCCTCAAACACAAGTGAAAAAATGATCGATTTCAATCCGTCCACAGGCTTATCACTAGCAGGAAAGAAGATTGCCGGGCTTTTCGAACATAGATCAGGACTGATTAACTATGCCGGCCCACAGGGCACATATCCAATGATCTCATTAAAAGAATCCCTATTGATGTTCCGTAACCAGCCTGAAAACTTCCGTTCCTTTTTCTCGGGAAAAACTGTACTTGTTGGAATCTGGTTGATCGAAGACATTAAAATGATTCCAGGTTTTGGTTATATTCCCGGAGTAGAAATTCATGCTAATGTTGTTGAAAACATTTTAAGGAATAATTTTCTCACCCCTCCATTTCCCTCCGAAAAAAATTTAATCCTGTTTTTGGCTTTTTTACTGTTTCTCCCGGTTTCATATTTTTTCAAGCTAGAGTTTCGCGCAGTTTTTTTCCTTGCTTTAAGCATTGTATGGACACTTCTTTCTTTTTTTCTTTTCAAGAAATCTATTCTGGTTACCTGGAGCAACCCCTTTTGTTTCTTCCTCCTTGCGGGAGTAATCAACAGCTTGCTGAAATGGTACGAAACCCATAAGGAAAAATCCCGAATTCGCTCACTTTTTGGAAAATACGTAAGTGAAAAAGCTCTTGAAGCCCTTCTGGAACTTCCTTTCGAGAAATTCGGCATTGGGGAAAAACGTGAAGTTGGGATAATGTTCCTGGATATTCGCAGTTTTACAAGTTTTTCGGAAACCCGGGAACCCGAGGAAGTAGTGGATTTTTTAAATCGCTTTTTTCAAGTCGTTACGGAGATAATTTATTTGAATGGTGGAATGGTGGATAAATATCTTGGAGACGGAATGATGGTCCTTTTCAACGTGCCATTTTCCGAAAAAAACTTCATTTCAGCCATGGTCAATACAGCATTATCAATCAGAAAGGAAATAGGAACTTTTTCACAATTGAATCCAAAATGGAATTTTTCCTTGAAAGTAGGGATTGCAATCAACTCGGGAATTGGGATTGTCGGAAACATTGGGACCGAAAAACGACTCGAATATACGGTAATCGGCGATGTAGTTAATGTAACTTCCAGGATAGAGCCTCTAAACAAGGAATATGGAACCGACATCCTTGCCACTGAAGCAGTTATTTCCCCAACTTCAGAGGAATTCATATGGGAATTTGTTGAGGAAAAAATATTGAGGGGGAAGGAAAAACCAGTAAAATTGTTTAAACTGATAGAAAAAAAATAATAATTAAATTTTTTTTCGAAACTTTTATTCGCTTTTAGACGAAGATTTTGTTGAGAAAATAGAAATTTTCTTGAAAGAGAAAAACAAAAAAAGTTAAAATTAATTGCTAAATAAATCAATTGCCGATAAATTGTATCATCCCAATATTTTGGGAAGAGCGTGTTAATGTATTTTTATGATAAAACCGCAAATAATCTTTTGCAAAAATAGTACAGGTTAAAAACGTGGATATTGATCTTTCCCAATACATGGGAATGTATATCGATGGTTCAAAAGAGAACCTCGATTTGATGGATAAAATGCTCCTCAACCTTGAGCAGGAACCGGCAAATGCATCGGTTGTAGGGGAAATTTTTCGTGCTGCCCATACCCTTAAGGGAATGTCAGCCACCATGGGATTTGAAAAAGTTGCTCATCTAACCCATGAAATGGAGAACATTCTCGACAAACTCAGAAATAAGACCATGACTGCAAATCCAGAAATTGTGGATGCACTTTTTGAAACTTTCGATGTTCTACGAGTTTTGGTTAATGACAGTATTTCTTCAACTGACTCAAATGTCGACATGGGGAAAGTTGTCAGCAGGTTACAGGAGTTGGCCTCCCCTTCGAAACCCCAGGAATCTCGCGGAGCTTCCACCCCTTCCGGTGCGGGTAAAGTTATTGAATCAAAAGCTGTTTCACCCGAAAAATCCATTGAAAAACTTGACTTCCCCCTGAATGAATATGAAATCCAGGTTTTGCAGGAAGCAAAAAAACAATCTTTAAATGTCAATCTTCTTGCGGTAACTCTTGTTCCTGATTGTTTATTAAAAGCTCCCCGGGCTTTCATGGTAGTTAGAAATTTAGAAGAACTTGGATGCGACGTAATAAAATCAATTCCAGACACAAAAGATCTTGAAGCAGAAAAGTTCGATCTTTCTTTCCGCATGATTTTGGTAAGTTCCGCCAAAATGGAAGATATTAAACAAGCGATCGAGCAAATTTCCGAAATCGAATCTGTTGAAGTAACAGCTCTGAATCTGGAAGGCCAGAAACCCACAGAATTTCAAGCAGCCAAATCTGCCAAACCAACTCAATCTTCCCAATCTTATCAACCCGCTGCTTCGCCTGCCAGTCAGAACGTTTCAAGGCCTCAACCCCCTACCCCACAGCACCCTGAAGCGTCACCCACGCCGCAATCAAAGCCTTTCCAAGCACCTGTTTCTCAGCCCTCGGCTGGCCCAGTCGTGGCCTCAGCGGGATTGGATAAAAAACCAGTTCCCGCAGAAAAAAGGAGTGGCCAGACTGTTCGAGTCGACATGAGACGTCTCGATGAGCTCATGAATCTGGTTGGAGAACTTGTCATCAATAGAACCAGACTTGCTGATATCGGTGCTGCTCACAGACTTAAAGACCTGAACGAAGCTCTGACCAGAATTTCTCAAATCAGCCTTTCTTTGCAGAATGTAGTTATGCAAGTGAGAATGGTTCCTATTGAACAGGTTTTCGACCGATTCCCCAGGATGGTCCGTGACCTTTCAAAAAAACTTAACAAAAAAATCGACCTTCTTCTTGAAGGAAAAGAAACAGAAATGGATCGTACTGTTATCGATGAAATTGGCGATCCAATGGTCCATCTTATCAGAAATTCCATCGATCATGGAATTGAATCACCGCAGGAAAGAGTGGCAAAAGGGAAATCAGACACTGGTACAATCACTTTAACCGCAAGACATGAGGGAAATCATGTGATTATTGAAGTCCGTGACGATGGAAAAGGGATCGATCCCAAAATTATCGGACCTTCGGCAGTGAAAAAAGGGATTTTTACACAAGAACAAATTGACCGAATGTCTCCCGAAGAAATCATTAAAATTATTTTCCTTCCCGGCTTTTCAACCGCTCAAGTAGTAAGTGATATTTCCGGGCGAGGAGTTGGAATGGATGCCGTTAAAACCAAATTGGACGAATTGGGCGGCCAGCTGGATATTGAATCCAAAGTTGGTGAAGGTTCCAGAGTCTTCATAAAACTCCCATTAACATTGGCGATCCTCCAAGCATTAATGGTCAAACTTGGAAACGAAACGTTCGCTATTCCGCTTGGTTCAGTTCAGGAAACAATGGATATTACTCCAGCGGACATAAATATTGTCCAGCACCAGGAAGTAACACTACTTCGGGGGGAGGTCCTTCCAATAATCAGATTAAGAAACCTTCTGGATGTTCCCAAATTAGCTGATGAAAAGGAAAAAGAGGAAATATCAGTCGTAGTTTGCTCTTCGGGCGAGAAGAGAGCGGGATTTATCGTTGAAGAATTACTTGGGCAACAAGAAATAGTCATCAAATCATTAGGAAATCTTTTAAACGGACTCCCTGGGCTTATGGGAGCAACTATGCGCGGAGATGGAAGCATCGCATTGATTTTGGATATCCCTGCCTTCCTGCAAACCAGATGGCAGAATTAACATTTTATTTTCTATGCCAATAACAAAACAGTGGACAACACAATCTCAAAAAAAGAGCAAAAAATCCATTGTTCCTCACAGAAAATAAGTATTTCAGGAGAAAAAAGTGGACATTGATCTAAACCAGTTCATGGGCGCATATATCGACGGGTCCAGAGAAAACCTCGATAATATGGACAAAATGCTTCTTGCCCTAGAACAAAACCCTCAAAACAGGGAAGCAGTTGAAGAGATTTTTCGCGCTGCCCACACTTTGAAAGGGATGTCCGCCACAATGGGTTACGAAAAAATTGCCCACTTGACTCATGAAATGGAGAACATCCTTGACCTTTTAAGAACTGGAAAAAAAGAGGTCGATTCATTTATCATCGATATTCTGTTTGAAACTTTTGACATCCTTAGAAACATTGTAAATGACAGTATTTCAGGAAATGATTCCAATATGGACATTTCTCAGATTATACAAAAGCTTTCCAATTTAGCCTCTGGAAATAACCCTTCCCTAAATCCAGCAGCAAAAGCGCCTCAATCCACTCAGTCACAAAGAACTCCCCAAGAGTCACCTTCAGCTCCAAATTCAAATAACTTGCCACAAGGAGTAGGAGACTTTCAATTTACTGAATACGAAATTGGAGGATTACTGGAGGCACATCACCGAGGACTTTCCACAACCTTGTTGGAAGTAAAATTAGTTCAGGATTGTCTATTAAAAGGCCCTCGGGTTTTCATGATAATCAGAGCACTTGAAGGACTACGGTGTGAGATTATCAAAGCTATTCCTGATTTAAAAGATCTTGAAAATGAAAAATTCGACCGCTCATTTAAAATGATACTTATTTGCGAACAACAAACTTCCGAAATTTCCGAAGCAATTATGGAGATTTGCGAAATTGAATCAGTACATATTGACATTTTTTCCCCGGAAAAAGTTAAAGAAGGCTCCAAAGATTCTTTTGCTTCACCTGAACCACCGCCTCCAGCTGCAATTTTACCCAAGCCTCCAGTTCCATCCACACCCACACAAAGACCTCCCAGTACATTTCAAGGTGCTCCAAAACCACCATCATCTCAACCTTCCTTTAATGATTCTCCTTCCGGAATCCAACCTTTACGCCCGCCTCAAAGCATTCCGGTACAACAACAGCCTGCATTTCAAACTCCTCAACCTTCCAGACCGGCTCTTCAAGAGAATGTTCCACAAGAACTGGATTTAAGTAAATTTCAGCCGAAACTGGTTCAAAAATATGAAGGACTTTTTTCCGAGGTTGATGAATTCAGAGATAGAGAAGAACACAAAGAAATTGTTGAAATTTCACACCTTGTAAGCTTCAAAATGGCCGGAGAAACCTACGCCTTTGAAATATCCAAAGTGGAAGGGATTATTAATCTTCTGCCAATAACAAGGGTTCCAAAATCACCTTCCTACATAGAAGGTGTAATAAACATGCGTGGTGAAATTGTGCCAGTAATTAATCTTAGGCATCGATTAAGGTTGGAAAAAAAACAACGTGAAACAACCGATCAGATAATTATATTGAATTTTGAAAAGGAAAAAGTAAAAGTAGGTTTTCTTGTTGACGCGGTTTATGAAGTAATTCGACTTCCGGTTAATGCAATCGAAGAGCCCTCAAGAGTGTCTGATGATGTTGAAATAGAGTATTTAACCGGTGTGGGGAAAATCCACGGAAAAATCATTATCCTTCTAAACGCCCAAAAAATAGTGTTCGGGTAATAAACAGCGTGGTTCCGTTTCCCTTTGAACAAACCAAAAATGGAAATTCCAGAGTAAAAAGCTTTCTTCTACTTGGCGGATTTGGTCTGCAGTCAAAGCATCCTATTGACTAAAATTATGATTTCCATGGTTTCCTAAAATTCGATGTGCAGAATTTCTTACCATGTCGTTTGGATCTTCCAGGCATGGTTGGGCTATTTCCTTCAAATTTTGAGGTTTAATCTTTCCAAGAGCTTCAAGAGCATTTAATCTATTAAACCATTCGATGTCTTTCAAAAATGGAATCAAGTGGGGAACGGCTTTTACATTTCCAAGATCACCGATAGCATCCAATGAAAAGAAAAGGGTAGATCGATCTAACAATGTTTTTATCAGCGGATCCACAAGTTTTTCATTCTTGATTTGCCCAAAAACTTTGATTAAACCAATCTTTTGATAATGGTCATCAGTCACAATTTCTTTTATAAGGCAATCCAGATCAAAGTGGCCAATTTTGGAGAGACTTTCTATTGCTGCGGTCCTGATCTGAATTGTAGAATCAGAAAGAGCTCTAATAAGTGGTGGAATAGCTGAAGACAAGCGGCATTGCCCAAGCGCGTCAACCGCTCTTTTTCGAAGAAACCACTCCTTGTGTTTGACAACTTCCGCTAAAGCTTTTACAGAATTTTCGTCTCCTAAGCTTCCCAAACCGGCAATTGCAAAGATTCCTAAAATTTCAGGTTCCTCTTTAATTGCTTTGGTGTAAATTGGTAAAGCCTCTTTAAGTTTAGTTTCCGAAAGAAATTTCAATATCCAGATCTGCCTGACAATCGGATACTTAGGAAAATTCAAAATAAATTCAGCTCCAAATTGTTCGGATAGCGGGAGAAGATACCGAATTGCCGCTGACAATTGAACTTCGTCATTTGTAGAAAGGAAAAAATCTTTGAGCCCACGAACTGCTTCAGAGCTTTTTCTTAAAGCAAGAGCCTTTACGGCTGCTAAAACAATTTGGGTTTTGGAATTGGAAAGCGCCTTGACCAAAAATTTGTCAGCAGCTTCAAGATTAATTTCAGAAGCAAAAGTGGAAGCCCAAACAAATCGTGAAGGGGAACTTGCATCTTCAAGAATAGGTATCAAAAAATCCGGAATCAACTCTTTGAGATATTTCCTGAAAAGATTACCTAAGATTGGAGTCATTAAAGAAGAGTTTTCATCAAATGATGCGAGCAAAATAGGAAAATATTTGTTTGGTGAATTCTTTACTTCTTTCGCCAATTGCGGCAAATTTTCCTCGGGCTCTTTCTCGGTTTTCTCTATTAACTCCGAAAAATTCATTTCTGAATTTTCAATCATGAATTCTTTTTTCTCCTATTTCATGGCCCAGTTTGCTTAATTTCATACTTTTAAATTCGGCAATCAATCAACATTCGATTTATTAGCTTATAATTAATTTGTTGGACCGACAGGTGATTCAAACTTTTCGACAATCAGGTTTTCTGAACCAATTTTTTCTGATCCTTGAAAAAACTCAAAAGTATAAGTACCAGGAACAGGAAAAACAAAACTGTTCAAAACAATCATCGAACGAACTACCAATCCTGGTTGACCACGAATTTCAGCTGTTGGTCTAACCTGGGGAAGATTCCCACCTTTAGGTGGAACAATATTCAGGCCAATCAGAAATTTTCCATTGAAATCTTCCCATTCGACAAATAAGCAAAATTTAGGAAAAAGGATGGGAAAATCCTGTACAAAAATTTTTGATCCAAGAATTCCCATTAGGCTTACTCTACCACCGATTTCTTGGCGAATATCTTCACAAAACAATACATTTTTATATTTTATTTCCATATTCACTTTTTTTTGCTTTTAAACCTACCCTTCGTCGATTTGGTTTGTTGGTTTAGAGGAATTTTCTCGGTCAAACCTGCGTCTTTCAATAAACGTCCGAAGAATTAAAGAAGCTGCAACAGCATCCCTGATTTCTTTTCTTTTCTCCCGACGCATCCCACTTTCAATAAGGCTTGATTCAGCTATCTTAGTTGTCAATCTTTCGTCCATTTCATGGATTGGAACCTTTATTAATGGCTTCAACTTTGTAATAAAATCTCTGACCTCTGAACATGCATCTCTTTCCTGACCATCCATTGATAAGGGGAGCCCGATTACTACTCCGTCAACCTCTTCATCTTCCACCAATTTTTTTATCTTTTCAAAAGTTTTTCCATCCACTGGAATAACTGAATGGGGGCTGGAAACCATCTCAAGACGATCACAAGAAGCAACTCCTACACGTTTCTTCCCCACATCAATGCCAATAAATTTCATAAAAGCTCCCTCTTAATCTATAATGGAACCAAGTACCAAGCCACAATATTTCTTTGACTACCAAGTAAATTTTTTCATTAATAAATTTTTTAACTCTGAAATCATTTATTGTAAAATAGCGATTAGTAGACACTGAAGCAAACTCACTGGAAAAACCTCCCGCTTCAATTGCTATTGCACCAAATCTTCAACCAGTTTTTTTGCAAAGACTAATGCTTCGTCTATTTTCGTTGGATCTTTGGCTCCGGCACTCGCAATTTCTGGTTTTCCACCTCCACCGCCACCGGCAATTTTTGCGATCTGTTTTATCATTGCTCCTGCATTAAAGCCTTTTTCAACCAAATCCTTTGAAACTTTTACAACAAAGGAGGCTTTTTCTCCTCCACCAGCAAGCACAGCCAAAGTTTTCGGATGATTTCCAACCAGCTCATCTGATAGTGATTTCATTTCATCAACTGTTATGCCGTCATTCCTGGAAATAAAGGCTGTAATTTCTTTGATTTTTATCCCTGAAGATTTGGATTTTTGGGCTGTCTCGACCAGCTCACGTTTCTTCATCGCGTCCATTTCATGCTTCAATTCCTTGAGTTCAGAAACCAATTTTTCTGCTTTTTCAAGGTAATTTTTGGAATTACAGTCTATAATATGCGATAGTTTTTCAACGTTTCCTCTCAAATCAAGAAAACTAGCATACGCATTGGCCCCGGTTAATGCCTCAATTCTTCTGACTCCTGAAGCAATCGAAGATTCGGAAACAAGTGTAAACAGACCCACTTCAGAAGAATTCTTCAAATGTGTTCCACCGCAAAGTTCTTTGGAATAGTCTCCAATTGATACCATCCTGACAACATCTCCGTATTTTTCTCCGAAAAGCGCCATGGCACCATTATCAACTGCTTTTTGAAAAGAGGTTGCAATTATCTCCACAGGAAGATTCGCAAGAATATTTTTATTTATTTCTTTTTCAATCTCAACCATCGTTTCAGGAGTAATGGCTTCGTAATGGGTAAAATCAAATCTCAGATGATCAGGAGAAACCAGTGAACCTGCCTGTTTAACATGCTCTCCAAGTTTGTTTTGAAGCGCTTTGTGCAATAAATGGGTTGCAGTATGGTTGCGCATAATGGCACGTCGATTTTCAAAATCAATTGAAAATTTCCCATTTTCCCCTTTTTTGAGTCTTCCTTCTATAAAGGCTCCTTTGTGAACCACCACAGAATCCACTTTTTCGGTCGCTTTGACTTGGAAAACACCATTGGATCCAATTATTTTTCCAGTGTCGCCGATTTGTCCCCCAGAAGTCGCATAAAAGGGAGTTTTATCAGAAATAATAAAAACTTCATCTTTACTTTTTTCAATCACATCGAGAATTACTGCTGGAATTTCAAATTTTTCGTAACCGACGAATTCGGTTGAAGGATAATCTCCAGGATTAACAGCCGTCGAGGAGGCAAATGCACTGACAACATTCGCTCTTCCTCTTTCCCGTTGTTTCTCAAGCTCAGCATTAAAGGCAACTTCATCTACTTCAATATTCTCCTCCCGGCAAATTTCACGGGTCAAATCAAGAGGAAAACCGTAAGTATCGTGAAGTAAAAAGGCTTTTGAACCTTCGAGCATTGGTGTTCCCTTATTTTTAAGAGTACCAAGAAATCCGGAAAGAATTTCTGAACCAGTTTTCAGAGTCAGAAGGAATCGTTCTTCCTCAGCACTTACAACTTTTTGGATGTGATCAAGGCTCTTCTTAACCTCTGGATAGGCATCCATCGTTTGAGTAATTGTCGGGATCAATTGATGCAGGAAAGGTTTTTCCTGGCCCAAGTAACTGTAACCAAACCGGGAGGCTCTGCGCAGAATTTTTCTAAGGACATAACTTCTTCCTTCGTTACCCGGCATTGCACCGTCGGCAATGGCAAATGAAAGCGCCCTTGAATGGTCGGCTACAACCTTAAGTGCAATTTTAACCTTACCGCCTTCACTATATTTCCGACTGGTCAACTCTTCCGCTTTGCTGATTATTCCTGCAAAAAGATCATTCTCGAAGTTATCTTTTTTTCCTTGTACAATTGCAGAAAGTCTATCCAGACCCATTCCCGTATCGATGTTCTTTTTTTCAAGTGGAGTTAGAGTTCCGTCTTCAGCGCGATTATACTGTGTAAATACAAGATTCCAGAATTCCAGATATCTTGGACAATCGCACCCTACTCCGCAATCTGGTTTCCCGCATGACAATGCTTCGCCCTGGTCAATATATATTTCGGAACATGGACCAGATGGTCCCACTCCGATAGTCCAGAAGTTGTCTTTGTCTCCCAGCTTTACTATTCTTTCCGCTGGCACACCGATCTTCTTTTTCCAGATTTCTCCGGCTTCATCATCGCTTTTATGAATTGAAATGTGCAATAAGTCTTTTGGAAGATTCAATTCTTTTGTGATAAATTCCCAGGCCCAGGCAATCGCTTCTTCCTTAAAATAATCACCAAAACTGAAATTTCCCAGCATTTCGAAAAAAGTGTTGTGGCGTGCAGTGTAGCCAACATTTTCTATGTCAGTCGTTCGAAAGCATTTTTGACAAGTAGCAGCCCTTTTAATGTCCGTTTTTTGCCCAAGAAAATAGGGCTTGAAAGGAGCCATTCCGGCACTTATGAAAAGCAAGGTCGGGTCTTCCCTGGGGATCAAGGAAAAAGAGTCTTTTATTACGTGTGATTGTCTGCCAAAAAAATCTAGAAATTTTTTTCGAATTTCGTTGGTCTTCATTCTAACTCCCATTACTGGTCATTTTTTAAACTTAATACTCTCGGATAAATTCTGGTAGTAAAAGTGCGATTCTTAATAGGTTTTCCGGATGAATCCAACATTTCAATCATGTCAAGTTGGACTTCAATCCCTCTGACTTTTGATAAATCATTCAAACCTTTTGGAGCATCATTTGTGGGATGGTAATAATGCGGTCGAAGGTAATTTCTGTATACGTCGACCGATTCATTTTCTTCACGATTGCGAAAAATGACTCCATCCGTTCCCCAGACTTTTAAAAAGTTCATTTGTTTGGTAATAAGGGCCCTCTTCGCCTGCCCTTTTTCCTGTCTGTATATGATTTTGGACATTCCTTTTGTTTCCTGGTAATCACGTGGGCCTTCATAGGAATAAATCACCGTCGTGAATTCTTCACCCTTCCCGGAGCGGTCGGGAACTTCAAGTTCCATTGAAAAAAACAAACCGCTCTCTTTATCAAAGAGATTCTGTTTGAACACTGTATCCAAAACTTTCAGTTTGGTCATTTCCCGTAAATCTCTTTCGATAAGTGCGAGAAAATATCTTGCTTCATGAAGGGTATCAAGCGATTGTTTCTGTCTTTCCAAACTCTGGAAAGTTCTTTGAATAAGCATGTATGAAACTATAATTATTATTCCTGCAAGGAGAAGCGATATCAAAACTTCCACTAAAGTAAAAGCTACTCGATTGCAACTTCTGTTCTTCATTTTGGAACCCCCGATGTGAAGGATGCATTAAGGGGAGTTCCATAATTTTCATCCCCCACCAAAGTTGATAACTCAAAGTTCTTTTCTCTTCGTTGGCCATCCACGGATAATTCCACAAAATGAACGATAACCCTTATTCGTACTCTTCGCTTTTGGAGCTCGTAGTCAGGATCATGGGGGTTTGGATCAGGGTTCGGATAAAATGAAAGTCGAGCTTCACGTGCATATTCAACACCTGGAGTATTCCATTGCCCATTCAATTCCAATGGAAGTTTTACTTCAAAAAACGGGCCTTCAACAGAATCTGATGCCAAAGATTCAACCAATTTCCGCAGCTCATCAAAAGGGCGATTTTTTAATTCCTCAATTTTTTGGAGCCCAATATTAGCTGCTACGACTTCATTTATACTTTTATATGTTACTTTCTCAGAGACACCAAATAGAAGAATAATAGGAAGCATCACAAGGGAAGCTATTGAAATAGCAACCAAAATTTCAACCAAAGAAACACCTGAAGAAACTCTGGATTTTTTTGAAATCGGTAATAAATTTCCGGGAAAGTTTAACCGATAGTTATTTAGAATAAAATGAAATAGCGAGGTCGGGAAAATGAAATTTAACGGAAAAAACTTGGGATTGGTTGCTGTATCATTCATAGCGCTGTCTTTCAATAGTCACTTCGCACAAGCAGCAAAAAAAACATCGGAAATTTTGCAACCCTCGAAGGTTTATGCCTTCAAAAGAGAGGGGCAGAAAATCACTCCGCTCCCCGATGTAAGAACCAGTCCGGTTAGCGTTAAAAAGACCCTCATCACCTTTGACCGGGAGAAAATTTACATTGGTGGATATATTGTAAATGCTTCTGAAGAGACCATCAATCATGTTAGAATATTTCCTACTTTCTTGAATCAACCCAAGGATACTGAAAAACTTTCTGAAAAATTAAACCATGATGAATTGGAAATAAGAGGGAAAGAGTTGCGACGTTTTGTAATCGTTAGACCAATAGCAGAAGTTAAATCACTTCTTGAAAATAATATTCCAATTGTTGAAAATTGCATACTCAATTGCCGCCTGATGTAGTTGAAGACTTCTCAAATTCGGAAATAGCTTGCAAATGTTGGGGCCCCTGTTCTTCAGGGGCTCTTTCTTTAAGCAGTTTAAACATTGTCAAATAGACATCTCGTGATTTTTCCTTCATTTGCTTTTTTGCATATGCATCGCCTAGCATCTGACAGGCATATATCAACATTTCAACCTTTTCATTACTTATGCCTTCTTGGTTTGACTCGCGTTGAACCAAACTCTCAAGCTTCATTATTCCAAGACTTTCTGAGTCTTCCATGGATTCAACGGCTTCTTTAAGCTCTAAACCTGACCCTTTAGAACGTTGTTCAACTCTCAAAGCATTTTCACGAAATCGCTCATCATTTTGATGCCTGATTGATTCAATCTTTTGAAGGGCGAAAATTCGCCTTTGATCTCGATAATTCTCCGGTGCGGCTCCGGTAAAGGCTTTTCGGCTTGCAGTTGCAATTCCAAGTGCATCAAGCTCTTCATTGCTCATGTCTATTGGCGGTTTTTTAGCGAACAATCCCTTTTTCAGGAATCCAAAAAAACCATCACTTTCTCCACCAGTCGGTTTATCGCTAATTACTGGCGCTGCAATAAAAAAATGATAAAAAAATATTCCAACCAGAACAAGGATCCCAATTCCAGACCCAATAATATAGGGACTACGCCACCAGGATGCTATCTCCTCTTTTGGCTGCTCTTTTTTTCGCCTTTTAATTATCCAGCTATTGTTCATTTCAATTTTATTCCTTTGGACGGTTGGATATAATATAACAAACTCCGAAAAGCGTCCAGTGTGTTTCTGTTATTTTCCCGCGCAAAAGCATTAAAGCTGCATAAACAATCATGAATTCAGCAAAACTTAAAGAAAAATCTAACTGTGTTTTAACTCTCCGTACCTTGCTTAAAAAGAAGAGAATAATAGATTTAGTGAGTCTGCAATGGATTACTCAAACTGCATTGGCAAAGAAATCTATTACCGTAGTTCAACATCCAAAAGAGGATATTTTGCTTTATCTTTAAGTTCGAAGTGCCACCACTCGCTTGGAAGAACCATAAATCCTTGTTTTTTCATTTCTTCCTGCAGGATGCTCCTGTTTTTTTTCTGTTCCTCTGTCAATTGCTTGTAATCAACAGCTGCTTTTTCAGTAAAATCATCGAATGGTGTTCCCATGTCGAGTTCTTGGTTTGAGTTGTCTACTAGTGTAACATCTACAGCTATTCCACGGTTGTGATTTGATCCAACAGCCGGATCTGCAACAAATTTGGGGTCATGAATAATTTCCCACATTTTCTTTTGCACTGAGAGAGGCCTGTATCCATCAAAAACTTTTATCTTCAACCCACGTTCAGATTTTAATTCCAGGTTTGCTTTGACCAAAGCCCGGGCGGCCGGCTCCCGCAGCATTACTTTTCCACTTGGATAAAGAATTTTTCCAGTAAAATTATTTGTAGTTGCGTATTTCACATCGAGAACAATTGAAGGATCGAGCTTAGTTAACTCTACCAGATCGGATTGAGTGGCCACCTGAGCAAAAGTCGGCTCGAAAAGAAATAAGGTAAAAAAAACAATGGAAATTATTGAAAAGATTCGTTTCACTTTATTCAACTCCTCAAAATTTACCTGATCTACCGATTATATCATATCCCTCGAAAGGCGGTCAGATAAACGAAAACCCTTTCCCGGGAAAAAAATTGTAACTTGTGAAATAGATTATAGTAATATTTAATAAACAACATAAAGGGGAAACGACATTATGAAAATTATTAGACTAATTATCATTCTGTTAATTTTGGCGTTATTCGGAATTGGAAATCACTGTTCTGCAATAGAAATGGAAAACGTTTTGGAAGATCATGATCCCCTGTCAAATACTGGGACAGGGCCATCCTCATCATATACCGTAAAATCCGGTGATACACTTTGGGATATTGCACAGAAATTATTGGGAGATGGAAACCGGTATTTGGAATTGATTCGAGCAAACGAAGGCAAATACCCCAGTTTGGCAAATCATCCGAATTTGATTTCTGCTGGTTGGCAACTTGAAATCCCCGGCGGCAATGAAACCAGCCCTTCCGGAAATTCCGCAACTCCGACACTCAGCTCATCAAACGTACCTGCTCCACGCCAAGGCGCTTCAGGTGGAAAGGCTTTACTCGGTTGGTTGGAACAAGCCGGGCTTTCAGGGACAAAACTTCGAACTGCCTGGGCAATTGGAATGGCAGAATCCCGAGGGATACCCAGCAAACACAACACGAACTCTCGTACAAAAGACAATTCTTATGGCTTGTTTCAAATTAATATGTATGGTAGATTGGGGCCGTCCCGTTTGAGGCAATATGGCCTGAAATCTAATGAAGATCTTTTCGACCCAATGGTGAATATTCGCATAATGCTCAAAATGAGCAACAATGGCACAAGTTGGCGTGCCTGGGGCGCCTATACGAACGGCTCCTATAAAAGTTTTCTCAACCAATTTCCTCCCAGATAGGGACATTTTTGAACAAATTTATGAAAAAAATTTGACTATATCGGAGAAAAAAAATGAAAAATGCAATAAAAATCTTGTTTGCAGTATTCCTACTTGTTACTTTTGGAACTGCTTTTGCAGGCCCAACTTCGGGAGATAACTCAGGAACAACTACAATAAAAATCACCAACGACGTTTCCGCTGTTATGAAGCATATTGTCAAATCTCCTACTCCCCCGAAAACAGCAAATAAAGATGTAATTGGCGCAGAAATTGATTTCCGTTTTCCTGAATTTTCATCTTCAGTTGCCTCTAACCCAGCTGTTGCAGCTATCAACAAAGCAATTCAAAGTAGGCTGTTAACACTATTGGAAGATAAGACACCCACAACCGTCGAACAACTCATGGAAAGTTTTTTCAAAGGGTATGAACAATCCCTGAAAGATGAGCCTGAAATGCCGGGAGGCTGGTCACTCAAGTTTGAGGCAAACATTAAACACTCTGACGAAGATCTTCTCTGCCTCGAAATCTTCGATTCCATTTTCACCGGTGGAGCCCATCCATCTTCGAACATAGCTTATCTTGTATTTTCCATTAAGACCGGTGAGCAAATACCACTCTCCGAATTCATTCCCGACAACCAAATGCCCGAGCTAACAAAGATTGCTGAAAAATACTTTCGCCAGGTTCGCAATTTAAAACCCCAGGAAACCTATGAACAAGTTGGTTTTCAGTTTGATCAAAATCGCTTCACCCTCAACCGAAATTTCCTGGTTTCGAAAGATGGTTTGGCATTTTGCTTTAACCAATATGAAATCGGGGCATATGCTCTTGGCCTCACAGAATTGGTTCTTCCATGGGCCGATCTCAAAACCATTGCCAATTCCAATGGCCTGTGTGGACGGTTTCTTAAATAATAACGTAAGAGAAACAATTCCCAATTTGAAAACGAAGTATTTGAAACTTTCTTGAATGAAAGATTTGCAATCGTAAGATACGCATTTATTTATAACGGCGGTGAGCTTTCCTGCTCACCGCCGCTTGGTTTCCCACTGAACGTACACTTTCCAAAGATTAAAGACTGCCTATCAAATGAAATACTGGAAGCTTTGAAATGAAAAACATTCATTCCGAATTTTTTAATAAATCTGCTTTGAAAGACCATAATGGGATATCTAAAAAAAAGAATTCAAATGTGTGAAACGGTTTTCGGAAGCTAATTTTCAAAAATAGGAAGCAGTCCACAAATGAAGTCCGAAAAAAAATTGTAACTTGAGGAGTTGGTTGTAGTAATATTTTATAAACGACAAAGGGGAATAAACATTATGAAAATTACGAGATTGATTATTTTCATGGTAGCACTGGGATTATTCTGTGGCGTGAGAACCTCTTCAGGTGTGGAAATGGATACTACTTTGGCAAACCATGACCCCGGAATCGCTCCCGCATCAGCAGCATCAAGCCCTCCAGCCCCATCGGCCACCCCTGCATCTTCATCTGGTTCAAACGTGTATACCGTTAGAACCGGAGATACTCTTGCCGAGATCGCCAAAAGATTCTTGGGAGACTCCAGTAAATACACTGAAATAGTTGAAGCCAACAAAAACAAATATAGCAGTTTAGCCAAGAATCCAAATTTGATTTATCCAGGATGGGAATTGACCATTCCCGGTGTTAACAACATTCCATCTGCAGCCGATATGCCAATACCAACAGTGGGAGCTCCTGCGGCTGGGGCCAAAGGTGAAAGGGCTCTCTTAGGATGGCTGCAACAAGCCGGACTTTCCGGGGAAAATCTGCGAACCGCCTGGGCAATTGGAATGGCAGAATCGGCTGGGAACCCCAGCGCCCACAATGGGAACAGCAGAACCGGTGACAATTCCTACGGCTTGTTTCAAATAAATATGCTCGGCAGTATGGGGCCTTCCCGTTTAAAACAATATGGCCTGAGTTCGAATAATGATCTTTTCGACCCTATGACCAATATTCGCGTCATGATAAAGATGAGCAATAATTGTACTAAGTGGAGCGATTGGAGCACTTACAAGACCGGGGCCTACAAAAAATTCGTAAACCAATTTCCTCCCAAATAATAGTGGCTGTGAACCACTTTCCGCCAAAAGTTAGTAACCCCGGAAGGCAAAAAAACAAAATTCAGAATTCCTGGTATCGATAGTTTGCATTTTCTCGGAAAAGGGCTTCATAAGGTAGTTTTCTGATTTTGGGATATTTTTCGGTTGGATTTTATCCTGAGACCAACTTCCATGAAAATAAATCAGAAGATTTCTTTCAAAGCAAGTTGGCAATTCATCAATCGAAAAAATGGTATCAAATTTAAATCCCCAAGATTGGGATGTCTGAAATTAGATAAAATTGCGATAGCAGTGTTCCTTTCCGGAAAAAGGCTTTTGACAACCAAGAGTTATCATGATCTTTTCCGCTCAGAATCAGCCCCGGGAACAGAAGGTGTAGGAGTCCGAGATATCACTATTCTCTTCACTGACCTTAAAGGATCTACCGCCATGTATGATCGCATCGGGGATTTACGGGCATTTTCACTGGTACGAACCCACTTCGCGCATCTTGAAAAGGCCATTAATCACTTCGAGGGTGTCCAGGTCAAAACAATCGGGGATGCTATAATGGCAGCATTTTCGCAACCTGAAAATGCCCTGAAAGCCGCTGTTGAAATGATTGAAGCAATTCGGAAATTTAACGAAACGCTGGTGAAACCAGAAGAAATTCGCTTGAAGATCGGTATCCACAGAGGCAACTCCATCGTGGTGTCTCAAAACGACCGACTGGACTATTTTGGCCAAACCGTAAATGTTGCAGCAAGAGTACAAGGACTAGCCGATGCCGATGAAATCTATCTAAGCGAAGAAGTCTATCGATCTAAAGAAGTCCAGGAACAATTGCAATCTTTTCACGTCAATCCCGAAAATGCCAAACTCAAGGGAGTCCAGGAAGAGTGGAAAGTTTTTCGATTCAAACCGTGTTAGAAGCTGTAAAAAAACAAGACTGATTCTGATCTAAGTAGCCTAGGTTTCACTTTCTCATCGCTTTTTTTGGTGGGCAAAAAAACTGCAACATAAGTGGTATTCGATTTTTCGCATTGCGCTGATACCTTTTTGTTTAAAAAAGCCCACCCTAAAAAACTGACACTATCTCCTCTTGCTAATTTAGAACGGTCTTATTGATTGTCACCAAACGCCAAGCCCTTTTGCCTAGACTTTATTTCCCAACCTGCTTTCACAATTAATAACAATTATTATTAATCCGTAGGTATGCTTTAATCCTCCAAAAAAAGATTTTCCATAAAATCATTGGAAAGCGTTGAACGTTTTTCTGAATATTCAATTTTTTTCGGATAAGGTTGCTTCATCGCCTTTGGCTCCCACGTTGTCGGAAAATTTCTTCAGCAGCCAAGAAGATTGAAACCCACGAACTGATTATGAATTGTATAAAACCGAAGAGACTGATTTACCCAAGTTTTTTCTGGAATGGAACCATTAAAAAAAAAAATTTTCCTTTGAAATCCTTATTTGGTATTATATTAGGGGTGTTAAATCATCATATTTATTTTAAGCGAATTGCTATAAACTGAAAAAAAGAGGAAATTCCTGGAGAACAGCATGAAAAAACTTGGATCGGTTTTGATGAAACCTGAATCGTTCAGTGAAATTGTAATGGGAAATACCGCACTTGTACGCGCAATGATTGAATCCGGAACCAAAGTCGTCACTTCATATCCCGGATCACCAACGCCTGAAATCGCCTCAGCAATAGCTTCCATAAGTCCGAGTGACCGGCCTTTTTATTTCGAATTTTCAACTAATGAAAAGGTCGCCACGGAAGTGGCCTGCGGAGCATCTCTTAACGGTCACTTATCCTCTGTTTTCTTTAAAAGCGTTGGATTGAATGTAGCGTTGGATTCATTTGTACAACTTTCTTTATTCGAATTGATCGGGGGAATGGTAATTATTATTGGTGACGATCCTGGCGCAAACTCATCTCAAAATGAACAGGATAATCGGCACATCGCAAAAATGTCCTATACCCCAATTTTTGAGCCTGCTACACCGCAGGAAGCATATGAAATGTATAAAGAAGCCGCGCTACTTTCAACCGAACTTAAGTTTCCAGTTATCGTTCGAATGACAACACACGTTTGTCACGCTAAAGAGAAAGTTAAATTTGCAGGAATTGAAACCAGGAATTCTGATAATTCCCCCAGATTTGATCCCAAGAACGGCCCATACATTCCAATTACAGCTCTGGCATTGAAACTGAAAAAAAAGACTCTCGAAAAACTTTCCAGATTGAAGGATTACTCCGATTCGTGCAAATTCAACCAACTCATCGAAAACAACAGCCAGAAGGGAATAATCACCTGCGGCCTTCCTTTTGAATCTCTCATGGACTCTCTTTCAGAAACACAGGAAAAAATCGACATTCTGAAAATCGCAATGCCATTTCCACTCCCCAGAAAGACTATAGTCAATTTTCTGAAAAAACATAAGGAAGTAAAAATAATTGAAGAACTTGACCCAATTATTGAGCAAGAAGTAAAAGCCATCGCATTTGACGAAGAACTGAAAATTCGGGTTTTCGGAAAAACCTGTAACGATGATTTAATCGGTGAATACACTCCATTCCGAGTCCAAGAAATTCTTTCACGCCAATGGCCGGAAATTTTCAAAAAACCTGAAATTGAAGAAATTTCCTTTCCAGCATCTGCCAGGCCCCCACAGATGTGTCCAGGATGTGGCCACAGATCTGCTTTTCACGCGATAAAACAAGCACTTTCCCCCACCGCTATTTCTGTTGCTGACATTGGTTGCCACACTCTTGGATTTCTCGAACCCTACAATTTAGGTCAAGTATTGCTTTGTATGGGTGCCTCTTCAGGCCTTGCCTCGGGGCTTTCGTTATCAAACAGCACAAGAAAGGTTGTCGCATTTATTGGAGATTCCACTTTTTATCACGCTGGAAGTGCTGGAATTTTAAACTCCGTCTTCAACAAACACAATTTTACACTAATAATCATGGAAAATGGAACAACAGCCATGACCGGCCACCAAGACCACCCGGGAGTTGGGACAAATTTCAACGGTGAAACAAATAAGATTCCCATTACAGAAGTATTGAAGGGTTACGGAGTACCATTTACCGAAGTTGATACTTACAATCAGAAAGAATTAAAAAAACTTGTACTTGAGTCTTATGAAAAAAGTGGTTTCAAGGTTATCATAGCGAGACATCCTTGTATGCTCAAACAAGTCAGAGATCAGAAACATGCTGGTAAATACATTTCCAGGCAAGTGGATATTGATCCCCAAGTTTGCGGAAAACTCCATACATGTCTGAAACAGTTTGCCTGTCCGACATTTACTGTAGACACTAAAGGTGCTGTAACGGTCAATTCAGATCTTTGCATTGGCGATGGTTCCTGCCGTCAGACATGTTCCCTTCAAGCTATCGATGTTCCAAGAAAAAATAAGGAGTAAGGCGAAGATGAATATTTTCAATATATATATTTCCGGCGTAGGAGGACAGGGAGTTGGGGTATTAAGTGAATTAATCATCAGGGGCGCTGACCATTGCGGGAAAGAGGCAAAGGCAGTAGACACTCATGGATTGGCTCAAAGAGGCGGAGTGGTTGAATCTTTTGTTAGAATTGGAAACAATATACATTCGCCCTTAATAAAAGATCATGAGGCTGATTTGGTTATCGCACTTGAACGTCATGAAGCTTTGCGCGCAATAAATAGATTTGGAAAGAAAGCTGGGACCCTGGCATATTTCGACGCTATCTGGCAACCTCTTGAAGTTAGACTCGGCACCTCAGGTGAAGTGACCAACTCACAAATCTCTGAAACCGCTATTCGCAAAAATATAAAAGTTTTATCCATGAAACCGGTTGAAATTCCCGACACACGAATGCAAAACATCTCGTTACTTTCAGTGATAATAAAAAATTCCATAATTCCAGGATTGACAAAAGAATGTGTAATCAAGGCGATGAGTGATTTTTGGGATTCTGCGACCCTCGAATCCAACATTAGGCTAATCGAGAAATTTTCGAATTGAAACTGTGAAACAAACTGCAGTTATACCAATCCCACGAAATAATAGGGTAACTTTTTCGACGGTTTACAGCACCAGAGACTTGATCAAACCTATCAATTTGTATGATTACATATAATTATTGGTATTACAATACTAAGTAGAAAAAAGGTTAAAGAGACTTTATGATGCCTTTTGGAAATGTTTTGCTCGGTGCAGGTTTGGGTATTCTGGCATTAGTTTTAGGTGGAATAAAGTTGGTAAGCCCAGCCAGTCCAAAACATCGCCAGGGAGCGCGAATTGCAGCTTTGGCCAGCTTTGCTCTTTTGTGGACCATGGCTGAACGAATCCTAAAATACCAAATTGCGCTTTCCTGGTGGTCGAGAATTCATGTTTTACTTGGAATTGCAACATTCATTGTTTTTATAGCGAAGTTTTGTGCTTCACGTAAAATATATTTCACGCCACGACTGTTGAGACCCCTAGGCTTTGCCCTAACGGCGCTTTTCCCTTTGGCGGCTTTCGGACTCGCTCTTCCATTTATAAGTCATGCCTCTTCTTGGAATCACTTGAAACCCACTGAAATTACCCAAAATCCAGTTCAAGAAAGCTTTAATCTATGTTGCACATCGTGCCACACTCGCGAAAAGGCTGTAGAAGGTCTCGGAATTCGTATCATTCCTGATTGGATAAACATCACCGAACCTATGGCCTGGGCAGGAACATTGCCGAGGGAAAGCACTCGCGGAGCACTTGCAGCCATTCTGGCTGTCTCCCAATCTTCGGAAATCGGAAGTCTTCCCTCATCACTAAATGTTGCATCACTTGATCCGATAGACAAACATTGTATTAATTGTCACGATAAACAAAGAACTCTGAGAACCAGGAAAACACCGGAATTATGGAGAACGACCATTATCAGGATGCAGGGATATGCACAAAAAATGCCCAATTCCCCCAAAATAGACGAAAAAGCCTTGGAAGAAGTCCTGGAATTTCTTCGTCAAAAACAACCCTGAGCTATAGAAAGAATTCCACCGCCAAGAAGAGCGTTCCAGAGCAGAAATGCTCCATGGAAGAAATTTGCGTTTTGAAATATTTTCCTTGATCCGAAAAAAATTGAGGATAAAAGACAAACTCCACACCAGAAGAGGAAGTTAGGAAAATGCAAATCTCTTCCAAAAACTGTTAAAAAGCAGGTTCCCATGCTTACCATGGCAAGTATACCAATTCCGTAGCCACCAATTTCATGGTACAAATTTCCAATTTCTGATTTTTCATACTCTTTTTCATATGTAAGTACAAGAATACAAAAATGTGCTACCTGCCAAAAATAGGACAGCCCAACCAAGAAAAAGCACATCCTGTCTGTTTCAGAACCACCTCCGGCCAAAAATCCCATGATAGGTGGAAGGCATCCTGCAAATGCTCCCAGAAAAATAGCCCATGTCACTTTAGTTTTTAGAGGAGTATAAACTCCGTTATAGATTGCCACCCCTAAAATTCCAAAGAATCCGATTTTCATTTCCTGGAAAACAAATAAAAGGCTCAAACCCAGAGACAATAACAAAATGGAAATAATGCCAGCAAATCGTGGAGATATTTCCCCTGCCGGTAAAGGGCGATGTTTAGTGCGATCTATTTTCCGATCAGCATCTATTTCCTGTATCTGGTTGAGGGCACCGGAACCCATAGCAAGAAAAAGCAGGCCAGCAAATAACCAAAGGGCATGACTCTGAATTTTTCCACCCCCAATGCAAAACCCAGCAACTGCTGAGCCAGCAATACAAACAGATGAGAAAAATTTAGTCAGTCGGAGGAAAATTCCAACGGCAATTCTCGTTGAGTTTTCCCGCAAACTACAGCTATTACTGACTTTTGTTACGAAACTTATCGGAAAAATTAGTTTCTGAAACATTGCTAAAAATGGCCCTCAGAAGCAATCACAGTAACTCTCCTAGAATCGCTGAAATTTCCACAGCAGTTCTCGGCGAGTATTTCAATCGATTGGCATTAGTACAAATTTTCATCGTCGAACAAAGAGGAAACCTCATTAAAAAAAAAGCTTCTCAAGCCAATCCAAACATTGACCGCGAATAGCTGAAATTTCAAATATTTTCATCGCAGCGTTTTGATGAACTCAATCATCGCATCAAGATCGTCATTGGAAAGCCCTTTTGGAGTAGGCATTATGGGAGGAAAACCTTTAACAATATCCATTTGCGGATCAAGAATTGAGGATTTCAAATGAGTGATATCTTCGTGAACGGTTATTTCCATCCCATCTTTGATAACAATGGTTTCTTTTCCGAAAAGACCTTTGAATGTCGGTGCAGACAATTGGGTTCCGTCAAGTGAATGGCATGACAAACATCCTTGCATCCGTAACGCCTTCAAACCTCTTTCGGGAATGGAAAGACTCGTATCGGCTTTTGAATACCAATTTTCAAATTCTCCGGGAGACAAAACAGCAATTTGAGTAATCATTTCGGAATGTTGCAATCCGCAATATTCAGCGCAATACAATGTATATGTTCCGATTTTATCCTGCCGAAACCAGGTGAAGTTTTCCATCCCGGGAACAGCATCCCGCTTAATTCGAAAAGCTGGAACGTAAAAACTGTGTAAAACATCCTCTGATACAATGGAAACTTTTATCGGTTTTCCTTGAGGAACCCAAAGTTCGTTATAAACTTTACCGTTCGGATATTCAAATCGCCAGGCCCATTGTTTTGCAATAGCAGTAACTGGAAAAGCATCCTTTGGAACTGTTCGACTTGCTTTAAATCCCGACCATCCGAAATAAAACATTGGAATAACCAGAAGAACAGGGATAACAGTCCAGGTTATTTCAAGGATGAGATTTCCCTGAATGTATTCCGCCTGCGAATTTCTCGAATGATGATATTTGTACAAGCAGAATAGAGTAAAAAGAACAAGTCCAAGCAGAATCACCAAAGAAACGCCGATGATGAAAAGGAAGGTTTGGTCAATTTGATCGCCAGGACTAAGGAAAATGGGATACATAAATTCTCTTTCTCTTCTTACCGAAACCAGACGTCAAAAAAGGTGAATCCGATGAATATCCCCAAAAGAAGCAACGACAAGAGAAACACATATTTAATCAATGGTGGCTCATCCTTCAAATTCATAAAGAAAAGTGCCACCAATGAGGCTTTACTGGTTGATATGGTTAAAGCAATCCAGATGTTCAAACGACCCAGGTTGAACAAAGAATTGAGCAAGGTCAATCCCGTTAGCGCGAGAAGTAACAGCCAGATTCCTACTGAAAATGGGAAAAGCGTAGGTGAAACTTTCAAAGTTTTTTTTCCGGATATTTCGCTCATGGAACTACCACATAAAAGAGAGGAAAAATGTAAATCCAGATCAAATCAACCAGATGCCAGTATAATCCGGAATTTTCCAGAAAGATGTCATTTTCTTCTGTAAGTTTACCAGTATGAATCCACCAGGCCATGATGCTTAAAAGGAAAGCGCCTATTAACACATGAACTGCATGCAAACCAGTCAAAAGAAAATACAAACTGAAGAAAATCATTTCCCCCTTTGGTTTATTCTGCATAACTAGAGAATTTGGAAACAACCCATGTTCAAACTTACCATGCCATTCAACCCCTTTGATCATAAGAAAGATAAGGGCGCAAACGATAGTTCCTATTAAATACATGAGTGCATCACGTTTTGAATTTGAACGAAGATTGATAATGGATAAAACAACAAATAAACTGCTGGTCAATAACACAACAGTGTTCACGGAACCCAGCAGCAGGGAAAGATTTTTGGCCGCATCGGAAAATTCCTGAGGATAACGATTGGAATAGATCGCATAGAGGAGAAACAATCCCCCGAAAAGAATCAATTCCGTAAAGAGAAAAATCCACATGCCCATTCTGGAACCGGTCGAATCTTTATGCATGGGTAATGGGTATCCCGCGAAAGTCATAAGGGTCACGAGTAATCTTTGGGGGTTCGACAAAATTTTCCAATGGAGGAGGAGAAGAAATTGTCCACTCAAGTGTTGCTCCACCCCACGGGTTTCCAGGAGCAATTTCACCTTTTCGCATTCCCTGGAAAAGGTTTACAAACATTATCAATAGTCCCAGGGCAGTAATCCAGGAACCTACCGTCGATAAAATTTGGAGGGGTTGAAATTGCGGCAGATAGTCGTAGTATCTCCTGGGCATCCCCTGAAGCCCCATTATCAACATAGGAAAATAGAGTATGTTAAAGCCGACAGTGAGTAGAAACCAGCTACGGATGGCCCATTTGAACGAGTACATCCGACCGAATATTTTCGGGAGCCAGAAATGAAATCCGGCAAAAAAACCGAATATCGTTCCACCAAAGATGACGTAATGAAAATGTGCAACAACAAAATAGGTATCGTGAACATGCATATCGGTTCCGGCTGACCCTATTACGAGACCGCATAATCCACCCAAAGAGAAAAGGAAAATAAAAGAAAGGGCAAAGAGAAACGGGGGAGTAAGATAAATGGAACCCTTATACAAAGTGGCAATCCAATTGAAAACTTTTATGGCACTTGGAATTGCTACAACAAATGACAAAAAAGAAAAGACCCCTACCGCAAAGTCGCTCATTCCTGTTACAAACATATGATGTCCCCAAACCAGGGAACCGGCAAAAGCAATTAGAAAACCAGAAACCACTATAAAATTATAACCAAAAATAGGTTTTCGTGAAAAAACCGGAATGATGTCGGATATAATACCCATTGCAGGAAGTATCATGATATATACCGCCGGATGAGAATATATCCAAAACAGGTGTTGATATAAAAGGGGGTCTCCCCCTTTCGTGGGGTCAAATAGGCCGAAGCCGAGAAATCTTTCCAAAAATACCAACAAAACTGTCACAGCTAAAATCGGCGTGGCCAAAACCTGTATCCAAGCGGTGAAATAGAGTGACCAAGTGAAAAGGGGAATCTTTTGCCAAGTCATCTCCGGAGCCCTAAGTCGATGAACGGTTGTAATGAAATTAAGTCCAGTCAAAATTGAAGAAAAGCCAAGAATAAAAACAGCCAAAACTGACATCGAGACATTGGTTTTGGTAATTGTACTAAAAGGAACGTAGAATGTCCAACCCGTGTCCGGTGCACCACCACCGGAAAACAAGGATACAATGGCCATTACCGCCCCGGCAATATAGAGCCACCATGATAAAAGATTCAATCGTGGAAAAAAAACGTCCTTTGCACCGATCTGGATCGGCAAAAAAATGTTTCCAAAACTCGCTGAATTACTTGGAATGACCACCAGAAAAATCATAATAACCCCGTGAACGGTGAACAAGGCATTATAAGTCTGGGGCCCCATCAAATTCGGTCCTGGAGTCATCAGTTTCAATCTCAGAAGTAACCCGAGAACCGCCGCTATAGCGAAAAAAAACAATATGGAGCCCAGGTACAGTATTCCGATTCGCTTATGATCAGTTGAAAAAATCCAGGAAAAAAACGCCGACCGATTCTCTTGATTCTTCAGAAAATTAAATGTGTTATCTTTGTTTTCCATATTATCCTGAAGGCGGATCCTATCTTTTTTTTCTCAAAAGAAAGAAAAAGAAAACCACGCCAAAAATTAAAATTGTTATTCCCGAAATCCTCATGATATTCAGGGCGTATTTTTTTCCCGCTGAGTCATATGTAAAGCAAAATGAAACCATAGATTGAATACCTGCACCCACCTTTCCTTCGGCTGCTTCGTGCAACGCAAGAGTGACACTCAGTGGAAGGAAACTGGTACCATGAAGGTAACGAACGATTTTCCCTTCAGGAGTGACAAAAATCAATGCGACCGGGTGAACAATTCCTTTGTCGGTCCGTTGAAATCCGAAGCCTGCTGCTAACGTAACAGCTCGAATGCTGTGGAAAGACCCGCAAAGAAAATGCCAGGCATCACTTGGAAAGCGCTCCCCCAGAGGAAAAACGAAATCAGATTTCTTTTTGGAGGCGGTGACTGGGGAATCTTTTTCGTCAATTGAAATGGAAAGAATGTTAAAATCTTTTCCAGGTACAAGAGTAAGTTGCCTAACCACTTCGCCGATTGCGCTCTGAAGAATATTGCATGAAGAAGGGCATGTATAAAATACAAAGGCAAAAATAGTTGGTTTCGACAGAAATTCCTTCAAAAGTCGGGATTTCCCATTCTCATCGGTGAAAGAAATATCGAGCGGGAGAAAATTTCCTAATCGTTCATCAATCCCAAGAGTCATTGTTGCAGTTTTGGGCATTTCTACAGAGTCAGATGCAGCATTACTTTTTTTGCAACAGGAAGGTGAAGCTATTTTGGAATTTGGTTCAAAATTCGTCATTCTTCTGGAACTGGAATCTTGAGAAAAAACCGCGCACGAAGAGCCAAGCAAAAACAACAATACAGAGGTTCTTGCAAAATTAGCAAATTTGAATTTGCGAAAAATATCACAATGATCATCAAACCAGAATTTCTTTTTGCCCGATGCGTAAAATTTATACCATATTGCAAGAAGCTCTACAAATAAGAAAATTTTCTCTTTGACCATCTTAAATATTCCTAAATTTTTCAGAAACCTTAATCTCGGGTTGGAAATTTCCCCAAAGATTATTTCAAATTTCCTTGGACAATTTCTTTTAAAATTCACCACACGAAATTTTGCCAAACTTTTTTGTCGTTTGTATTCATTATTTTTCTTAGAATAAAAATCCTCATAGGACAAAAATCAATACGGTCCTGGGGACCGCAGTGCGATCTTACGCCCTAAATAGTTCTTATTTTTTAACATTATACTTGAAATCTTAATCGTGAGTCTACCCTAATTTTTTCCTGAAATTCTCTTCTCTCCGGCTTCTTTTTATTGCTTAACTCCAATTCTCTATTTTCATTTACTGAAATTAAAACTTTTTATTTCGCTTCCTTTGTGCTATAATCGCCGCCAACAACTCTCAGCTCCCCGTTAAAACGGCGATTTGGAAGATTCTGAAATGGCCCGATTAAAGAGAACAGATGCTTCTTAAAAATGTACAATGGATTTCCGAATCAGGAAAATTGTCAAGAGGCAATATTCTTATCAAAAACGGGAAAATTTCCCAACTTGTTCCCATTTTCAATTCTTCTGATCCCAATTCATCTTTTTCCGAAAATTCCTTTTTATTTCTCCCGGGTTTTATAGACCCCCATGTTCATTTCCGACAGCCCGGTCAGTTTTATAAGGAAGGAATAAAAAATGGGGCAAAGGCCGCATTAGCTGGTGGCGTAACTACTGTTCTGGATATGCCTAACAATCAACCTCCTTGTGAAAACAGGGAGGTTTTCAATATAAAGAGAAAGCTTTTTGAAAAAAATTCACTTGTAAATTGGGGTCTTCACGTTCTGGATGGCAAGTTTTTTCAGCAAGAAACTCCGAAGGTCTCTTTCGCTTCAATTAAAGTATTTTTTTCGAAGTCAGGAAAAGCGCAGATCATACATTCTTCCGAAGAATTAACGGATCTCTTCGAAAAGTACAAGTCTGTTTCCATCCATGTTGAAGATGAATCCTGTTTTATACAAAACTTCCAGGACCATTCTGGCCCACCCCTGCCTCACCATGAATCCCGCCCCAGAGAGGCGATTATTTCTGGTTTAAAGCGTCTCGACAAAGCAATAAAAATTTTCTTTTCTCGAAACTCCGGCAAGAAGCTTCCAAGAATTGTACTACTTCATTTATCAACCGAAGAGGAAGTTCATTGGCTAAATTCCCGAAAAAAACAAGGCCTGGACATTTGGGGAGAAACCAGCCCCCACTACCTTTTCTATACTTATAAAGATGTCGAGTCTTCTAAAAATCTGCTTAAAGTGAATCCTCCGATCCGCGATGAAAGAGATCGCCAAGCTCTTCGGGAAGCGGTGAAAAATAAGCTTATCGATTTCATAGGAAGCGATCATGCTCCCCATGCACTTAAGGAAAAATTATCCCCCACCCCACCTTCAGGAATTCCCGGTATCGAGCATTTCGGACCACTTCTTCTTCAGCTGTTGGAAGAAGGTTTGATCGACTGGTCACGCCTTCTGGAACTTGGTTGCAAAAAAGCAGCAAATTGCTATTCCATAAAGGGTCGTGATGGTATAAAAGAAACTAATTTTGCAGATCTTGTACTATATTCACGGGCTCCTTCCGTAAGAGACTCTTCGCCGAACAAAAACACTGTTTCAAAGGTTTTTGAAAATAGACTTGTCACAAAAGCTGGCTATAACCCTTACCCTGATATCCAATTCATTTGGAAAGTCGAAGAAGTGTTTGTTAATGGAGTCCAATCTTTCTCACAAAATTTTGAAAATGTGGGGGAATGTGTTTCTCCCGACAATCCCCACAAAATTTTCATCTGGGCAAATTCTATCAATTCAAAGGAGGTTTATGAAAACAACCGGTTCTTTTGAAGTAGTTAAACTTTTGATCGAGTCAAAAGCATTGAAATTCGGGGAATTCACGCTGAAATCCGGCGCGTCTTCCCCTTTTTTTATCGACCTGGGACAGGTTAAAAGCGGAAAAGAATTAACTTTGCTTGGGGAGCATATCGCAAAAGCTCTAAAAGAGCATTACCCCTCAACAACCCTCCTTTTTGGTCCAGCTTACAAGGGAATACCACTTGCTTCCGCCACAGCAATAGCACTGTGGAACCTTTTCCAAGTCGATATTCCTTTTCTTTACGATCGTAAAGAAGCAAAAGATCACGGCGAGGGCGGTAATTTCATTGGCCGCTTCCCTTTTCCAAATGACCGGATTGTTATTATCGACGATGTTTTAACCAGCGGAAAAACTAAAATTGATGCAATCAATTCCTTAAAAAAGGCTTTCGGATGTGAAAAAATCGGAAACCTCGTTATCGTAGATCGTACAACAAAAAGTTCGAAAATGGATTTTGAATATAAATCGCTGACTTCCCTAAAGGAAATAGCTGATTATCTTGATTCCATTTCTGATCAAAAAGCAAAAGTTATCAGGGAGTTTATGGAAAAATGACAAAAAAAGAATTCAAAATCATTCCGGCACTTGACATTCGCGACATTGTAAAAATGGAAAACCTGATCAGGGAAATTAATGATCACCCATTCGTTTATGGCTATAAGGTTGGCTTTTCACTGGGACTGACATACGGCTTGCCAAAAATTGTAGAGACCATTAGAAAATACACTAAAAAACCTGTGATCTACGACCATCAAAAAGCTGGAACCGATATTCCGGATACTGGTTCCGTTTTTGCCGAAGTTATGAAAAATGCAGGACTTGAAGAAGTAATTATCTTCCCTCAAGCTGGTCCCGTAACCGAAGATTCCTGGATCGATGCATTAATAGCTAAATCACTAAAAGTAATAGTCGGGGGAGTGATGACGCATAAATCATTCCTTCAATCAGAAGGAGGCTTCATTTCGGACTCGGGAGTCGAACAAATTTATAGCGCGGCTATAAAAAAAGGTGTCACCTCGTTCGTTGTCCCGCTGACAAAAGGCGGACTCGTTGAAAATCTCCTTCAGAAAATACCGTTCCCCACAAATTCGGAATTTTATTCTCCCGGATTCGGAAAACAAGGTGGCAATCCATGCGATTTCCCCTCTATTAAAAAACACTATTTAATTACCGGGCGAAGTCTGCTCGAAAGCAAGAATCCCGTGGAATGGCTGGACAAAACCAAAAAGGAGCTCGATGAAACAGTATGAAAAGAGATCTGATATCCATCGATGATCAAAGCTTAAAGAATATCAATGATTACATTTCTTTTGCTGAAAAAGTTGAGATGATACCCCCCGCAGAAAAAACCAGGATGCTCTTTGGAAAAATACTTGGAGTCCTTTTCTTCGAACCTAGTACAAGAACTAGACTTAGTTTCGAAGCAGCCATGTTGCGACTTGGCGGCCAAATTATCGGATTTTCAGATGTAATCACAACTTCAACTGCAAAGGGCGAATCTCTCGCTGATACAATCAAAACTGTAGAGCAATATTGCGACGCAGTTGTGATCAGGCACCCACGTGAAGGCGCCGCCAGGCTATCAGCCGAGGTTAGTCGACTTCCGGTTATCAACGCCGGAGACGGTTCAAACCAACACCCCACGCAAACTTTACTTGATCTTTTCACCATAAAAAAGTTCTTTGGAAGAATCGAGAACCTGAAAATTGCATTAGCAGGTGATTTGAAATATTCCCGAACAGTGCATTCCTTGGTTCATGCGCTGGTGAAGTATTCCAATATTGAATTCACATTGGTTACCCCTGAAACACTCAAACTTCCCGATTATGTAAAAAATTCCGTTGACAAAAAAGCTTTTAAGTATTCTGAGACGACCGACTTGAAGGAGGCAATCACAAAATGTGACATTGTCTATATGACCCGAATCCAGCGTGAACGTTTTCCCGATCCGGTGGAATATGAGAAAGTAAAGGATTCATATCGAATAGATAATAGCATTCTTAAAGATGCCCAGCCGCATTTGAAAATTCTGCATCCTCTTCCCAGAGTAAATGAAATCTCTCCGGAAGTTGATTCAACACCATTTGCCGGTTACTTTCCACAAGTAGGATATGGTCTCACCATGCGTCAGGCAATTCTCCTCAATCACATTGGAGGTCAGGAATGAACAGTCATGATAGTCTTAACATGCAATTGATTCCCAAAATCGAAAATGGAATGGTAATAGACCATATCCCGACAGGTTTCGGGGTAAAAATTCTTCAAATTGCGCTTAGACATTCGGAGCTCTCTAAAATAGTCATAACTCTTGGAATGCACTACACAAGCAAAAGACTCGGAAAAAAAGATCTTTTAAAGTTTCAGATCACAGAACTCCCTCCACGATTTCTAAAACATCTATCAATTGTCTGTCCGGGAGTTACTGTAAAAAGAATTAAAAATTATTCAGTGGAAAAGAAAATTGTGCTTGAAGTCCCAGAACTGGTCGATCGCCTCTTGAAATGCCCAAATCCAAGTTGTATTACTAATTTTGAAAGAGGTGTGACTACTTGTTTTCATCTCCTTGAACGGGATCCACTGATTTATCGATGCAATCATTGCGAAAGACATTTCTCTCTTTCCGAATTGGAAGCAGTCTTAGCGTAATTATGCAAAAAAACATCACAACAAAACTTTGCGGTCTTTCACTTTCTTCTCCTTTAGTGCTGGCATCTGGAATTATGGGACTTTCAGCATCAAGCTTGAAACGAATCGCCGATGCAGGAGCCGGTGCAGTCACCTCTAAATCTTTCAGCTCCGAAGAACGCAAAGGGCACCCTTGCCCAGCCGTTCTTCCTTTCGAACATGGATATTTAAATGCAGTTGGGCTCTCCAACCCCGGTATAGAAGACATGATTTTTGAGGTGACTGAGTTTAAAAAAAGATCAGCGGTTCCGTTGATAGCTTCAATATTTGGCAAATCTCCAGAAGAATTCGGCTCTGTAACTGAAAAAACAGCCCAGGCGAAACCGAATCTCATTGAAGTGAACGTTTCTTGCCCCAATGTCGCATCAGAATTCGGTAAGCCCTTTGTTGTCGATCTCCGGGAGCTGGAAGCGGTTACCAAAACTGTAAAGAGATTTTCAGGAGAGATTCCAGTCTCTGTTAAACTTTCTCTCCAATGCCCCTCGATAACTGAAGCCGCAAAGTGCTGCGAGCAATCCGGAGCCAATGCCATTACCGCTATAAATACCGTGGGCCCAGGGATGTTAATTGACGTGAACACTCATAGGCCAATCCTTTCAAACCTGTCTGGAGGCATGAGTGGTCCCGCTATTTTCCCATTAACCGTAAAAGCAGTATATGATATCTATGAATCAGTGAAACTCCCTATAATTGCCACAGGAGGAGTGACTTCAACCGAAGATGCTCTTCAATTAATCATGGCGGGAGCAACCGCTGTTGGAATCGGCTCAGGAATTCATATCAGAGGGATCAATATCTTTTCCCAAATAAACTGCGAATTGGCCAAGTTCATTCAATCTTTGGGGATAAAAAACCTTGAGGAATTAAGAGGTTCCGCACATGGCTGAAACAATGAAAACCTTTCAAATCCAGGAAATTAATGAATACACAGAAACTTTGAAAAGTTTTCTGCTTCCAAAGGCTTTTGATGTATCCCCTGGACAATTCGTCACCCTATGGATTCCAGGAATCGATGAGAAACCTTTTGCAATTTCCGAAACTACTTCCTCGAATTTTGAAATAACAATTAGAGCAGTCGGAACTTTTACCAAACGCATGATGGAAATGAAAAAGGGTGATTGGATTGGAATCCGTGGACCATTTGGAAATGGCTTTCAACTTATGGGAAATACTATACTCGTAGGTGGTGGTTGTGGAAACGCCCCACTAAAGTATCTTGCACAAAAATTGGATGAAGTAAAATATGATTTCACCTGGATTGCAGGGGCAAAAACATCTCTTGAACTTCCGTTCAAAGATACCCTGATTGCTAATAAATATTGGATCCCTATGACTGACGATGGGACCTACGGCCAAAAGGGTTTCTCAACAGATCCTCTGGAACCCTTGATTATAGAGCGAAGTCCCTCTGTGATCTACGGCTCAGGACCCGAGCCAATGTTGCTCGAAATTCGAAAACTTGCTGCCAAGTATCAAGTCCCTGTCCAGCTTTCCTTCGAAAGATACATGAAATGTGGAATAGGAATTTGCGGCCAATGCTGTCTTGACGGAAGCGGACTAAGACTTTGTGTCGAAGGCCCAGTCCTTGATGAAAAAGCCATGGCCGCAGTAACAGAATGGGAGCTTCCTCACCGCTCAGCTTCCGGAAAAAGAAATAGGAGATAAAATCATGGCTGAAGTTCTAGGTTTGAAATGTATGAAATGCGGGAGAGAATATTCTCCCCGTAATGCTTTATTGGTTTGCGAAACTTGCGGAAGCAATGGAATTCTGGACGTTCTATACGACTATTCCAAAATTCAACTCTCTTTGAAAGAATTAAAGAATGATTCCCAGAACTCGCTTTGGAGATATAGAAAATTGCTTCCATTGAACGATAAAACAAGGATTTCTCCGCTTCAAGTTGGAATGACTCCGCTGTACAGCCTTAAAGATATGGCAAAAACAAACGGTTTAAAAGGAATTTACATTAAGGATGATGGGCGCAACCCAACAGCTTCATTAAAAGATCGCGCTTCGGCGGTTGGAATATCCAAAGCAATTGAGGCAGGCTCCAAAGCAGTCTGTTGTGCCTCCACCGGCAATGCAGCTAGTTCCCTGGCAGGATTCGCAGCATCCCTGGGAATTCCAGCCTTTATTTTTGTTCCAAAAAGAGCGCCAAAAGCTAAAATCGCCCAGCTTCTCATATTTGGAGCAAAAACAATAATAGTTGATGATACCTACGACAGGGCTTTTGAACTTTCCATTGAAACCAGCATTCGATACGGATTTTACAATCGAAATTGCGCCTACAATCCATATTTGGTGGAAGGGAAAAAAACTGTCGCATTCGAAATCTGGGAAAATCTTGGATATCAACTCCCGGATAAAGTAATCCTATCCATCGGTGATGGATGCATCACCTCGGGAATCTATAAAGGTTTTTACGATCTGATGAAAATCGGACTTACCGACCACCTTCCCCAAATTATTGCCGTACAAGCCGCGGGCTGCAATCCAATGGAAGTGGCTTTTAAAACAGGTGAATTCAAAGAGCAAAAACCAAATACTATCGCCGATTCCATTGCAGTCGGGATTCCGAGAAATCGTTTAAAAGCATTGCGAGCTCTGGAAGAGAGCAAAGGAGATTGCATCTCTGTCAGCGACGATGAAATAAAACAGGCTATTTTGGAACTGCCAAGAGTTTCCGGGGTCTTCGCGGAACCAGCTGCAGCCACAGCTTATGCGGGCTTTAAAAAACTTTTGAATTCTGATTTGGCTGGAAAAAATGAAAATGTGGTGATTTTGATTACAGGAAACGGCTTAAAGGACATTGACTCTGCTTTGTCGGTGTGCCAATTGCCGGAACCAATCGAACCAACAATGAAAGCAGTAGAAAAGTTGCTTGGGTAAGTAGCAAAACTAAGCTTCACGCGATATTTTTCAGGGAAGTCTTAACCTCTTAGCCTTTTGCTGGGCCTTTAACCTGGGGTGTTTCCGATTTTACAGGTTTTTGAATTGGTGGTGAGGAATGTTGGGCCCCGCCTCCTTGGCCTTGTCCTTGTTCTGTTTTTGACTTTGGCTTAAGTCCAAGTCTTTCCTGGACTCTTTGCTCAAAGGTTTTTTTGTCTTCAGAATATTTCAAGCCATCATCAAAAGTAATGCGCTTCTTTATTACCAGGTCCTCAAGGCAGGCATCCATGGTTATCATTCCATCTGATCGGCTAGTCTGCATTATCGAAATAATCTGATCAATCTTGTTTTCCTTTACGCATCTTCTTACCGGAGTGGTTGCAATTAGAACTTCGTAAGCAAGTATACGCCCTGATGATAGATAGGCTGGAATGAGGCGTTGTGACAATATTGCTCTTAACGTTCCTGCAAGTTGCATTCTGACTGTTTCCTGTTGGTCACCTGGAAATGAGCCAAGAACGCGGTTTATAGATTCGTAAGCATTTATGGTGTGTAGGGTTGAAAAAACCAAATGGCCCGTTTCAGCAGCAGATATTGCCAAATGCATGGTTTCAAGGTCACGCATTTCTCCGACCAGAATTACATCAGGATCTTCGCGCAAAGCACTTCTCAAAGCATTGGAAAAATTATGGGTATGACTTCCCAACTCTCTCTGAGTTAAAACACAGCGTTTGTGAGGATGAACAAATTCAATCGGGTCTTCTATTGTAATTATATGATCATACCTGGTACGATTGATGTGGTCGATCATTGCCGCAAGAGTTGTGGATTTTCCTGACCCGGTGGAACCGGTTACAAGTATTAATCCGGAACGATGATTACACACCTTCGCCATGATTTCCCGGTCAAGCGACAGTGCCTCAAATGTTGGAACAGCATTGGGAATTATTCGAAATACCCCTGCCACACCATTCTTCTGGGTAAAAACATTTGCTCTGAATCTGGCGCAATCCAAAATTTCAAAAGAAAAGTCAATTTCCATTCTTTCAGCAAAAGCTTGTTTCTGCGCTTCGTTCAAAAGTGAGAAAATCAAATATCGGCTTTTTTCAGGAGTGATCATCTCGAAAGTAGTACGAACCAATTCACCATGAATTCTTATACTAGGCGGAAGGCCTATACTTAAATGAAGATCTGAACCGCCTTCTTCTTGCAGATAATAGAATAATTCCTTAATATCCGTGATATTCTCTTTATTGTATTTCCTTGAAAGAACTCTTGTTTCAACACTTTCAGGGTTAAAGCTATCAATCTGAATCTTTTCGTTCTTAAAAATGGAATCCAATTGATCGTCAGCAAGTTTGGATGCCATGGAAATAATTTTATCCTTCTCAAACTCACTTGCTTGCTCATATAGCATTAAAAAAGCAGGAACCCCAGGATAATCACGTCGTCTGAGAATTTCCCTGGCTCCCAAGGCTACATCTGCATTTCTATCCATAGTGGACAAAACAAGATCTTTAATAAATGCATTTCTTGGATGCTTCGAAAGATTCTCAATAATAGTGTGCCGGATGGTTAGGTCTTTGTCATCCAATTTCAATAACAGTAATCCTGCAATCAATTCAAACTTTTGAAGTTTGGAAATAGCTTCAATAGCACAAGTTCGCGTCAAAGCACTCTTATTGTTGTCAATCAAAAAAAGAAGCGGTCTGAGACCATCTTTCGATCCTATTTCTCCTATTACTTTCAATACCGGAATAATAATTTTCTCATCTTCACTGTCAATCTGAGCCAAAAGCGGATCAATTGCATGGACCCCAAGTCTGACCAATATCTTGATTGAATACTCCTGAATAAATACTGATTCATCCCTTAAAAAATCAATCAATGAATGGACCACATCTGAGTTGCGAACTTCTGCAAGTGCAGTAAGTATGAAAAATTTCATTTCCTGAGTGGGAGTTCCAAAAATTTCCGTCAGTTCTTTCAGTACATCAAGTTGAAGAACTCTTCCCATGAGGCCCATTATTGTTACCATTAAATCCTGTGATGCCGTTGCCAATATTGAAATGAGCGGGCGAACAACCTCCCTTCCCCAATTTGTCAAGGCTTTCACTGCTTCCTCTCGCACAAGAAGCGAAGGATCTTCAAGCAAACCAAGCAGAATGTTCAAGGCTTCTTCTGTTCTGATTTCCCCAAGTCCGGCACAGATATAGGGTTTAACAATTCCGTTCTTGTCAGACTCAAGCATTTTTTGAAACAAAATGATAGCTTTGTCTTTTAAAATCAAAGGAATAATTTTGATACATTCATATTTCTGCCGGCTCGGGCAGGATAGAAAATATTCTTGGATAATCTGATATATCGCATCGCCCTGCTGGATCAGGATTTTCTTCGCTTGCTTTCGGATTATCCAACTTGGATCACTTATTTTTTCAAGGAAAGTCAAAATAATTTGTTTGTCAGGTTTCTTCGCCAGGGCTTCCAGAATCAGCTTTCTGATTTCGTCACTTTCACGACTGTTGACGATTTCAATCATTTCCATTTGAGCAAGGAATCCCAGTTCGATCATCATAAAATGAGCCCAAAATCGAACTGTAGGTTCAGTCGAAAGCTTGAGAGCTGGCAAAACATCCTTCAAGATGGTTGGGTAATTGAATGCAACCTGAACAGTTTTTTTCTGAATATTTTCGAACCGGGAGGCCAACGCGGTAGGAAGAAGCGTTGCAATTATCTTTCGCTGTTTTTCTGCATTCTGGGATTGTAATAGAGATCCAAATTTATCAACCGCTGTCTCGTTGTCCAGATAATCCTGGGAACGAAGTTTGTCCTGAAGGCTAATTAAAATTTCTTCAATCATTTTCTTTATCCAAAAATATTTTTATCAAAAAATCAAATCCTCGCAATAAACATGATATTCGACAAAGAGGCCTTGTATGTTTAAAGATTTACAAGTTAACTCTGCCTAAAATGGAATAATACCAATTCTAATCTTCTCAATAATACGGGGAACTCGATAAAAAATCAAAAAAAAAATGTATTATTCAGCTTTGAGGGAAATAAAATTCGGTTTCTGTCACTATGGAACGTTTATTTTAAACAATCCCTAATAATTTTCCTTTGAATCCCTTAGGGGATCCGAAATATTGATCTGGAACCTTCTTTAAATAGCGTTTCTGCGTTTCTCAAAAAGACATTTTGAATAATTTTAATTATAGAAATTATTTCTCTGATTGATTTCTCCAATTTTTTTAGGTATCTTTCTTGCATCGCTAAAATGATGATTGGAAAAGGATTTCAGAAGGCAAAAAAAAAATTTTGGAAAATGAGGATGATTGCTTGACGGAATTAACTTATTACGGTAGAATAGTCGTCTACCCCCGTCTTGGAACGGAATTGGAAATATAACTTGGAGGTACTAAGGAAATGGCATTGGTTTCAATGAAAAGCTTGCTTGAGGCTGGTGTTCATTTTGGGCATCAAACTCGGCGTTGGAACCCCAAAATGGCCAAATACATTTTTACCAGCCGTAATGGAATTTACATTATCGACCTTCAGAAGACCACCAAACTTCTGGATGAAGCTTGTGAATTCATTAAAAGTGTGGTCAGAGAGGGAAAACCTATTTTGATGGTTTCAACAAAGCGACAGGCTCAGGACATTATCAAAGCTGAAGCTCAACGCTGCAACATGTTTTTTGTCAACTACAGATGGTTAGGTGGAATGCTCACTAACCATGTAACGATTCAGAAGCGCATTCAAAGACTGAAAGAACTCGATGATCTTATCGATAGCGGAAAAATTGAATCTTATCCTAAAAAAGAAGCCGCAGCGATGAGAAAAGAAAGAGAAAAACTTGAAAAGAGTCTTGGCGGCATCAAAAATATGAAGGGTATGCCGGGGGCTTTATTCATCATTGATCCCCATAAGGAAGCAATTGCAGTTGCTGAAGCCCGCAAAGTGGGAATCCCCATTGTTTCAGTAGTTGACACAAATTGCGATCCTGATCAGATCGATTACGTTATTCCTGGGAATGACGATGCAATCCGAGCTGTAAAGCTAGTAACCAGCTTGATTGCTGATTCCGTCCTTGAAGCCCTGGAAGGTAAATCTTTCGCTGAAGTTCAAGTTCAAACTGAAGAAACTGCTCAAATGACCGAGGCAATCAAAGATCTACCAGCTGATGTAGCTGCGAAGAAAAATGAAGAATTAGCCGAGGAAATGCGGGAAAAAATCGTAATCGAGTAATTTTAAAGAGAATTTCATTTTTATCTTTGGAATTCCAGCGCCGATTTGGGTAACATTTTTTATGTTGTTCATTTCTGTGGGGTTGATATTTCCAAGACGGTGATGTGTTATTGCAAGCGAAACGAAGCAATCTGTTTTTTCTTTTTTTAAAAAGAGATTGCTTCGAAGAGCTCAGCATGAGTGTTTAGGAAAAATCTAATGCGCGATGGCACGTTTCCCTGAAATATTGCTTTGAAATTGATTTTTCCATTACCTGTTTGAATAGCTTAAACTTCTTTACAAATTTTGTTTTTTTAAGCTTCGGCTTTAGCCGGAAAAAAAAATACATTAAGGAATAGGTGAAAATATTATGATGATTTCCGCTGAAATGGTACGTGACCTGCGTGAAAAGACTGGTGCAGGAATGATGAAATGCAAAGAAGCTCTTACCGAATGTAAAGGGAATTTTGAGGAAGCAGTTGATTATCTCAGAAAAAAGGGCTTGGCTTCTGCTGACAAGAAATCTGGAAGGGCCGTTTCAGAAGGTCTGGTTTTCGTTCAAACCACCTCGGACAAACGCAACGCAATTATCCTCGAAATAAATTGCGAAACAGACTTTGTCGCTCGGAATGATCTTTTCAAAAATCTTTCTAAGGATATTTCAAATCACCTTATTTCTCACCCTGAGATCAAAACTATAGAACAACTTGAAGCAGCAATTCTCTCCGATGGACACAAGGTCGAAGAAAATCGAAAGAATTTGATTGCAAAAATCGGTGAAAATGTTGCCATTGGAAGATTTGAAAGACTTTCAATTCCAAACGGAAAATACGGAACCATCGATACATACATTCATGGAGATGGCAAAATTGGAGTTGTGGTTCAAGTTGAATGTGAAAATCAAACGGTAAGCTCAAGCAATGAACTTTCAGGATTCGCACACGATGTTTCCCTTCAAGCTGCTGCAATGAAACCCTATTTCGTTAACAGAAGCGAAGTTCCGGAAGCGACTGTCAATCGTGAAAAGGATGTTGTGCTTGGACAAATTAAAAATGATCCAAAAAATGCCAATAAACCCGAAAACATTCTTGCTAAGATAGTGGAAGGGCGAATTGACAAATATTATAAAGAAAATTGCCTTTTGGAACAACTGTTTGTAAAGGATGACACCAAAACCATTCAAGCTCTCTCAGAAGATGTCGGCAAAAAACTTGGAACAAAAGTCACAGTGACCGCATTTTGCCGCTGGACCGTTGGCGAACAATCCGCCTCTAAAAATACGACTGAAACAACTCCTGAAAAAGCCTGTTCTTGTTGCGCTTAACAACAAATTATATTAAACGCCGGGCTTAATGCCCGGCGAATTTTTATCAAATGAAATATTACAAAAAACCGTTATTAAAATTATCTGGAGAAATGCTAGGGGGGGAAACCGGCTTCGGTTTCGATCGAACCCGACTGGAAGAATATTCCCTGAAAATTGCCAAGCTTTTCGAAAATGAAATTACCCCTTCTATTGTCCTTGGCGGGGGAAACCTATTCCGTGGGGCCAGAGGGCATCTCCCCGACCTGTCAAGATACCACGGAGACTTCATGGGAATGCTGGCAACCGTTATGAATGCGGTCTGTTTTGCAGACCATCTGGCCAAATATGGAATTAAAACTCGCGTATTTTCGGCAATTGAAATGCCGAAAATCTGCGAAAGCTATCAAATTGATACAGTTAAAAAAGCCATTGAAGACCGAAACGTTTGTTTTTTTGCTGGAGGAACAGGAAATCCCTACTTTAGCACTGATACAGCCGCCGCTCTTAGAGCTGTTGAATCTGGTTGCGATGTATTGATAAAAGCTACCAAAGTAGATGGTGTATACGATTCGGATCCAATGAAAAACCCTAAAGCAAAAAAATTTGAGACAATTTCTTATGGTGAAGTACTCGCAAAAAATCTTGGGGTAATGGATTTAATGGCAATTACTCTTTGTCAGGAAAATAAAATGCCATTGCTTGTTATTTCTCTTAAAGAAGATAACCTCTTAAAAGCCTGTTCCGGAGAGAATATCGGAACCAAGGTTGTCCATGATATTTCCATCTGAATCATGCAAATGAAAAACTTTCATTGGTTTCTTTAAAAAAAAAATTGACAAATTTGATAAAATTTTTTATTTTCCTTTATTTTCCGAAAACAAATTTGCCCATCAACCCCCTAATTTCTAAAGGAGTTTTTTATGTCGTTAGACAATATCGTAAAAGAATCTGAAGTAAAAATGGAGCAGACATTGGAAGTCCTTAAAAAGGATTTTTCAACAATGAGAACTTCGCGAGCAACCCCATCTTTACTTGACCGAATAATGGTGAATTACTACGGATCAGATACCCCTCTTCACCATGTTGCTTCTATTTCAGCGCCGGATGCAAAAACCATCGTGATTCAGCCATGGGAAAAAAACCTTTTAGGAGAAATTGAAAAATCAATTCAAAAATCTGATCTGGGGCTCAATCCAATGAATGATGGGCACATAATCCGACTTCCAGTCCCTCCTCTTACCGAAGAACGACGAAATGACCTGGTAAAAACATGCAAAAAGAAAGCAGAGGAATTCAGGGTTGCTGTCCGAAACGTGAGACGGGAAGCCAATGATGCCTTAAAAGCTCTTGAGAAAAAAAGTGAAATTACTCAGGATGATTGCAAAAAATCAACTGAAAAAATCCAGAAAGTAACTGACTCATTTATTGAAAAAATTAATCAAACACTTGAAGCCAAGGAAAAAGAAATTCTGGGGCGCTAAGAATGTATAAGATAACTGAAGAGTGTGTCGAATGCGGATCATGTGCTGCAATTTGCCCAATGGGGGCCATCAAAGAAGGGCAACCCTATTTCATTACCCCTAAATGTACCAACTGTGGAATGTGCGAGGAAGTATGTCCGGTTGAAGCCATCGTTCAAGGATCCTGACAAGGAACAAAGTGACAACAAAAAATAATTCTGATAAAACACCTCTCCTAAAAGAGCTTGAAAACCAGATCAAATCAGGACCAGTTCCAAGACATGTGGCCATCATCATGGACGGAAACGGGCGTTGGGCAAAAGCTCGCGGATACTCCAGAATAAAAGGCCACCAAGCGGGAGCGCGAAATGTTAAAACTGTCGTTCGATGTGCCGATCGAGTTGGCGTAGAATTCGTCAGTTTGTTTGTTTTTTCCTCTGAAAACTGGACCCGCCCAAGCTTGGAAGTATCTGCTTTGATGCGTCTTATCAGAACCTACCTTGCCCGGGAACGCCAGGAATTACACGAAGAAGGCTTCCGGTTCAACATGATGGGAAGAAGGGAAAACCTTGCTCCAGAGGTCATTGAAGAAGCACTGAAATCTCGGGATCTAATGAAAAACAACAAGGGAACCATGTTGAACCTTTGCATTAATTACGGGGGACGGGCTGAAATTATTGATGCCGTAAAAAGAATGGTTGAAGCAAACCTCAAGCCTGAGGAAATTTCCGAAAAAACGCTTGAAAAATTTCTTTACGCCCCTGATATTTCCGATCCTGATTTAATTATTCGAACCAGTGGTGAAATGCGAATTAGTAATTTTCTACTTTGGGAATGCGCTTATTCCGAACTTTATTTTACTCATGTAAACTGGCCGGATTTCAATGAAATGGAATTATTAAATGCCATCCTCGAATACCAAAAAAGAGAAAGAAGATTTGGAAAAACGGGAGACCAAATTAAGGCGGAAAAAAAATAAATGTCTTCGCGCCTGTTAGTAACATTACTTGGAATTCCCGCAGTATATTTTTTTCTTACAGCTGGCGATTTCTGGAGGTTTGCTTTTATTCTTGCAGCAACTTGGATTGCTCAGTTTGAGCTTCACAAAATGTTTTCTGACCCATCAGCACCACTTCCTTATATGGAATTCACACTTGCAACGATTATCCTTGGAGCCAGTTCTAAATGGGCCGAAAGAGGATTAGCTTTTTCCGCAGGATTATCAATAATCATGTTAGGATCACTGATCGTCCTCACCGGGTTCAATGGAACAGGGCTTAAGCGATTTTCTCTTGGTTTAATGAATCTGTTGTATATTCCCTTTTCACTTTCATTTTTTCTAATGCTTGGTCACCTTAGGGGTGGTGAGGTGGTTTTTGCGGTTTTACTGGCCGTTTGGGCATTGGATTCAGGAGCCTATTTCGTTGGAAGAGCCTTTAGAGGCCCTTTCATCGCTCCCAAAATAAGTCCCAGTAAAACCATCTCTGGTTCCATTGGAGGTTTTCTCGCTACTTTGTTATCTGTTCTTTGCCTTTCAAAAACCAACTTTTTTCCCTTTTCCCTTGCAACAACACTTGGTTTGGGAATTTCTATAGGAATCTTTGGCCAGATTTCTGATCTTTTTGAGTCCGTCTTAAAGCGCGAAGCCGGAATTAAAGATTCAAGTAGTTTGTTAGGCGCTCACGGTGGAATGCTTGACAGGATTGACAGCCTGATTTTTGTAGCCCCAATCTCCTATTTCTTTTTAAGCTGTTAAATTTTTGGATTATTATTTAAAATGATAAAAAAATTCTTTTCAATTGGACTAACTCAATGACTTTAATTTTTGGAATTTTATTTACTTTTTTTTCAATTTGTTTCGTTCTGGGAAGCATCGCCCTGGTTCATGAATTTGGGCATTATATCACTGCCAAACTCACCGGAATCTGGGTTATTGAGTTTGCAATCGGATTTGGATATCGTTTGCTAAAGTTCAAATGGGGTGAAACAATCTACTCAATAAGACCATTTCCACTTGGTGGTTTTGTGAGATTAGCGGGAATGGACCCCCCAGAAGAGGAAGAGGCGCCCCCTAAAAAGGAAGGTGAAAATCCCCCGGCTGAACCTCCACCACCTCCAGCCCCAATCGACCCCGATGATATTACTCCACAACTTGACCCGACCGACCCGCGTGGATATCCTTCAAAATCCCGTTGGACAAAAATTCTTGTACTAGCCGCTGGCTCAATTATGAACCTCTTTTGGGCCGTCATACTCTATTTCTCAATTTTTGCTATCTCCGGTGGCCCTCTTTCCAATATGCTCGTTCTCGACGTTTCTAAAAATAAACCTGCCGCCAAAGCAGGAATAAAATCCGGTGACATAATCACTGCCATCGCAGGAATCAAATTGGACGAATGGAGCGACGGAATCGGAATAATCCAAAAACATGGTGGAAAAGAGGTAATACTTGATGTAATAAGAGATCATCCGATTTCCAGACCCGGTTTTTCCGGTGGACTGCTACAAATGAATTCCTCTTTTAATAATGGAAATTATTTGGTCTACCGTCGAGAAAACCTGAAAATTCCTGTTACCCCAGCCGGTTCTGAAGGAATGGGTAAAATCGGTGTCTCGCTTGCTCCTAATATTTTCGATTTCAAGGCTTTGTCTTTTGGAAAAGCTTTATTTAAAGGATTTGAAAGAACCTCTTCAATCATCGTTCAAACAATCATGGGAATCGCAGGAATGGTTTTAGGCGAAACCGAAGCTGATTTTGCCGGCCCGGTAAAAATTATGCATATGATCAAACAACAAGCCCACAAGGGACTTGCAGATTTATTATCGTTAACTGCTTTGCTTTCGATTAATATTGGATTAATCAATCTATTTCCATTCCCGGTCCTTGACGGCGGAAGAATCGTATTCGTAATCCTTGAGGCAATACTTAGTTTGATTAATTCCTTGATAGGAACGAAACTTGTAATTACTACCGAAGTTGAAGAAAAAATACACTTTGTTGGAATGATGTTCCTTTTATTGATGCTAATTCTGGTCACTTATCAAGATATCAAAGGTTTTTTTTAATTGAATAAGGAAACTAAAGATTTTACTCAAGACCTTTCTGAAGATCTTACCGAAGATTCCCAGAAACAAAAACTAGACAGTCCCTTAAAAGGCTTTCTGAAATCTTTAATTGTTTGCCTTTATTGTGCCGGTGCCTTGGCTCTGGTTGCCTGGACGATAACAAAAGAACTGTCTGTTTCAGCTTTAATAGATGGATTAACAGTTTTAAATATTCTTTTATTTGGATTTCTCGGCTATCTGAACGGGATTGCACGCGAAATTATATTCCTGGTGCGTTTTTTGGGTTCATTAACCGTGGCATATCTTCTCCGTACTGTGGCAGGTTCTCAACTTCACCTCGGAGGATTTCTCGGGCAAATATCTGGTTTTTACCTGATCTTTTTGGGACTATATACAATTATTGGTCTATTTCTCTCTGGTTCTTACTTTTACAAATTTGCACCATCATCTTTTCAGAAAAAAAGTGGCTCCCTCCTGGGAATCATTGAAGGTTTTTTCCTGAGCATTCTCCTTTGCTCGGCTGTTTCATTAATCCCTCTGGGAAAATCCAACTCTTTTCAAACAGAAGATTCCAATGTTGCCAAATTTGGACGTTTGCTTCTTCCGTCCAGCCTTCCAGGGCTGGATCAAAAAACGTATCCTTTCATCAACCTCGCAATGAACTGTAAAAATGGAATTGACCCACAAAAAATTGATCGCCAAAAGATCTTGAACGAATTTAGATCTTTGCAGGACAACCCAGCAATCCAGGACATCAAAAATGACACACTCATTCAGGAATATCTTCGTGATGGAAAATTTTCAAACGTCCTTATGCATCCTAAAGTAAGGAATCTGGTTAACGATAATTCATTTGTTGATTCTGTTGTAGGATTAAATTGGTCTTCAATTTGTGAAGAAATTTCCAAAGCCACAAAAAAGAATGCTTCTACTCAATAAACCAAGACATGAAATTATCCAACAAATCCTGAGCGCAACTTCAAGGAAGGCTTCTTTTCAGATTTCATTAGATTGCATTTCTGAAAGATTGCTTGATTTCCCTGAAACTACTATTCTGAAAGAAATTCGGAGATGCTAAAAGGTCTTTGAGAGCTAGTTTCCCGAAATGTGCAAAACTCCATTGTTAATTAATAATCTAAATACTTGCATATAAACCAATTACCGTTTATCCTTTTCTCGATGAAATTCCATCTTATTTCACTCGGTTGCCCAAAAAACACCGTCGATTCTGAAAAGCTAATTGGAAACCTCGTTTCCCGTGGGTTGGTTTTTTCCCAAAATATTGCTGATTCCGAATTGCTGTTGATCAATACCTGCGGGTTTATTAAAGATGCTAAAGAAGAATCTCTCGGAAAAATCATGGAAGTCCTTCAATTAAAAAAGGACAACCCCAAACTTAAGGTAATTGCCTTCGGTTGCCTGATTAAACGATATTTTGACACAATAAAAGCTGAAATTCCTGAAATAGATCATGTTTTTACTTTTTTCACTGGCTCGGAACTTGATGACTTTATAAAAAAACCTAAAAAAGCAAAAGAAGTCGACTCCCAGGAGATTTGTGGTTCAAGCATCAGACATCTTACCCCACCACATTTTGGTTTTTTGAAAATTGCAGAAGGTTGTGATAATCGTTGCGCATATTGTGCAATACCAAACATCAGGGGACCTTTTAAATCCCACCCAATCAACAAATTGCTCCTTGAAACCCAAAATTTGGTTGACTCCGGTGCTCGGGAAATAATCTTAATTGCACAAGATACAACAAATTACGGACGCGACATCGCTCAAAAGTCGCTTCTTCCCGACTTAATTAAGGAAATCTCAACATTCTCGGCAATAAAATGGATAAGACTCCAATATCTCCACCCCAAAAGACTTTCCCCTTCGGTTATTGACGAATTGTTTTCTATTCCCAAAGTCCTTCCATATTTTGATATTCCTATTCAACATGTATCCGACAGACTTTTAACACTAATGAATCGCGGAGTTACGAAAACACATTTGTCTAAACTAATTTCGCATATTCGAAAAAATTTTTCCGAAGGAATTATCAGAACAACTATTATTATTGGCTTCCCCGGAGAAACCCGCTCTGACTTCGATGAATTGATAAGCTTCATTGAACGAAGGCCGTTCGACCGACTCGGTGCTTTTCCATATTCTTCCGAAGAAGGAACAACTGCCGCCAAAATCCACCCCAAGGTCCCTCGAAACATTAAAAAAGAACGACTTGATGAGCTAATGACGCTGCAAGGCTTGATTGCATCGGAACGAAATCAAAAATTAGTTGGAAAAACTTTCGAATTAATTGTTGACTCAGTTGAAAAAGATATAATCCACGGACGAACCTATGGTGATTCCCCGGAAATTGACCTGGGAACCTCTCTTCCCAACGATAAACAAAGTAAGCCCGGTGATTTCATAAAAGTAAAGATAACCGCTGCTGATTCCTACGACTTAACTGCGGAAAAAGTGGAATGACTCTTGCAACAAAATTAACACTTGCTCGAGTGGCCGCCATACCGGTTTTTATCGCTGCGTTCACCTGGAACGAAGGAACATTAACCAACGATTGGGGAAAAATTACTGCCACGATTGTTTTCATCATAGCGGCAATAACTGATTACTACGACGGCGCTATGGCTCGATTCTATAAAGAAGAAACTACTTTCGGAAAATTTATCGACCCGATTGCAGACAAACTTTTAGTAAGTTCAGCACTTATCGTTCTTGTGGAATACCGCACTATTTCATGCATTCCTTCATGGGCAGCGGCCGTGATAATTTCACGAGAATTTGCCGTTACAGGCTTAAGATTATTAGGGGCTCCCAAAGGAATGAGTGTTGAAGCTAGTTCCTTTGGAAAATGGAAGACAGCGACCCAACTGATCTCTATTATCACAACACTAGTTTTTATATGCTTTAGAGTTCTTTTCGAAACATATAATATAGATTCTTTTAAAGCCGTGTTTTTTAAAATTTATAATCCGACGATTTTGATTTTGCTTTACGCCGCTGTAATTATGACTGTATTATCAGGCTATGACTATTTCAAAAAAAATTGGCATCTCCTGGACGAATAGCACCGCTTCTCACAAAGTTATCTACCTGCTAGCATCCGGGTTCGGTATTGGATTCTTACCCTACATCCCTGCAACTTTCGGCAGCTTGTGGGGATTACTTGCATATTATTGTACTTACACATTCCCATGGTATTCCCAGATTTTCCTGTTTTTACTGTTTATGATTTTAGCAATTGGACTTGCCGAAAAAGCTCAACAATTCAGTAGAGTAGAAGATCCCTCTTTTGTAATAGTTGACGAAATCGTCGGAATGTGGGCAACACTGCTCTTTCTGTGGAAATTCAATGCTTTAGTATTAATTCTTGGATTCATACTTTTCAGGCTTTACGACATCCTTAAGTTTTTTCCAATCAACCTGTTTGAAGGATATTCCGGAGGCTTGGGAATCGTGCTGGATGACCTTGCAGCTGGAATGCTTGCAAACATTACCTTACGTGTGATTCTCCTGACTTTTTTTTCCTAATTCTGCTTATTTTTTCTCTTCAAAGGAATTATCGCGCGGACAAACATCCCGGGTTTTAGGATATGATCCTTGTTTTCAACAGTAAATTGAGTTTTGGCATTTCGTGATTTGGAATCCACGAAAGGGGGAATCCTCTCAAGCGTTCCTGAAAAAGTCCTTCCAGGAAGAGAATCAACTGAAAATGTAGCAACCATTCCTTTTTCCAGTATTGGAAGAACGTGCTCAGGGCAATCCACTGTAAAAAAAATCGGGTCAGTCTGGAAAAAGGTATAAATTGGAAGTTGTGCCGTAACGTAGCTTCCGGTGTCAGCGTTTCGAATCGCTACAGACCCGTCAAAGGGTGCTCTTAAAGTCGCATAATCAAGTTGAAGTTTTGCCATTTCCACCGCAGCTTTCTGCTGACGTATCTGTGCCTGCATAGCTTCCCGGTCCTCAATTCTAGGTCCTTTATCAACAATGGCTTTTTGCTCTTTCGCAGCCATATACTGCGCCTGAGTGACAATCGCCCTCGCCTGAGCGGAGTCCAGATTGCTTTTTGGAGCCGCCCCTGATTCAAAAGAGTCCTTCGCCCTTTTTAAATCTATCTCGGCATTTTCCATGTTAGCTCTCGCTTGTCGCTCTTGCTCTTCAGCAGTTCGACGCTCCTCTGGTCTTGACCCCACTTCCATTTGTCTAAGTTTAGCTTGTAAAATTTCAAGCGCTGCTTCCGCCTGTTCAACTGCAAGTTCGAAATCACGCTTTTCAAGCTCTGCAAGAGTAGCGCCCTTTGCAGCCTCATCTCCTGGAAACAAGGGTACTGTAGCCAGCCTTCCAGCCACTTTTGTGCCAAGCGACACCCAGTGAATCGCAACAGCTTCCCCGACAAGTTCTTCAGTGCCAAGTTTTTCTTCAGAGGCTTCAGAAGAACTGGCAACTATTTCAGCAGATTGAATGTCGGGTGTATTTTTCGCCCAGACCGGCAAAGATAAAAAACTGGTGATAAAAGTTGAAAAAATGATCGTTATTAAAAAATTCCTCATAATTTATTTTCCATCCTTTTCTTTTTTCTTTTTGGCAAAGGTGCCTGGTGTTAAACCCAATGCTTTTTCAAATTGTGCCACCGCAACTGCCCTGTCTCGGAGCGCCTGGTATTTCAAAGTTCTGGCTTGAGTCAAAGCTAATTGAGCGTCAAGAGTGTCCAGGGAAGTTTTTGATCCATTTTTAAAACCAATTTCTGCAATATTTAAAGCTTCTCGAGCTTGCTCAACATTTTTTTCCTGAGAAGCCAACACTTCAAATGATTCTTCCAGAGCAGAAATCGCTTTTTCCAACTCAACAAACAAAGTAGAAAGAGCCGCTTCGTGTTGTACCATGGTCTGTTGGTATTTTGCCCCAGCTTCCTGAGTCTGAGCCTTCGTTAATCCGGAATCTAGAAAAGGGAAGACTAAACCGACCTGGGTTGTCTCCTGCTTTCTATAATCACCATAAGGCTGATGGCCACCCCGGTCAAGCCCAAATGACCGTGAAATCTGAAGATAAGGCTGGAGATTTTTTCGGATTGTTTCCATGGAGTATTTTGCCCCTTCGACTGCAGCAATCGAACCTTTCAAATCCGGTCTGTTCTCGATCGCCATATTCAAAGCTTTTTCTTCATCAAGTGGAAGATCAGGAGGAAGCTCTTCCGGAAGCCAGCCATCAATAGTAGGGTTTGACCTTGGATCGAGCCCGAGATAGTTTAAAAGGTCCTTCATACTGGTTGAATATAAATGAGTTGCTTTGATTAATTGGGGTTTGGCAGAAGAAACCTGTACTCCTGCGCGAAGCAGGTCAAATCGTGAAGTATCACCGGCGTTATAAAGTTTTCGGGTCTGCTCAAGGTGGAGATTCAGTTGGTCAACAGATTCGGATGCAACTTTTATCAATCTTTGAGAAAGAATCAGGTCATAAAACAAACGCGTAACCTGAAAAGCAACTTCTATCTCAGATTGTTCCCGTGCTGCTTCCGCAAATCTCAGATTTGCCTCAGCACCATTTTTTTGAGCTCTGTAACGCCCAAATGTCTGAAGCGTTTCAGAAATGGTTACATCTTGAGAATCTTCTTTTATTCCTGATAAAGAATTTCCTGAATCCAGTGATTTAGCCTGGATTATGGAAAGATTTGCAGTCGGCAATTGACTTGCCCAAACTTGATTCATTTTGGCTTTGGCAGCAATAGCTTGAAATCGGCTTTGTCGATTATCACGGTTCTCATTTATTGCTATTGCAAGACAATCATCAAGTGTTAATACTTTCGGAGCAGGTTTGAAAACAACTTTGGAAGACTTGTACAAAACAGTTGGATTAGAAGCCGCCTGAGCAGAAAGCGATCTTGTGAAAGAGGCTGCTTTTATAGAAAAAGAAAGTGAGATTGAGGCAATTTTAGGTGAAATTGGGGTTGTTGTCGAAGCAATTGCCTGAGATGCAATACTAGCCGCAAATGAGGTATTTTGAAAAGTTGGAGAGGACAGAGAGGATAAAAGAGGTGGCTCTGATTTCATTTGGGCTGAATTAACATTTGGGCCTGAAAAAGCTTTTGCTTTCAAAAAAGTTGCGTCAGAAGCAGTCTGAGCTGAAAGTAAAGTTGAAAAATAAACTAAAAATGCCACCCAAATCAAGATTTTATTTCGAGTCATGGTTCTCCCTCCTTTGAGGTGCAGGAATTTTCTTTTTGACCCACACCACAAAATCGTCGAATAGTGTATAAGCAACTGGAGTAATAAGCAGTGTAATCAAAAGGCAAAGGGTTTGCCCTCCAATGATCACTATGGCCATTGATGCTCTTGTTGCCGCTCCCGGTCCTTTTCCCATCGCCAGCGGAAGCATCCCGGCTACAAGAGTAACAGTGGTCATTAATATTGGTCGCAGACGGGCGTGATTCGCTTCGAGAACAGCCTTGTCACGCTCCATTCCGCGTTCACGAAGTGTATTCGTATAATCAATCTGAAGAATAGCGTTTTTCTTTACTATTCCGAAGAGCATGAACAAACCAAGTGCAGAATAAACATTGAGTGTGCTCTTCCATAAAAGCAGTGATATTAAAGCGAAGGGGATTGAAAGTGGCAGTGACAACATTATTGTAAGAGGATGCAGAAAACTTTCAAATTGTGAAGCAAGAATCATATACATGAAAATTGCACTCATCAGAAAAGCCTTTATAAAACCCTCTTTGGTCCTATCCATTTCTTTGGCTTTATTATCAAAACTGTATGTGTAATCCGGTGTCATTCCAACTTCAGCAATGGCCTGCCGAACCGCTAGGTTTCCTTCTCCCAGACCTCGATCCTTAGCTAGATTTACGTTGAAACTAATGCTTCTCTGACGATCAGTGCGATTGATTTGTGCTGGCCCGAATCGCTTAGTGACTGAAGCTATCTGATCAAGGCGAACCATATCCCCGGTTGGAGTGGGAAAAGAAATGCGTGAAATATTCTCCAGATCCGCACGATCCTGCTGGCGCAACCGAATACGCACTTCAAAAAGTTCATCTTTATCCTGAAACCTGGTGATTTGATCCACTCCCCCGATCAAAGTTCTTAACGCTTGAAAAACGCTATCCATACTTAATCCTACTTTGAAAGCTTTATTGTGATCCACTACAACATGAATTTCCGGTTTTCGATCAATAAAGGTGGAATTTACGCTTCCAAACATTGGATTCTTCCGAAGTAGCTCGACCAGCTTGTCCACATAAACGTTTATTTGATCCAGGTCAGGGCCCTGGATATTACAACGAATGTCTTGCTTTCCACCTCCCATGATTTGAGGTCCTTCAGGTGAAACTGATGGTCTAAAAGCTTGATATTCTTTCATAATTTTTCTAGCTTCAGCAATGGAATCAAAAAGCGTGAATTTCCTTTCCTCCAATGGAACTAGCTGTAAAAAAATGCTTGCGCTATTTACTGTTGTATCTCCACCCTCTCCGATTGAGCTGTAAATGTGTTTTATACCAGGCAATTTAGCTATTTTTGCTTCGACTTCATTGAGAATTTTCGTAGTACCATCTATTGAACAACCTTCGTCAGTTCGAAAACTGATCGAATATTCACTCGTATCATCAGGAGGTAAAAAATCGGTTCTGGTCTGATCATACATAGGTTTCAAAGCCACCAAACACAAAACTGCAGCAAGAATGATCACCCACCTTCTACGTAAGGAAAAGCGCAGAATGCTCCCGTAGAAACGATCAATGATTTTATAAAACCACGATTCCTTGCTCTCACCGCTTCCAAAAGCAAATTTAAATTGAAATAATATTGAACAAAGCATCGGAGTAAGCGTAAATGAGACAAAAATGGAAACCAAAATTGAAAATGCGATCGTTAAACCATAGTTGTTAAGAAGGTTTCCAATAATCCCACTCATGAATGCAACTGGAACGAAAATGACTGCCAAAGAAAGACTTGTTGCCATAACAGCAAGATAAATTTCAGCAGTCGCTTCAATTGCTGCTGTTACTGCATCACTTTTTAATTCTTCCATGTGGCGGAAAATATTTTCCAACACTACAATCGCATCATCGATAACTATTCCTATGGCAAGTGTTAACCCTAACATTGTCATATTATTCAAAGTGTATCCCATCATCCTCATGAAAAGAAATGTCGAAACGATGGAAACTGGAATCGAAAACGCAGCAATCATTGTGGAAATTATATTTGCCATGAAAAGGTAAACAACCAACGAAGCCATAATGGCTCCCATGATGAGGTGAAAATTAACTTCATGAATCGAAGCTTTTATGAATGCTGATTGGTCCCGTATTGGAACAATCTGGAAGTCTTTTGGGAAAACCTTTTTCAGCTCATCCAATCGCTGATTTACTCTTTCAATTACTTCAAGAGTGTTATTACCAGTCTGTTTCTGAATTATCAACGCCAAACAGGTTTTGCCGTCAAGACGGGCTAATGATCGTGGTTCTTCCTCCCCATCAATGACCGTTCCAAGTTCTGCAATACGCACTGGTGCACTTTTGAGGGGAGTAACAATTAAATCCGCAAATAATTTTGGATCGGTTACTTTCCCCATATTTCTGAGAACAAATTCTTTGTCACCATTCGTAATGTTTCCCCCCGGTACCTCTATATTCTGATTTTTCAAGGCATCTTTTACTTGTGATGCGGAAATCCCAAATGAAGACAGCCGTTTGGAATCAAGAACAATTTGAATTTCACGGTTTCGGGCGCCTACCAATTGTGTGGCACCCACTCCGTCAATTGTCTCGAGGGGCTCAACTATACGTTTCTTAACGAAAAAAGAAAGATCTTTAATTGGCATCTTCGAGGAGATAATATAAGTAATAATCGGTGCAGCATCAGGATCAATTTTTGTAATAGTTGGCGGAAGAAGTTCGGTCGGAAGATTTTTTATTATTTGTCCAACTTTGTCACGAACCTCCTGAGCTCCTACGTCAATATTTTTTTCCAATTGAAAGCGAACCATCACATTGGCACTACCGAACGAACATCTTGATGTGATTGTATCAATGCCCCCAATAGTATTGACAGCTTCCTCAATCAATCTGGCAACCTCCATTTCCATTTCTTCGGGAGGAGCACCTGGCATTGATGCTTCAATTCTTACAACTGGGTAATCTACCTTTGGAAACAGGTCCAAACCCAGTTGTTGATACGAAAAAATCCCTAATACAACCAAACAGAGGTTCATCATTACAGTGAAAACCGGTCGTTTGACACATACTTCAGCTATATTCATGCGTGTTTGCCTTTACTTTTCCAGAATTTCCGAAGATCATTCAATCCGTGGAGTTTCTTGCAAAAATACAAATTTGCCGTTTTTGAAAAATCGCCCAATAACCGTAAAGATTAATTTTTTAAACCAAAGTGAGCAACTTCTTTCTCATATTGCAATATTCCAAAAACATTATTTGCACTGAATTTCTTCATTTTCAGCACAATTTGCACAATTTTAAATATAGAAGGCCTTTGAAAAAAACAGTGGCGATTATATCATTTTACTTCCATGAGTGCAATGCTTGGCAATTTTTTTTGAAAGCACGCTCGGTTTCATGTTTAATTCAACTCCGCTCATCGACCTGATTTTGTCGGTTAAATTGAATCAAGACGTCGCTAGGGGAAAATCGGAATCACTCGGTTTGTTATCAAAGACAGGCTTTTACTCTGTTTTTAAATTGTACCAAAGGAAACAATGAATTCTTTTTATATTTTTTTTTCAACTTTTCAAACTGGTTTATTCCATTTGACAAACCACAAGACTAGCTTGGGCAAGTTGCAGTTAATCAACTCTTAAACAACTATAGATTATCGAATGGAAATAAAAAAAATTAGCATTTTACATAAATGGAATTAATGATTATAATTAAAAAATGTATCTTATATTTTAAGGAGGAATGATTGATGCGACGCTATTGTTCTTGGTTTTTGGTCGTAACAATGCTGGCTTGTACCAGCGCTTTTGCCGCTCCGATCGGAATCACTGTCAAAGCGACAAAAGGGTTCAACACAAACCTTGATGTAAAAGTTCCTGAAATTAAAATTCAAAAAACAGACGTCCTTGGAAAACCTGCTAATTCTGTTTTTATTCCAAATGCCGGAGTCACTTTTGAAAAGAATGCTCCCGAACTTCCATTTTTAAGCACCCTATTGATGATCGACCCTCAAGCTAAACCTGAATTGAAGATCGATAAAGGGCAACCTGAAACCGTTTCTCTAGATGCTCCAGTCGTTCCAAGTAAAGGAAATTTTACAAGAGATATCGATCCTCAAACTGTCCCTTATGTTTATGGCAATCAGTATAAAAAAGATGAATGGTATCCAAAAGATTCCCAAATTGTTACCATAGAAGCACCCTTTATTTTCCGCGATATACGCGGTGTTAGATTGATGATTCAACCAGTACAATACAATCCTGTTAAGAACCAAATTCGAATTTACAGAAATTTAGAAATAAGTGTCAACAAAGGATCTCCAGACACCAGAAATACTCTGTCAGCCACCCGAATCAGCAAATTCTTTGAACCCATCTACCAAAATACATTCCTTAATTTCAATCAGGTTTCCACACGTCTCCCCAGATTGAATGAAAATGGCAGACTATTGGTCATTACTTATGATTCGTTTGCAAAAGCTCTTGAACCCTTTATTGCCTGGAAACAAAAAAGCGGCATTACTGTAAAAACAGTTACCACAAGCGAAATATTAGCCGCTAGCCTTGAAACCCCAACCACTGGAACCCCCTCTACAACGCTCAGAGATGGCAATGCGCTTGCCACCCCTACCACCACTTTAACGGCCAATCAAATTAAAGCTTTCATCCAAAAGGAATATGATCTTGGTGGTTTAACTCACATCATTCTTGTTGGTGATGCTGAGCAAATTCCTACCCTCAAAGGTGTTAAAGAATCGGCTGATTCCGACCCCTGCTATACCAAGCTCGCCGGAAATGATGATGTTCCTGATTGTATTATTAGCCGAATTTCAGCAACAACTTCTGATGAAGTCGCTTACCAGGTTGCCAAATTCGTAAATTACGAACAATTTCCTGAAACAGGAGCCAGCGCTACCTGGTATCTAAATGCCATGGGAATCGCAAGCAACCAAGGAAGCCCCACAGATTTTCAAAGAGCCGAATGGCTTAGAAACGGACTAATGGGCATTGCCTCTGGCGCAACCTCTACAGCCACTCTTGATGATTCAAGAAAACGCATTTTCGCATCCGTCGACCAGAATTATGATCCGAAAACCAACAAGAACATTGTCGCAGACGGAATCAACCAAGGCCGCAGTCTGATAAACTACATCGGACACGGAAGTTCAAACATGTGGGTCACCACCGGTTTCAACAATAATGATTGCAATACTCTCTTGAAAAATGGCTGGAGAATGCCAATTATTTGGAGTGTTGCGTGTGTTAATGGATCATTTGTCGGAAAAACCTGTTTCTGTGAAGCTTTTATGAGAACAGGAAACATTGACAAACCAGCCGGTGCAGTTGCAATGTTTGGGGCCTCCACAAACATGGAATGGGTCCCTCCCTGCATTGTTCAAAGCGAAATCAACCTGAACTACATTGTTAAAGAAACTTACAAAACCGTTGGCGGCCTTGCAATGAATGGAATCATGAAAGGTCTCGAAGAATACGGAACTGACCCCAAAGGCAGCGGCGTCATGATGCTTGAACAATGGCACCTCTTTGGAGACGCAACACTCCTGGTTCGCTTCGCACCTCCCACCAATGTAACAGTTACTCCACAAGTCGTGAAAAGTTTTGATCACAATGTCGTCAATATATCAGCCCTCAACTCATCAGGAAAACCCGTTGAAGGAGCAAGAGTCACCGTTTACACACCAAAATTCGAAACCGTCCTACAAGCTGTTACCAACAACGATGGCCAGGCAGTTATTACCCTTCCACCAGAATTTGGTACCGAAGGATATTTAACAATCACCGGCAACAATGTTGTTCCAGTGGTTGATCAAAAATTAACTTTCTGATTTCCCGGTAGTTTAAAAAACCTCACAAATCGCTTTATTAGCGGCTTGTGAGGTTTTTTGTTACTTATGCAATTATGCAACGGTGTTCTATTTTAAAGGATTTCCCTCTTTATCGATGAGAACAACATCCCCAAAATTTAGCTCTTTTAAGCCATGTTCAATTTTCTTGTAATCACCAACCAGCAGGAAAAAGGACTTTTCAACTTTGGCCCAATCAGATGAGGTTTTATTCACTTTTTCCAACTCCATTCCTTTGACCTCTTTGTATTCACGATTGAGTTCATCCAGAGGAAGGTTTAAGCTCTTCAATTCGGAATACTTCGAAACCAGCGATGAAAGCTTCTCAAAACCTTGCGCAAATCCACGGAGTTTTCTCTCTTTAGTGGCAGAAAATTCTTCAGAAGTAATTGGCTTTTTTCCACCGATTCCTTCAAGCTCCTTTATAAACTCAATCATTGCTTCCTTAGTCTTATCTCCTTGAATCAGGCTTCTTGCAATCCAACACCCCGCATAATTAAGAGACATCAGAGCCGACCTGACGTTATAAGTAAATCCCTTGTTTTCGCGGATATTCAAAGTTAATCGGGTTCCAAAACCACCGCTTCCCCAAACAGTATCAGCCACTGAAAGAGGATAATAACATTCATCAGCTCTTTTTGGCCCAGGAAGTACTTGATTCACATGTGTTTGAGCAGAATCCTGGCGATCTACCACGTAAATCTTTTTGGCATCATAGGGTTTAACTTCCGGAAGTTCCAATTTACCTATATTCCCAACTTTCCAGGATTTAAATACTTTTTCGGTGATTTGTTTTGCTTCATCTAATGTGATTTGCCCGGCAAACACGATGTAAGACCCGCTTGCGACCCAATTTTCATCATGGAATTTAACCACATCATCATGATTCAGATTTTTTACCGACCCAGTGAAACCCAGCGCAGGATGACCGTAGGGATGCTCTTTTCCAAACGCAAGAATCGATGTCAAACGTGAGGAAAGATCAACTGGATCGCTCTCCATTTGCGAAATGTCACCAAGAATCAGTTTCCTCTCTCTTTCTATCTCTTCCTCGGGAACTGCTGGATTCATGACTACATCGGCAACAATCTCCATCGCTGGTTCAAGATTTCGTTTGAGAACTTCAAACTGAAGAATGGCTGTTTCTCTCCCACAGGATGCTCCAAGGCTCGTTCCAAGATTCGAAAGTTGTTCATCGATTTCTAAAGCTTTCCGAGTCTTACTTCCCTTGCGCATAACATTCATCGTTAAATTTGCAAGCCCCTCTTTCCCCTTGGCTTCTCTAAAACTCCCGGCTTTTGAAGAAAGACCTACGGCTACTTTTGGAAGCTCGTTTCTTTCAATAACAATCACTTCCAGCCCGTTTTCCAAAACTGCCGATTTTGCAGTAGGAGCTTCGAAATCTTTGTCAGAACCAAATGCAGGGGGCTTTCCACGGTCCAGATCGGTTTTCTCAACTCTTCCGGATGGTTCAGGAAAAAATCTGATCTTCAACCTTTTTGTGTTGTTAATCCATCTGTCAAAGGAATTTTTTACATCTTCTGAATTCGGCGTTTGATAACGTAAAAAGTTTTCTTCAAATTTTCCTGGATCTCCGAGGTATGTGTTGTACTGATTCAATTGATCAGCTTTTCCGCCAAAACCGCCCAGTTTTTCAAGGTTCGAAACAAAAATATACTCAATTCTCGTTTTAATCCTTTCTAACTCTTCTTTTGTAGGACCATTTTTAGCCAATTCGCTGATAATATTATCGATTGTTTTTTCCACAACTTTGTAATCGCTTCCCTCTCGCAACGTTGCTTCAATTGCAAATTCTCCGGAAATTTCATTAGAATCCTGGACAGCTGAAACTGTTGTACAAAGTTGTTTATCATAAACCAGCTCTTTCGTAAGCCTTGATGAAAGCCCATTAGAAAGAACCAGAGAGGCTAGATCCAGCTCCGCATCATCCTTGTCAAAATAAGCTGGAGACGGCCAAACCATAATTATTCTTGTCTGTGGGACACGGTCATTAACTTCGATTATCTTTTCTTCGTTAATTGAAGGAATAAACTTCCGGGGACGAGCTAAAGGCGGCCCCGATGGAATACACCCATAATATTTGGCAACAAGTTTTTTTGCTTCGGCTGGGTCGAAATCCCCGGCTATAACTAATGATATATTGTTTGGGGTATAGTACTGTTTGAAAAAAGCCTTAACATCCTCAAGGCTCGCATTTATCAAATCTTCATGAGAACCAATTACAGGCCACGAATAAGGATGAGTGGGCGGGTAAAGATTCGCAGGTAGAATCTCCCGAATTCGTCCGTATGGAGCATTGTCCAATCCCATTCTCCGCTCATTTCGGACAACTTCTCTTTGATTATCCAGATTTTTTTGATCCAAATAGTCAATTAAAGTTGCCAGACGATCTGATTCTAACCACAGCACATATTCCAGATTTCCAGATGGTACAGTATCAAAAAAATTGGTGCGATCACTTCCGGTGGTCCCGTTTATTCCCCCTTCCCGAACATTAGCACCGGCTTTTTCGATATAATTGAAATAACCGGCAGGAGCTATCTTTCCACCTGGCGCATTTTTTGAACCCTGAAACATTAGATGTTCAAAAAGATGGGCAAAACCTGTTTTCCCAGGTTTCTCGTTTTTTGACCCTACATGAACCCATTCATTAACATGAACAATCGGGAGCTTACGGTCAATATGAAGAATTACCTGGAGACCATTTGGAAGGACAAACTTTTCAAACTCAATCTTAGGAAGACTCTTTGCCTTCTCAAGTGGTGTTTTTTCCTCTTCGGACGCAATGGCTGAAAAAACAGTCCCAAAAGAAAGCGATAAAGATAAAATCCAGAGCAGAACACTTTTTGTTAACATTCCCTATCCTTTCAAAAAATTTTGTAATAGTGAATTTTTGAACATTTTGTGAAAAATTCCAAAATTCAAAAAAAAGTCGAGTAATTTTAACTTCACATTTTTTCTTTAGCAATCCTTTTCAGAATAAAATTTATGTATAATGGAGAAACATGCAAAATTAGATAATCTTTGTTTTCAAATTTCGGAAACTTGAGATGAGCTACATTGCCCTAGTCCACCATCACAATTGAATTTAGCGAATCCAAAATTGATGCGTCATCAATAACAGCAAACCTTCGAGAAAAGTGATATTATAAGTTCATCTGTGACTAAGGACTAGCTCCAGATTATTGAGGTTGGAAAACTATCTTCAGCTGAACACTTATGAAATTTACCTCGAAAGACTATAGAAACATCTCGAATTTTTCAAAACAGAAACCCGTCAGATCGTATAGAAGCACTCCACAAAATCCAAAAACAAAGAAAACGCTAATTTTCCAATATCTAAAAACAGGTGAATAAATGACAGAACAAAAATTTTCCCTTGGGCTACTTCCTCCTGATGAAATAGAATCCGCGACAAACATCCTCTTTAAATTATTAAATGAACTAAATAGATTATTGTTGGGAAGATCCGATCTTCACAAGTTAGTAATTATCGGTATTTTAAGCCAGGGCCATATACTTCTGGAAGGCGTTCCAGGCGTTGGAAAGACAGCTCTTGTAAAAGTTTTGTGCCACTTACTGGGTTTGGATGGCAAAAGAATTCAATTTACCCCGGATTTAATGCCAGGAGACATCTTAGGAACCCACATTTTGCAAGAAAAATCAGATGGAACGCGAGAAATGCAATTTCAAACCGGTCCAATTTTCACCAATATTCTGCTTGCTGACGAAATAAACCGGGCCTCCCCCAAAACCCAATCCGCCCTTCTGGAAGCCATGCAGGAAAAATCAGTAACTTTAATGGGAAAAACCAGAACCCTGCCCTCCCCTTTTTTTGTTTTGGCTTCCCAGAACCCGATTGAAATGGAAGGAACTTATCCTTTGCCTGAAGCACAGTTAGACCGCTTCATGTTCAAACTAAGCGTTGGAAACGCCGAAGCTTCAACTCTTGAAAGAATCATTTCTGAAAGACGAAGAGGAGAAACTCCGGCCCCCGAATTTCGGATCAATAAAGACGAAATACAAAAACTTTTTGAAATTCATGAAAAAATCATTCTGCCTAAACCGGTTGCAAAGTATATTTCAAGACTCGTTGCAGCAACTCACCCAAAAGAAAAACACTCTTCAGATTTTGTCCAAAAAAACGTGGCTTATGGGGCTTCCCCGCGGGCAGCAATAGCTATTGCAGAAGCTGCAAGAGCTGAAGCTCTATTCCAAAAACGCCCGACAGTAGGATTTGAAGATGTTAAGATGGTTTGCACAGCAGTATTGAACCACAGAATTATTTTAAACTACCAGGCAAAATTTGAAGGAATTACTTCCGAAGCAATAATAAATGATATTCTAAAAAATCAGGAAAATAATAATCTCAATCTTCCTGAAGAAATCAGTCTCTAATTATATTGCATCGAATGTTCAATTTGCGTATTCTCAATTGATGCACTGTTGAAGCTAATCAAAAGGTAAAAATGGACGATATTTCAAAAAATGGCACTAAACTTCTGAAACAGTCTTCAACAGAGATTTTTATTCTAATGAAATACTAGCTACGCACTTTTTGAAAAGTCGCTTTCTTTTTATTTTCTAGTGCTGATTTTAGATCATCCTCTCGTTGGAACATCAGCTGCATCTTGATAATTTCAGAATTCCTGGTATCGATGGTTTGCATTTTCTCGGAAAATAGCTTCAAAAGGTATTTTCCTTATTTTGGAATACTTTTCGGTTGGATTTTACTCTGAGACCAACATTCATAAAAATAAATCAGAAGATGACTTCCAAAGCAACTTGGTGATTCATTAATCGAAAAAATGGTATCAAATTTAAATCCCTGAGGTTTTGAAATCTGAATTTAGGAAAATCAGTTATTTAAATTCTCTCATGAAAATTCAATTTGTCTTTTTTCCGGGGAAAAAAACCTTGCACTCCCCAATCATGAATAACAAATTGTCGGAAATAGCTTCCCGAGGCCAACACCAGCCTGTGAAGGCTAACGATACTGAGAAAATACTTTTTGGTCCAATGCCGCTTACTGAACTGGAACTTTTTGCCACCAACCCTTTTCCAAGTCCTTCATGTAAAATTCAGCTTCAACATATACATCAAGAAATCCATTTTTGGCAGCACTTTTCGGAATTGAAACTGTTCCGCCAGATAAAATCGATTTAACTTCTTTTCCATCAGAATTCAAATAAGAAACTTTATTGGGTTGAATTGATTTTCCACCTTTATTCTTAAACTCTACAACATAACAATCACCTTGTGGAATGGCGGAAGCTACTGGTTGATGAGGGAAACCAAGCACTGATTCAATTCGTTTAGCAGGACAACAACGATAGGCTGATTTTCCTTCAGTTGTGTGAAAATCTTTCGGGTGGTCTCCATAGTTATCCTGATAAATGAAGACTATTTTACCTTCCTTGTTTTTTCCATAACCGACCATTGAAACACAATGGTCAGCAAGCAAAAATGTAAAGGTTGGATCATACTCTATCTTGGTCATGAGAATTCCAAAATGGTGCAAAGCCTTGACTAGATCAAGTTCGTATTCATTCGTTCGTCCCATTTTTCTTTTGTCATAAAACCATGAATCTTCCATTGGGTACATCCCAGGTTTAAAATCCCATTTAAGATTCGGAACGAAAGGATCAACAAGAGTTTCTTCTGTAACTGAAGTGAGAACTTTTCCATATCCCCTTATCATAGTTGGAATAAATTCCCTATGAACCGGATCGAAGGGCAATACTGGATATGCAAGCCGATTCTTTGCTGATCTGGTCAAATATGCAACTTCCATGGGGCGCGGATTAAAACCATTTTCCATCTGCTTATTAAAGATGTTTTCATACGAACCAAGTTTCCAACCATATTGCAGCGCCCACCAGTCACAGTTCGTTGAAGCAGCAAATGCAAGGCAACACCACACTGGATTCGATTCACTGAATTTCCAATGCTTTTCCGGGCTAAGAGTCTTCAACTCTTCAATTCTTTCTTTTGATTCTTCCTGGCATTTATGTGGAAGTTGATCCCACATCGGAAGCAAATAAACTTCAGTGAAATCTTTCGTGGGATCACAGGGATCCGTTGGTACATACGCAGCGATTAATGGGCTCCTTAAACCGATAACAAGAAAAAAGGAAATGCATAGAAGAACTAACTTCCTGGAAAAAAGGGAGGGAATTATGTTCTTTGATAACCTTGCTTCAGATGCCAAAACTTCAAGGGTTTCCATTTTAGTATCCTTTCACACTTAAAAGTTATTGTCTTCGAAAAAAAACTTTTTACCCAAAAATCGGTGTCATTTGGACGTTGATTGGACTATTCACAAATTTTATTAATACCAGCGTTTATATTCAACTTTTCTCTTCATTTTTTCCTCTAAAATTAAAATAATTTCGTTAATTATACTAAAAAGGACAGAATGTGGGAAGGATTTTTCATTTTATAAAAATAGCTTCTTGCTTTCAAGCTGAACAATCAAAATACCCTCTAACTGACCTAGTTTTCCCTTTTATCGGAGGCATCTGAAGTATTTTGAAACTATCCAACACATGGGGAAAATTTGCTTGTATTAGCTCATAAGTCTTAGATTCTATAACTATCCCGCCCTTTTCATCTCCATCAGATCCAGTAAGGTTGCCACTTGAATCAAGCTTTACAGAAATATCACACAGACGAGAGGCCAGATTGACTGTATCACCAAGTACAGTGTATTCACTTCTCATGGTACCGGATCCCATGATTCCGGCAATAACAGGGCCACTGACAACTCCGATTCCCTGAATGCATTCAAGAGATTCATCTATTTCAAAAGCTTGGGTTTGCATAATTTTTGCTGCTTTCAAAGCTGCAAAAGCGGCCTGCTCTGTACCACCCAGTTTACGGGGATGAAAAACCCCTAAAATTTTATCCCCAATGAATTTTTCTATTGTTCCACCATTTTCCAGAATTATCCTGGACATTTTAGAAGAATATGCATTCAGGCGTTCCATGAGTATTTCCGGAGGGAGTTTTTCAATCTGTTTCTTGAATCCTGAAAGCCCTGAAAAAAGTATGGTGACCTCTAGATTTTCACCTCTTTGGGCGATTCGCTCCAAGGACTGATCTTTTGCCGCTAGTTGTACTGATTCAGAAACGAATTTTCTCAGCCGTTCTCTTTCATAAACACCGTCAACCATTCGATTAAAAGCCTGAGAAAGCATGTAAAAATCGATTTGATCATATTCCGGAAGGCGAGCCGTAAAATCATCGTGCAGTATTTTTTTTGCCTCCTCCCCAAGTTTTCCTATTGGCTCGAGAAATGATCTGGATATTTGAATTGCCAAAAAAGTGCCGAAAATCAAAAAAACAACTAACAACAATTGATAATTAAAAGCTTTCTGGTTCTCGCTTTCCAGCACCCTTCCAATAGGGATTGACGCTGATAAAATCCGTTCTTTCATAAATTGCCCAGGGTAGAAACATTCAATCCTCTGATCTTCTTTCTTTCCGGAAATTTGAAAAACTGTTGATTCTGAAACATCTGCAATTTTTGAATTAATTGCATTTTCGACATTATCAAAATCCCGAATCGGAATCATTACTTGATAACTGGAAGGGGATTCCCGAATAAGCTTGAAGAATGGATAACATCCAGTTTCAAATTGGGACTCACGATTTCTAATGTTTACATTCAAATTATTGTTCCGGAATAAGCAGCTTAAAATGTCCTTATCCAGTGCATCTGAAGAAAACTCAAGCGTTCCGAAAATTGCAGGAGTCTTCTTGTACATGATTATTCGCTGGAAACAATAGGAATCATTACTCACTCCAGCAGCCAAAAAACGAGTAATAAGAACGGGCGCATTCAGTAATTTAGCACTGATTTCTGCTGAAATAAGAAACTGAAAAAGCGGTCGAACCTCTTCTGCCAAAGCCTCCTCAACGATATTATCATTCGGTTTGCCTTGAGTTTTTATTGGAGGTGTAAAACCCGAATCAAATTTATTGAGTGTTTTACTCATTAAAATTTTAAACATAACTCCGGATAAATTGTTAGAACCAATATCCAAAATCCCTCCAAGACCTATTATAAAACTTTTGGGACAATACAACATAAATCCGGAGTTAGAGACCCCAAATCTATTACACCATGAGTCAATTTTTAAACTCAACTGCTCCGCCACTTTTGAGGCCTTATCCAAACTTAGTTTTGCAAGAGTAAAAATCATTTTCGGTAAAATTTTCAAATCTAAAATGAAGTTTGTAACCGAGCAAAAATAGGACAATTGAATTTCCCTTCCCCTGTCGATAGTAGAAAGTTTTTCAATTAATGATTCCTTTGAACTTTGAAGCAAATATTCCCTGAGCTCGTGGGAAACACGTTCTATTGAAAGAGAAGTTGAAAGTAACAGCAGAGTAATTCCCAAAAATATGGCAAGTACAAGTTGATTTTTTAAAGAAACCTTTACAACATCCCCAAAAACAGCCGACCGTAAACATAGATGAATTCCAACCAAACTCCATATTGCGAAAAACAGCAAAATAATTATTTCCAACAAGCGAAAACTACTTTCTTCATGAAAGTTCTCGCTTGCCATATATACCCGGTACTCAACGTTTGATAAGATTTCTTTCGCTAGTCCAATACAATTTCCGAAATATTGAACTGAAAAGAGCTGTTTTTCACCAAAGAGAAACCGTTTGATTTCCACATTTTCCGTGAGTTTGGGGTGCAAAAAAATCTTTCTCTTGTTCTCAGACTGAAATGAAACTCCGGCCGAAATTCCCTTTTGAGAAAGGTTCTCTACTGCACAGTCAGCACCTCTTTCGGGAGAAAAATCATCTGCCTGAATAAAAATGAACAATCCCGAACTGAGAAACTGTTTGGAAAGTTCGTCCAAACCGAGATGACCTGTTTCAAACTTTGAGTTTTTCATTTTTAAATTGAAATAATCTAAAGGAAACCAGGAAAAAAAATGAGTTTTTCCCTCGATTTGGACCGGAATAAAATTACCATGTGACGTTCGGGAAAATTTTTCCCAATCGCTTGTTAAAAAAACAGACTTCAAGGTCTCAACATAATCCCAGTATAAGGGCTCTCTAGCTAAAACATTTAAACAGCTGAGCTGTATGCATCCGAAAGATTTTTCCAATAATGAATCAGCCAGATTTAAATTTAAGCCACCTGAAGATATCAATGATTTTTTCATTAAATCGGATAGAAAAACCGGATTCTTAATTCTGGATTCAAACAATCGCCAGCTTAAGCTCGGAAATTTTTCTACAAGTTTTTCCATTCTTTTTTTCAAAGTGTTGTAACGGTCATTAGAATTTTGGAACTCTTCAGAAATATTAGCAATGTATCGCTGGATATATTCCGAGATTTGCTGCTTGGGATCGATTGTTTTTTCAAATTGCTTCATTTCATCGGTCAGTTTTGCGTTAATTTGAGCCCTATTACTGGCATTTTCTTCCTCTTGAAGTGAGGAATAAAGCGTCCAAGTGAAAGTTAAGGGAATTACCCAAAGAAGGAACATCGCAATTCCTTGAGGCAAGCTTTTTTTTGTTCGAATTTCCTCCCTTTTGGAAGAAAGCTCACGTTTTAAAGTTTGTACATTTTCACCAAAGGAAGGTTTGAATAAAGATTGGGAGGGGGTTTGAAAGTTTTGGTCAGTAAATGCATTGTCAAAAACTTCCCATGTCATTTCCCCGTGAAAAGGAACCAGAGGGGAAAAAGACTCCTGAATGGATGAAGCATCCCTGACTGGCTTCGAACAAACAATGCGCGTTGAAATTCCTTTTTTTGAAAGAGCTTCCAATTCCGCTGCCCGATTCATTGGCGCCCCAAGAAAAGCCAGATCAAGCTTAACTTCTTCATCGCCAACCATTCCGGAAACCAAGGTTCCCATGTCAAGGCCTATTCCAATCTTATAATTAAATAACCCGTTTTCAGTCCTTTGGAAATTAATCTCAGCTAATTTACACATCATCTCCTTTGAAGCGGAAAGCGCTCTTTGTACAACTGAAGGCCCTAATGGTGCGGGAAGAAAAATGGCCTGAATTGCATCCCCGATAAAGCGTTCAATGTCTCCTCCATGGCGTTTGATAATCTCGCCCATTTCCTGAGTATGTTTATTTATCATTGAAAAAATAGCCTCTGGGGGATTTTTTTCTGAATGGGTAGTAAAGTCCCGAATGTCGCAAACAAGCGCAACAGCTTGGACTGATCGTGCTTTCCACTCTAGAGTCTGCCCGGATTTAGTAATTGCCTTCAAAACCTGGTCTGAAACAAAACGACCCATTACTTCCCTTTCTCGAAGCTTTTCTGTCATACTATCAAGTATTTTTCCGGTTTCTTCGATTTCGTCACCCCGTCTTTGTACAACCCGAATTTGATAATCTCCTAAAGAAGCGCTGTCCAAAGCCCGAATCATTTTCCTGATTGGTGAGCCAAGCCATTCAGCCAGAAAATAAGCCCCTGAAAGAGAAAAAAGTGCGAACAATAACAAAACTATAAGACCCTGGTTACGCGCTTTTATCAAAGCAGCAAAGAGAGGTTTCAAAGAAACCCCCGCAGTAATTGCAGCTCCCGAAATCTTATTGCTCTTTATTGTTATTTGTAGCCGATCAGAAAAAATTTCCTCAGATTTCTGGAAATTTAATAATTTCTGAGAAATAGTTACTCCTTCGTGATCACCCGCAGCTGTAATAGACTGATAAAAATTACCTTTTTTCTCAAAAGCCGCGAAATAAGGGTTCATCTCTCTGAAGGATCGAACTTCCGAAAAATCACGCCAGTTTGTACCAGTTCTTTCCCCTCGGTTTATTTCCAAATAAATTTCTGGAATGAATTCTTTGAGATATTGACGTTGGGCTTTTTCCTGGTTCCAGATAAAAGTTGATATCGCATAAAGCTTTCCATTCCGCAAAGTTCGATTAAAGTACCGAATAGTATTTTTCGAACCCATTGAATAATGGAAGAGAGAATTCGAAACAACCGGATAACTTTTGTCATTGCGAAACATATTAAAGGAGGCAATCTTCAACAATGCAGGGCCAAGTTCTTTCTCCGGAAGTTCGGACCGAAAAATTCCAGAATCAACTGCCCTGAAATAACTCGCTGTTTTTGAGGCAACTTCCCCCGTAACTGATTCGTCAAACCATAAAATTTCATTTCCCTTACAATCCAAAATGTGAAGAATAAGAGGAGCCACGCTGGTTTGAAGCAAACTTGATTTTATATTTCTTTCAAATGCTCTTTTTTCTTCCTTTTTTAAACTGCATTTATTCAGAGAATCGCAGAAATTCGGACTATTTGTCAGCCCGCTGCAATAACGCCAGGATTTAATATCCAATTTCGTGATTCCACTTTCAATCCTCTCGGCAAGATTTTCCAACCCATTTCTTAATGCAAAAGTCATGGTTGTAGATTTTACCCACATCAATCGTTCTTGAGAACAGATGCCCATTGTAAGTGGAGAGGCAATCAAAGCAAGAAACCAGAGCGCCAGGATCTCTCTGATTCCAAGTATTGGGCGCACTCCTCCAGATAGCCGGTACAAAATAAATGGAATCCAGAATAGAAAAAGAATGCACTTGTAAGTTTGGAAAACCTGCTCAAGAACAACAGGTTTTGTTTTTAATTTCTCTTCCAATAAAATACCGATTTTTCCAAGGGCAGGATTAATAGGGGTTGGGTACAGATTCCAATTATTTCCCGAAACAATTTCACCGATATTAACTGCTGGAGAACGCCATTCATCGTCGGAATGCTCACTTACTAAACTTAAACAATCTGCTTTTCCCAAATTCTCCTTTTCGGTCGATGGCAAAATCCGAATTGTCCTGGATATCTTTTTTGCCAAACGAACCGTCTCAAGGTTTTTGGCAGAAGGGAAAATATAAAACTTTGCCTTGGAACCGGCTTTCGGCGGAGGGAAAGAAATATATCCAGGCCAGAAATGGGCCTTTTTGAAAGTAGTTGGCCAATTTTGAAAAGCCGCTTTCAACGCTACTTTTTCCTGATCCAGGTTAGAGGGAAAAAAAAGAAAATATACCCCAACAGGACGATTTTTCCGCATAACAAAATCCCAGACCATTGTTTGGAACTCTCTTTGAAAAACAACATTAATCGCTTTTCCCTGAAACGAAAGATTGAAAATTTCCCGGGAAAGACCTTCTCCAAAAATAGTACGAAGCTTGGCAATGGTATTTTTGTTGTCCAGCTCGGAAGGCAGCCCATCATACTGAGCAACTAATTGTTGTGCGAGGTCAGTAAACAGCAGTTGTAAACTTTTTTCAAAACCATTTCCAGCACAAAAACCGGGAGCCTTTGTTGAGTCGCCTTCCGGAAAGTAAAATCCCCAGACTTTGGGAAGGGGTATTCCTCGAGGAAGAACCTTTCTAAGGACAGGAAAAAGTTCGCTCTGAATATCTGCTGGAGAACAAATCACTCTTTCTTGAAATTTGCTCAGCGCTCCATTGAGTTTTCTTGAAGTCTCTTCGACCCAAAAATCGTAGGTCGTGATTTCTTTAAATCGCTCCTTGAACTGTGTTACAAACTTGATTTTCCGCGCATTTTCTTCCTGGTGCAACATTCGGGTAAGACTTGCTGCCTCATTCTGCAGAATAACCGCGGGAACAAGGCTGAGTAGTAATGGAAGAAACAGTTGAAATAATCGTTTAAGAATATCATTAACTTTAAACAAAGCTCTCACTCAAATTCAAAGATTCGAAGCTTCTTTTTATTCAGCACATTATAGCTAATATTAGCTCAAACTGCAAAAATCTCAACGAAGATCAGGGAAGCTGTGAAAAAATGTCAAAAATCGGTTAAAAAAGACTGTGAAAAATTAGGGTTATTCGTGAAAGTACAACACCCAAGAACCCCGCCAACAATAGTTTGTGATATTTCGCACTTGGATTTTTTTCCGATTTTTTAAATTTTTTCACACCTTCTTCCGACTGCGGGCGCCACTTCCACCTGAGCTCCGAAAAAACCTCTTCGCGGCAACTCCGGAGAAGCAGTTTTTCCTGGAAAAGCAATCCAGAGAACAAAAATAAGTGAAAACATAGAAGATCTATAGAAATTTCTCTTCATCTATTTCCCTCCGCTGAAAAGGAATCCACTATTTCTTAACAAGTCTTTAATTGTTCGTTAGGGCATCAAATGGTTGCCTGATGACTGTTTTCCATTTGGCCGGATCAGCTTTTCTGATATCACTCAAGTAGATCTCGTGATGCTTTCCTGTTCCTTTTCCTCGGGAATCAATTAACTGATGCACCTTCAGAATAGTGGGACCTTCTTGCTTGAACTTAAGCTTGTTGGTCCAAAAGCTAACCCACATTCACCCTTTTGTTAAAAATTTTTTTTTTTCATCAGGCTCATTTGGAAGATTTTGCTGCTCGAATATCATAGGCAATTAATGCATTTCCATGCCTGATGTAAAGCAAGCCACCACTGATAACAGGGTGTGCCCAATGCATTTCTGATCCCAGTTCTATGATGAATGAGCTGATTACATTGAACCCATCGGGAGTAGCCTTTACCAGAGCTAGGTTCCCGTGTTTTTCTTCATAACAATAGAGCATTCCGTCGTCATAGATAATAGATCCCTTTGTTTGCCACTCTTTTTCATACATTTTTTTTCCGGTCTTCCAGTCGAGGCAAACCCAGTTTCCGCTGCTATTGCTGATCCAGTTTGAGCCATATAGATAACCATCGACCAGGACCACGTGACCATGATGATTATCCAGAAGGCCAGATTTCCAAAGCAGATTAACTCCGGTTGCATCTTTGTTGAGTTGGAGCAAAACCCCGCAATGGTTATTACCACCTGTAACAAAGATCATGTCATTCTTGCATACCGGCGTGTTGCAGTTGGTTCTCCAGGCCCCACTATCGGCATTGTTATCGACAGATGTCTCCAGGAAATCGAAGGACCAGATAATTTGTCCGTTTTGCGGGTCAACTCCGAAAATGAATTTTCCGGCAACTCCGATTATCTGCTTTTTGCTGTTATACTCTAACAGAGCTGGCGAAACATATGCACCCGTATCATTTAGGGAGGGTGATTTCCATGCAAGAGCTCCGTCAGCGGCATTCAATGCAATCATAGTGGTCAGTTCACCTGTCGGAGTACAAATCATTTTCCCGTCAACAACCAAAGGGGATTCTGCAATTCCCCATCTGCCACTTTTCCCCTGATATTTCTCCCAGGCGTTAACTTTCCAAATCAGCTTTCCAGATTCAGAGTCAACACATGCAGCAACACCATCAGCGCTGACAGCGAAAAGTCTGCCATCGGCAAATGTCGGGGTCGTACGAGCGCCAGGGTAAGTCAGTTTCCAAGCGGATGCATATTCAGTTCGCCAAAGCCGCTTTCCCTGGATGTCCAGGCAGGAAACAAATTCACTGCCATCTTTTGCGCCGGTCAGATATATCTTTTCCTTAACAATTATTGGGGAGGAATAACCGTCTCCAACGTCATCAATGTTCCACAGGAGCTTTGGACCTGCCTCTGGCCAACTTTTCAGAAGCCCGGATTCTTTGTATATTCCATCACGATTGTTGCGCCACTGCAAAACATCCTCTGCAAGCGCCCTAGGCAAGGCTATCCACAGGAGCATCCCCGCCATTAAGAAAAAATAACATCTCATTTTTCGTTTGGAACTTTGCAAAATATTAACCTCCTGATGAATAATTATACCAATTTCAATTAGTTCATTCATCCGACCTATTTCGTGCTTCAGGTCTGCGTAAATTCAGACATCCCAATCTCGGGGATTTAGATTTGATACCATTTTTTCGATTGATGAATTGCCAACTTGCTTTTGAAGGAATCTTCTGATTTAGTTTTATGTAAGTTGGTCTCAGGATAAAATCCAGCCGAAAAGTATTCCAAAATCAGAAAACTACCTTTTGAAGCCTTTTTCCGAGAAAACGCAAACTATCGATACCAGGAATTCTGAAATTGGAGTTGGGTCTGACAGAAATGAATGCTTCAACCATTCCATTAAGGGCTCCTTATTTTCATGAAAGTTCCTTCTTTTCTTGCAAAATATACCGATCCAACTTCATTTTGATCAAATCAATGTTCTTGGGGTGATCCACATATTTTTTTGGATTGGTATTACTTCAAACTGACAATCTATCTCTTTTTGCTCAATTATGCAGGAATAGCATTATTTTAAACAACTCTTTTTTGCAAGGGGCTAATGAGTTTGTCGAAAAATCCTCTAAAATTAGCTTTTTTGTGAACCCACTCAATTTTTCGCCTCGCTTTCTCGCGTCAGAAGGGGGTCGTTTTGTACCGAATAAAATGTACCGAGATTAATCGACAGCCTCTAATGTTTAAATCAGCGAAAAAGAGTAAAAATATTTGACTTATAAACCTGCATCAACGCAAGTTCAGAAAATTTGGAAAAAAAATTTCGCGGATTTTTTTTTGAATTGTGTGGTAAATTGCCAATGTCAATATGAATTTACTCTTTGTTGCTGTGTTTAAATCATCAGAATTTGGCCTGGTCAAAAACCTGGCGATCCCTGAAAATTCAGTTTCAGAAAGGGCAAATAAAACTCCAAAAAAATACAAAAGGGCGGAAAGAAAAACCCGCCATTTTCGATTTTCTTGAAAAACCCGAACCTGGTTACCAAAAGTTCTTTCAGGACACTATTCAAAATTTTTCAAATTCATAATTACTCAACGACTATTACAGGTCGTTTTACCCGGCCAGTACCGTTACAATCTGTGCAGGTAACATGACCCATACCATGGCACCAACCACAGATGACTTGAATTGGTTGACCGTTTGGCCCGGGTTGGAAAATATGACCGGTACCATTGCAATGTGTGCAAGTTACCCAACCCATGCCATGACAGGTGGGACAAGTTACAATATGCAGTTCAAGTCTAAAACCAGCCTGGGCTTCAGGTGAATAGCGAGCACATTCGTCGCTTTGTTTTACACCCCATTTATAATGATGGTCGATTGAAAGGCGGCCTTCCTTCATTGAAAAAAGATTTTTTCCGGGAATAATACGCTCACAGACAGTTTGATTGCTGGTAACATCATAAAGTGAGACAGCCGAATATTTCCCTGGGCCTTTCCAGGTGAAGTCGGGGCAAGTAGGTTCGCTGTTGGAAGGAATTGTAAGTTCGGTGGGAGTCGGGATTGGATTACAGGGAGGGGCATCTTTTTGGGCTTCTAATTGAACCACCGCATCGCCTTTGCTTCCCCAGAAAGATTTGGCCAAATGAACTTTAATATAATAATAAGTTGCAGTCAGCTCTTCATGTTCAATCTCTAGTTTGCCAGAAAGAGTCAAAGTTCTCTTCCAAAATGAAAAGCCCTGTTGACTTAGATTATCGGGAAGGTCAATTTTATGTTCCCAGCTTTGGGAAGCTTCATTTCCACTGAGTTTATGAGAAAAGGTCTGGGAAACAGTGTCAGCCCAAAGACAACTAAACCCTAAAAAAACCTGAAACAGAACAACCATAGCGATTAAGGAAACTCTTTTCACTTCTATACCTCTCTTAAAATTGAATTGGGAAAAATTACCCAAATTACCAAAACACCTGGCTAACAATCTATCTTCGGCTAATAAAAAGCTCAGCCGAAGTCCATTCTACCTAAATAATTATAGTTAGGCAAGAGATTTTTTGTCTATTCAGAAATTGTAGATTTGGCTTCCCATCAGCCTTTCTTGCCGTTTTGGTTTTGATAGCTCCCTTTTTTAACTCTGATTAACTTTAATAACGATAGGAATCAAAGAACAAATTTTGCCGCAAAAAAATTCGCTTCAAAATCTATAATAATTTTTTTGAATTTGAAGCGAATCTCAATATTTTTTCCCATGAAATTAATTGTTCTTTGAAATCTAAAAATCGCTGTAATACAACGTTCCAGGAATGAAGTCGCTGATGCATCGATATTTCCCGAATTTCGGACCAGCCACCTCTGCTCCGGAATACATCGTAGAAACTGAACCAGACTCTTCTTCAGACTTCCCATTTCTATAAAGCTTAACATAACCGCCATAGGTTGACCGCTTTAATTCAATTTTGTAATATATCATCACCTAAACACGGAAAAAATTTGCAAGACAACATAATGTTTGCTAGTGTTTACCCGATGTTATATCATTAAGCCCTAGAAAAAAATCAAATTTATAGTTTCTGTTAAGCATTCTCTAAAAGGAGCAACGAATGAGCAGCGAGCAAGGAAAACCTTCGGAAACTTCCAATCCTGAAACTCCATGTGGAGAGCCGATCATAACACCTCCAACCCCGAAAGAAAAGAAAAAACGTGAGGAACGGGCCCCCAAATCACCACTGGAAAAAGTTGCGCTTACTCTTGCCTGGATTGGGCTTGCCGCAAGTTTGGTCTACAAACTATTCGTCACTCCAGGTGAACACCCATCATTTCTTTCTTCCGCAGCCCTTTCCGGAATCAAGGATCTGGGGGAATTTCTTTCAACTCACTTGGTTTCTGCAATGATTCCGGCTTTTTTTGTTGCTGCTGCAATTTCAACTTTTTTGTCTCGCGAAACTGTCATCAAAACTATGGGAAAAGACGCCCCTGTCTTCCTTTCCTATCCTTTGGCTGCTCTGGCTGGGGCAATTTTAACGGTTTGCTCTTGCGGAATCCTTCCCATCTTTATGAGCATGCTTCAAAGTGGATCCGGACTCGGACCTTCTTTCACTTTCCTCTTCGCATCCCCTGCCATAAACTTGATATCACTAATATACACCTGGAAAATTCTTCCAACCTCTATGATGTGGGCACGTGTTATTTCAGTGTTTTTCTGTTCAATCGGGATTGGGATCATAATGAACCTCATTTTTCGAAAGAGCGTTGAACCTGAAATAGACCTGGAAATAAAAAAACGATCAGAAAGAACTCCTTTCCAGGAATGGTCTTTTTTTGGGCTCCTTGTAATCGTCATGATGACTTCCACGGAAGCTTTGTCAGTCATTACCAATAGAATTATTCCACCTTTCATTTTCACCTGGATGGCACCTGAAGCCGCCCAACAGGCTGCCAAAATGGCCGGAAAGCTTGCTTTGATGGCTGTTGAAATTTGCCTGGTAATCTGGATTTTAAAATCCTGGTTTACAGCTGATGAAACTAGAAAATGGCTAAAAAGAACCGGACGACAGGCTCAGGAACTTCTGCCGATGGTTTTTCTGGGAATTTTTTATTCGGGATTTCTTGGCGGAGCGCCATCAGTAATCGATTACTTAAGCTCGATGAAAACCAATGGAATAGGATCTAATCTTCTGGCATCTTTTATTGGAGCCATGCTATATTTCGGCTCCATCGTCGGCGTGAATGTAGTGGATCTGTTCATGCGCTGGGGAATGCACAAAGGACCAGCACTTGCCTTATTATTATCTGGGCCGGCCGTTAGTCTTCCCAGTATTCTTGCCCTTATGCCAATGATCGGAAAAGCCAAAACCTTCACATACCTGGTTTTAGTGGTTGTTTTTTCAGCGTTTTGCGGGATAATATTTGGAGGAATGTAAAGCAGTGGAACCCTTCACCTCTGATCAAGCCTCTGAATACATTTCCCTTAGTCAAGAGGTGTTCGCACCCATCTACCCCCCTCTTGCCTATGGAATCATGCGCCGAACCAAATTTGAAACCAGACATCCGATTGTTGCAGATCTTGGCGGTGGAGCAGGATTACTTCTCAGCGAATTCGTCTCCCTAGGGGCCTCGTGTGGAATATTAATTGATCAAAATATTAACATGGCTTTTTTTGCCAAAAAAAAATGGGAAAAAGAAATACCCGGAGCAAGCCTCTACGCCCTGCTCGGCAATTCCGAGGCTCTACCTCTTGCAAATGAATCGGTTGACTTGGTGGTCAGCCGAAACTCGATGCACTTGTGGGCAAACATTCAAATGGCCTGGAAAAATGTTTGGCGAATCTTGAAACCTGCTGGGGCAGCCTTTATTGGAAGAGGATACGGACCAGATTTAGATGAAAAAACACGCTCTGAAGTTAAAAAACGAAGAAAAATCTGGAACACCAATCGTTGTGAAGAAAAAGAAGTTGAACAGCCTTCACCGGCACCTGAAACAATTGCTCAAATGGTTGAAGAAATAGGATTTCAAACAGTGGAAATCGTGCCAGATGCCAAAGCCTATTGGATTATGGCCATTAAGTAATTGTCTCTTGGATTCCAAAAACCAAATTATAGCGCTTCAAGGCTCAATTAAAGCGACCCCATGTATCGCAACTTGTAAAGCCCCCCCATTCCAAATCCCTCATTTTACCAGAGATTTCTTCATGTCAGAATAAAAATCCCGTAGTTTATTAAACGCAGTCTGTGAAACAACCAACGGAGGAGGAGGCCCTTTAATCAGTTTTTCAAACTCTTTGGAGGATTCTTCAACTCGTCCGATAAGAATCGGAAGAGAAGCAACAGAAGAAGAGGCTACTGCAATTTTTTGAGCCTTTTCGAATAAACTTCGAAAATTTCCAAATCTTATGGCAAAGTCTTTTTGATCCGGAATGCTTCCATCTGGTTTAAGCTCCATAAGTGCCAATTCAGCTTCACCGAGATTTACTCGTAGCGAATTTCCTTCCGGAAGACAAGAAAGCAGGTTCAAACGAGAAACCATGCCTTCCAAAGAATCATGAGCTTGTGGCAATTTTCCCCCTTCAACATTTTCTTTTAATTTTCCGAGGGCATCTGCAAATTCTTTGCACCTTATTGTCCACTTCTCAATATCAGTTATTTTTCCCGGTGGGTTTCTGGAATAAGAATTATCAAACGCCATCCAACTCTTTAAAGCTCGATTAGTCTTTTCTTCCGCAGCAACCTTGTTGTTGGAAATAATATCTCTCCCAACTTCGATAAGTATAACTGACATTTCCAAGAGGCTCTTGGAAAAGGTATCGCGGGGATTTGTCCCTGAGATTACAGAAACAATCGATACATCACAGGAAAAGGCTGTTCCCAAGCCGAAAAAGAGAATAAAAATTAGCACTGCAAAGATATTCCTCATTTGTTACCCCCTAGGAAAATAATCCAAAGTCGCATAGGTTCAATAAGTTTAATACAAAGTTCGTTTCGTTACCGCTAAACTAAAGATATAAATAAAAATACTTTAAAATCAGATTCACAAATGATGTTCAGCAACACTTTACGCGGGCAAGGGCCGAACTTTGAAGGCTCAGCGGCTACTTGGGGCGTCAAATTCACGCAATTCAGCAAATTGGCTAAACATTTTAAAAAGTTCGATTATTCAACTATTCAACTGCTTCAGGGATCGCAGGTTGAAATTGCCCGAAATTAAAAAGTCGATGTCACCATTGAATAAACCACGATGAATAGGGAAGGATCCCATCTTTGTTCCATATTTAGTTTTTTGGGAAATAGAAGACTGCCTCAGGCTTTTTGATTTGTCCGTCGCCATCCGCAAATCCATACCCAATTCCCTCTATTTTTCCTGAAACCTTGCCAGTAAGAGCTTGGTTGTTTTTGTTTTTTTCCAAAAATTCATTTAGCTTCGAGCCATCAGTTTTCGCTAATAAAGTTAGATGAGGACTGAATTGATTAAAAACATTTGGACTTCCGTATTTTTTGATGTACTCCAATTTTTCCGGGTCATTTTTCGCCCAAGCCGGAATAGATTGATTTTGAGCTCGTAAAGGAGAAAGATTTGTAACTAATTCGTCAGACAGACTTTGTAATTCCTTATTTTTTGCTATATTAATAAATAGCCAATCATTGGCAGTCTTGGAGATACCAAGCGAATTCACGTCAAATGACTTTACGCCCTTTGCATAATTTTCCACCTGTGATGCAATGTCCTTCAATTTGCTTGAGTCATAGTTCGTCATATATAGTGTACAATGAATCTGATAACCACGTTCGGTAAAGCTTTGAAGGGATTCCTGAGACTGCAGTTCTTTTCCGGCTTCTTTCACTTGATTCTGAATTGGTTCTGAAACTATCGCAAAAACATTTACTTTTAAATTCCCATCAGCAAAAAGGGAACCTTTTAACACAAAGACAAAGATAAAGATTAAAACTGCGCAAGGGATAAGAATTTTCCGATCCATTTTTTTTCCTTTCCAACTGAATTTTTTTTCGCCCCAGGTAATTTAAAGGATGACCTACTTTCATGAGGCCTCTTGAGTTGTTTAATAGTAAATGTAACTTACCTTGTAATGACCGAATCCCTAATCTTGAGAAAATACTTTCTTTCTCTCTACTTTAATAGCAAATGCAAACAAAAACAAGTGTTTTTTCAGGACATACCCAAGCTTGATTTCAAAGCCTATTCATTTTAGCTCAAATTCAGGATTTCCTTGAATTAACTGTGTCAAAAACTTCTTTAAAGAAAGAAGTAACCAAAACTTTTTGAATATGTTTGCGTTTTTCCTGATGTTTTTTTTCTTCTCAACATACATTTACGTTCCATTTTTACTTCTCTGAAGTAGCTCAAAGCTTGATTTAATAGTGATTTTCTTCTTCTCAAAGTGATTTTCTTTGAATCGTGTTGTAATTAGCATCATTTGCCGTTTTAAAGAGGCTAAGTAGGGCTGTAAAGCTACTATTCAGCTTTTACTGTAACATTTAAAACATCAGTTTTTGTATCGTAGGATTCATAATCTTGAATTATCATTTTTGAATCGACGGGAACAGGCAAATTGAATGTTATTGAAGAAATTGTCTGAATCGGAAGGCCACCCTGCCCAAGATCGTTTGTCACAAATCCGCTTATCTCATCCATCCATTCGTAAAGAATATATTTGGTTGTGTTAGAAAATGGATCCAGGACTGGAAGATAAAAAGTATGCTTTGAAAAATCAAAATTTGTTGGGTAATTTGAAAACAGAGCTCGGATGTAAAGCCCTGTAATGTTACTTATTTCCTGGCCAAATTTAACTAAATTGGTTGCCGATGCCAAGCTGCTTCCCAATAAATTTACCTTTACTTCTGAAATATCTGAAGAATTAAAAAATGAAATTTCCCCAGTTTCAGAGCCAACTTGCTTCGGAAAGAAAGTAACTGAAAAATTCTGTTGTTGCGAAGAATCAAGAGAAAAACTACCTATGGGTGTGATCTCAAAATCCGGCAAAGAAACCTGAATATTATTAATCAGAAGAGTTTGTGTCCCAATATTCGTTAAAGTAAGCGTTTGGGCATCCGAACGAATATTTGATTTAGTCGTAAAATTTAATGGATTTGCCGAAAAAGAAACCTTTCCGCCAATATCATATGCCTGACCAGCCAAATTAATTGAACCTAAGCCTGTAAGAGAGTTGGAAATAATATTCAAATTCCCACTAAGGTCTCCAGTGGTTTTAGGCGCAAACAAAACGTTGATTTGTGCATTTCCACCAGCTGGAATTTGAGATGGGAAGGTCCCGGAAATTTGAAAGTTTGGATCGATAGTGTAAGATGAAATTGTTAAAGGAATGTTTCCGGTGTTATCAAGCTCCACCAAAGCTGAAACTGAGCTCTGATTTAATAACGTCTTTTGAAAAACCAAACTTGGTGGATTTATTTCAAGCCTGGCTCCAATTCCTTTTCCTTTTAAAAGAATTAAGGGATTCGTTGCATTACTCGTCATATCAACATAGGCGGAAAATATCCCAAGAGTTGTTGGTCGAAAATATGCATTAAATGTGAACGACTCTCCTGAATTAAGTGATTTTGGGAAGATGATTGATGGAGTTTCAATTTGAAAGTTTAGTGGTGGGGATATCCCGTTTATTTTGAGAATTCCACTTCCGAAGTTTCGAACTGTTATTGGAATTTTTTCTGATTGAGAGCCCAATAATGTGTCGGAAAAACTAATCGAATTAGTTGAAACAGCAATTTTTGGAATAAAAATCCCTGTTCCTTGTAAGTTAATGGAACTTGTTGAAATAGGGTTTCCATAACCAATAGAGAACTTGCCAGTATTCAAACCCTCAATTGTAGGTTTAAAAATTCCCGTAAAAGTGACTTGGTTTCCAGCATTTATTATTAAAGGAAAATTTAATCCTTCCGCTTCAAAGGAACCTTCCGTAGAAACCGAGGAAATATTAGCAGTAATCAAACCATCGTTCGAAATGATAAAAGTCTGCTGTTGACTAACAGTTCCAACTTCAATATTCCCAAAATCAAAAGTACCAGGTTGGAGGGAAATTTTGACGGTGGGCTTGGTCCCTTCTCCTTGAACTTTTATCATGACTGCCCCTGATCCAGAATTTGAGTAGATATCAATCTCTCCTGTCTCCGGCCCGACGATTCGGGGAGAATAGCGGCAATTTAGTTGAAAAGATTCATCTTTTCCCAGGGAAAGTGGAAATGCAGGTTTTGAGAAAGTAAATTGACTTTGAGAATCAACCGAATAAATTATCAAATTTTCCAATCCGGAGTTACGAATTGAAATCGCTTGATTCTTACTTTCGCTTCCCACTTCCACTACTCCAAAGTCTATCTGAGTCGGGGTTACATCCATGAAAATATTTGCTAATTTTCCCGTTCCAAGAAGATCCGCCGTAGAACTTCCAGTCGGCCCGCTATGAAAAACATTAAGACTTCCTTTCTTTTGGCCGCTTTCGATAGGTTTAAAGCGGCAGTTAATAACCTTTTTGTCACCAGGAAATAAGACAAAGGATCTTGTCACGTCGGGGCAATAGAATGGCCCATCAGTTGTAATATCAGAAACATTTAAATTTTCATTTCCATCATTTCTAAAAAAAATTGGAAAGCTCTGGCTTTCAGAACCAATGGTTATAGTTCCAAAATCAATCGAAATCGGATCAAAAACCGGCTTAGGAGCAACAAAAGTCCCGTTCCCACTAAAAGTTATTTTTTTTGATTCCCGGAAATCATCTGAAAAAAACCAGATATTTCCACTTTGAGAACCAATCGAATTTGGTTTGAAAGCGGCTTTCATTTCCCATTTGTCACCAGGGGAAAGTTTTATTGCGGAGGAAAGGTTTTGTACAATAAAATCTCCGGAAGACGCATTGTTAGAAATTTTGAGGGTTTGATTGCCCTGGTTTTTCAGACTGAATAAAGTTGGCAAACTAATGCTTCCAACCCCGATATACCCAAAGTTAATTTCGGAAGGTTCAATCAATAAATTGGAAGAGTAGAGAATCCCAGTACCAGCTAATGAAATTATTTTGGGCGCTGAATTTAAATCCATTTTAACTTTTATCTGACTTTGAAATTTTCCTTCACGAATGGGGGAAAATCGGCACCTGAATTTCTGTGAAACACCTGGTTTTAGAAAAAAAGGAATTACCAAATCGGTAATTTCAAATGGGCCATCAATTGTAATGGAGTCGATCGAAAATATTTTGTTTCCAGTGTTTGTTATTTCGATTGACTTCCATTCACTTTGGCTTCCAACCCCAGTATCAGAAAATTCAACAAACTCAGGATTTATCTGGCATTGAGGAAACACATCTTCACCACTGCCCAAAAGATTCACGCTAAGTTTTATTCCTACACCATTTGGATCCTGACAATCAAAAAACACCGCAGAATTAATTGAACCACTCTCTTTTGGGTTGAGAACAATCTCGAAAAGCATTTCTTCTCCACTTTTCAGGGAAAATGATGCTGGACCTTTGGTAATGAAGAAATCACTGCTATCCAAACTTACTTGGATATTTTGATTCACATTCCCAAGATTTTTGATTTTTAAAATCTTTGGAGTACCGGATGCTCCAATTGATTGATTCTCAAATTGTAAAAACGGAGGATCAATTGTCACCTCTCTTTTTATTGGATTGGAAGAACCGATCAAATAAACCGTTTCGCTTTTTTTCTTACCATTATGAAATACTTCCAATTTTCCATTATTTATCCCGGAACCCAATGGATAGTATGAGATCGGAATAATTTTTGCTTCTTGGGATTTTAATGTAAATGGAAAAAAAACCCCAGAAATTGCAAAAGGCCCGGAAACAGTAAAAGATGAAACTACAATCTCACCGGATGAAAGATTTTTAAAAGTCAAATATGCTGGAACCGAACTGATCCCATCAGAAGCATTTCCAAAATCGAGTGGATTAGGAATGATAATTATTTCTGCGGGAAGAGGTTCCTTTTGAGAGGCCTCCTGCAAGGCCCTCTCTATTTCTTCGGTACTTGTGGCCAAAATATCTAGGTTTCCCCCGTTGCTGAGTTGTTTTTTTAAACTAACTTCTGCAGCCAGAAAACTAGGATTGTTTGTTGCTTTTAGATTTAAAATCGACCCAAATGTAACATTTGAATTTTCGCTTCTACTTAAATAAAAAATTTGAAATAACACTGTTGAAGCTTCATCAATTATTATTGATTCCCAACTTGATACAATTTTTCCATTCTCAAAATAATAGAAAAGTCTGATTTTCTGCTCGGTTGAAACCGCTTCCAAATAAGGATTGCTCAAAACCGGGATTGCCTCAAAAGAAAAACTCCCATCATCTTTTGGAATAACCGATTTTTGGAAATTATTATCCCCAAAAAGTGTAATTTTCCAGTTTAAAAAAGTTGAGGCTTTTATAGAGGTACTACTTGAAAAATTGCTCTGATCCAGCTGAATGGCGCCTTTTAATTTGAAGCTACCCAACAGTTCGTTTGACACTTCAGATCCTGGGTTGCCCCCAACTCTTCCACATCCTCCGATTACAAAAAGAAATATTGGAAGAAATAACAAAATTATCCAGAAAAGGTGCTTTTTCATAAAGAATCTTTACTAATAATCGAATTTTTTTTGGAAAAGACTTAGTTAAAAAATCGCCCTTCGCTGATTGCCATATCTAAAATTAGGTGGTAGAATATTTTTTATATTGGAGTACATCTAAATCACAGGAAAAATTAAATTTGACTGAGTAACATTGCTCAAAATGCCTCTCAAAAACAATTGCAGCGACTCGCCAAGAATTGCTGTACTTTTTTGTTGCTGTCGAAAAACAAGTAATATTCATAAACATGTTTTTTAGAGTAGAATTTAGCTATCGAAATCCCTCGAAATGACAGTTCTTTCCGAAATCCTGAGTTATTAAACAAATGAGACACCTTGCAAAAAAAGTTTGGGCTCTGAAAGTTTTTGCTCTACTAAACATTTTTCTTTATTTCTTTATCAATGCAACACAATCCTCTGAATCAGTTAACTTTCGAAAAATCCGCCCATCCATTTTTCCATCTTCAATACCATCTATCATTAAACCATCTTCAAAATATAGATTCGGTGACCTTGACGTTGAACCGTATCCACCTTTACCAGGTATCAGCCGACACGGTTACGTTGAAATTGAATTTTATGCCAAAAATAACTCACCGACTTCTTCCCACGAAGTAAAATTTTTTTTTCCAGGAAAAAGCTATTCTTCTTATTCAAAAAATGCCGCTTATATTAATTTAATTGAAAAATCGATTTATTTAGCTCCTCTGGCAGAACAAAAAGTTTCGCTTTTCCAGCCCGCCCTCCCAGTAACTGGAAATTATGCCGGTATTGAAATCGACGGAATCATCCAAAGTGAAACAATTCAATTCAACCCGATCGAGCGTGAAAATATTTCTTGGACAACATATAACCCGTGCGTTTTAGTGAGCCCTCTAATCGGCCGTGAAGAAATGAATATTTTCAAATTCGATGATAAAAGATCCTATCGAAAAGATCTCGGAGGGTTAATTCGACCTGGAATCCCGCCCAGCGGCTGGCCCACAAATTGGCTTGCATTTTCTCGATACGACGGAATTTTCCTGTCTGCCGAAGAACTTTCAGAATCCCCTCCTGAGGTCTCACAAGCACTTGATCAATACGTTCAAACCGGCGGAAATATTGTTATTTTCGGAAAATACAATTTTCCAAACGGAAATTCCCCTCTTCCTGAAAATTTTTTTATCCAAACTTCAGAAAATTTTTCATCACCCGAAGCAGGAAATGGCGAAGATCCTGAATTACATCGATATTTTTCAGGCTTTGGTAAATATTTTGTTCTGAATTCAACTTCCCCCAAAGGCATACCTGAATACATTTTAAAAAAAATTGAAACTGAGATTGATGAGACAAAAAAACTTTGGGAACCAGACATCACTACTCCGGGGAATCAGATTTTTCCTATCAAAGGAATTGTAGGAATTCCAGTCCAGGGTTTGTTCACCGTAATTTTTATTTATGCTATGATCATCGGCCCTATCAATTTAGCTTTCCTTTCAAAAATTAAGCGGAGAATTTATGTTTTATGGACAGTTCCCTTAATTTCTCTCTTAACCTGCATTTTTGTTTTTTTTTATGCCACTTTCTCTGAAGGATGGTCCCCAAAAGGCCACACCTTTATTTTTACATTCCTGGATGAAAACAAAAAATTAGCCGCAAGTTTTGGCTGGATGGGCCTCTATACACCTCTTTCCAACTCAGATGGTTTACATTTCGACCATTTAACCGAAATTACTCCTCATCTCCTTCAAGAAGGGTTCGGAAGAAATTTAATCGGTGGCCCATGTTCCATCGATTGGACCAGAGATCAACATCTCACTGGTTCCTGGTTAATTGCGAGACTTCCTGCACACTTTAAAGTTCGAAAAATTGAAACCAGACGTGAACGGTTGACAATTCGAAAAACTGAGGAGAATGAAATCACTGTTTGTAACGGATTGGGAAGCCCAATCAAGTCTATTTTCCTTGTTGATGAAAAAAAACGTTTCTTCCAGGGTTCAGCCATTGCCGAAGGTGCTGAAGGTGTTTTAAAAAGAGATGGATACGTTACACCCGCGACAAATAATCTTTTAAATTCTTTGATGAAGACCGATTGGTTGCATATCAATGAGCGCTTTATTAAATTTCCAAAATTTAATAATTGGGAAAACTCCTATGTTGCCTTACTAGACGGGGCTCCCTTTATTGAAACCGGATTGCCGAATTTTCCTGAAAATGAAAGGGAAAATCTGGTTTTTGGGCTAATCAAGACCCAGGAAAATTAAATGAAAATAGAAGTAAAGAATTTAAGCAAATATTTTGGAAAGACTAAAGCCGTTGACGATTTGTCGTTCACCTTCAATTCAAATGAAGTCATGGGATTCGTTGGGCCAAACGGAGCGGGAAAAACCACTACCATGCGAATTTTCGCCACCCTCGAAGAACCCACTTTCGGAGACATTCTTCTAGACGGAGTCTCAATTATAGAAGAACCTGAAAAAGCTCGGGAGAAAATTGGTTACGTTCCAGATTCCCTTCCTCTCCATAATGATATTACCGTCCATGAATACCTTGACTTTTTTGCTCGTGCCTATGGATTGAAAGGTGAAAAACGGAAAAAAACAGTTCAACAAATTGAAGAATTCACGAACCTGACCGGCATCGGAGACAAAACACTTCAAGCACTCTCAAAAGGAATGAAACAAAGGGTCTGTTTAGCCCGGTCACTGGTTCATGATCCCGATATTTTAATCATGGACGAACCCGCGTCCGGGCTTGATCCAAGAGCTAGAATAGAACTTAGAGAACTTTTAAGAATCCTTTCCTCTCAAGGAAAAGCCATTTTAATAAGCTCTCATATACTCGCTGAACTATCCGAAATTTGCACAGGCGCTATCATCATAGAACAAGGAAAACTCATTACCGCAGGATCCCTGGAAAAACTGCTGACCACAAAAACGGATGAAACTAAAAGAGCTCAAAAAATAATTATCCGTGCAAGAGGAAAAGAAAAAGAGCTGATTACTTGGGTACTACAATTGCCTTTTGTGGAACAGGCTTTTCAAATCGGTGAGGAAATCGAAATTGATGTTGTTGGGGAAGATGAAATCCTTATTTCTCTTTTGTCTCAGTTGGTAAAGGAGGAATTTCCAATTTCAGAATTCCGAAAACTTCGTACTGATCTTGAAACAGTTTTTATGAACCTCACCAAAGGAGAAGTTCAATGAACTGGCTCTCTCGCCTCATTGATTCACTTGATGACGCAATCAATCCCATAGTCGTTAAAGAATTACGTCAGGCGCTCCAAGGCCGATTCATCACAGGGACTTACATCATTTTTCTGGTTTTTCAAATTCTCGTCCTCGGATTCACCGTACTCACAGATCTCCCCAAAGCCCGTGATGTTCCGATTGGACGCGATGTTTTCCAGGCTCTTTTTTACGTTTTATTGGCTGCTTGCGTATTGATAATCCCTGTAAACGCCTCTCAGCGAATGGCTAAAGAAAGGTCTGAAACGGATCTTGATTTATACTATATCACGACTCTCAGCCCAGGATCCATAATCCTTGGAAAATGGGCTGCTGCTCTGATCATTGCTTTTGTTTTGTATTCCTCTTCTATGCCATTTCTTGCGTTCACCTATCTTCTCCGGGGAATAGATCTTCCGACTATCTTTTTTATTCTTGTCAGTGGATTTGTGTGTGTCGTTGTGGCAACTTTATTGGGAATCTTTGTCGCTTGCCTTCCCACAACGATGGCATTCCGAAAAATAGTTGATATCGGAGCAATAATCTTTTTGCTGTATTTCTTTGGAGGCTCTATTCTGTTCTTTGAAGAAACTATTCGAAAAGGTTTTGGATTCTCAATGATTTCAAAAAGTTATCTTGAATTGGCAACAGTTGTAATAGCTTATTTGTTTTTCGGATTAAGAATATTATACCTTTTTTGCGTAGCTTTTATTTCTCCGCCAAATTCCAATAAAGCTCTCGCCATCAGAAAAAATATTACCTGGGTCTGGTTTATTTCTTTTGCCATAAGTCTTGGAATAGTTCTTTCCAGCAGAGAAGACTTTCCGTTAAGTGTGTGGGTCTTTTGCACCACTGCTTTGTTGACAGTAGGTTTCCCGGCTGCTGTTAGTGAAAGAGAAGAGTGGGGTTTAAGAATTCGTAGGACTATTCCCACAACATTTCTTGGCCGTGTAAAATCTTATATTTTTTTCAGCGGCTGGGGGGGCGGCTTATTATGGATGCTTTCTCTTTTTTCATTGACTTTTCTTTTTAACTTCCTTTCGGAACTACTTTTAGATTCTTTTTATAAAGGGAAATTTTTGTCCGTCCTTTTTAGTAAAAACGCCCAGATTTTTTCAAGCTGGCTATATTTCATTCTTGCATATAGCCTTTTCACAAATTTTATCCGAACCAAATTCTTAAAATCTTATTTTCCCAAATCTATTACATGGGTTTTGGTTTTATTCCTGATAGCCTTTTTCTGCATAACTCCTCTTCTGGCAAGCTATTTGATTTTTGGTTCTCAAATCCCTGAGACAAATTTCTTTAACCCTTTTTTGATACAAGATTACCAATGGGGAGATTCAGTCCGCTTTTTTGGTTTTATTTTCGCAATTATTTCTTTAATAATGAACATTCCATTATTAATCGAGAATTTTTCAAGATTTAAACCAGCTCCAATTGAGGCTCTTGAAAAATTAGCAAATTCCAATTCGCAAAATATTCGCAATAATGATTAACACTGAAATTCCTTTCAATTAACATGTAAATTTTATTTAAAATAGCAAGAAAGTCCAAATGATAAAACAATTTCAGGAATTTCTGAAAAATGGCGAAAGTTCCGGAGCTAGATATAAAATGGCCATTCCCCAACAACTACCCATGGGCGGATTGGGATCGAATATCGGAAAAAGCGTTGGAAAATCACTTGAATTTCTTGATTACAGACCTTATCAACCAGGCGATGATTTGCGGCACCTTGACTGGGGAGCTTTTGCCCGAAGTGATAGCCTAATTGTAAAAGTGTTCCGCGAAGAAATTAATCCACACGTTGACATCTTGATTGACGGATCAGCCTCAATGGACCTTGAGGGAACAAAAAAAGCCGAAGCTGCGATAAGCCTTGCTGCTTTTCTTGCCAGTGCTTCTCAAAATTCAGGATTCTCACATAGAGCATGGCTTGCATCCAATGGTTGCAGTCAGCTTATCAACAGTAATTTTGCTCCTACAAATTGGCAAGGGATCTCCTTTTCCTGGTCTGATGATATTTCCGCTTCACTGCAAAAAAAATCCCCCGAATGGAAAAACCGTGGGATTCGAATTGTAATTAGTGATCTTCTTTGGCGGGTTGACCCATTCCACTTCCTCTGGAAAATTGCCAACGGAGCTGCCCTGACGATCGTAATTCAGATTCTCAATCAGGAAGAAATCGATGGCCCCGAAGCGGGCTCTTATCGGTTAATCGATTCCGAAACAAAACAATTCAAGGAAATCCTGATCGATCAGAATCTTATTAATTCCTATCGCGAAAAAGTTCGAAAGCACCAGCAAAACTGGCAAATGGCCTGTAAAAAGTACCAAGGAATTTTTTCCTTCGTTTCCGCAGAGAGTTTTTTAATAGATTGGAAGCTTTGTGAATTGCTAAAATCCAAAGTCATTCAACCAACCTAGAGGTTTGAAGCTTTCGAAAAATCTCGGTACATTTTTTTGGTAGAAAGCGACTCACTGTTGATTGGTAAAAAGCGAGGCAAAATTTTGAATCGGTACATAAAATTATGAAAATTGGGGACACTGTAGCATTTCAGCCGATAATTATTTTCCAGCCATTTGCTTCAATTGTGTTAATTCCTTCATTCATTATGATGGACTCATCTACACACAATTTATTTTATAACTTTGGTCGTTTCGACTCCGCTCAACGACCGCCTCGTCAAGTTTCTTTTTCGGTAAATTTGCTACACTGTCAAATTGGGGTATTTTTCGACAGTCTCGTTTTGTGTGATTTTTCTGAATTAAAATGTTGGAATCAATGAACATATCATTTGCTCATCCTCTGGCTTTTTTCGGCTTTCTCGCCCTTGGAATTCTCCTGATGATTTACTTCTTCAAGGCAAAGTTTCAGGAAAAAACGATTTCGAGTTTGATTTTCTGGGTTGAAGAAATGAATCCTTCTGAGGGTGGCCGAAAAAAAAAGCCCCCTACCCTTCCACTTATATTCTTTCTGGAAACGCTGATAATCGCTTTAACAGTTCTTGCTGCAACAGGACCATGGATTCCAATTCAAAAAAACGCCCGTTTTTATTCCCTCATTTTGGACGACTCCTTTTCAATGCTTGCCGGAGGCCAGAAAAATCATCGCCAGGATGCAATAAACTTCCTGAAAAATGAATTAAACAATCTTTCTTGCTCCGGAATTCAAGTCATTCTTGCCGGAAATCAGCCCGAAATTATTGCCAACAACCTAAAATCATTCCAACAAATTGAAAAGCTGCTCGAAACAGATTGGAACTGTTTCTCAAGTCAATCCCTGATTTCCGAATCTATAGCCCTTGCTCTGGAATTTGGAGGAAACAGATCCAGAATTCTGGTTATCACTGATCATCCTCCTGATGAGACACCAAAAGATGGAAGAATTCGATGGATATCAGTTGGAGAAAATATCCCCAACTTGGCTTTTACACAAGCATTACGATCCTCCACCGGTGAAAACGAAAAGGTTCTTTTTGAGATCACTAATTTTGCCTCCGAAACCAAACAAACCGAACTAAAAATCAATATCGATGGGGAAGAAAAAAAAAGTAGCATAACTGTTTCCCCAGACCAGAAGTTAATTTTTAAATATGACCTGGAACCCGGGAAAGGGCTTTTTTCAGCATCAATTAGTGAAGACTCTTTGGATTTCGATAACCGAATTTCCCTCGTAGAAGTAAGAAAAAAGCCGCTTCCGGTCATTCTTCAGATATCCAACCCGGTCCTTTACGATTCCCTTAAAAAAGCAATTGAATCAACCGAAAGTGCTGTAATTCTTTCCGACCACCCATTAATGAACTCGCCCACCAATCCAGCTTCTATTCCATCAGACAATCGGGAAAAATCTGGATTAGCCCTTTCAGGATCTTTCAACCCCAGCCCATTATTGGCATTTCTTGATCAAAAAGCCTCAGAGCAAAATTATTTATCCAACTGCTGGAAAGTTAAATTCATTCAACCGGAAAACTCAAAAGCTTTTATGGGTCCTTTTTTATTGGATAAATCTCACCCCATTTGCGAAGGATTGAGCATGAACGATTGTATTTGGGGTGCACAGGAAAAATTGTCCCTTCCGGGAGAACCTCTTATTTTTCTGGGAGACACTCCTCTTATGACAATCAATGCAACCAACATCTTTTTCCAAATTTATCCCGAAAAAAGCAATCTTTTTCTCTCTCCAGATTGGCCAATATTAATTTCCAATATTCTTGATTTTAGGAATGAAAGCACTCCAGGTCCCGAAAGGAAAAATCTTTTTCTTGGAAGCCATCTTAAGCTTTTTTTCCCTGGGGGTAAATTTGATGGCGTGCTGCTTACACCAGATAAATCATCACTTTCAATCAAAAAATCAAAAAACATTGTAATTGCTAGTGAGGCCAACGCAAAATGGCAAAATAAGGAAGAGAAAGTTGAAATCACTAACTCCGAAATATTGGACAACCACGAGAAATTGATTTTTCCCAAATTTCCAGGTATTTACAATTTTCAGGTTGAAAATGAAGAGTGGAATTTTGCCGTAAATCCATGTTCCCCCGAAGAATCAGACCTACGCAAATGCAGTCCAGGCGCATGGGGAAATTGGACTGACGATTCCTCTGACAGACAGAAGTTCAGTTTAAGCGGAATCCTGATTCTTCTAGCCCTGATCCTCTCAATGTTGCATGGATGGTATGTTTCCAAACTTTCATTGGGTTCGGGAGAGTTTGCGTGACTTTTCTTCAACCAGGTTGGCTTATTTTATTCTTGCCGATTCTCGCTTTTTCCATTGGGTTCAGATTCCCTTCAAAAAAACTTGGATATTTAAAATTTGCTTCTCTTGCTATGCTTGTTATTGCTGCTGCGGATCCTGTTTTTTATCTCCCGCAACCCTCCGGAATGATTATAGTACTGGTTGACAGAAGCCGATCGATGCCTCCTGAGCATACCACTGTTGCCAAAGAAATCATCGATATTCTCGAAAAAAACATGGGTGCAAACAATAAACTTGGAGTGGTTTCCTTTGGGGAAAACGCAATTATAGAGAAATTTCCCGGTGAGGGAAAGTTTTCCGGAACCTTTCAAAACATCCAAGGAGACGCCAGCAACCTGGGGAAAGCAGTAAGCCTCTCTTTATCAATTATTCCGCAAAATGTTCCCGCCAGAATGCTCCTCCTATCAGATGGAATCTGGACGGGAAAGAGTCCAATCCCTGAATTTTTCAAAGCTGCAGCACGAAATATTCCCATTGATCTCAGAGTTCTTGAACGTCCTAACCTTGAGGATCGCGCAATTGAATCCTTTGAAGCTCCTGCTCTGGTTTCCCCAGGTGAAGGATTTTTGATAAATTCCTGGGTTCGATCCCCGGCGGAAGAGGAAATCGGATATAAACTCACTCGAAACGGTGATTTAATCGCTAAGGGAATTCAAAAACTTACTCCGGGGCTGAATCGCTTAGCGTTCAGGGACATTTTTGAAAATTCTGACTCCACAAAGGCTTTCCTTTATCGCCTGGAAATTGACACAGCCAAAAATGACCCTTTTCCGGAAAATAATCAAGCGAAATGCCTAGTTACTTTAAAAGGGACAAAACCAATTTTGTTAATTTCGGGAAATCCATTTTCCAGCCTTGGTAAAGCTCTTGAAAACTGTGGATTAAAAGTCAAAAAGAATAAGCCGGAATCCTTTTCCTGGACAATTGAGGAACTATCGATGTTTTCAGGTGTTATCCTTGAGGATATTCCTGCAGAAAAGCTTGGTTTCTCAGGAATTTCTCTGCTTCCATTGTGGGTAACCCAACTTGGCGGCGGGCTAATGATGACCGGAGGGAAAAATTCATTCGGCCAGGGAGGATATTACAAATCTCAAATTGAGCCAATTCTTCCAGTTTCGCTGGAATTAAGAAATGAGCAGCGTAAATTTTCGGTTGCAATAGTTATCGCCATGGATCGCTCAGGAAGCATGGCAATAGAAGCGGGAAACGGACGAAAAAAAATGGATCTTGCTAATATTGCTGCTGCCGAAGTTGTAAATATTCTTGGTCCCACAGACGAAATCGGTATAATCGCAGTAGACAGCATACCACACATAATCACACCTTTAGGACCCATCAACAATAAAACAGAGATACAGAATAATATCATGAGCATTCAAGCAGAGGGGGGTGGAATTTTTATTGGAGAAGCTTTGAACGCAGCAGTTAAAGAGATCGAATCCGCAAAAGCTGAAACAAAGCATATCATCCTTTTCGCAGACGCCTCCGATTCTGAGGAACCAGGAAAATACAAAGAAATTGTTAATTTCTGCAATAGAAAAGGAATCTCAATAAGTGTCGTCGGAATGGGAATGCCGGGAGATCGTGATTCAGACCTTCTTCGAGAAATTGCATCACGAGGGAAAGGACAAATCTTTTTTACAGAAAATCTTGAAGACCTTCCAAGAATTTTTGTCCAGGATACTTTTATTATTGCTAAGAGTTCTTTTGTAGAATCTAAAGTACCCGTTCAGGTTGAACCAGGGTTGCAATCACTTCTTGGCCAAGTTAAGCCTCCTTGGCTCTTTCCTCCAATTGGTGGGTACAATCTGACTTACCTGCGCCCAGGAGCATTCCAGGCTTTAAAAGGCCTGGATGAGTCTTCTCCACCAATTTTGGCATTCTGGCAAGCAGGAATGGGAAGAACATTATGTTATACCGGAGAAATAGATGGTCTCTCATCAGGCGGCTTCGCCCGATGGGAAAATGCCCCTGATTTCATCAGCTCTTTAGCTCGTTGGACTTCGGGAGAAACAGGCCAAGCTAATCAGGTGGAAACTGCGTTTACAGAAATAAGGAATGGTTACCTTTTCGTAAGATTAAATCTTGACCCTGAAAGGTGGAAAGAAGACTATTCCGAACCCCCAGAGGTTTCATTAATTCGCAGTGAATTCGGAAAAAAACCTTCCACAGAAAAACTGAGAATGACGTGGGAATCGGCCAATAGTCTGGTTGCTGAAGTAAATCTTCATGACCGCGAAGTCGTGGTTGGGTGCATAGATTTGAGAAATGGCAAAAAATTATCTATTCCACCTGTTTGCCTTCCTTTTTCTCCTGAATATCAATCTTTTAATTCTTCAAAAGCTGAATTCAATAGGGGGAAAATTCTAAAAATCACTTCCGGAAAAGAGAAGGTTGAATTATCCTCCATTTGGAAAGATTTAAAGGAAACTCCAGCCCCAATTCCAGTAGTTATTTTCTTCCTTTCACTTTCAATTTTTCTTTTTTTGTTGGAAATTGTCGAAAGAAGAACAAAAGTCTTATCCATTGCCTTCTCAAAATTTCCTGGAACAAAACTCCAACAAACAGTTCCTCAGAATACTTCGGTTTTGAAAACAGTCGAACGAATTGCGATTAATGAAGAAAATTTCCAGGAAACTCAAGTAAAGAACCATGAAAAGATCAAGGAAATCGATCGTGAAAAGGACGAAAAAACTGATGAAAAACAGAAAGGTCTGATAAATGCTCTGAAAAAAGCGCAAATCAGAGGAAATAAAAGAAATGAATGAAAATCAGGCTTCACAAAATATTGATATGGATGATTCACACAAAGTACCGGCAATTTATAGAGCTCAACCGAGGGGTCGAACCACCTTATTTAACCCATTTAAAGTACCACAGTTTCCAAGATCACTTTGAGTTCATTGTTTCCAAAAAAAATTCGATGACACCAAACATTGTCAAAAAGTGAATTTCCAAAAATTTGTAACACTCCACCCATTAAATCTGGTAATTTTCTAAAATCTAAGTTCAGAATTCCGTGTCCTTTCGATAAAAGTGCTAAAAGTCCCAGAAAAAGTATGTTAGAATTTTCGGGACAATTGATTCCAATAGCTTCTTATAGAAGCTGTAAGAGATTTATTTTTTTAAGGGAAAAGGAAAATTATTTTTCGAAATAGTTACTTATCAGTTGGTCAAGATAAAGCTGTGTTGATCAGCTGTTTCAGTAAATCAATAATTAATTTGCCGGTTTTGTTTTTTATTTAAAAAAATTTCCGGATTACTAAATCGAAAAGCCTTTTTTTCGGCTTTGTGCTACCCGCTAACCTAACCAGGTTTTGGTTGTTCAACGCTTTTCAAAATGCTTTGATAATTCCAGGGCAGCCACAAATGAGGATTTTTTGCTACTTGCTTCGAATATTTTTGAAGTATGGTTAAATAATCAAAGGGATTGACGTCTGATACGATACACGTTTGAATAAGACTCATCAACGTATCACCCACTCGAGCACCATCTTCAGTTTTATAGAAAAGACTGTTTTTTCGATGTCGGACAAAGACTTTCAGTAACCGTTCACTTTCGTTATTGTCCAAGGGTGCGCCTGGAATTTTGAGAAATTGTGTCAGCCCTTCCCAGTGTTTAAGCAGGTATTGGAATGCTCCGCCAAGAACTTCATTAGGCTCAATTTTCTTACTGCTGAGTTGGCTCTGGGCATACGTTTTAATTTCTTCCATTACCGGAAGGCTAAAGCTTTGATGGTACTCAAGCCTTTCCTGAGGTGTCATTTTTGCTTCGGCGATTTTCTTCTCATTTGCATAAACTCTGCCAATTCGCTCAATTACATACGTGGATTCGTCTGGATAGGCTTCCTGACAATCAATAAAATTTCTACGGGCGTGAATTAGGCAGAGAATTATGACAGTAAAATGGTCTTTTGGAAAATTTCTGGAAAGAGCATCTGAAACTTGCATTGGTTCAGGCAAATTTGCTGATCTGCGATTTAGCAGGTCTGTAAGATTCTCTCCGGCGTGTTTGCGCCCACTGAAAAAAAGGCAAATATCGTGATTTCCTTTGCGAGCTACTATTCCGGTCGTAAACATCCCGGTTCGCTCACCAGCCTCTTTCAATTGATCCTTGAGTTCGAGCAAAGAAAGAATTTTGGTTCCGGTGTCATCTATAAAAAACAGCGGACTATCAGCAGCTTGATTCAAAAGTTCCTTGTAAACTGGAACCACATGAGTCCAGAGCATTTCCACCATTTCATACTGGCTCGAGGCTGGGAGTGGAACCCCAAAAGCTTTTTGTATCTCTGCCAAGCGATAATGAGGCATTCCCATTCCATAACGAAAAACCGCTACCATTGCATTTGCCGAAGGAGTTGCTTTTTCTTCTCCGACTTCTTCTGGCATTTTAGCTGTAATAATTTCACCACAACCAGAGCAACGTAGTCGTTCCGGCTGATGTAATTCGGCAACAATCGAAGGCTGACCAATTAGACGAATTATCTTGCGCGGCTCCAGGCGCTGAAGCGTTCCATGTTCACAATTCGGACATTTGTCTCCAGGATTCAATTCATGAGGATATTCGGTAACTCGGCTGAAAGTATATTCATCTGATCCATGACGACCATGATTTTTGGGTTTTGGAGATGAATCTTTGTCTTTTGAGGTTCTTGCAATATTACCAAAATGATTAGGTCCTATCAATTTCAATCTTAAAAAATTTCCAAAAATTTTCTTCTACCCTTTCTTATTTTGTCAAAATAGTCTTAAAATCTAGCTTTTTAAATTT
>JADFXM010000021.1 GCA_015233565.1 Candidatus Rifleibacteriota bacterium
TAAATATTCTGAAGAAAGAGAGTTCAGCAAATTCTGGAATTAAAGCAAAACAATTGAAAGCGGGTTGGGATGAAAACTATTTGCAGAAACTACTCTTCCAGTCTGAAAATTAAGTGCGTCTGCCCTGTTTATTGAATAACCTCCTTGACTCGAAAATAAGAGGAGTGGTATCCTCGACATGGAAAAAGAAAATTCCTATCCAACAAATCTGGGGAGTTCCGGAACAGCCCTTTTCTACCCTAGGGCCATTTTTTGCGGTGTATGGGTAGTGATTATCTATAATTTGTGCAAATCGTACAATGTTCAGCTGGCCGAACATGCCATTCAAGATGCATCAGTGAAAAGTCAGTGATAAAGAGATGGGGACTACAATTTACTCGTGAAATTCACTTCAAATTCCGTTTTCCAGAAATCCGATACGGTATTCCTTCACAACCTGGAAGGGGAGACAATTTTAGTGCCCACTCCCAATGGAATACCTCATAACCGCAACGAAGTATTCAAACTTGGTGGAACCGGGCGCGTCGTATGGGATGTGCTAGATGGAAAACGCGATGTGAATGCGCTTGTGTTCAAGCTGGTCAACAGGTTTGAGGCCGAAGAGCAACTCATCCGAAATGATGTTGAAAAGTTCTTAAAAGAACTTCTTCAAAGGCACCTGATTTTTGAAGTGGTAAATCCAAACCTTTCTTAATGGGGAAAATTTATGAAAATTAAGGGTATCTCACTGGAAAATCTGGTCAGCAAACATCCAAAGACTGTTGAGAACAACATTGACGGCAGTACGATCATGATGAGTGTTGATGAAGGAAAATATTTCGGCCTGGATACCATTGGAAGTTACGTTTGGTCGTTGATTCAGGAACCCATCAGGGTAAGTTCCCTGATCGAAGGACTCCTTCAGAAATATGAAGTGGACAGGGAAACCTGTGAAAAAGATGTTCTGGTTTTTCTTGAAGAACTCAATAAAGATGGAATATTGAAAGTGGACAATCGGCCCGAATAGGGCGGGAACTTGTATGGATGCAAAAATTCTGGAACTTCTGAACGCTCTCCGCCGGAGTTATACCGATCCCCTTAAAACGCCTGTTCAGCGTCTGCGAGAAAGGTGGGAGAGGATTTTCCGTGGTCGGGAATTGCTCAAAAGCAAGGATCCACGGTCGAGTGTTTTGGTGCATTTTGAGAAGCATGGATATTATCTGGTCAATGACAGACTGATTCAGCGTGACCCGGAATTAGAAACAAAGATCGACTGGATTCATGTCAATTCCATTCGGAATAAAAAATGCTCACTTTGGCATAATGCTATTTTTGATACGTTCGGGTACATTCCGAGCCCTTGTTACGAGTGTTTCAAGGTGGTGGTGAAGCCGAGGACGGTAAAAGAACTGTTTGTATTATACGAACTTTCCAGAGGCTTGCGGATGTCGAGCAAGTGCGGGATAGAAAGAAGGGAGTTCGTCTTTGGCCCTTACAGCATGTTTTTCTATGCATCAGGGCTTAAAGAAGGCCTTCGTATCTATAGGGAAGTCAGAGAGGTCGTGCACAACAGCGTTTCTCCCGACGTTTCAGTAATTTTAAAGTGCGGTTGTACAAGGTATGAATTGGAAATGGGGCCTTCTGATCAATGGAAAATGAGCCCCGAGCAGACGGACTTCGAATCATTTCTCAAAGAGAACATCTCGAAACAGATCTGGGATTGGGAAATGGAAGAGTTTTCCCAAAATGAAAAATTACAGGATGTCATAAAAAAAACGTGGATTTCCTGGGCTTATCATATTGGGGATTCCACTTATCTGGAGTTCACCGAAGGGCGTCCGGTATTCCCCAAGGGGGCAACCTACCATGACAAGGGTCTTTGACCGAAAAATTCTTTGACTGAATTAGCAATGTTAGCTCTCTTCAAACCTATACTGTTTTGATGACACCTCGGAACGGCCACTCGCAAAATTTATTATTGAGAGCGGCAAAAGATACATTCCATGGGCAATATGCCGTAGGGGCAGGGCATGCTGTGTCCGGGCGGAATATTGTTTTGCCGGACTCCAGTAATTCTCGGGGAGTCGCTGAGATTGTTTTTGAGAGCCATTTTTAGCAATCTTCAAAACACTAATTATTCCGATAAGTTTCGTAGCAAAAATCAGTAATAGCTATATTTTGCGAGAAAACTCACCGAGAATTGCTGGCCGGACTCGAAAAACCCAGCGAAAAAGAGTAAAAATACTTGACTTATAAACCTGCACCAACGCAAATACAGAAAATTTGGAAAAAATAATTTTTCGTGATTTTTTTTTGAATTGCATGGTTAATTGCTAATGTCAATAGGAATTTACTTTTTGTTGCTGCGAAAAACCTTGACTACTTTTTCCTGAACATTGTATGATATTTGGGATCACGAATTTTTTAGGAGTCAAAATCATTATGAAGGATATTCAAAAAACCCAACCGGAAAAGAACAAGGAAAAAATTCAGGCAACCAAAAAAGAGAAATGGAATCCTCCCGTAATAGTTCCATTGGATGTCACCTTGTCAGAGCACTTCCCACGCGTAGGTTCTGATGGCGGGCATGTGAGTCCTGACAGCACGTACCCATAAAAAAAAATTGATGATATGGAGTGAGGGGTAATGCCGATAATCAATGTCGTGAGAATTGACTCCGTATTTATTCAGGAGGATGGGTTCCTTGCTGACGAAAGGTCTGGTGAAGTCGTTATTATGAACGTTGAGCGATCTGAATATTTCGCCATGGACCCGGTGGCCAGCCGTATCTGGCGTTATTTTTCAACCCCCCGTTCCGTTGCCGAGGTTTGTGATGTGCTTTGCCTGTACTATGAAGCCCAACGGGAAGATATGGAGCGTGATGTTCTGCCATTCCTCAGCGTGCTGCTGAAAAATGGTATTATCAGGGCCATCCAGTAATTCTTTTCCCCCCCCATTTTTATGCTTTGCGCAATTCGGGCAGGATTATCGCACCAAAAATACAGCAAACCTTTAATAAGACGGCGATCTTTTTTTTACGCATTCATCCCCATCACCAGATCAAGGATTTCAACCATCGACCATCTATCGTCGGGACGCGTCAAGCAATACATCGGGGTCTTTGCCAGCAGATTGGTTACCAGGGAAAAAAGTTGGGTTCGTTCCATCTTGAGTCCATGGTCATAGAGACCTTGCAGGAATGCGCTTATTTTAGCAGGTCCCCTTAGTGACTCGCAACCCACCGATGCTCCCTTTCCAGGTTGTAACAGGTAAAGAGCGTGCAAGGGCACGGGGCTGATACTATAATCGAACCGAATTGAAGCTTTCAGGCGACGTTCCCGTTGTGGTGGCATCCCATCGGTCGGTTGCTGTAATTTTTCCGCTGTATCGTTCGTCAGGTAGAACCGTGGAATGCCTGGAAGAACAGTCGTCACGTTTCCATCCCCTTTGGAAAATGCGGTAATGTCGTCGGAGAGGATTCGGAATCCGCGCTGGGAGAGCGCGGCGGAAGTTGTCGATTTCCCTGCCCCCGAATTTCCGAAGAAGACGAGTGCCCCTTTCGGTGCCAGGACGGCATTGGCGTGGAGCACGAGATGACCGCGTTGGAGCAGAATGGCGACCAGGACTTTGGTCAGGAGAAAAAAGAGAATCCTGGAATCCGTGGCACTGCGGCTCCGATCTATGGTGACGCGGTTTCCTGCTTCAACGAGAAAGCAACCGGTGCGGCGCCCGGCAAACAACAGGAAACGATTTGGTTCAGATTGCCAGTAATACCCGATTCCCGTCGGTGCGTCGAGTTGTCGTGGGACGGGGCCTTCCGCTACGATGACATCAGGTGAGCTCTCTCCCAGGGATTGTGGTAGCTCCGGACAGGGAAATGGATACTGAAACACCAAGCCGTAGAAAGCATACCTAAAAGTCTGATTTCTTTTCGAGCAACCGACGGCGCCGGATACAGGACCTCGATCTTCCCGAGAGCCCCCGAAAGCATAAGCCATCTCCGGTTTTTCGGGGGCACACACCCAATCCTGCTGATGGGGTTCCATGTTGTCACCGCATCGTTCTTGGCGCGCAGTCACAGTTGAAGAGGAAAATTGTTTAGGACAAAGCTCCGGAAATTCTCGTAGGCAGCGAAAACCGAAGTTGAAGTGCCTCGCCTCGACAGGACCGGAATACCGGCGGGAAACCCCGCAATCTACACTCAGGCTGCCCCAGGATCCGCCCCTTCGCACCCGTTTCGTTCCGCTTGTCGGGCCTTGCGGATCATTTTCCGGACTCTTGGGGTAGTAATCAGCATCGAACCAGTCCTGGCACCATTCCGAAACGTTCCCGATCATGTCATACAAGCCCCATGGATTCGAAAGCTTTTCACCAACGGGGTGTGTACTGTTGCCGGAATTCGTGTCATACCACGCTATTGCGTTCAAATTCCCGGGGTACTGCCCTGCTGTACCAGCCCTTGCCGCGTATTCCCACTCCGCTTCCGTTGGAAGACGATAATGATACCCGTCCTGCCGTTCGTTGAGTTTTTGAAGAAATTGCTGAGTATCAGCCCACGAAATGGTATCGACGGGATGGAGGCAACCGGTAAAACTGCTGGGATTGTCTCCCATTACCGCTACCCATTGTTCCTGTGTTACCGGGTACCGGCCCAGTTGGAAGCCTTGAATGATGCATACCTTGTGCCGCGGTTTCTCATCGTCCCATGCCCCGGGGTCGTCGACAGAACCCCCCATAAGGAATTCCCCTGGGGGAATCGTAACGAATTCCATCCTTACCTAACCTCAGATATCATGTTGAGTGGTGCTTTTTGAGATAACTCCAGACATCCTGATCCCGAAAAAACAAATTTTTATCATGATACCACCAAACCGAAATGTTCGTCATCCTGAAAACATTACATTTTGCGTCGTGTTTTGTCAATGTGGTGCTCCTATTACCAGCAATTCTCGGCGAGTTTTCTCGCAAAATATAGCTATTACTGACTTTTGCTTCGAAACTTGTCGGAATAATTATTATTTTGAACATTGCTCAAAATAGCTCTCAAAAACAACCGCAGCGACTCACAGAGAATCGCTGTCCTATTACAGACTCCACGTTGACATCAAATTGCATTTCATGGTAAAGAACCGCATGAAAGGAAGCGATTATGAGTGCAATTTGTGGCATATTCTACCGGGACAGACGTCCCTTTGAGCTAGAATCCCTCCGGGCGATGATGAATGCCCTGGCACACCATGGAAAGGACGGCTCCGGAGTGTGGAACGGCGAACACCTGGGGTTGGGTCACCAGAAGCTTCAGATTACTCCAGAATCCTTTTATGAGCACCTCCCCTTCAGAAGTCCCTGCCACCGGATGGTCGTCACCGCTGATGCCAGAATTGACAATCGTGACGAGCTGTTCAACAAGCTGGGGCTTTCTCCTGGAAATGAAACCAACACGCCCGACGCTCATCTCATCCTGTATGCCTACGAAAAATGGGGCGAGACCTGTCCTGAGCATCTGGAGGGAAGTTATACTTTTGCCATCTGGGATGAACGTTCGAGACATCTTTTCTGTGCTGTCGATGCTCTTTGCAGTAAATGTCTCTACACGTATTGCACTCCCCAGTTTTTTATTTTTTCGACGGAACTCAAAGGGATTCTTGCCCTACCTGAACTTCACTTCCAGCTTGACGACGCAGGATTCGCACAACAGGCCTTTCTTCCCAAAGCCTACCGGGACCCGCAAGCAACCTCCTTTAAAGGGATTAAACTCATGCGAGCCGCAACGACCTGCATCGTGACCGCATCCACCATGCATACCAACACCTATTGGGAGCCCGATTTTGAACGCGAAATAAGGTTGAAGAACGAGGGTGAGTATGTGGAACGATTTAGGGAACTGTTCTTCCATTCGGTCCGTTCCTGCATTCGCACCAACTTTCCCGTGGGAGCCTTGTTGAGCGGTGGTCTAGATTCATCTTCCATCGTCTGCACCGTGGCACGCCTGCAAAGGGAACGGGGAAAAACTCTTACCGGCATTTCCTCGGTGTTGCCTGAAGATTACTCTGGCCCGGAAAGCGACGAACGCCACTATATCGACATCGTCAAAAGGCAGGAAAACATTGCTGTTCACTACGTACATCCGCCGGTAAAAAGCCTTTGCGGTTACATGAATAAATCGATTGAACAAAGTGAAAATCCCAGATATTATCATACCTACTTCCTTTCTTCGGCTTTTCAGGAAGTCGCCAGGAAGGATAACATCCGTGTCCTCCTCTGCGGAAGTCGGGGAGAAATCGGCCCTTCCTCTCCTGGAAATGGTTATGTACCGGAGCTTGCGGTAGAAGGCCATTGGGCTAGGTTGGTTGCTACCTTGCGGGAAATGGCCAAAGTGGAGAATACGTCGTTTTTTAACGCAGCGTGGCAAAACCTCATCACGCAGCTGTTACCAGAGAATATTGCACATTTTTATGCGCGCGTCAGGGGGCGTCGGCCGGTATCTTTTGCAGAGGCTTTGATCGCGCAGCCGGATTTTTTCTATCAAACAATGGCCTCGGCAGGAATTACTCCCCCCGATTTCGTGGAAACTCATTTTAAGACATTTCCAAACCAAAAAAAAACCGCCTTTGCGCTGTTCAAAAACACCAGTATACCCTTCTTGTCGAGCACCATGCCGGAGGAGCAAGAAGTGTTTTTTCCTTTTGCGAACAAACGCCTTATTGAGTTCTGCCTCGCTTTGCCAGCTGATATGAAGATTCGCCACGGATGGAAGCGTTACATGATTCGTGCCGGTATGGAAGGTATCCTTCCACCGGAGATTCAGTGGCGAACATCAAAAAAAGCGTTCTCACCGGATTTCTTCCGGCGGGTCGAGGCTTCCCGGCATGATGCTCTCCTCGCCTTTGAAGAGATCGAATCCGATAATGGTCTTTATAACTATCTGAGAACATATATTGACCTCAGCAAGCTCAAAGGATACGCTCAAAGTGCCTCATCCTGCGGAAACTGGGGGGGGTGGAAGGGGTTTGATTCCTTTTGGCAGATTGTGTTGCGCGGTCTCAACGTGGCGTTTTTTCTGAAATGGGCGAAGGAAAAAATGCAACGGTAGCCCAACAAATAGAAGATAGAAAGGCTCTGATATGAAAACATCGCAAACGTTGAGTCTGGAAACGGTCATCACTCACGCACCCGGGGTATTCAGGGCTGAACTTGACGGAACATTGCTTTTAGCCGCCCAATACGGTGGACAAGGGCATTGCCTGGACCCTGTCGGCCTTGTCATATGGGAGGCCCTTGTCGAACCCTGTTCAATAGCAAGTCTGTGCGACCTGTTGAGTGAGAGGTATGAAGTGGAGAAAACGGTTTGCGAAAATGACGTCCTGACGTTCATCTCCGAACTCCTTGATAAAAAAATGGTTATGATTGTCCTTTCAAACTCTTGAAAGAGGAAAGTTTTTCCATCCTTTTTGCCTCAAGCCCGCGATACAATGGATAAAGTCGCGTTTCAGCAAGCTCCAGTATCTGAGGGGAGGCCATTCCTTGTTTCTTCTGGGAGTCGGGAACAAATGGCTTGTCCGGCTTCTTGGCATTCCAGAGGAGAACGTCAGAGCATTTTTCCCTGATTCCAGCGTGAAGAAATTTCTCGGCGATCTCGAATCCCGCTTCAGGCAGCTCGGTGTAGTTGACGAGCCTTGAAAAGACCTCGGCCTGACCAATGGCCCATTGAAACTGTTGCTCGAGATACAGGCAGGCCAGATGTTCGATATCAAGCGTTGCCGCTTCTTTTTTCGACCAGGGAAGGAAGGTAACAAATTTTTCAGAATGAACGTTGTCCAGCCACATCGATGGTTCCGTGACAAGGCTAACCATTATTTCAACCGGATCGCGATACATAAAGACGCTTGGAGTATCGGGGAAGACTGCGCGGATTTCATCGAAGAAAATATTGCATAAACTGGCGAACTTGAACACCAGGTTTTTCTGGCAGGTTGGAGCACCTAGTCCAAAGGCGCCGATCATATTGCTGAGATGGGTCTTTTTGATGATTGTGTCGTCAATGGATCTAAAGTTCATAAAAAGTTCGGTTACGGCGCTCGGTTCATTAAATACGCGGTTTTCGGTTCCGGATTTGAGCATCCGGCCCATCAGTGTTGAACCGCACCGCGTGGCATGATAGATGAATAATGACGGTTTCAGCGATCCCAAAGTTGAGATGACTTCACCCAGAGAAGAAAGCGGAATGAAGCTCCGGCCGCCAATGTGCGAGACTTGGTTCTTTTCTTTGAGCGATTGAATAAAAGGAAGCTGGGGTTGGTCATTTTGGGTTTCAGGCAGAATCCATTCTATAAGGAAATGGTCCCCCACGGTGAAAAGTCTGAAAGGAATAGCGTCAGTCAAGTTCATCGCCATGTTGACTCCTTTGAAAACGCATGCTGTGAATTTTTCTTGAATTTACGTGTCAGTATTATATACTATCTTTTTATACAAGGAGTTGGATTAGTGAATTATTTTCCTGGTGATCTTGCCTCTTTACTGCATCCACTTTTCGTCGATGAATTTTTTCGCGGCTACTGGGGGAAGAAACCGCTGTATATCCATCGTGAAAATCGCGACTACTACAAGGGGCTTTATTCCAGCGCGGACATGGACGATTACCTGCGGTTCTCGGCCCCGATCAAGGAGTGGAATGAAACAGTAAAAATGGGGATCAAGTTCAGAAGAGTTCCAACTGAGGTTCTCTTCGATCAGAACCAGCCAGGATTTGATTATTGCATGATCAGAAAAAGCCAAAAGGCTGTTTCTCTGATCATAAACTTCATTCAGGACCATAGCAATCGCGTCTTTTATATGGCCAAAATCATGGAAGAAGAGCTGGAGGGGCGCATAAAAGGTCGCGTGAATGTAAATGCTTACTATTCACCAGGGAACTCTTACATCAGTCCCCACCTCGACGCGCATGACGAACTGAATATCCAGTTGGAAGGGACGAAACGCTGGCGAGTGTACGAACCCAGCACTCCCAATCCTTACTTTGGAATGCCTTTAGATACTGGTTTTGATCCAAAGTCTAAAAACCATTACCTCCAGGGAAAAAAACCTTTTATGGAGGTTATTCTCCAGCCTGGAGACTTCCTTTACATGCCGCGTGGTTTCTGGCATGATCCGGTAAATACGGACAATGAGCCATCTCTTGGTCTTACTATTGGAGTCCATCCTATCTGTCAACTGGATACGGTTTTATGCTTTGCCAGAGCAGTTTCGGAAAAACGGCAGGATTTAAGGCAATCGATTCCTGTCGGGCTTTCAGTTGGTTCCCTGGCTGAGCAGATGATTCGCAAGACCATCCAGGATTTTTCCGCTGAACCATTTGAGCGGGTCTCTCTATCAGAGTTGAGCGTGAATCTGCGACGTGGCATTCCCGACGATGGGATCAGCCTGAAAGATGTCTACCTTCCCTCACCTGCAGCAATTGAAAATCTTGGGCCAGTTTCAGTATTGAGTCGACCACGGGAAAGTGTCTGGACGTTTCACCAGATCTATGGCTTACTGAAACTTAATGTAGGGCGAAGAGAACTTGGTCTGAGGAAGGAATTAAAAGGTGCTCTGGAACACATTCGAGATTGTGCTTTCTTCACTCCCGCAGATCTTCCCGGGGAAATGACCCAACAAGAAAAGACCAGTTTCTGCCGTTTTTTGGTGAATTTTGGGGCGCTCAGCATTGACACGACACAAGGACAACCAGCACCGCCCCCCTCTGACAATTCCCTCCTGAGAAGCCTACCAAAAGATGGGCAGATTCCAGGGAAATGAAGGAAGATGCAATGAATTTGACCCCCATGCGTGGCAAAGTACGTATTATTCAACTCGAAATAACCTACCAGTGCAATTTGTTGTGCAAGCATTGCAACCGTCATTGTAATCTTTCTTTTCTGCCCTATCTGAAAGACGCGGACATGACGGAAGAACAGATCGATCGCTTCATAGAGCAAATAAAAAAGAACCAGGTTCATCTTGATCAGTTGCGCGTGCTTGGCGGCGAACCTCTCCTTCACCCTCTGATTGTGAGTTTTCTGTTTAAACTCCATCGGGAACTCATGACTGGTGGCTTTCTGGACACAATGGTTATCGTGACCAATGGAATCATCCCCCGGTACGAGCGTCTTGCCGATTTCACGAATGATTCCGTTGTCAAGCCTCTTTTGGAGAGTGGCAGGATTGCTTTCCAAGTGGCTCCTGAAGGCAAGGAGAAGGGGTTCAGAGGGGTATGTATCGCTCCTGTGGATATGAACATGAAATGGAAGGAATGCTGCGTTCCCAGGGTGTGCGGAAGTTTGTTAAATTCCTACGGGTATTGGCCAAACGGGAACTGTGCCGCTATTGCCCGACTATTTTACCTGCCCCACTATGCCAGAAGGGAATTCCCGACTGTTTTTGAAGAGTGTTGGCCCACGTTGGAAAACGATCTCTGTCGTTTCTGCGTTAGGGCGAATGCTGTTTTGCTGAGAAACAAATCGGAGCTTGTAACCAGGTCCTATCGGGAGGCTGTGGAACGTTGGAAACAGGGATTCCCGGGGGAGTTCAAACGGTTTTGAATCTGATCTGAAAAAACGTTGCAGTACCTTTTGCGACCGAAAATACACATTCAAAGAGAGAACAAACAGGATGAGATTGATTTCAATACAGGAAGCCTATGCTCGTAAATTTGAAAGACAAAAGCGTGTGGCGACTTTGGAACTTCACGCCTCAGGCCATTGTGCGCACATAGGTCTGATTTCCCCGGGATGCCGCGCTTGTTTTGAGCCGGATCCATTTCGGCGCAATATCCTTTGTGGTGCCCGCTGTAATGCCCAATGCAGATATTGTTCCGAAAACATTGTGGAAGAACCTGACAAAGAATGGAGCATTCGGTCGAAAGCCAGGATTTACAAGGATTCTTACGTTGACAACTATTCCCCGGGAGCTGTGAGCTTCAGTGGAGGGGGGGAGCCGCTTCTGTATTTGGGTGTAATAGAGGAGTATATGGCAATTTTTCGGGATGTTGCACCGAGGATGAAATCCAAGCCCTGGTATTACCTTTATACCAATGGAATTCTGGCGAGCTCCGAGGTTTTACTAAAACTTAAGGAGTTGGGATTTGACGAAATCCGGTTTCACCTCGGTGCCTCCGATTTTTCCAGGAAGGTTTTGCGAAATATGGAGGAAGCAGTGCGTCATTTCAAGGCCATCACAGTGGAAACGCCCGCCTGGCCTTTGCATCGAAAAAAAATATTTGAGACTCTTCCCATTCTGAATGACATAGGAATAAAGCATCTAAATCTCGGCGAAATCGAGATTAAGAAGCACAATTTGGAAAAAATATCAGCCCTGTTGCCTGAAGCAGAAATGTATCACTGCCACGAAATGCATCTTGATGACGGTGGGCTTACCTATGATGTTATGGAAGAAGTTGCTGCCAGAAAATTTTCCTATTCCGTCCTTGATTGCAATTGTTTTGTGAAAAGCATGCAGCGAGGGCCTGCCAAGGGAATTCGCCATGGAGATATCCAGGGACTGTTTGCTTCCTATCCATAATTTTTTTCGACCCTGAAGGCTGAAAAAAAGAAAGGAATAATACCAATAATCAAAAGAAATCACGCAGATTTATAGGCTTGATCAAGCCTCTGGCGCTGTAAACCATCTAAATAGTTACATAAAAGTATGAAAAATAGGGCATTTTTCGACAGGCTCGTTAGGGTCGCTTAGACCCGCTTACCACCTAGTTGAACAGGTTCCTGAGATGGATTTATTTAAAATTTCCACCCTCGCCGATTTTTCCTGGACCGTTTTTTGCCCATATTCCGGCGGAATAGGCTTTAACGCTAAATGTGATAGTATTCGACGCAACAGTTTGAACTAATCCGGAAATTGCATCAGAGTATCTCCCATTTGGAATCCGGTCAACAGTAATGTCCTGATCAAGGGAACTCAGTCCTACCACAACGGTGGTTTCAGGGTCTGAAGTTTGTCTGACGAAACTAAGCCCGCTGATCCATTCCTTAACATTCAACATTACCCCAGTTTGAAGTGCGGGAAGAAGCGATCTGATCATGTTCAATCTTTTTAAATGCTGAAAAACCGGGTTTGACATCGCTGAGTTAATGGTACCGGTGGCGAGATTCCCGCCAAAATAAGCAAGCGCCGTCTGGGAAAGAGTCTGACCCTGAGCAATCGGTGAAAGAGGCAATCCTTTTTGAAATTCGATTTCTTCTCCCATTTGAAGGCAGGGAATTCCACGAGCAGTAAAAATAAGGTCATAAGTCAGTTCAGCAATTGTGGTGGGGCCCGAAAATCTGTTAAATCTTCCTGGTCCTTGCTCTGGGCCTCTTGTTCTGCTTTGAAAAAATGTTACCAATTTTGTTGGGTTTCCGTATACCCAATCCATTGCAAAAATAATTCCCAGGCCGCCAAAATTTCCTTTCACAAGAGTTGGTCCGAACGAATTAAATAACGGGTAATCACAAACAGCGAGTTTTGAGTCTTGTCCGCTATCCGGGTTAGCCTGGGCGTTCCCAGCCCGGGTATACCACCAAGGTGCCAATTCGGAAGGATTCGCACTGCCATCAGCCTGTCCCCAGCCAACATTGTCGCACTCGACTTCTGCGCAAATAAAAAGATCAGGCTTCCTTTTTCGCCATTCATCAACCATGCTCAAAATGTGGTCCCGATCCATGTTTCGTGCAAATTTCACCATGAACCCGTCCACCCCCAGATCAATAAATCGGAAAGCCGCGTCATTTAAGTAATTTCGAACTTTCCAATTTTCAGTGGCAAAGTCAATTGAATCAGCATCCAGATGTTTATTCTGAACGGAAAAAACGTCATTGGACATGGTTGCGGGCAACCAGCCATTGTGATGATACCATTCCGTCGAAAGCAGTGATTCATCAGTTCCAAAAAATCGAGCGGGGTTATAACCCTCAAGTGGTAGAGTAGTATTTGTTTTGGAATCAATAAGAGGGCCACGGCCCCATGGGTCGCGAAAAAGGTAATCCTGAAACCATTCCGGGGCCCGTGGATTATCGTTATCTTCACGGAAAGGTTTCGTGTAATCTCCCCAGTTAAAAACATAAGGCCAGACAGCTGGATTAGCCGCCATCCGGTAAAATTTGTGCGGAAGACGATCAATAAAAACCTCTCCGCGAATTCCATAGTTGGACGAATGATTGAGCACAATTTCCTGGACAATTTTCATCCCTCTGCTATGGACAGCATTGATCAGATCGAGATACTTTGTACCGTAAGATTCGAGACGCGGATCGACTTTTTTCCAGTCATAAGTGTTGTATCCAAGAAAATCCAGTTCCCCACGGCATTCTGTAGGTGGAGTAACCATTATCGCAGTGAAACCAAGCTGCCTTATATGATCAAGGTGATCTATCAAACCCTTGAAATCACCACGCCAGTGCGGGTCGTCTTTATCAATCCTGGCGCGGCAATAGAAATTATTGGAGCCATCTCCGTCAAAAAAACGCGTAACCGGTACTGCGTAAATCGTTTCACGACGAAAATCAGCCTCAACCAAAATATCCTTTGAAACCGTAATTTTTACTGAATCTGAGGCTGAATTTCCTGAATTATCAAATACGGTAAGAGTAACAATGTATTCTCCGGGTTCGTTATATATCATGACTGGACTGATTCCAAAGAGCCCGTTGCTCCAGGAATAAGTCGCAATGTACCCGTCAGGGTCATAAGACCCTACTGCTGAAAACCTCACCATCACTCCAATTCCAACCTGTTGGTCCCGCCCTGCACGTGCAACCGGTGGAAGCCTTCCATCGGCCAGATTGAAATTGAATACTCCGGTTCGATCGTCAAAAAGAATTTGATAAGGTCCACTTGCGGGAATAGTAATAGGAAGTTTTCCTCCACGAGGAAAAGCAGTACCGGTTACTACGCTGGAAGTGCTGGTTCCAGTATTATCGTTTCCTTTTCCCCAAACCAGTTTCCATGAGCTATTCGCAATAAAAAGGCACTCAAAACTCCCGGCTTCAAAATATTCACGGCCCTCCCAGAGAGTGTCATGCGTGTTTTTCATCCTTCCGAATTTGTTGCCGAGAGTCCAATCGTCTTTAAACCCAACCAATTGCATGGTCTGAAAAACAGAAGTCGAGGCAGGTTCACTTTCGGGTGGCGGCCCTGGAGGAGCTGTCTCACCGATTGAGTCGGCAAAAAGGCCATTCGAAAGGAAGATTAGTGTTCCCAAAAACAATGTTGTGGCAAAAGATTTCCATCGGAAATTCGAAATTTGCACTTTGAACAAAGCGAAGCAATTTACCCAACCCAACTCAATGAAATCACGCGAAATAAAGTCAGAGCAACTGTTCTTGGCCCGATATTCCGGCAACCCCCCTGCAATCCTTTTCACACAAATCTCCTTGCGAATATATTCTAACGAGTCTGTCGAAAAATTCCCTGAAATTTACTTTTTTGTGTACACCCAATTTTTCGCCCCGCTTTCTCGCATTAACAGCCAGTTGCTTTGTAACTAGTAAAATTTACCGAAATTATTCGACAGCTTCTAACCCTACAATAAGTGCTAATTACCTTTATTTATGATGGATCAACTGTTAGAGACAAATTGGCCGTTTTGGTTACACCTCTTTCAGTATAGGAGCAAGTTAATGTATGCAAACCCGGCACTGAACTTTGAAAATTCGTCCCATGAATATCGCTATCTCCACTCCAGGTTACTTCCGTCACCGTAGGGGTGTAATTAGGATCATCATAGGAAGCGGTAACGATAATGTTGGTGGCAAGATCATACTTGCTGTCAACATACACTGAATCACTCGTAGGATTAATTGATATCCCTGTAAGAGTTCGGGAGTTAATAGTGAAGTCCGCTGTTCTGGTCACACCATTTTCCGTGTAGGAACATTTTATAACGTAAGTTCCTGATGCAGAATTAAAGATCGAGCCACTTACTCCCGTTCCACTCCAGACTACTGAAGCTGCAGCAAGAGAAGCAGTGGTGAAATCGTTATAGGATTTTGTGACAGCAACAGAAGTTAAATCATAATTTGAACCGGAATTTACTGTACCAGTTGAAGGAGTTAACAAAATTCCTGCCAAAGTTTTTGCAACCGGGCCAGTAAATCGACAAACTCTGATTCCCGGGGATTCTTCCTTATAGCTCAATGGTTCTCCCGTTGTGCTGTTACGATTCGCTGACCGTAACATTGAAGACGAGTCCAAATCTCCGCCACCCCGGAAATTGTGAAATTGTATTGTCCCCTGAGGGGGCCCCGCAGGATCAGTATCAGTGGTAGCAGGATAAGTTGTAAACTCATCAAAACACCATTCAGCAACATTCCCCGCCATGTCATACAAACCCCAAGGGTTTGGCAGTTTCCCTTTTACCTCGTGAGTCTGACTAGAGCTATTGTCATAATACCAAGCATAAGAATCGATATTATCAGGGCTATCTCCCCAAAAATAGCTTGTAATTGTCCCAGCACGGTAGGCGTATTCCCATTCAGCCTCTGTAGGTAATCTGAAACTGGGGTTCGAAAGGTTTATTGAAAACTTGTCACCAGCAAAGGAATAAAATTTTCCCAGACCCGCTTTTTGGCTTAATTGATTACAAAAATCAGCAGCATCACGCCAGGTAACCCAATTTACGGGGAAATTTACTCCCTGATAAGAAAAGGGGGAAGGAGGATCGAAACCCATAACTTTTCTATATTGTGCTTGAGTCACTTCGGTTTCGCCCAGATAAAAATCGTTTGTTAAGACAACAGTATGAGCTGGTGTTTCGTTGGCAGGGAATCCACCGGGGCTTCCCATTGTAAAAGATCCTTGGGGGATCTTCAACAATTTCATGTTCACTCCATCGCCACAAGCTGTGAAAAATGGAGCGGAATCGGCCATGTCCAGTGATAAATCAGCAGTCTTGGTTAAACCATCGGAAAAAGAAAACCTGAGAACGGTTGTTCCAAAGGAGTTTGGAGCGCTAAAAACATTTCCGGAAACTGTACCCCCTCCGCTTATAATCGTCCAAGTACCAGAGGCCGGGCTATCACTCCCTCCCGCTTTTAAATATTCAACGTGCATCAGAATTTCGGAAAGATCAAAAGTGGAGCCAAAAGCTACCGAAAAGCTATTTGTAGCAAGAGAAATCGAATTCAAAGTATCAGTGGAATCAGTAATATCAGCTGAAATTCCGACTTTTCCGGGAGAGTTTTTGACTCTGATTCGGAAGTGATAAATTCTCCCTCCTTGAAGTCCAGGTACAATAAGGGATTGGCCGTATTGTCCGAACTGGGTTGTCCAGGGAGTAAAGCTACCGTAATCAGTGGTGAGGCCATACTCGATGCTTGAAATTACTTTCTCATTCGCATCCCAGATTAATTGTATCGATGAGCCGGAACTATAACTGGATGTAGCATTGGAAACAACAGGAACAGAAACATCCACGAGAGCGCTTGCCCCGTCTTTTGCAAGAGTTTTCCAGACATTTCCATCAAAATAATAAGAAGTTGAATCCAAAGTATTATAATAGGCGAAATAAATTTGTGGATTAGATGGAGCAAATGAACTGGAGCCCTGCCAGAAAATACTTAATCCGGTCGCACCTGTTGCTCCGGGTGAGCCAGATGGGCCAATTGCCCCGGTGGACCCAGTTGGACCTTGAGCTGCAGATCCACTTTTTGCAAGAACTTGCCAGGTGGTTCCATCCCAAAAATACGAAGTAAAATCAGATGAATTGTAATAGGCCCAATAAATTTGTGGATCAGATGGAGCAACTGAACCAGACCCTTTCCACACCAAGGTTGTTCCAGTTGGTCCAACAGCACCGGTAGCACCTGTGTTTCCCGTAGCTCCGGTTGCACCGGTAGTGCCGATTCCTCCCGTAGCTCCAGTAGCTCCAACAGACCCTGTAGCCCCAGCAGGTCCTGATCCTCCGGTGGCACCTATTGAACCGTTAACACCTTTAGTCCCTGTGTTGCCAGTGCTACCAGTCGCACCGATAGAACCCACATTACCCGTTATCCCTGTTGCCCCGATTCCTCCGGGAGCACCGGTTGCACCGGTTGGCCCTGATGCTCCGGTATTACCGGTGGGTCCACTTATGCCAGCCGAACCGACAGTTCCTGGTAATCCGAAAGAGCCGGTATCACCAGTTGGACCAGTTAAACCAGTCGGACCAGTCGAACCTGATGTTCCAGTCGTCCCCGTAATTCCCTGAGTTCCGTTATAAGCAAGTATCGCCCAATTGTTGCCATCCCAGATATAAGACTTCTGGTCATTCGGATTATAATATGCCCAATTTATCTGTGGTGTCATGGGAGCCAAGGCCATTGAACCCACCCAAAAGATACTCAGACCTGAACTTCCGGTAGCACCTGTTAAACCAGTTGGACCGGTAGAACCAGGCAATCCGGCAAGGCCATTTGAGCCATTAAGTCCAGTTGCTCCGATAGCCCCAGCAGCACCTGTCGAGCCAGTCGCACCTAATGAACCTACATTTCCTTGAATGCCATCCGACGTCAAAATTACCCAACCAGTACCATTCCAAAAATAGGATGTTCTATCTGAAGTGTTGTAATAAGCCCAGTTTAGCTGCGGTAACACCGGAGGAAGCGCTAATGACCCCTGCCAGGATATACTAATTCCAACAGGACCGGCGTTACCTGCCACTCCCAGAGCCCCTGCTGCGCCTGTGGTTCCAGTTGCACCAGTCATTCCAGTTAAGCCGGTAGCCCCTGTCGGACCGACAGGACCACGTGGACCAATCGGACCAGCTGAGCCGATCAATCCATCCTGAAGCATTGTAGCCCAGATTGTTCCAACCCAGATGTAAGCTTTTTTGTCCGTCAGATTGTAATAGGCCCAATTTATCTGAGGGGAAGCCGGCGGAACAGCCAAGGATCCCTGCCAGGATATGCTTATTCCGGAAGGGCCCGTATTTCCTACCGCCCCAGTCGCACCATTTGCTCCGTTTAAACCCTGAGAACCGGTGGTTCCCTGTTGGCCAGTTAACCCCGCGATACCATCTTGTACCATCAGTAGCCATTGACCGTCAAAATAAATATACGCCTTCTTCTCGGTAAGGTTGTAATAAGCCCAATTATTTCCTGGATTAACCGGAGGTGTTGGGAATACACCTTTCCAGAGAATTCCCGAAAAGAAGCTGTCATCACGACTCAAAGTAACCAACGGGAGAGACGTTAATGCACCTGCTCCAACTGACACTCCATCAACAACACTTTGTTTCAACCCTGCAGTTAAGAAGCTGACCGAATAATTCCCAACCGGAACTTCAGAAATAAGATAATTCCCATTCGAATCAGTATATCCGGCAAAAGAGGACCCACGAATGAAAACAACGATTCCAGCTTTCCCGGAAAAATCTGACGGAACTTGGACCGTTCCGGAAATTTCTCCTGTTGGCTTTAATTCAACATTCAAAACCAATGGAGCGCTCTCATTTGCCAAAACTTTGATCTCAGGCTGAAAACCGCTCTGATTGCCATTTTTCTTTGCAATCAAGTTATAATTTCCAATCGGAACGCGGTAGAATGCAAACGAACCTTTGGAGTCAGTGGTCGTATAAAGCATCCCATTGGCGGAACTTGTTAAATCCGCCTTTGGCAAAGTTTTTGCACTCGGAGGAATCACCGCATCAGTATGCACCAGAAAAACGTCTACTCCATCTTTTGCGCCATTTCCGGTAATTTCACCAATAACGGTAGCGGTGGGAGTAACTTCATTGCCGGGAAGCCCACTCCCAGCCCCCCCACTACTTCCGCACCCCAAGCAGAAAGTAAGGGATGCAAATAAAACTACTATCGCCAAAATCGATTTTTTCATTCATTCCCCCCCATAGCGGGACATACAGCTCAGATTTTACATTTGCGCAAAGCCTTTTTCTTTCGACCAATCATCATTTTGGACTCGCGTAGTGGAAGCCAGAAATTTTTAGGGCGACGCTGTAGTGATTGTTACATCGCAGGTCCTGGTAATTCCTCCTTCAGTATAAGAAGTCCTTAAAATTGTGGTATCTGAAGTGGATGGCGAAGCGAAAATGGAGCCATTTATGCTGCCACCTCCACTGACTATTTCCCAAACAGGAAACTGTATTATTTTTCTTGCCCAACGGGCACCATAGTCCACAGAAACCCGATCTCCTGAAAGATCTGTTTCTTCGCCAGGAGTAGCAAAGAATTGACTAGTAGCACACAACAGAGAAAAATAACTGTCTGTTTGGGCTGTTTGCCCATTTAAGTATCCAATTTTTCCGGAAGAATTTTTGGCTTTTAGCCGCAAATAGTAAGTTGTTAGTTCTGTCAAGTTTTCAACTTTAACACTAAAATATTTGCTTGTGTCAGTAGTCCATGGGGTTGAATACCAGGTTACGTTATCTGAGCTATATTCGACCATACAGAAAGCATCTTCATTGATAAAAGCAGTTACGTTAAGGGAGTATCCACCCCATGGGTCAGCACTAAAAGTTGAGATAAGCGGAGTTGAAGCCTCGGCAATTGCATCTTTTGCAAGAATATTCCATTGGTTATTGCTCCGGATATAGGAAACAAACTCGGTGGTATTGTAATAGGCATCATTAGGGTTCCCAATATTCGGGGGATTGGCCAATGAGCCCAGCCAGTTGATAACCATCCCCGATGGGCCCGTATCGCCGGTTTCTCCGGTTTCTCCCATAGCGCCAATCTCTCCGGTAGGGCCAATTTCCCCTGCAGGACCATTCGCTCCCAATAAATCCCAATTTGTTCCATTCCAGATATACGAATTATGATCAGTTGTGTTGTAATAAGCTGAATTAATATCATAGGAATCAGGGTTAAAGGGAAGGCTTCCCAGCCAAAAAATTATAGTCCCTGTGGTACCAGTTGCCCCGATTGGCCCAGTTTGGCCTGTAAATCCAGTTGGCCCTGTTATTCCTAAATCACCGGTAACACCTTTTTGGCCGATGGAGCCAGTCGCTCCGGTCAAACCTATCAGACCAGTTGTTCCAATGTCTCCATTTGGTCCAGTGGATCCGGATGACCCCGATGCCCCGGTGACACCAGTAGCACCAGTGAGGCCAGTCGGTCCATTTTCACCTGTTGATCCAGTGGAGCCAGTTATTCCCACCGTACCAGTCGGACCTGTTGGTCCAAAAGCTCCAGTGGGGCCAGTGCTACCAGCGCACCCGGTATTTCCAATGTTCCCTTCTGGGCCAACACCACCGGTTGTTCCAGTTGAACCACCAGGCCCTGTGGCTCCTGGGGAACCAGTGTTTCCTGGAAGGCCATCCTGGGCAAAAGATGTCCACGAATTGCCATTCCATATGTAATAAGTTTTGTCAGTAGTGTTGTAATACGCAAAATTATTCTGCGGGGAAATTGGAGCTGTAGCAGAAGTACCAAGCCAGACAATTCCCAAGGCATTTGTTCCGGATGCACCTGTTACACCAACAACGCCAATGGCCCCGGTTGCACCATTCGTACCATTGGCTCCCGTGAATCCATTTGCACCAGTAGATCCGGTTGAACCTGCAACACCTGTGCAGCCAGTAGGACCCGTGGAACCAATTGGACCATTCTGATTCAAAATTGTCCAGGATATACCATTCCAAATGTAGGAATTACCGTCGCTGGAATTATGATATGCCCAATTGGTTTTAGGGTTATTCGGCGCGATTGTTAAGGCCCCTTGCCATAAAATGCTGATCCCTGAAATACCGGTAGTTCCTGTGGCTCCGGCCACGCCAATCGCACCTATTGCCCCGGTCAACCCAGTCGCACCTGTTTCTCCGGTAAGTCCCGAATTTCCCGTCGCTCCGGTAGGACCTGTTAATCCAACAGCACCAACAATTCCATCCTGAACAATTATTGACCAATTGGTTCCTGTCCAGATGTATGTTTTCTTATCAATTGAGTTGTAATAAACCCAGTTTATTTCCGGAACGGAAGGTGGATAAGCGAATTCCCCTTTCCAGATTATTCCTATTGCGAGAGCTCCCTGAGCACCAGTAGCGCCAGTGGCTCCAGTTGGTCCGATCAAACCCTGGAGACCAGTTGTACCAACCAACCCTGAATTCCCAACTGTCCCACTTTGAGAGAGAATCTGCCATTGGCCATTCAAAAAAACATATACATTTTTATCAGTAGCATTGAAATATGCCCAATTGTTTTTGGGATCCGAAGGCTGTGAAGTCAAGGCACCTTTCCAGATGAAACCTGCAAAGTAACTGTAATCTACCGCCAGAGTAACCTGTGGTACCGTAGTTTTTGTTCCTGCAGAAACTGAAATTCCCTCCAGAGTTTGTTGTTGCAAACCAGCAGCCATGAAACCCAAAGAATAAGAACCAACGGGCACTTCAGAAATCAAAAAATCACCATTCGCATCGGAATAACCTGCGAATGAAGTTCCTCTGACAAAAATGATCACTCCCGCCTTAGTGGAGAAAGTTGAAGGGACCTGAACATTTCCGGAAATGTCTCCGGTTGGCCTGAGTTGAATGTTCAAAACAACCGGTACTGCATCGAAAGAAGTATCGACTCTTACGTTAGGTTGATAGAAACTTTCATTGCGGTTTTTTTTTGCTATAAGGTTATAATTTCCAACAGGGACATTATAAAAAGCAAAAGCCCCTTTTGAATCGGTTGTCGAATAGAAAATAGTGGAAGCCGGAAAAGTTAAGCTGGTATCAGTTGCAAAAGTTGCCGTTGAGGTCACAGCAGCTCTTTCTCTGGGCATGGAATTTTCATGGAGACCAGGACTAATTTCTGCTGATTGGGTGGTATTAATAACCGAAAAGGTGGCATTTAATTTGGAAGAAAAAATGCTTTCTGGATTGGAAAAATTCTTCGGTGCTTGAGAAGCGGAAATTGGTGTTACCGGAAGCACAGCGTAAACCGATGGACTAACTCCCGTGTTTTTTGGAAGAGTATTGGCGGTCGGAGGAATAATCGCATCCTGACGAATAAGAAAAACATTGACACCGCTGCGATCGCCTTCACCAAGAACCTGTCCTAGAACTGTGCTAGTTTGGGGTGAGTATGTTGAAGATAAAACTCCACCCCCACCCCCACCTCCGCCTCCACCGCAACCGCTCTCAATGATTACAATAAAGCACAGTGCAAAAAACAAAAAATAGCACCTATTCATGAGCATCTCCTAGCCGCGAAAGCAAAAAACAATTTTTGAAATCATTCTTCCGCCCTTTTCATGGCAAAGGGCGAGACACAGTAACAGAATAATCAGTCGACTTTGTTACTCCCGATTCTGTATAGCTCACAGTGAGCGTATCCTCTTCCGCTTTAGTTGGTGCTTGAAAAGAGCCCCCAATAATTTTCCCCGTTCCCGATGAAACGGTCCAAATTCCTTCAGCTCCAAGATCAATAGGGTTGTCGTTATAAGAATACAGGGCAGAAATAGTGATGCCAGACAAACTGATTCTTCCAAGAGTATTTACTCTCCCTGGTGGGTCATTGACCGAGATCGAAAGCAAAGAGCCCGGAGAAGCAATAATATCTGCCGAGGAAGCCAATTTTCCGGGACTGCTTTTTGCCCAGATTCTGAAATGATAGTTGCTTCCTGAAAGCAAGCTGCTTACAGTCGGACTGAAAGAATTTTGGAAGTTTGTAGTCCAAGGGGTCGCACTTCCATAAGTAGTATCGAGTCCATATTCAATATAGGAAATCGTATCATCGTTTGTTTCCCAGTAAAAGTTTACACCATCTGTCGAGTCGACATCGAATGAAATGTTTGAAATAATAGGTGTCAGAGCATCGGTTTTGTTGATCCCATCCACTGCCAATATTTGCCAAACGCTTCCATCAAAAATATAGGAAGTCTTGTCGTGGTTATTGTAGTATGCCCCGTTTTGTTGGGGAGAAGCGGGTGGATTATCCAACGATCCCTGCCACAAAATATCCATAGCAACTCCAACTTGCCCTTGGTTCCCTGAAGGGCCAGTATCTCCGGTTGGGCCAGTTGTTCCCTTGGTTCCAACTGCTCCATCTTTCGAAAGAATTTGCCAACTAATTCCATCCCAGATGTAAGAGATTCCATCGATGCTATTGTAATAAGCGTAATTGATTTGCGGGGAAGTAGGTCCTGTCGCGCCTTCTCCAAACCATAGAATACTGATCCCTGGTGCTCCTGTAGCACCGGTAGGTCCAATTGGGCCAGGCCCGGTAGAACCCGTCACACCAATGAAACCAGACGCCCCAGTTGTTCCGGTTGTACCAGCAGCCCCAGTTGAGCCGTTTGCTCCGGGTGGCCCGGTTAATCCAGTGTCTCCTGTAGCTCCGGTCGTTCCAGCAATCCCAGGCAGGCCAGTTATACCAGTCGTTCCCGTAATACCAGTAGCACCGGTAAGCCCGATACTTCCCAAAACACCTGTAGCTCCAGTCGAGCCGCTTTCGCCAGGAATTCCTGCAACACCGGTGTTTCCTGTCGGGCCATCTATTCCGGTGCCACCAGTGTCACCAATAGAACCTTTGAGGCCACTTCCTCCCGTCACCCCGGTAATTCCAGTCGCACCCGTATTTCCCCGCGCTCCGCTCTGTGCCAATATCTGCCAAGAGCTGCCAGTCCAAATGTAAGATGTCTGAGCAACCGGATCATAATAAGCCCAATCAGTCTGTGGGGAAATTGGAACTGTAGTTGTAGCTCCCAGCCAAACAATGTCTACACCTGGTGAACCTGTTGCCCCAATAACACCTATTGAGCCAGTAGTTCCATCATTACCGAAAATTCCACTGTTACCATTTAAACCAGTCGACCCCATTGAACCCGTTAAGCCGGTGGCACCTGTAAAACCGGTCGAACCGGTTATTCCCTGAGCTCCATCCCGAGTCAAGAGTGCCCAGGTTGTCCCATCCCAAATATAAGACTCTTTGGTGCTGATATTGTAGTATGCCCAATTCAGTTGAGGATTATCTGGAGGGCTTGGAAGATTTCCTTCCCAAGTGATGCTTAACCCTGGCGAGCCAGTGGTTCCCGTTGTTCCTGTCTTACCTGTTGCACCAGTAACCCCTATAGAACCCACCGGCCCGGTCGCACCTGTCGCACCTGCAGCCCCCGTCAGACCTTGAGGTCCTACCAACCCGGATGCGCCTATTAATCCGTCCTGAGCAATAATCTGCCAGGCAGTGCCGTTCCAGATATATGCTTTCTTGTCACTGGCGTTGTAGTATGCCCAATTAACAGTCGCGTTTATAGGAGCGGTGGCTAGTTCTCCTTTCCAGGAAATGCCCATTCCGCTTAAACCGGATGCGCCAATTGCTCCGGTAGCACCAGAAAGGCCAGTAAGTCCTTGTGTTCCAGGAAGTCCCTGCGTTCCAGTTGCTCCTGCTATGCCGTCCTGGGCTAATATATCCCATTGACCATTGAAATAGATGAAGGCTTTCTTCTCTGAAGTGTTGTAATAAGCCCAATTGTTTTTCGCATCAGTTGGCGGAGAAGAAAGTGCACCCTTCCAGATAATTCCTGCAAAATAACTTTCATCACGGCTCAAAATCACGAGAGGAAGAGTCGTATCCGCCCCGGCTCCAACGGAAACATTATCAATCGTACTTTGTTGCAATCCGCTCGTCATAAAACTTACAGAATAAGTCCCAATCGGAACTTCCGAAATCAAATAGTTTCCACTGGAATCGGAATAGCTCGAATAAGAAGTTCCTTTAATATAAATTATTATTCCACTCCGGGTTCCAAAATCTGAGGGAACCTGAACTGTTCCAGCTATTTCCCCGGTTGGACGCAATTGAATATCTAATGAAACCGGAGCTCCATCATTTGCCAGAACTTTGATATTTGACCGAAAACAGCTCTGGGTGCTGCTTTTCTTTGCAATCAAATTGTAATTTCCTAATGGAACATGGTTAAAAGCAAAAGAGCCCTTTGAATCTGTGAATGTATAAAACATCGCATTCTCAGGAATTATGAAATCATTCCCTGGCAGAGTCTCCATTCGTGGAGAATTCGTTAAAAGAGATTTTACTGGAAGAATTTTTGCTGATGGCGGAATAATCGTATCAGAACGGATCAAAAAAATATTTACTCCGCCTTTTTCTCCCTCACCGGAAATTTGCCCCAAAACAGTCGTTGTGGAGATTTGTTCTCCAGTAGGGAGAGAACTTCCCACATTTCCACCTCCCCCGCATCCGATAAAAATAAATAACAAGATGCAGAACCCCGGAAAGAATAGGAAAGCCTTTTTCATTATTATCCCCCTAAGCAAGGTTTATCGGAGAATGTAGTGAAAATTTTGACTTAGATTAAAGCTGTTAAAAAAATTAATTCCTAAAATGAAAAAGAGCGCAAACAAAGTTCGCGCCCTAAAACGGAGGTTGTTTTAATTTTTCCCTGGTGGGGCAAGTGTTTCCAGACTTTTACCTACAGTGTCAATAACAAACTCACACTGTTCTCTATTAACAATAAGTGGAGGACAAAGTCGCAAGGTGTTTGATCCACATCCTAGAAGGATAATTCCATGTTTATATGCTTCCTCAACGACTGCATCTCGTAGTTTTGGATCAGGAGCCATCGTCCTGCGGTCCGTGACAAACTCAATTCCGATCATTAAACCGTGACCTCTGACGTCCCCGATTACCGTGAAACGCTTTTGAAGTTGCCGGAATCCTTTGATCAGGATTTCACCCATTTTTCTTGCGTTATCCATTAATTCAGATTCTAGAAGTTGGATCGTGGCGTTAGCCGCTGCACAAGCGACTGGGTTTCCACCGAATGTGCTTGCGTGAGATCCTGGTTCCCAGTTCATCACATCGGCTTTGGCGATAATCGCCCCTAATGGCAGTCCGGATGCTATTCCCTTGGCAACTGCAACGATATCGGGTTCAATTCCCCAATGTTCAATTGCGAACATTTTGCCGGTCCGACCCATGCCAGATTGGACTTCATCAACCATGTAAAGAATTTTATATTTTTCGGCAATTTTTTTAAGTGTCTGGTGAAATTCGGGAGGAGGTACAACATATCCACCTTCTCCTTGAATTGCTTCTACGACAATAGCGGCGACTTCCTCAGGTGGGATTACGTGTTTAAAGTAATAGTCTTCGAGAATATGAACGCAATGCATTTCACATTTTGGATATGTTAGTTTATAAGCACATCGAAGGCAATTAGCATATGGAATATGATCAATCTGCGGAAGTAGAGGTGCAAAATAGCGCTTATGAACAACTTTACTGCAGGAAAGGGACATCCCGCCGAAGGTTCTACCATGAAAAGAGCCCTGAAAAGCGATGAATCTGGGTCTTTTGCTGTGATATCGGGCAAGTTTCATTCCTGCTTCAACTGCTTCAGCGCCACTGTTACAATAAAATACTTTTTTTGGTGATTTACCTGGAGCAATTCCAGCGAGGGTTTCAGCAAGCTTAATCTGTGGCTCGTAATAAAAGTCAGTCCCCGACATGTGAATCAGAGAGTTTGCTTGATTATTGATAGCTTCCACAACTTTGGGATGGCAATGTCCGGTTGAACAAACCGCAATCCCTGCGCAAAAATCAAGGAAGCGATTACCATCTGGATCTTCAATCATTGCACCCCACGCTTTATGTGCAACCACAGGCGCTCCGCGGGTATAACTCGAAGATATATACTGTTTGTCTTTGGCAATCAGCGTTTTCGCCTTGGGGCCCGGAAGAGCCGTAACTATACCGGGTAGACAATTCTTATCTTTTGTTGCTCTAGGCATTTTTTTTTCCTTAAACTCGTCTTAATGCATTGACTACAGCGTCAGCCATTCCACTCGTTGTAGTATTCCCGCCCATATCATAAGTACGGGCTGTTCCTTCTTTAATTACAAGTGCAACTGCGGCATAAATTTTCTTTGCCATTTCCTTTTCGCCAAGCCAATCAACCATCATCATGGCCGCAAGAATTGTAGCGAGGGGGTTGACCTTATTCTGGCCAGTATACTTCGGTGCCGATCCATGTGTTGGTTCGAAAATCGCATATTTATCACCGATATTTCCGCTGTAGGCAAATCCAAGGCCACCTACAAGTTGGGCGCAAAGATCGGAAATGATGTCTCCAAACATATTTTCCGCAACAAGTACGTGGTATTTATCGGGATTCTTCAAAAGCCACATGCACATTGCATCGATATTTCCTTCGCTCCAGGAGATATCGGGGAATTCAGTCGCAACCTTTTTCATTACTGCGAGCATTAATCCTCCGGTCTCTCTTAAAACGTTGGGCTTCTCTACCAGCGTTACAGACGGTTTCTTGTTTGCCCTGGCAAATTCGAAAGCCTTTCGGATGATTCTTTCGCAACCCTGACGAGTCATAATTCGTGTCGACATTGCGACATCCTCGGCCGGGAATTTATTGAAACGGGCCATCTTTTTATTATTCTTCTCAATAGCCGTTCTTACCTCTTCGGGAATTGGACAGAACTCAACACCAGCATATAAACCTTCAGTGTTTTCGCGGTATACGGTGATGTCGATCCCTTCCTTATAATTCAAGGGGTTTGAAGGAAAAGCGCGGCAGGGGCGGACGCATGAGTACAAATCGAACGTCTGCCTCATAGTAACGATGGGTGAAAAATAAATTAAGCCTTTTCCTTTGAGTTCCGGGGCAAGTTCTTTCTCAGAATCGGTTTTACTTTTCGATGTAATTGCTCCAAATAAAGCACAATCGGTTTCTTTCAATACCTTGTGGGTTCGTTCAGGTAGAGGATTTCCCTCTTTGCACCAAAATTCCCAACCTATATCGCCATGAACATATTCGGCATCAAAATGAACAGCCTCAAGAATTTTTCGGGAAGCGTTCATAACATCGACACCAACCCCGTCACCGGGGAGCCATGCTACTTTAAATTTTGCCATGTTTCTCTTTAATCCCTTTCATTTCAATATTGTTCATTTCCAGAAAAAATTTACTGTTGAATTATTTTACTTTTTCTAAAAAACCATCTGCTCATAACTCAAATTCAAACGCATTGAAACTATTTTTTCATTTCCTTTTGAAGATGTGGAATCAAGCCACCATCGTTCAGAATTCCAAGAATGAAAGGGGGAAGGGGTTTTGCTGTTGCTTCTTTTCCACGAGTGAGGTTTTTAATTAAACCTTTCTCCGGTTCCACCTCTAATTCATCACCTGCCTCGACAATTTTTGAGATTTCGGGGCAAATCATAATGGCCAATCCTTGATTAATAGCATTACGATAAAAAATCCTTGCGAAACTTTCAGCTATTACAACGGACACTCCCGCAGCTTTTAAACAAGTTGCAGCCTGCTCCCGTGATGATCCACAGCCAAAATATTTTCCAGCTACAATCACATCTCCAAAGGCAACTTTCTTGACAAAATCTTTGTCAAGGTCTTCCATTGCGTGCTTGGCCATTTCACCCGGCTCAAAAATGTTAAGATATTTTCCGGGAAAAATTACGTCTGTATTTACATCATTACCATATTTAAAAACTTTTCCTTTAAATATGCTCATTATCTGACCTCCGGAGCAGTGATTTTGCCAGCAATCGCGGAACTAGCTACAACTGCAGGAGAAGCGAGATAGACTTCCGCTTCAGTTGATCCCATTCTTCCTTTGAAGTTTCGATTGGTGGAAGAGATACATCTTTCACCGGGGGCCAACAAACCTTCGTGAGCACCAAGGCATGGACCGCATCCAGGGTTAACGATTACTGCTCCAGCATCAATATATGTGCGGAGTATTCCTTTGTCCATCGCTTCGCGGTATACATTCCAGGAAGCTGGAATTACGATCATTCTCACATCAGGATTAATTTTCCGTCCGGAGAGAATTTTTGCCCCAATTTCCAGGTCTTCTAAGCGACCATTCGTACAGGATCCAAGGAGAGCCTGATGAATTTGCTTTCCAGCCACTTCATGAATAGGTTTAACGTTGTCAACCTCATGAGGACAAGCGATTTGTGGAACAAGGGAGCCCAAGTCAACTTCAAGCGTCTGCCAATAATGGGCATCCGAATCAGCGGTAATAACCTCAAACGGTTTTGGAGTAACGCTTTTGACGAAGTCAGTGGTCTTTTTATCAGGTGCCACCATCGCAGCTTTTGCTCCCATTTCCATGGATAGGTTAGTCAAAACCATTCTCGAGGAAATGGACATCTCAGAAATGGCTTCACCATAGAACTCAACTGATTTGTAATCAGCCCCATCAGCTCTGAGTTTTCCGATGATGAAAAGAATCAAATCTTTTGCGTAAACACCAGGCTTAAAATGACCTTTTGTTACGACTTTAAGAGATTCGGGAACCATCATCCAGAGTTTACCCGTAGCCCAAACTGCGGCCATTTCAGTAGCGCCGATGCCAGTACTGAATGTCCCGAATGAACCATGAGTGGTAGTATGGGAGTCTGTTCCAACAAGTACTTCACCAGGGCGACAGAACCCCTTTTCAGGAAGGACTTGATGGCAAATTCCCACATTAATATCAAAAAAGTTTTTTATTCCACTTGCTTTTACAAACTCACGTACCGCTTTGTGTCCCTCAGCGGTTTTGGATGATTCAGCGGGAACACGATGGTCAAAAATTATTACTATCCTATCCGGATCATACAATTTGGAAACGCCAATTGATTTGTAAACCTTTGAGACAAGTCCTGCATTTTCATGGGACATTGCTACGTGAGGGTAAACGTCTAGAAGGTCTCCGGGGGATACGTCTTTGGTTTTGGCGGCCTTTGCCAGGATTTTTTCCGCCATTGTTTTTCCCATTTTATTTCTCCTGATGATAGATATTTCTTCGAAATACCAACACTCAACTAAATTTTCGTGGAATTCATTTACTCAGGAATTTACTTTGTAAGTGACCTGAAAAGGACTCAATAAAAACTTCAAATCGGAAGGTTTCCCAAATTACCTTTTAAAGGCAACTCCGCGAACTTCACGAATGTTTTTCAAGTAAATTCCCCTGTGCGCAACTTCCAAAAAAAGATACAAAAGCCAAAATAATTGAAAATTACGGTTTTACCGGCTCAAAGGTGGTGAAATCGGCATGGTGAAGAAGAATCCCTTCGGTGGTTCGCTTTCCATGATCACCTTCGTGGCTGTGGTTTGCAATTATATGACTTATTGAATCTGGTAAGCCCGCTAGAGTAGCTATCTGAACGCCGCTAAATGGGTGACGGAGTAATTTTCCGGATTCGCTCTTCCCATAGCCTTTTCCATCTCGCTTGTATTCCAACAATTTTCCAACATCATGCAGAATCCCACCCGAAATCAAAATATCACGATCAATGGGTAAACGATCTTTGAAAATTGGAGTCATTGCATCAGCCATTCCGATACAAATTCGAGTTACTGCACGAGTATGTTCAAGAAAAGAAATAGTGGTGTCTTTTATCAGAAGGGTGAATGGAATTTTTGAAAGGTCTTCCGCTTTCCACCCGCCTTTTTCCATAGCCAACATAAAAGCCGCAACAGTTTTCTCCCTAAGTTCAGGGTTTTTAATTTCCTGAAATTCTGGAATCAATTTTAGCAATTCTTCTTTCATTAAACTTCCCTTCCCTCTATTAACAATGTATTTTTTTTCGAATGAAAGCCGATGGGTTTCCCTACCAGCCAAGAATACTTGAAAACCACGAGCCACCACCATATTTATTATAGAGCTGAGGATCAGGAGCACCGGATAATTCCCAGTATACAATATAGTAAATAAACGCCCCAATGATGGCTATTTCCAGTAAAAACAGCCATGGGAATTGACGACGTTTTTTATCCCACCAATCCCAGAAGAAGTTAAAAAAGTCAAAAATCGATAACATCACTCTTACAACAGTGTAAGAGATGAGAAAAACGCCGGTTAAATAAAATGGAATAATATAATAATATAACATTGGTCGCCATGATATCATATAGCAGTCATTCAGGTGAAGCCTTTTTTTGAAAACATTTCAAGGAAAATGAATTTCTCAAGTCAAAAGCGGTTTTTTCCAAAATTTTTGGAGGAAATTCGTTTTTTTTAGACCATCAACGTCCGCAAGATCTTGACTATTTCGCAATCAGCAGAATTTTGAAACAGCAAAGTCTTGATTTTTAACAAGTTTTTCCTGGAAAAAAAAATTGGTTTAAAAAAATTAAAAGATAGGATAGAATATAAAATTTTTTAAGAACGAGAAAATCAAAAAGTTCGGCAAAAAATTTTTAGTAGGAGAAAAACTTTGAAAAAGAATTTAACCACAAAAACAATTGGTTTGGCACTTGGCCTTATGATGAGCCTGAGCCTTATTGGATGCGGAAGCCAACCCGCCGCGAAGGAAGCTCCAAAAGCTGAAGTCGCTAAGCCAGCCCCTACCGCCCCCGCTGCACCTACCGCAAAAGCTAATCCAACCGCAGCTCCCAGTTCTTCAGCTACAACAACCGGAGACAAGAAATGAATTTGAAAAAATCATTTTGCATTACTCTTGGACTTCTGGTCGGTCTCAGTTTGGTTGGATGTGGAAACGAACCAGCTCCAAAAGATGCTACCCCAAAAGCTGAAGTCACTAAACCAGCAGCTGCAACCACTAACACTGCAGCACCTGCCGTGGCTTCAGAAACCAAAAAATAAAAATCGTCTGACAGGAATTTCGTATCTGCCCCTTTTTAAGAAACGTTCAACAACAAACAAACCGTTTCTGATTGGTTAAACTCAATTAACCGCTTATTCATGGGCAGATACGAAGATTTTTAAAAAAGTCTTGAAGCTTGAGAGGCAAAAGAGGCTGATTAACATTGCTGTTTCCCTAAATGAAACCCCCTAATGTCATGCTTTATATTGCCAATGTTTTTTGTCGGAATCCAATGTTGAGCCAGTTCAAACATTTGGGTTGAATGATATAAGCCAAAATTCTCAAGCAAGAAGCTTTACGTTTCTTTACCTTGTATATGTTTTTTTAGAAATGTTATACTAAAAAAAAGATAATTGGGGAAAACTGCTTTTAATGATTGGGAAACTTTAGGCCGAGTTTTATAGTTTTTTATTATTAATGTTATTTCAATACTTCGAAAACAGCGTTTTCATAATGAGCGCAAGCTCGTCGAATTTGTACAAGACCTGACAACCAAGTCAGCTTTTGCGTGTAACTTGTATCCGGAATATTGAAGTGATATTGGGTTTGTGTTATTGCCACAATGTAGGAATTTTCAGGGAAAGAAGCAGCCCGGGAGGAGCAATTTTTCACACCAAGAAAAGATGAAATTGCTTCCCTTTCTCTCGCTTTAATGTTTCTTTGAGTTTAGCAATGGCATTTCCAACTAATAATGTGGTTGTAACAATGAGTGGTTTTTGAGCAGGTACTATTTCCACTGATTAACTTTTTTTGATTTATCACTTAACCAGGAGGAAAGCCATGTTTTTGAGATTCCGTTTTTTTTCCGTTGGACTTGTTTTTTTTTTGATGTTTTTAGTTACTGACTTCACCGGATGCTCTTCCGCTCAAAACTCAAAATCCATCCCCCCCGGAAAAACCGAAAAAGTCTTTGTAGTGGATTCTACTCCCAAAGCCCTTGCAGAGATAACTCGAGCACAGGAAAAATATAAAATAGAACTCGAAAAGAGTTTCATCATTTTTGCAAATGATGAAATGTTGAATGTTTCAACCGAAACGGTAAAATTAGTCGGAGTAGTTGACTCCTATACTTTCTATTTGAAACCAGAAGCCAATGTAGCTTTTGGCGAACAAACTTTGGCAATTATAAAAGGAAGCACCCGTCTTGAATTTCGTAAAGTTAAAGATTGCTACAAAGTAAAAATCCCCGGCGCAATTTTGGCAATAAGGGGAACCACGTTAGAAGTAAAGGTAAATCCCGATAATAGCTCGGAAGTTTCTCTCCTTGAAGGAAAAATTGAAATCACCAGAGATTCAAAAACTGATTCCCTCAAAGAGGGTGAAAAGGCTCTTTTGGGGCCTGAAGGGGCCAGCATTAAAATTGTCCCGATTTCTCCTTCTGATACCCCTGATTTTATAAATAATAATTCTCCGGAACAATTAAAAAAGAGCATTCAAAAGTTTTAGAGAACTTCAGTAATGCAATATTTTCGGAAGAAGCCGAACTTTTTTCAAAGACTAATGTCCGGTTTTACATTGGTTGAACTCATCATAGCCCTGGGAATTCTTTCGATGAGTATTTCCTTGGCTGTTGTCTGCTTCCGAAACGCCAGAGCTACAAGCAATCAACTCACCTCTGCCTTTAGTTTTCACATGTCTGTCCGGGAAGCAACCGAAAAACTCATGGATTTTTTAGTTGATGGAACGGAAGTGGTAAAACCCCTTCCCGGCGGCACTCTTTCTTTCTTTGTTTATAAAGACATCGTCAATAATATCCGGGTTTTGCATCTTGAAAAATCTCCCTCGAAACCCAATGGACCATTTAATTTAGTTTGTCAGATTGACGACTTTAACGGACCAACTCAAAAAATCAGTTTGATTGAAAATGTCAAGGAAATTTTTTTTACATCGATCACTCCGGGATTAGTGATTGTCCATTTCACAATGGTACAATCTAACGGAAAGGAGCTTGCATCGATGTTTGAGATTTCACTTAAAAACATCGGCTCAATTGACAGCTGATACCATGATCGATCAAACTCAAAAGTCAGCTTTTTCATTTAGACATCATAAAATCAGGGGAATTACCCTCCTTGAAATCATGATTTCTTTAGCAGTTTTTGCAGTTATTTGTGTAGTTTTCTTTCGACTTCTGGGTGGAGGAAGGCAAAAACTTGAGCTTTCAAGCAATTTTTTCTCTTCGATTTATATTTCATCTAAAGTGGTTGCTGATGCCCTGGAAGAAGGAAGAATAAACAGCTCTTTTCTTGAATTTTTATCCGATCACCCCGAAATGACCAATGAAAATAGTGTGGTCAATGCTGATTCCCCCTTCTTCAGGCAGTTTGAAGATCGCGGCCCACCCTTTGGCAGTTTTCAGCCCGATACCGATTACGGAATTATCAAACAGGATGGAACACTTTTTGAACAATTTGAAAATTTCCGGGTGAAACTATCTGCACAACGCCTTGAGCATTCATCCAGTGCCGGTTATGAAAAACACCTTGCAAACACCAAAATTGAAACTTTTTGGACTGAAAAAGATGGACACAAGCGGTCTTTTATCGTTAATATGTGCATTCCTAGCCCATCAGGCCCGCTTCCACCAGAAGGAATTTCAATTGATGATGCATTAATCCTTAGCAGGGCAAGAGAATATATATTTCCACTCCTGTCAGGAAAAACACTCGACCAGGCCATTTCAGAAACCGGATGCGATCGCGAAACCGCAATCTGCATTGCAAAAATTGGAATCATCCTGGATGACCTCCAAGCCGCTTTAGCATCTGAAACCGATGAATTACATCGAAAAGCTCAATTACGCCAACCACTCTTAAAATCTTTTTCCAATGAATTGCTGGAAATTCAAATTAAAATCGCCCGTGAAACGGAAACAACCTCAAGTCTCATATATAACGTCCTGCTTGAAATTGCACCCCTTGTAAAAAAAATTACCATGGGAAGCCCTACAAAAGTGGCAAATATTCCAAGTGGATCACTTGATCGCGCTTTTAACACTTTTATTACCACCAGCGAACAAATAGTACCATGGGCAAACAGCACTATTGACGCTTATAAATGGCTTTTGAACCCTGGGTTTGACACATTCGAATCAATTCGCCGGAAGGATTTTATCAGAATCAAATATCATGAAGGAATGCGCCTTTTGACCGCCCTTGATGTAATGACTAAAAATCAGATGTTGAACTTCCTTTCTGAGCAGAAAAAAAGCGTTGAGGGAAAAAATCTGTTTTTGGAGCGCTCTTTCACCTGGGAAGAAAACGCCTGGAGAGATGATGATTCCCTTAAAAGAGTTTTTCCCAACCTATTCTTTATTAGAGAGCAGATCAAAAATTCCATTTTTTACAGTTCTCAGGAGGCATCAAAATTCCTCAAGACAATTCCAACAAGCTCCACTCCGTGAAGTTATCTTCGACGAAATTTCAACAATTTCTGGAATTTTTTTTTCCGAAAGCATCTGGAACCCTCGAATTCCCCTGTAAAAAATTAGCCTCATGTTCACTTTTTGAAAATTATTCAAAATGCTCCCCTAAAATATTCCGAACTCAATTTAGAAAGAAAAAGAGGAAAGCTGTATGAGATCAGGTTTTGTTTTGCCCCTGGTAATTCTGGCAATGCTTTCGGTTGTCTTCCTCATTTCTTTCATCAATTCAATGGGATCAGGCTACATCAATCAGGTTCTACATGTCAGCGAAGGGTTCAAGTGCAGAATTATTGCAGAATCTGTTTACTCTCAGGTGTTGGCGAAAATTCGGAATAAGCCCTATAGAGAAAGATTCTATGCTAACCATCCATTCTACGAATCAAATGTTCCTTCCCTGGATGGAAAATACGACTTATATGTTATTGACACTCCTCTTCCCAAAGTGAATCAAACTGACATCTATGTACAAACCACCTGCCAACGCGCCACAAGATTATATTTTTGGCGATTTCAATATGAAAGTTCAATACTTGACGCAGCTGGAAAAATGTATCCGGTAATTTTTGCCTCGCTAACCCCAAAAAAACTTCCTTCAAACATCGTTTCCTCACCATTTGGAGAATCAATTGACCAAATAATCCAGGAACGTAAACAAAAAAATAAAATTTCCAATAGCATTTCTCAGAAAATTCAATCTCAAGATAAAATCCAAGATATAATAACTTCCATCAATGGCAATATTGGGAATCTTGTAGATGCCAGCGATCCAGCGTCCTTAACCATCCCGATTGCCACAGCCCCATCAACCCCTCCAAGCATTGTACAATCAATAATTTTCAAGGAAAATTTTGAAAAATGCAATCAAGGCGCTTATCCACCAGTACTTTCACCGATCTTTCGAGGTTATGATGATTCAACACTTTCCGCCGTAGTCAATAACAGTCCCGGTACATCAACCAACTGCTATCAAGCCGCTGGTGCCTCAAATTTTTCAAGAGCAGAAGCTATTCATCCAGTTAAAACAGGCAAACGATTAACTTATGAAGTTGATGTTTGCTTCAAAGATCTTGGTAGAGGTGGGTCTGTCGGGTTTCTTGCCGCCAATAATGGATTTCTTGGATTTTTTAATACAGTTTCATTTGGCAACACCGGAACGATAGCTTTCTTTAAAGCGAATATTGCGGGTGACATCACTGGGAAACAAATAATTGGAAACTGGACTCCAGGCGTTTGGCAAAAAATACGTGTTGAATCAGATTTTGAAAATCAGACGGCCAATGTTTACATCGATGGCACACTAGTGGGCGAAAAAATTCCGGCAAATTCAACTTCTGCTTATAACCAAAAGATGGGGCAAGTAGAACTAAACACTTTCGGATTTGGAACTGCGAACGTACATCCTTTCGACAGTTCCCCAGTGATTATGATGGTCGACAATATTGTTTTGTACCAATAACATAAGCAAAGCTCACTTCTGTAATTTCAAAGATCGAGTACAAAGCCTCTTTTTTTTCAGCATTTCGATGGTGCTTATGTTAAGCGAAAGCTCAAAGAATCTGAGAAAGTATCGCTTCAATCTCTTCAACTGCCGAAGATGGGGTTTTCTGCTCTAAAGCTTCTGCCAAACAATGCTGAACGTGGTCCTTCAACAAAATCTTTCTGGTTGAATCCAAAGCAGACATCACCGCTTTCATCTGCTGTAGTATTTCCACACAACCTTTGTCCTGAGCAATCATCCTCCGAATCCCCTCAACATGCCCGGAAATTTTTGCCAGGCGTCTATCAACGTCTGCATGTGACTTATGATTCATATTATTTATCTCCCTAGGATATCCATATATTAAATGAACCAGTCTTTATTTTCTACAAAAATTTATCCCCCAGGGGAGGTTGAATATTGTTTTTTTTTGGGATATTAATTGAATATATTCTTTGGAGAAGAAAATGCATATTCCTGATGGTTTTCTTGACCTCAAAACAAGCTTGATTTGCGGAGCAATTTCGACCGCAGGGATAGGCTTGGCAGTAAAGAATTATCGCATGAATAGCCATCCTAGAATGATCCCGATAATGGGAGTTGGAGCCGCCTTTATTTTTGCCGCTCAGATGGTGAATTTTCCCATTATAGGTGCCACTTCTGGGCATTTGGTAGGAGGCGCACTTGCTGCGGTACTTTTTGGGCCCACATCTGCTATCCTTATGATGACGGCTGTCCTGGTTGTCCAATGTTTGCTGTTCGCAGACGGAGGAATCACAGCCCTGGGTGCGAATCTCTTTAATATGGCTCTGGTAAGCCCTCTCATCGGATACTTTGTCTTCACAGGAATAATACGATTTTGGCCATCTGATATTGGTAAGACTATTTCTCTTTTTCTTGGAGCCTGGCTCGGGACTCTATCTGCCGCCATCTCTTGTGCAGGGCAGCTTGCATTCTCCGGAACCGGCCTTTGGACTCCTCTTCTTCTCGCTATGGCCGGAATACATGCAATTATTGGAATCGGGGAAGCCTTTATCAGCGTACTGATTTTCAATGCTGTCGTAAAGTTCCGCCCGGAACTAGCGATTCACTCAGTTGAAAAAAGTGCCTCTTTAAAAACAGGAATGGCTCTTTCACTCGTTTTTGTGGTTGCACTAGGTTTCGCAATTTTTGTTTCTCCCTTTGCCTGTTCCTGCCCTGACGGCTTGGAAAAAATAGCTCAAACAATGAATTTTGAGGGAAAAGCCTTAAAAGGAGCGATTTTTACTCAACTATTCAAAGATTATCAAATCCACGGATTTGAGAGCCATAGCATTTCCCTTGCGGGAGGAATTGGTACAACGGTCACTTTAATCTTTGCTTGTTTTTTCAGCTGGTTATTCCTCGCCAAAACCCCCAGTTCGCCCAAAACTTCAGAGAAATTACCAATCGATCTGAGTTGAAAATACTTTTTATTCCAAAAAAATGAAAGGTTGGAAAATTTCGATTGAAGCAGGGCGAATTTCAATCTAATGAAGCGTTTTCAGCCCCATCAGGGCGAAGAATGATTCTTGCAATAGTTGGAATTTGCCTGAATCTAGTAATTCCATTGTCTTTTCCCATTTTTTTCGGTTTTTATACACTTGTTCTTTGTGTGGTAATAATAATAAACAAGATTCCTTTGGTCTTATTGATCAAAAAGCTGATTTTATTGGAAATTTTTCTCCTGATTATGGCCATCGGAACCCTGACACAACCGAATGGATTTAACTTATTTGTTTCCCTGATGATCAAAAGCACTTTAAGTCTTTCCACACTCATTATTCTGATACAATCCTCTTCAAGCTTTGAAATTCCCAGAATTCTAGTACAATGGGGAATTCCGGAACCTATTCCTTCAATAATCGCCCTTTTATTGCGCTATTCCGGAGTATTGCAAAAAGAAATTCATCGAATGAAGCAAGCTAGAGATTCCCGTTTATTTGTTGCTTCCACAAAATTTTCCAGAAATTCTTTGGTTGCACTTATTTCGCGGGTTTTTTCCAGAAGTATCGATCGATCGGAACGGATATATTCAGCAATGGTCTCCCGCGGATGGAAGTAGAAAAAACCAGGGGGTACAATTACGGAACCAGGTAATTCCGCAATTTCAATTTCATCACTTTCCTTTTCTTTTCCTGACGGCAGAAAAGCGTTGAATGACATCTCCCTGACTATTAAACGTGGAGAAAAGGTCGCTTTGATTGGCCCCAATGGTGCGGGAAAGTCGACCCTCATACATCATTTAAACGGCCTTCTTCCCAACAAGCTTTTGGAAATGTCAACTGTTTCTATTTTTGATATTCCTGTTTCAGAAAAAAACCTGTTTGAAATCAGGCGAAAAGTTGGAATTCTTTTTCAACACCCTGATGATCAATTATTTTGCCCTACCGTTTTTGAGGATGTCGCATTTGGTCCTCGTCAATTTGAAATTTCAACCCCGGAACTCTCTGAACTAGTTTCTAAACATCTTTCCGCCGTAGGATTAATTAATTTCGAAAACCGTTCGACCGAAAAACTCAGTCAAGGGGAAAAGCGGCGAGTTTGCCTTGCAGGAATTTTGATTTGCTCTCCCGATATTCTTGCATTTGATGAACCAACAAGCGATCTGGACCCTCGCGGAAAGAGGCAATTACGTGAACTTCTGGGTTCAATTTCCAAAACTCAACTAATTGCTTCCCATGACCTTGATTGGCTCTTGGGCATCTGCAACCGTGCAATTCTTTTAAACGAAGGAAGAATCCTCGCTGATGGCAAGATTGAAGATATATTGGCAAACCATGATCTTATGGTCAACAACGGGCTTGAAATTCCATATTCACTTAGATAACATTAAAACCTAATCCACTCTGAAGGTGGGAAAAAATTAAAAAAATCGAAAAAAAAATCCAAGTGCGAAATATCACAAACAATTGTTTGCGGGGTTCTTTGGTGTTGTACTTTCACGAATAACCTTAATTATTCACAGCTTCTCTGAAGGTGGGAAAAAATTGGATTTTCGAAATTGTTCCAGCTCCAATAGGCACGCAAAGAATTGATTGTGATATATTTTACCTGCAAAATTTCAAATTTTTCCCAGCTTCCCTGAAAGAAGAAAGGAATTCTGAATGGCATTTAGTTTAGCTTCAATTCTTATTTTCTCGTTGTTGGTTGATTGGCTTTTCCGCTTATTGGATTTGCCTGGTTTTGTCGGCATTTTATTGGTTGGATTATTTCTTGGACCGCACTATTTTAATGGAATCTCTACCGATTTGTTAGCTATCAGCACTGATTTACGCTTGATAGCACTGGTTGTCATTCTTCTTCGAGCGGGCTTCTCTATCCATATTCAAAGTATTCGCCATTTTGGCTGGCGCTTGCTGTTATTTTCAATTCTTCCTTCAGTTGTTGAAGCTTTTACGGTAGCAGTTGGTTCCCATTTCTTTCTATCGTTTTCATGGTATTCTGCAATGACACTTGGTTTTATACTGCCAGCGGTTTCACCTGCAGTCATTATCCCATTCATGCTCAGATACATAGATGAGAAAAGAGGGACCGCTAAAAAAATTCCTCAATTTATTATTGCAGCAGCTTCTTTGGATAACATTTTCAACATTCTGGTTTGCAATATTTTCATTTCCCTATATGGACACCCCGAAGCCAAACTCTTTCTGCAGTTCGTGAAGATTCCAGTTGCTATAATTAATGGAATATTCCTAGGATTATGCACTGGCTTTGCATTGTGTAAAATTTTCGAAAAATTTAACCCCCGAGCAACAAAAAGAGGACTTGTGGTTCTGGCTCTTTCCTTGCTGTTCGTTCAACTTGAAAAAATTGCTGTTCCAACCTTGGTTTCGCCTCTACTTGCCACGATGGTTATGGGAAGCCTTATCCTTACTCACCGTGAAAAAATGGCTCATGAAATAGCTAGCAAACTTGGAAAAATTTGGATTTTTGCTGAGATTGTTCTTTTTGCAATCGTTGGAGCGGAGTTCAATCCTGCTTTAGCTTGGCAATCAGGAATCGCTGGCATTTTAATCGTTATTTTAGGAGTCTTTGCAAGACTCATCGGTGTTTGGTTTTCTTTGATTGCAAGTTCATTTACCACAGGCGAAAAAGGATTTATCATGTCTGCCTGGACACCCAAAGCAAGTGTACAAGCGGCATTGGGCGCAGCTCCCCTTCTGGCAATGAAAGCTGCTCGGCTTGATTGTTCACCTGGCGAAATGATCCTTGCTCTTTCAACATTGAGCATTATTTTAACTGCGCCTTTGGGAGCCATTGCAACCAAAAAAGCCGGAGACAAGTGGCTCACAACTTAATTTTCCGGCTCGATTCCTCAAAGCAGAAAAGCAGTTTCTGAAAAACTTCAGCAAACTCGAAACACACACTTATCTTCCAAGATAAAAACTAATCATGCCGTGAGATGAGGCGAGTTAGACGCTTGTTACATAACCCATCGAAAAAATTGCACCATTATTTGGTAGAATTGTTATAATCAAAGTTTTCAAGCAAAAACGAACACTCTGAGGCGCAATCTCTCACAATTCAAAGAAAAAACTTTATTGACTCACAAATTGAGGCGTTGTATCCTCGAATCAGAAAAGAAAATTCCTATTAGCGTATCCTAACAGCAGCCAGATTTCTCCCGATCTGGGAACCTGAAATTGATTGAGAGAAGAAATCTTTGAGTGAGAGGAGACTTTTCATGGGAGAAACCCGAAATCCCACTTGGGAAACCTTTTTTCATTTGAAGAGGACCGTTTTCATCGGAGCCATTCTTTGGACCATTTTGCTGTCAGGTTCACTGTTATGGCATGTCCGGAGAACAAAACTCTACACACTGGCGTTAGGGCGTAAAGAAGCACTGGCAACTCTCAACAAGGACTGGAGTTTTATTTTGTGGGCGGCAAAACACGGTGGTCTCTATGTTCCAACAACCCAAGAGACTCCTCCGAATCCTTTCCTAAGCCATATCCCTGACCGCGATATTCCTGTGAATTCAGGTAAAACGCTGACCCTGATGAACTCAGCGTATGCCTTGAGGCAGATTATGAAGGATCATGCCGATCTGTATGAGCTGAGAGGGCACCTAACCAGCTTAAAGGCAATGAACCCCCTAAATTCACCCGATCCCTGGGAGCGCAGGGCCCTTGAAGCTTTTGAAAAGGGTGAAAAAGAAGTTCTTGAGCTCACTTATCTGGATGGCAATCCCTATCTTCGCCTCATGCGACCTATGATAATCCGAAAGGAATGTCTGAAATGCCATGGCGGCCAGGAATATAAGCCCGGCGATGTCCGGGGTGGTATAGGAGTTGCTGTTCCAATGACTCCCTACAACCTTCTCGAGAAAGAAACTATCGATTACATGCTCTTTTCTCACAGCTTCATCTGGATAACAGGAATTTTCGGCGCAGGAATGTTTTTTTTCAGTAGCAAAAGAAAGATCTTAGACCGCCAACGGGTCGAGGATGAACGGACTTTGAGCTCCCAACGCACTCAAACGTTGCTTCGCATAAATCAGATGGGTGCTACAAGCCTGCATGAGATCACTGACTTTGCCCTGGAGGAAGCAGTCCGTTTGACCAAAAGCAAAATTGGCTATCTCGCCTTTTTAAACGAAGACGAGAGTGTTCTAACCATGCATTCGTGGTCCAGATCAGCCATGGCAGAATGCGCAATAATTGACAAACCGATCATTTATCCGGTCGTCACTACCGGTCTCTGGGGAGAAGCGGTAAGACAGCATAAAGCCATCATAACCAACGATTACACTGCCCCCAATCCACTGAAAAAGGGCTGCCCGGAAGGCCACGTAAACATCAGACGCCACATGAACACCCCAATCTTCATGGATTCCCGAATCGTGTTGGTTGCTGGAGTCGGGAATAAAGAGGATGATTACGATCAGAACGATGTTCAACAATTGACACTTTTGATGGAAGGCATGTGGTTGTTGATTGAACGCAAGCGAGTACACGAGGAGCTTGAAAAACACCGTGAACATCTCGAAGAATTGGTGAAAATACGCACCGCAGCACTCCAAACCAGTCAGAATAATCTCATGAATAGCCTTAAAGAACTCAATATCAAAAAAGAAGAACTTGAAGAGGCCAATAGTAAACTTCAGGAACTCGACCGTCTTAAGTCCATGTTTATCGCCTCCATGAGTCATGAGTTGAGAACACCTTTAAATTCAATCATAGGATTTACCGGCATCATTTTGCAGGGAATGACCGGAGACATAAACAATGAACAAAGAGATCAGCTCACAAGGGTTTCAAGAGCCGGAAAACATCTTTTGGCTTTGATCACCGACGTCATCGATATTTCGAAGATCGAAGCAGGGAAAATGGATGCATTCGCGGAAGAATTCCAACTCGATAACATAATTCAGAACGCTGCATCTGAAATGAAACTCCAAATCCGCGAAAAGGGACTCGAACTGGAAGTGCTTCCTTCCTCGATCATTCTCAAGACCGACAAAAAGAGGCTTTACCAATGCATTCTGAATTACATAAGCAACGCTATAAAATATTCCGAAAAAGGAAAAATCAGGATTTGGGCGGAAAATTTGGTTGATCAGATGCGTTTGAATGTTTCGGATAACGGAATCGGCATAAAGGAAGAAGACTTCCCAATCTTGTTTCAATCGTTCGTACGACTTGATTCAAATTTGAAATTGGCGGTTTCCGGAACCGGTCTGGGCCTCTACCTCACAAAAAAGCTAGTGACCGAAGTCCTGAACGGTGATGTTTCGGTTACGAGCGTTTATGGGAAAGGCAGCACTTTTTCACTGACCATTCCCAAGGAACTGAATAAAAAACCTTATTCTCCGAACGAACCTGCTTTGCCAAATGGTACATCCTGAGATGAAAAGCCTTGTTCCAACGTTTCAATCACTGCCTCTTATTAACGAAAAATGAATCCTGTAAAAACCAAGAATATTGGAGGAAATAGCATGAAAAAGGTGCTCGTCATCGAGGACAACGAAGACAACATGTGCCTTATCACCTTTATCCTGCACAAGAATGGATATGAGACCGTCTGGGCGGAAAACGGAAAAAAAGGACTAGAACTAGCCATCAAGGAGAATCCTGAGTTCATAATTCTGGATATTCAGCTTCCCGACATAAGTGGTTTTGAAGTTCTGGCACTAATCCGCCAGTCTGAGAAACACCATATCGTTCCCATAATCGCTATGACCTCCTATGCGATGAGCGGGGACCGGGAAAAGCTACTAAGGGCCGGCTGTACCGGTTATATTGAAAAGCCTATCGATCCCGAAACAGTGATGGGAGAAATCCAGAGAATCGTGGGAGAGCATCGTGAAAATATTAATCGTTGAAGACAATGCCGATGACCGGGAATTACTGAAATGCAATCTGGAACACCACGGTTGCGAGGTAGTCTTGGGAAGCAACGGCGAGGAAGGGCTCGAATTGGCGAAAATTCACAAGCCCAATGTCATCATTTCAGACGCTCTAATGCCAATTATGGATGGATTCCAATTTCTGAGAAACATCAAGACTGACGAGACTTTGCACCTGATTCCATTTATATTTTACTCTGCTGTTTACACCGGTTTTAAGGAAGCTGAACTAGCGATTTCCCTCGGAGCGGAATCATTCATCGTCAAACCGAAAGATCCGCAGGAGTTTTGGGAAGAACTAATCGGCATACTCGAAGAATTCAAACTTGAACACCAACATATGCTCTCAAAAGAGATTTTGGCTGAAGAGGAGGAATTTCTCAGAAAATATAACACCATTGTCGCCGCCAAGCTCGAAGAAAAAGTCAGAGAACTCGAGAAGGCAAAGGGGACAATCATCGAAAAGGAAGAACATTATCGAAACCTTTTCAGCAGCATCAGGGACGTTATCTTTACCGTTTCCGAAGACAAAATCACCAATGTGAATCAACCCGCTCTTAAAGATGTCTTCGATTATGATCTCCAGGAAATTGTCGGCCAGAAAGCGAGAATTCTTTTTGCCGACGACGATGGATATAGATTATTCGAATTCAATCTGGCTGAAAAATATCCGCAAAAGAAACCAACAGTCAAACGCCTTAAATTCCTGAGAAAAGATGGCCGTGTCTTTGTGGGGGAAATAGGGGTTCAGAATTTAAGAGACAGCACGGGCCATTCAATAGGATACATAGGCATCGTAAGGGACATCACCGAAAACCTGAAACTTGAGGAGCAAATCCTGCAAACACGGAAGATGGAAATGATCGGCACGCTCGCCAGCGGAATCGCGCACGATTTCAACAACATTCTTTTGACGATTATGAGCTACAGCGAATTTGCAAAGATGAAAATGGAAAGAGCCGATCCACAACGACAAGACATTGAAAACATCCTCGAAGCGGCAAAGAGAGCAACTGATCTCACCAAGGATCTTCTTCTGTTAAGCCGAAAACAAAAAACCGAACGCAGAGCAGTCGATGTGAACACCACCATTAGAAAACTCGATCATTTTCTGAAGCGCGTGGTCGGGGAGAAAATCGCCTTCCAAATCACTATTCCCGACCAACCATTAATGGTCTATGCAGACAGCCACCAAATAGAACTGGTTCTGATGAACCTCGCCACTAACGCCCGTGATGCCATGCCGCAAGGGGGAGCCTTCAAAATTCTGACCGAACAGATTAATTTGAACGAAGCTTTCATGGAAACCCATGGTTATGGAAAAGCCGGCTCTTATGCGCTGATCGTGGTATCCGATACCGGCTCGGGAATGGGCACAGAAACCCAGTCCAGAATATTCGAACCATTTTTCACTACCAAGGAAGTGGGAAAAGGAACCGGCCTGGGCCTATCCATCGTCTATGGAATAATCAAACAACACGACGGATTCATAAATTGTTACAGCGAACTTGGGAAGGGAACCACATTTCGTATTTATCTTCCCGAGCTCGTCCCCGAGAATATTGGAGAATGTTCCTCTCAGAAGACCGAGATCCCCAATCGGGGAACGGAAACAATTCTTTTTGCCGAAGACGACAGGATGGTAAGACTTCTTTCAAAAAAAATCCTTATGGAATTCGGCTACACAGTCATTGAGGCTGTAAATGGCAGTGACGCGGTTCAGAAATTCGTCGAAAACCAGAATCAAATCCAACTTCTTCTATTTGATTTCATCATGCCTGAAATGAATGGCATTGAAGCCTTCAACGAAATACGGAAGTTGAACCCTCGAATGGAACTAATTTTGTACACCGGCCATTCCCCCGACATCATTCAGGAAAAGACTGTGCATATTCCGGGAATCTCCCTGATGTTCAAGCCGGTTTCGCCCTTCGACCTTCTACGCAAGATAAGGAGTTTGCTCGACAAAAGAGAAAAATAAATCCATCCTGCTGGAGAGATATTTTTCTGGCTATCTATTTGTCCAAACGAGAAGTAGACCATACTATTTCTTCCCCGGCTCGTCGAGTCTGAAAACTGGCAACACCTCTGAGTTATCGCTCGAAAAGTTCTCTGAACCCATTTTCGATATTTCCAGGTCCTGGCCCTCGTTTTCCTGTCGATCGTTATCCTGAGCTTCTACAGGAAAATCTTTCTTTTCATCACGCTTTTGAAAATATCCCGCAGCTTGTTTTGGCATTGAATCCGGAGAATTCAGGAACTCAGCAATACCGTCTTCAGCTTTCCGTTCCAATGAAACTGGAGCTTCAAAGTCGTGATAACTGCTTCCCTGAGCAATATCAGAATACGGAATATCGCTTCCAAGCTCTTTTTCTAAAATGTCTGTCTCATGAGATCTTAAGGGAGAAGGTTGAACATTAGTCAAAGTCTCACTGAATAAAACTGATGTCTTTCCCTTTTTTCCATTGTCAGCTCGCATGGGAACAAACGCTTCACCGACTTTGGGTGCGGCCCCTCCTAACAAGAAAAGAGGAAGTTTCTCATTTGCTGCTTTAGAAGCATACCTTTCGGATCTTTCTTCAGAAGACTCAACTGCCACTTTGGGAGGAGCCTTGGCAGTTTCACGCATGGCGCGCATAGATTTTTGCCGGTACTCAACCACCACTTCACGCGTTCTTTGGTACAATCCATTAATCTGGTTTTGAGCATAGCTCGAAATTTGTGGCAGATTTCCAGATGCCAGATCTGTAGCTGTTTGGTATTGCAGGGCATCTTTGAATTTAGTGTTCATCGCATCAACCAAATTGGAATATTGTTGTGCAGCATTTTTTGCTTGTGAAGATCCTATCTCAAGAGTATTACCAATCCCTTTCAGAGTCGATTTTAAATTTCCAACTTGAGCAAATAGTTTTTCCCGTGTTGGAACCGGTAAATTTATTAGCGGATATTGATTGAAAGCAAAGTGATCTGAAAAACGCAAGGTTGATTTGATTGTTTCAACCAGTAATTCAAGATTGGTATTCAGTTGCTCAGTTCCAGCCTGCGCGTTGAGCAAAAGTCCTTTAAACGCTTCTGCATTTGATTGAATCTGTTTCATCAATGTTTTAGCAGCCTGGACATATATGTCGAGAGGAGTTATCGACATCTGAGGAATCAACTCAAGAGTATTGAAAGATTCCGCGCCTAGTGCCGCAAGACCATCAGAAGTTGTCATAAACGATTTAATATTCTGAATCTGTTTGTCATCCAAGGCCTGAATCCTAAGGACAGTAGCTTCCAATTTAGATAGAGTTTCTTCGCGAGGTGCAGTAACTATTCTGTTCAACTCGTTGATCAAATCCTCGGTAACATGATTACCCTGCTCGATGGAACTAATCGCCTGAGCTGAACTCTTAAGGCTTTCCTTGGCATCATTTACAAAGATTGAAAACAACTTACGAAGCATATCAGAACATTTTTTTGCTTGAATCTTGCCATCTATTGTCCTTGTGTCAGTTTCCAGTATTTTTTTGGAATGCGTCCAATGTGATTCCACAAATTTAATAATTGGAAGATTCTTGCCGGTTAAATCAGGTTGAGCTTCTTCCTGAAAAAATTGAGGCAATGGGGTGGCTGTACTGGCTTCCTGCTTGCTAGGTTGTTCTCTGAGTTGGGGAATTTCGGCTTTTCTGTCAGATTGTTTCCCTTTAAGCCAATCCAACGCCCCTGCTTTCGCCTCTTGTCCACCAAGGCTCATGAAGAAAATTGACAAAATAATCGGCGAAAGTTTGAAAAAAACACCTTTCGAAAGGCGGCTGGACATGGTCCCTCCTTATGCAATAAAACCTTTTTTCTATTTTATCGACAAATTCCAGAATAAAAATCATCACTTTAATAAAAAATCTGCTAGAATTTGAAAAATTTTATAATTTTTTTGCTTTTTCTTTACTCTTAGTTAGTGAGCGCGGTAAAAAAATGGAAACACTTTTAAAAGAATTGATCGTCGGGATAAAAAAAGGCGAACCTTCCGCGCTGGAAAAGCTGGTTTTAAATGTTGGTCCGATGCTGTTTTCGTTCGTCTTCAGAATACTATATAATCATCAGGATACTGAAGATGTATTACAGGAAACTTTTACAATCATTTTTAAAAAGGCTGGACAAAAAAATCCGACCGAGGGTTCAGCCCGCTCCTGGATATATTCCATAGCAAAAAATGAGGCACTTCGGGTATTAAGAAAACGAAAAGCAGATAAAAATCCAGATGACTCCTTCCCGAGGGGGGAACAAAAAGTCCCGACAACCACAGGAAATATCGAGCCCGAAGACATCGATCAAGCATTAAAATCCGTTCCTATTGATCTTAGAATTCCTTTTTTGATGAAAGAATGCCTGGATTTAACTTACGAAGAGATATCTCTTCTGACCGATAAAGACAAGTCTTTGGTTGCCCAGGAAATATTTCGGGCCAGAAAACTTTTACGTGAAACCCTGGAAAAGCATCGTACGTGAGCAAAGAAAATATGACAATCGAATGTGAAAAATTCCAATTTGAATTAAGCACCTGGCTTGACGGGGAAGGCAACGAACCCTCAAATCACGTGCAAAACTGCCCGAATTGCCAGGAATTCCAAAAATCATTGGAACGAACAAAACAATTTCTGAAAACAGAGAGTGGCAAAATCTTTCCCACACCACTACTGAAAAAAATAATAAAAAATGCCTCAATCCATACGAACTCCTCTCAGGGTAGCAACCCTTCGCTGGTTTTCGAGGAATTTTTCCGAATTTTTTTTGCAAATCTTAAACCTGCCTTTATTGCATTCATCTCGCTTTTAATCATTTTTGGCGTTCTTAAGTCACCTTCATCTAATCAAAAATCACAGCAAATTAAAGCTTTGTCGATCTTGAATGCCCAAATTGACGAGAAAAATTCTCAGATTTCCCTACAACAAAACAGTGATCTTCAATTGGAAATTCCCCCCAAAGGGGTTCTAAAAATCTGGAGTGGCCCAGCAAAACTCACCTGGAACACATCCCACGGAAACGACATCGACCTAGTACAGGGAAGAGCATGTTTTGAATGGAATTCTCAAAAGAACGGAAATTTATGTTTTAAGCTTGGAAAGATTGTTCTAAACATCACTGGAACAATCTGGCGTGCTTCTTTTGAAGAAGAAAAAGGCTATTCCATTGATCTCGCAGAAGGAAAAATAACCATACAGGACCAAAATGGTACCAAAACAGAATTGGCTGCCCTCAACCGGATAAGTTTCCGTGAGAATCTTGCAAGTGCAACAATTGAACCATTTAATCCATACTGTGACAAAGAGCTGAACGCAGCTTTTGGAAAAGTGATCATGGGAGGGAGATAATCCTTCCTATAGAATAAGGAGGTTCTTATGAAGAAGTTCTTGTGCGTATTATTACTTTCAGTAGCCGTACTGGCAGCTTTTGTAACCGGATGTGGTACATCCTCCTCTGAGAAGGAAGCATCCAAGGTAATGGCTGCAGTTGAAAAGATCGAGAATGGGGATGTTTTTGTAAAAAGAGCTTCCCAAAATGATTTTTCCAAGATCGATCTGAAAGCCGAGCTTTTCCCCGGAGATGTAATAAGGACTTCCGATAGCGGGGAAGCAGTAATCAGATTTAAAACAGGTGCTGTAACAAGAGTTCTTCCAAAAAGTGATTTCGTGCTCAAAGAATTGAAATTTTCTGACAAAGAAATGGGAACAGTTTACACGAAGCTTGCAAAAGGAGTTGCATATTTCTACGTTCCCAAGGGTTCAAGCGAGGCCAAGAAATTTGAAGTTGAAACGGAAAGAGCAGTTGCAAGTATAAAAGGTACAACTTTTAAAGTAGCTGACGATGGAAATACAACCACACTCAGCGTTGCTTCGGGCGTTGTTATGTTCGCGGCTAATTCACAGCAAAAGAGCGTCGATGTAGCGGCTTTTCAGGAAGCCCAGGCGAATTCAAGCGGTCTTGTTCCGGTTTCAGCTGGCACGACCGAAGTATCGAACGGTACAGGCGCACCCGGGGAAACACTTAAACAAACTTCCTCACCTTCTGACAATGCGAAGAATGAGCCATATATCCGAAAGTTTAATTTCCTGGCTGACCCCTATTTTTCCGACCTAACCCTCGGAGAAGTTGGTACAAAAGTAATTAAAGGAACAAGATAGAAAGATGTTTTTCAAAAACTGTCGGCAATGCAAAACAAAGTCGTACAACCTATATCTGCCATTGCCAGTTTTTTTTAACCATGATACTCGCTGAGTTTTTCGAAGCAATCTTGCTTTTTCTTTGATTTCCTGACCTCTTTAAAAGCGAGATTGCTTTGTTAAGCCACAAAGGTGTTTCAGAAATTGAGATGCTCCTGTTGAGTTTTCAAAATACTACGATAAAATTCTCTCTTCAAAGAAGTTGTTAAAACAATGCTGAAAAAATATAACCGAGTAATTTTTACCTCACTTTTAACAATATTATTAACTTCCATTATTTTGTTATTATTCGGTGGCGGAGTATTGTCAGCCTGGGCCCTGGACTGGCTCTGGAGCATCATCGGGCCATTCAAACCATCAAATGATGAATCAGTAATTGGAAAACAGGTTGTCATTGCAGGTATTGATGAAAGGACATTATTTCGTCTCCGCGGGGATCACCCACATCTCAGTCGAACAGTTTATGCCAAATTAATTGATAAACTCACAGAGTTGGGAGCCAGACGCATAGGTCTTGATGTCACCTTTGATGAAGCCCGAACTCCTGATGAGGATCAACCACTTTTTGATTCAGCAAAAAGAGCCAATAGGGTAGTAACAAACTGCTATCTTGCAAATAGCGAAAGTTTTTCACGAATCTGGATTACCGGGCGCTCTTTTTTCCGAGAAGCTGCGCAGGGAGAAGGTTTTGCTGATTTTCCTCTTGATTTTGATCGCGACCATTACATTCGAAGAGTTCGTCTCTTTTATCCACGTGGCGATCTTCCGTGTCGAATAGCTTTCTCAGTAGCGCTTTACCTTTCTGACATCGGGGCTAAGCCCAATGATGTCGCTTACAACGGTAGTTTTCTGGAGATTCCAGCCCCAATAGGCTCTGACAAAGTTAAAATTCCACTGGATTACCGAGGTCTGGCACTTGTCGGCTTTCTTGGGGGTGCAAATGCCCTTGAGACTTACTCCGTGCTTGACATTCTTGAAAACAAGATTCCACCGGAAAAAATTCGAGACAAAATTGTACTGATTGGCGGAACCGCTGCAGAATTGCACGACTCTTTTCACACCCCATTTGCGCGAAAAGGAGAAATGCCCGGCGTAGAACTCCATGGCCATCTTCTGGAGTGCCTTTTAGCTGGGAAATTCCTCCGTGAAATCACTGGCCCCTACTGGTGGGCCTTTCTATTATTATTGGCGGGATTCCTCTCCATTCTTACCAACTTCTTCGGGCCAATCAACGGGGCTCTTTGCATCGGATTTCTTTCATTTTCCATGTTTCCGGTTGTTCCTTATCTTTTCGCCCAACAAGGCCTTTTTGTGAACCCATTCGATCTCTGGCTTTGTATGGGAATTTCCTGGATTTCAGCCACACTTGCTAATGATATTTTCCTGAGAAGAGAAAAAAATACCCTGACAAAACTTTTCAGACAATATGTTTCTCCCAATCTACTGAATGAATTACTTGAAAACCCTGACAGCATAGCACTTGGCGGAGCGCGCAAAGAGGCCATCATCCTTTTCGCAGACATTCGAGGCTTCACAACTGTCTGCGAAGAGCGACCACCGGAAGAAGTCATTTCTCTATTGAATAGATACTTCAATTCGGTATCTCAGAAAATCTTCGATAACGGGGGAGTCCTGGATAAATATATCGGAGATGGTTTGATGGCTTTCTTCGGCGTTCCGATCAATCACGGAAATGAAGCTGAAAAAGCCGTTAGAAGCGCTCTTCAAATGAAGGCAGAAATGGGAAAGTTGAACGCAGATGCCACTGAAAAACAACCTTTCCCTTTCAAAAAAATAGGAATCGGAATTCACGGTGGCGAAGTCGTCGTGGGAAATGTGGGGAGCGAAAAACACCAGGAATATACCCTTTTGGGTGATACCGTTAATGTCGCGGCTCGCTTAGAAGCCCTCTCTACACAAGGTGAAATCCTTATTTCTTCATGGGTCAAAGAAAAACTTCCCCCCGAAAGGTTCATTCTCAAACCCGTTGGAGCCTTGAAAGTAAAAGGAAGAAAAAGCGTTGTTGACGCGTTTGAAGTGGTAAAAGAAGTTTAGAGATAACCATTGCAACTAAATTCTGACGAAAAAATCGACCAACTTTCCGCTAACGGTTTCCGACTGATACAAAAAACGGATGGAACTGCTTTTGCAGCTGACACAGTGCTCTTAGTTAACTTCTGTGATATTCCGGAAGAACAATTAAAAATCGCCGATCTTGGCTCTGGAAGCGGAGCAATTTCGTTTCTGCTAAAGGAAAAATGTGAAAATTTTAATATCACAGGCTTTGAACTTCTCCCGGAAATGCACAACCTCTCAATTAGAAACTTAAGTCTAAATTCAAATCCCCCCGGAATTGAATTTCTATGCCTTGACGTAAGAGAAATCCCAATTTCGTATCCCCCCGACTCTTTTGATATGGTTGTTTCAAATCCCCCATATTATAAAATTAACCGGGGAAAAATTTCTCCCAAGCCTTTTCGAGCACATGCACGTCACGAAATCTCAGGAACACTTGGCGATTTTATCCAGGCCGCAACGCATTTGCTAAAAGACCAGGGAAAGGGAATTTTCGTCCTTCCTGCAGACCGTTTTCAGGAAGCTACTGAACTTCTCGAAATATCCGGATTGAAAAATAGAAAATTTCAATACGTTCTTCCTCGCGAGGGAAAAAAAGCCCACCTCATACTCCTTGAAACCGTAAAAAGCAGAATTCCTGTCGTTTCACAAAAACTTCCCGATCTTCTGATCAGAAAAAATTCAGGGGAATTCAGCGAAACTATGCTGGAAATTTACTCTAAAAGAGTAATTCCCTGAAAAAAAAGAAAATTCTCCCTGTTAACTAGAAATGCAGCATCAGCAGCAAACTTCGTCCTGCCACCATGTAATACCAATCCCAAAAAATACGTGCATTTCCCCAAGGACTTTGATTTGACCAAAATGAAAAGGTATCGCTTTATTCTCCAAGAAAAAACGAAATTTTCGGGAAAATAAGGCTCCCTTACTGGATGGTTGAAACATTCATTTCTGTCAGATAAAATCTAATTTTACACAGATCTGAAGCTAGAAACAAGGCGTATGAACGAACTAATTGTAATTGGTATAATTTGTGGGAAATGGTTAGTGGTAATTACCGACAAAAAAAATTTAACAGCATTTTTGCCAATATAAAAGTCCACAGTTTCCCTGCAAAATACTTTTTTTTTGAAAAAAAAGCCGGATAATGGTAATAATCTTTAGTAGAAAATTTATTATCAAGGAGCGGACATGCTCAAAAAATTAAAAAACTTTTTCAGACCCAAATCGGTCGAAGAAGCTTGTTCACTTCTTCGCGAAAAGAACTCCAAAAACGTTCTTCTGGCCGGAGGGACAAACCTTGCTGTTACAGATGATTCATCTATCGAGGGTCTTGTTGACCTTAAAAATCTTGGGCTTTCATACTTAATAATTGACGAAAAACATATCAAGATTGGTGCAATGACAAGAATCCAGGAAATCCTGAAATCTTCTGAATTGAAATGCCCATCGGGGCTTCTGTTAAAAAAAGCAAGCTCCTTAATTGGTTCGACTCTTTTGCGAAACTCAATAACCGCAGGAGGAAACACTTTTGCAGTTTTTCCATGGTCTGATCTTCCGCCAGTTATGCTAGCTCTTGATGCGGAATTTGTCGTGGATAACGGGCCAAGCCAAAAAGTTTATAAGGCTGTAGATTTTTACCGAACCCGACCATCGGATGTAATGCAAAAAGATGAATTATTAAGGGAAATCCTGATCCCTACAAGCTGCAGCACTGTCGGTACAGCCTTTCACAAAGTTGCAAAAACCAGAAACGACTTTTCAATGATTACTGTTGCAGTCAAACTGAGTCTGGATGTTGATAAAGTGATCCAGGATATAAGAATTGCACTGAATGCAGTCTGTCAAAGACCAATGAGATGTCTTTCCGCCGAAGAATTCCTGAAAGGGAAAAAAGCTCAAATCTCGCTTTTCGCAGACGCCGGAAAAAAAGCTCTCGAAAGCCTTCCCTTCACTTCTGACTTTCGGGCCTCAAAAGAATACAGAGAAGAAGTTCTTCCGATTTTCGTGAAGAGATGCCTTGCTGAAGCATGCAAGATGATTGATCCTGCATTTGATAGATGTTGAAAAATGGGAGGAAAAAAATGCTGCTTAATATGAAATTGAATGGTGTTCAAACTGCTCTTGAGATTGATCCAAAAGAAATGTTAATAGATGTTTTACGCTCTGCAGGAATGAAGAGCGTTAAAAAAGGATGCGGAGAAGGTACTTGTGGCGCATGTGCGGTCTTGATTGATGGGGCTCCAAAAAATTCATGTATCACATTTGCTGCTTCCTGCGAAGGATCAGAAATCCTTACAGTCGAAGGAATGGGAAACCCTGAAAAACTTCACCCACTACAGAAGGCTTTCGTTGAGCTCGGTGCCACACAATGCGGTTATTGCAATCCGGGGTCCTTAATTGCGGCCAAATCATTGCTCGATCATAATCCTGATCCTAGTGAACTGGATGTTAAAGAGGCACTGGATGGGAATCTCTGCCGATGTACCGGTTACGTAAAACGGATAGAAGCAGTCATTGCTGCTTCCCATGAAATGAAAAAGAAATAAGAGGTAATATAAATGGAAAAACCAGCCGCAATTCCTGAGCATCCCAAGTTTTATGAACGTCCTGAAAAATTTGATGTAGTAAATCATTCCAGGGAAAAACTGGATGGAATAGGTCTTGTAACAGGAAACCGGAAGTTCGTAGCTGATTTCGACCTTCCCAATCCTCTGCACGTAAAGATTCTAGGAAGCCCACATGCTCACGCTCGAATAAAAAACATTGATGTAAGTGAAGCAAAAAAAATTCCTGGCGTTGTTGCAATTTTCACTCACTCCGATGTACCCAGAGTATTTCGAACAACCGCTGGGCAAGGCTATCCTGAGCCATCCCCATACGATACCTGTCTATTGGACAACAAAGTCCGCTTTGTAGGGGATCGGGTTGCCATAGTTGCAGCAGAAAACCTCGAAACAGCAGCTGAAGCCTGCCGAAAGATTAAAGTCGAATATGAAGTACTTCCCGCCGTTTTCGACCTTGAAAAGGCCAGAGATCCGGAAGCTCCAATAATTCACGACGAAAGTGACTGTTCAGTTCCAATCCCTGTTTTTTATGAACCCAAGAACAATCACTGTTCTCATATCGAAACACGTGTTGGAGACGTTGAAAAAGGGTATAAAGAAGCTGATTTTGTTATTGAAAACAAGTATAAATCACATTACGCCCAACATTGCCCAATTGAACCACATGTATGTGCAGCTTACCTCGATGAAAGCGATCGACTCACCTTAATTTCATCAACACAGGTTCCTTTCCATGCCAGAAGAATAACAGCTCAGACCCTTGGCATTCCAATCAAACGCATCCGGGTTATCAAACCCAGAATTGGAGGCGGCTTCGGAACAAAACAGGAGGTCTTGATCGAGGATGTATGTGCACTCGTTACGCTCAGAACGCGCCGAGCTTGCATTCTTGAATTGTCCAGAGCAGAAGAATTCATCTCTTCCAGAACCCGTCATCCAATGGTTGTCACGATGAAAGCTGGAGTTAAGAAAGACGGAACTATTACCGCACTTTCAATGAAAGTATTATCCAACACAGGGGCCTATGGAAGCCACGCTCTCACAGTTATGTGCAATTGCGGCTCCAAGGTGCTTCCGCTGTACAAATGCAAAAACGTTGAATTCATTGGCGACACGGTATACACCAACTTACCGGTGGCAGGAGCCTATCGTGGATACGGAGCAACTCAGGCCGCTTTCGGAGCTGAGTCATTGATGGACGAGTTAGCTGCAACGATTGGAATGGATTCCGCAGAATTCCGGAAAATCAATCACATTAATGTCGGCGAAACTTCTCCAATCTTTGAAGCTCTGGGCGAAGGACGTGCCGGGGTATCAATGGGAATTCAATCCTGCGGCTTACCCGAATGCATTTCAAACGGGATGAAAGAAATCGGTTGGAAGGAAAAACACGGAAAACCAGGCTCCGGCGTGAAAAGACGTGGAGTTGGCATGGCGATGCTAATGCAGGGCTCTTCGATTCCTGAAATTGACATGGGTTCCGTTTTCATAAAAATGAATGAAGATGCCTCATTCAACATGCTTCTTGGCGCAACTGACCTCGGAACGGGTTCCGACACAATTCTGGCTCAAATTGCCGCTGAAACGCTTGGATGTGACCATTCCGACATGATCGTCTACAGTTCAGATACTGACTTTACACCTTTCGACACAGGAGCTTACGCAAGTTCCACCACTTATCTGTCAGGTGGAGCCGTTATCAACGCAGCCAAAAAAGTGCGCGAACAGATTCTTGCTGTCGCAACTCTCATGCTCGGAGAAAAAGCCGAAAATCTCTATACTGAAAACAAAACCGTTTTCAGAAAAGACGGAAAGGGATCCATTAGCTTTTCGTCAATTTGCAAATATGCCATGTACGAAGTCAATCAGTTCCAAATCGGAGCAATCGGATCACACGTAACGCACGCCTCACCTCCACCATTTTCTGCTCATTTTGCTGAAGTTGAAGTCGATACTGAAACCGGCGAATTGAAAGTTCTGAAATATGTGGCTGGAGTCGATTGTGGAACCGCCATTAACCCGATACTTGCTGATGGACAAGTCCAGGGAGCAGTTGTCAACGGAATCAGCTTCGCAACAACTGAGGAATACATCTTTGACAAAAATGGACGAATGCTGAACCCCAACTTCAATCATTATAAGATCTTCAGTGCCGCCGATCTTCCCGAAATCAAGACCTTTCTGGTTCCTACTTATGAGCCGACCGGCCCTTATGGTGCGAAAAGTGTCAGTGAAATCGGGATAAATGGCGCTTTGCCGGCCATCGCAAATGCTATTCACGATGCAATCGGTGTGAGGCTCTTTGATCCACCTTTCACTGCTGAAAAAATCCTGAAAGCACTAAAAGGGAAGAAGGGGTAAGAATAACAACGACACGCACAAAAGCTATCCATCTATTCGAGAAGGGTAGCTTTTGTGCGTGTCATAATACAAAATAGGGATTCGCCAAAAAATTGCATTCTGGAATGATTATGAAAAGAACTTTTTGTTGTTTTTTGCCGCTGTTTTTCATTTTTCAATTTAGCGATTCGAAAACATTTGCTGCCGAAAAAAAAACTCGAAGCAGGATTTCAGCCCCACGGGGAGATTTCAAAAATTCCCCGGAAATGGCCCAAAAATTTTTCCAAAAAGCTAAAACTTTGAGGGAAAAGGGAAAATTGGGTGAAGCAATGGATTTTGTGAAACGAGCACTTGTGGCTGATCCAGATTTCGGCGAAGGATGGCTTGAGCTGGCTGATCTCCACACGGTATTCGGAGCTTCCGATCGAGCTCTTGAAGATTTAAATGAAGGAATTCCCCTGGCCGAAAAGCAAGGAATAGATCCAACCGTTTTAGCCCGTTCCTACGGGCACAGAGCCAGGATCAACGTAGCCGAACGCAGACCGGACCTTGCCTCCGGCGATTTGTTGAAAATTCTTACGTTGCTGCCAAATGATCCAACTCCGCATAAAATCTTGGCGGAAATCCACGCTGAAAGAGGACACACTGAATCAGCAATTGAATCCTATAAACGTGCCCTCAAATTAGACTCCAAGAATGTCGAATGTTGGCAGGCTCTTGGAGAACAAGCGTTGAAAGCAGGCAAGAATGACCTTGCTGGCCAAGTATACATCGGATTGTACCACTCCGACTCCTGGAAGGCCAAAGAATTCGCTCAAAAATTAATTGCGGCAAAAATTAAGGTACCAGATCCATCCAAGGTTCAATTGGCAACCGCAAAACCAAAAACGGATGACCCATATGCAATGGAGGATGATCCTTATGCAGCTCCCGGCGCAACCTCCAAAAATCCTAAGTCCGAGCAAACTACTCCTGCAAAAGCACCGAATATTCCTCAAACGCCGACACCATCAGCAAAGCCCGGCGCAAATATTGTTTCACCTCAACTTGCGGTTTCAACAAATACTGTGAAGCCAACAGGAAACACTGCTGCTGTTGCATCTTCAACACAACCAATAAAGCCAGTTTTCGCTAACAAAGCGCCTAACCCTCGTAAACCGCCAGTGAACCTCGTCGCAACACATATTATTTCTTCCGATTCCAAAGTCCCTGAGATAGCATCAACAAGCAAGAAAGCCGAGCCGGTTGCATCGGGTAACGTTGTTCTTGCTCGGCCCCAACCAACCCCCGAACAATCAGTACAACCTTCTTTGCAACCCTCCGGACAGCCTTCAGGGCAAAACGAGGGCGAGGAAGTCTCAAAAGAAGCTGAAGACGCACTTAAACAACTTTCTGAAGAATCCGATGATCTGAAGCGAAGCCTTGCAAAAGCATCACTGGCAGCAATGGGAGATAAAGTCATTCCACAACTGAAATCCGGATTAAAAAATCCAAACCCACGTTATCGAACGGATGTCCTGGATATCCTCGCAGGAATGGGCGAAGACGGGAAAAAAATTATTCCTGAAATCAAGGAAATTTCCGCCAACGACCCCGATCCTGAAGTTAAACAAAAAGCAGACCGAATTCTGATGATTCTGCAATCCCAGCATTCCGGGTCTGGGGATTTTCAGTAACTTCGTAAGCGCTCAATAAACCGCTTCTTCTAATTTTTGCTGATCGTGGCACTCTACCTGAGTCAACTTTCAACAAAGGGATTTTTATAGCACAGAAAAGATCGGAATTTTTACCGAATATGAATTTTAGGGTTCTGCAAGATTCCACTGGAATTGGGAAATGCTTTTTTTATGAAAAATTTGCCTTTATTTCAAGTTTTTCAGACCCAAAAAGTGCCGTTATTAGACCCTGATTTCCCGGAAAAATTATAACTATGCAGAATTTTGCTAGATTTCATGAGCATTTGGCAAAAATTTTCATAGTTGCAATTGTAACTATGTATTTTGGGGCAAAATATTTACAAATATAGTAATGATTCTCTTTAAGAAGCGTCTAGTATGACATTCGCCAATTAACCATCCAATGCAACTCCAAAAAGCCACTTCGTACAATGAATTGTCTTCGTGAAAAAGACTCATTTTTTTCCGTACCACCGAGCTACGCGGCACAAATTCCTATTGGAAGGTTATTTGGCGAACGAACTACTAGTTATAAAATCTGTGGAAATTCAGGTTAAACAGAATATCTGAACCTTGCACAAAGCGTTTTATTGTTTACAAAGTGGCCGTGATGTCTGCAGTAACCCGTTTTCGCTCCTCATGATCTGCCACCACCAAAATATAAGCATAGTCGCCCATGACCGGGCTGTCCATAGGGCAATGGAATCCAAGATTTTCTTGGTATTTTTCCATTATCTCCTCGTGAGAGAGCTTATAGGACAAGCGATTAACACGGCCAATGTAAAGACTCATGAGATCGCGTGAACCGATGACTGGCTCTGAAAAGCCGTTTAACATGCGGGCATAGATTTCACAGATATTGATACCATTCGCATAATTGATCATATCAAGCGTCAAAACCCCAGGTGGACGGGAATTCATTTCGAGGCCAAAGTAAGTTGATCCCACCCGGAAGAATTCAATATGAAAAAAGCGGCCCTTAATTCCAAACTTCTGAATTAATCGTGGCCCGATCGTTTGAAAAAGTGCGGGAATATCGGAATGGCGCAGATTAAAATATGACAAAACTTCTCCACTAACTATTTCAAGTAATCCATGATTGACCGGATGGATGGTGCTAAAAATCACGTTTCCATCAAGATCAGCCAGACCATCATATGAAAGAAGCTCTCGATCTTTGTCGCCAATGAATCGCTCAAGGAAATAAACCGTTTCCGGGTTGCGATTGGAAAAAAAAGTTTTGGCATCCTCAATCGTGGAAATTTTATGCGTATCGGAAGCGCCAACCCCAATGTCTGGTTTGGCAATAATCGTTTTCTCTTCCCCCAAAAAGCTTAGCAGATGTGCTTCATCACGCAGAATTTCCCCACGCACAACATCAACCCCGGAAGCTTGAAAAATCTTTTTCATCTTCGATTTGCATATCAGGTTAAGAAGGTCTTCAGGACGCGGACCAGGCACGTTGAAATCCTCGCGAAGCCTTGCTTCAAGCGGAAGCCAGTATTCATTGAATGATTCAATATGTTGCAAACGCCCATATCGGGCGATGAAATCCGCGACAGTTCTATAAATTGGCTCATAGCGACTTTCATCAAAACGAGCTTTTCCTGAATAACAATTCAAAGTCAGATAGCGATAATCCGTAAGAAGGTCCGATAGATCCGGTTTTAAGGTTTCCTGAAAAGCATCTCCAATGCCTAAAACCTGAAAATCGTTGCCAACCAAACCCTCAGCAAAAAGATACAACCGCGGAGGATAATGAGGAGAAAGCATGAGAAAATTCTTCACTGGCATTTCCTTTGTTCAAGTTAATTAATTAAAGCACAAACGGCTTTTTTTTTCACCTTTCTGAACACTAATTCAGCGAAAAAGAATAAAAATACTTGCCTTATAAACCTGCACCAACGCAAGTGCAGAAAATTTGGAAAAAATAATTTTTCGCGATTTTTTTTTGAATTGTATGGTTAATTGCCAATGTCGATATGAACTTACTCTTTGTTGCTGACACTAATTAAGCTCAATAATATAATTCATACAACTTTTATAAAAACGACAAAAGTAGATTGCCAGCCGGAATTGCCAGGAACAAAAGAATTTCCCATCTGATTCTTCTGGAAACCATTGATTTAACAATAAAAAAAACAAGTGAAGAAACAAAAAAAGCACCGTTTAAAACTGTGTTCAAAATAAGATAGCGCTCGTGATCTTTAAAAAACAGTAACGGTAGAACAGACAACAAAGCAATCATGCGAGCAAGATCGCGTTCACTGAAAGATTTTAGTTTTTCGATCTTGGATCCCGGTAATATTCCATAGATAGCCGAAAAAAATAAAAACCCCTCGACAGTAACAAAAAGCCCAATCGCAAACAATTCCTTCGATTTGGAAGACATAGATTCAAAAGGAGAAAGCATAAGCGTGAATAAAACCAACAACGGGGTCAAAACAGAATAAAAGAGAAAGACAAATGTTTTTTTCAAAGCAGCCGTTGCTACAGCATTCTCATCAATTAATCGGCTTCCTTTAATATTTACTATTGGATAAAGAGCTTCATTCTTCTTATTGGCCTCAGACATAATGTTTGTAATAAACCCCAAAATTTACTTTCTTGAATTTCTGCAAATATCAAAACGAAATATCGGAATCTTTTCATAGCTATTCTTGTTAATATTCAAAATAAAAGTATTGGAAATTCCTGATTTTTGTAACCCATTTCCTTGTGGTATTTTCTCTTTTACAAATCCAAAACTTCCCAGTAAACAAATACCAAAAAAAGAGATAAATTCTTAATCAGAAAAATCTCCCAACTAGTTTTTCTACGACCAGTCTACACTACTTGAAAATACAATTAAAATTTTAATTTTACAACTCAAGCAGAAACAGAAAGCTTAGAGCCCACCTTGAAAAATAAAAAAGGATCAGGCGGGTGTTCAAACGCATTTCTTTTCAGGGCCTGAGTGGGGCCAAATTATTTCATAGGAAAAATCAAGAATCTGAACAAATTCCTCAAGGGAGTAGGCAAAACCCACATAAACTTCTCTCGAAAGGCTTTTCCTTTAGTCGCTGGCTTTTGTTTTTGGTGCTTTTTTCCCTAATTTATTTTAATCAAACTCCAATAAAATAGCGTGCTCACGCTCAGACCCTACAACTATGGCTTCGAAAGTAATCCACACCATTAAGCCTCAAAATTTAATGTTTCTAGGCGTTGCAAAAAGCGCTCTTCTATTTTAGAATGGCTTAAAATTTTTAGATTGATATGGAACTAAGAATGATTCAAGGCTTCGCATTTTTTTGTCACTTTTTTTCCAACGACCTCTTCTAGATAGGGAGAATTAATATCATTTCCGGGAATGAGGTTTTCCGCTACAATTCAACAAATGAAACCATTATTATTTTCCTGGCATTTTCCTACCTGTTTTCAATTTCATACTTCAAAGTTTTTCAAAATCAAGATCCCAAAAAATCGAAACTTCGCGTTTTTTTTACAACTCTCTGTTGGCGCTTGATCCCTATTATACTTTTTCTTCCATCTTTTATCGTTGCATTAAGCGAAAACAGATTGGGTGCAAAAATTGCCAGAAGAGAATATATGTTGTATGGAACCACCTATACTGACAGAAGATTCGGACAAGCAGACCTCGAAGGGGTTTCACTGAGAATGAAAAGTACATCCCGGAACTGGAGAAATCCCATAATTACTTTAGTCGGTGCAAAAAAAGGTGAAAAGTTGCGAATTGACGGATTTATCGCATCCAATGGAATCGAATTATCCGATTGGCTTGCACAGAAATATAAAATCCCCCTTGAGCAAGAAAAATAGACCTTCTGGTTTTTTGAGTGGAGCCAAATTATTTCATTGGAAAAATCAAGAATCTGATCAAATTCCTCAAGGGAGTAGACAAAATCCACATCACCTTCTGTTGAAAGGCTTTTCCTTTAGTCGCTAGCTTTTGTTTTTAGTGCTTTTCCCCCTAATTTATTTTGATCAAACTTCCATAAAATATCGTGCTCACTCTCATTTTTCTCATCTTGGTGAGCACTAAAGACATTTCGACTCTTACAGCTGTGAAGAAATTAATTTATCGAGAAACTCTCTGGATATTGGTGGGCCTTTCAGGGGGGGGGAAATTTTGCAAAATAAGGATTCATTGCACACGTTCTCCCAAGTTGTGAATAACAATAATTCGTCGAAGTACAACCAACGCAAACATTGCCGGAAAACTATTGCGATACATTTCGCTTCAATTTTCAGCCAATATTTCACAACTTCTCCGCTTTAGGGCAACCTATTCTTTTTTAAGGTCGCTTTAGCCAGCTCAGTGAACTGAGAACTTTGTTCACAGCTGTTACCACCGGATAAAAATTGACCCAGGCACCGCCGGAGTACTGACCCACGTTGCGGTGTGGCAACATTTAACTCTTCTGACCAAGCTTTTTATTTAGTTCCTGCTTTTCTTTGGTGCGTCTTTTTTTTTTGGTGGGTCAGAAATTAGCGAGCCTACCATTCACAGTTATCTGGAAAACTCGAATCTACTAGATATTGGAAAGTTTATGGCTTCCGGATTTGAAGAAAATTTCCCGTTTTGCCAAGGACTCTTCGTTTTTTTTGTAAACTTTTTGGGTTTCATGTAAAATATAGAAAGTTCATTATCAGGGAGGGAAAAAATGGAAATCAAATTTGGAACATCCGGATGGCGCGATATCATTGCCGATGGATTCACTTTTCAGAACGTAAGAATTTGCACCCAGGCTATTGCTGAAAATTTAATCAATGAGAAGCAAGTTCGCGAAGTAATCATTGGTAGCGACACCCGCTTTATGTCTTCCAAATTCATGTCACTCGCCGCTGGTGTTTTCGCCGGAAATGGAATCAAAGTGTATCTTTGCGTCAGAGATACTCCAACACCAGTGATAAGCTTCGAAATACTCAGAAGAAAAACAGGTGGGGCAGTAAATTTTACAGCCAGTCATAATCCTCCTGAATACCAGGGAATGAAATTCTCTCCGGCATGGGGTGGCCCAGCTCTTCCAGTCACAACAACTGATATAGAAAAACGTGCTAATAGAATCATGAAAAATTCCGAGAAGATTAATGAACTCGACTTTGCCGAAGCTGAAAAAAAAGGCCTGATCGAGCGAATTGATCCAATGGATGGGTACTTGAATGATTTGAAGAAAAAAATCGATCTGAAAAAAATTGGTTCCTCAGGTCTTAAAATATTGATTAACCCGCTTTATGGAACTTCCCGCGGCTATCTTGACAGAATATTAAGAGAAGCGGGATGCAATGTAACGGTAATGAATGACAATCTGGATCCTTATTTTGGCGGAAAGGCCCCGGAGCCTTCCGAAAAAGAAATTGGAGACATGATTGAAAGGATGAAGAAAGAAGATTTCGATATCGGACTAGCTACTGACGGAGATGCTGACCGGTTCGGTATTCTTGCAAAAGGTGGAGTTTTTTTCCAACCGAATCAAATTTTGGGGATGGTACTTGACCACCTGAAGAAAACCAGATCATGGACTGGCGGCGTAGGACGCTCAGTCGCAACAACACATTTCATCGATGAAGTCGCAAAATATCACAATATTCCGGTTATCCAAACTCCGGTGGGCTTTAAATTCATTGGAGATCTGATTGCCCAGGATAAAATCATTCTTGGTGGCGAGGAATCGGCCGGACTTACTATAAAAGGACATGTCCCTGAAAAAGATGGAATAATCGCATGCCTTCTCGTAGCAGAAATGGTCGCGATGGAAAAGAAGTCTCTCGGCACAATTTTAGAAGACTTGTACAAAAAAGTTGGGTATTACCACACATGCCGTCTGAATTTCCATCTTACTCAGCAACAGAAGACAACTGTGATGGAAAAGCTGAAAACCGATCCAAAAGACATAGCCGGATTAAAATTAAAAGAAGTAGTCAAAATTGACGGAACCAAGTACATACTCGAAAATGACTCCTGGATTTTGATCAGGTTGTCCGGAACAGAACCGGTGGCCAGATATTACGCTGAAGCCAAGGATTTAAACACACTCGAAACTCTCAAAAAATTCGGCGCGGAATTTATGAATAGTTAATTTCTGGCAATTCCAAAGACTGAGGCTCACCAGCGCGATTTTGAATGTACTGGCGAGCCTTTCTTTTACCGCATATTTGAATCCTATTATTTTCAAGGGAACGATCTCCCGCCCTTTATTCCAACTATAAATTTTTGAAAAATACGCGCAACTTCGATAATGCAGGCAACTTACTTAAAGTGTAATACCAATCCCAAAAAATATGTGCATCACCCCAAAAACATTGATTTGATCAAAATGAAGTTGGATCTGTATATTTTGCAAGAAAAGAAGGAACTTTCATGAAAATTTGGAGCCCTTACTGGAATGGTTGAAGCATTCATTTCTGTCAGACCAAACTCCAATTTACGCAGACCTGAAGCACGAAATAGGTCGGATGAACGAACTAATTGAAATTGGTATAACTGAACTAATCGGCCGAGACTTTCGAAAAATGTCCCAAGCATGGTTTTTCTTGTATTTCTCAAAATTCTTGTCCAAGCATTCTTAATTGTTTCAGCAAATTGCTTTTCTGGTACACCTTGTTATTCGATATTTTTCGACAGTTTCTTTCCCTTACCTAAGATTCAATTGGTGATATGTATAGATCAGCTTATTTGGGAGCCAATTCAAAGCTGGTTTGACATCACACTTTGGAGCATTTATAATCAAATTTAAGAAAACCATTCCGGATGCCTCTGATTAAGGAGTATTGTCAAAATGCCTGAAAAATCTGTAAAACATTGCAATTTCCTTAAGAAATCATTTGTTTCAATTCTGATTTTTCTTTTTGTTTGCTCATTTTCTTTTGCAGCAAACAACAAAAAAATAAATGTTCTTTTTACCGGTCATCTTGTGCCAGACACTGATTCCATTATGTCTGCCTTGGCAGCTGCAAATTATTTTGGTGGAACAGCCGCTTTTACAGGAAACATAAACCTTGAAACAAAGTATTTGGTCAATCGCTTCAAACTGGAAACACCAATTCCAATGCAGGATTTTTCCGGGAAGAAAGTTTATTTAGTCGATTTTAATCAGACAACTCAAGCCGCCCCGGGTATTAGTGCACAAAATATTGTAGGTATTATAGATCACCACGCCATTCAAGGGTCAGGTTTTATTTTTGATAAACCAATCTCCATAACCATAAGACCGCTGGGAAGCACTTGTACAATACTCGCAAGCATGTATCTTGCCGCAAAAACCGAAATTCCTTCAAATATAGCCATTGCTATGATCTGTGGAATATTGTCAGATACTTTGAATTTGCAGTCTTCAACAACAACTGTCCAGGATCGTGAAATATTAAAATCCCTGGCGCGAATTGCCGGTCTTTCTTTTCCGGATGGCGTTAGCACTTTGTTTCTTGAAATGCAGGAAGCTAAATCCAATGTAGATAAATTTTCGGCGAATGAAATTTTGAAAGCAGATTATAAGACATTTCGAATTGCCGAAAAAGTGGTCGGTTTCGGTGTTGCAGAAACACTTCATCCTGAGTCTTTAATTTCAAGAAAACAGGAATTGCTTAACGAAATGAAAAATTTCAAAGTTCACGAAAAATTGGATTATCTGTTTTTTAATGTTGTTGATACCAGTAAATTACAAAGCAAGCTTTTTATTTTAAGCGACAGTGAAAATGGAATCGCTGAAAAAGCTTTTAAATCAAAAACTGTTGCACAAATCATGGATATCGGTTCTCTGGTTTCCCGAAAGAATCAACTGATGCCCAGGATTCAAAAAATATTGGAATCCAAAAAAAATTAACGCATTAGGATATTGCGGCGCGGAGCCGCCACAATATCCTTGTTGGACAAACCGGCACAAATTCACGGTGGCTCTTACGGGAAAAATTGGGTGATCATTTTAATTGATCATGCTTCAACCATATTCGAACTTGAATTAAAAGTCAATATTCAGAATTGGTCTGCTTGGGCTACTCCTTTTGGAGAACTCCTATGTTTTTTATTCTCTTTTTTTTGTCAGACTTGTGGTAATTCCACGCGAGTTGGATTGTGTTAAGCGTTTACCTGATCTGGTGGAGCTCGTTTCATGGGAAGGCGAACTCCTAGAAAACGTAAACTTACACTTCCGCAGTTCGTACAGACTAAAACGGGGGCTTTCTTTTCCTCACCAAGAAACTTTTTGTCCAGGGCTAGCTTTTGCGTTTCCTGTGCTGAGCTGCGCATAAGCAAGGGCAGCAATTCATTCTGATTCAAGAGAATGATCCTCGCCAATTCGTGAGGAACCGTAAAAACCTCCTGGAAAGAGTATGTCTTCCTTTACTCCGGAAGACGATCGCGAAAGAATTTGGCTTCCCTGTCCGGTTGAAAACCTCTTTTTGAAAATCCTTTTTTAAAAAAACGCCGAATTAAACCTTCACTGTCGGTGGGCAGGTTCGAATTTTGACGGTGGTAGGCACGTTTTTTCTCACGGCTTGCCATGTCCGGAGAACCTTGTCAAGGGCCAGTTCGCTTCGCTCATCGCCTTCGGCGACCCTTGACAAGGCTCTCCGACCATGACGTTTTATTTTTATCGGCTGCAAGGCAGCCCTTTGCCTTATGGCAAGCGAGAAATTCTAAAAAACCCACTACCGTCAAAAAACCCACCGTCAATGAAGAAATCTTCGCTGATGAATGGAAAAAACATCTTTGCTGAAAATCTCAGGATCAACAATCTCTGAGGATTTGCTGAATGAGCCTTTTTGCCATGCTTATTCTCTGGAAATCGTCAAGTTTTTGGCTGGTAGTTTCCTCGGGGAATAAAAAAACGAAAGAGGGCAGTCAATATTCCTCAAATTTGGGTAAAAAATCCACTTTGACTAAAAAAATGACGAATGTTATTATCATCATTGGAAAAGGAAATTGCTATCCATTAGGTTGGCCGGTTTGTGGTATTTCTTTTGAGCTGTGAGGAGGAAGCGTCCTGTGAAGGTCTGCCGACAGTCTGTGTCTCTCGTAATTCACGGGAGAGCTCTTTGTTGTTTATGTCTGTGGATCCTCCTCCTGCTAACTGGATCGACGGTCGCTGCCCCCCGGGACCCGAACGGGTACACGGTCGTCCGAGGCGGCATGGTGGACCTTCCTCCGGGATCAACGGTAGAGGGGTCCATCAGTCGCGGAGGAGCCCAGCCGGACTACCTCATTGACCTGAATGCGCCTGAGTTTCGTCCTCTCCTTGCGTTTGCCGCGCGGGTTGGTCGCTCGAAGGACCCCTTTTGGACAAAGATCGACCGGATTTTGGATTACGTCTCTAATCGGGTGCTCCCTGGGGGGGATTACGAGAACGAGGACTATTGGACGTTGATGCAGCATTTCCAAACCATTGGGGCCGACGTTCCTTTGAGCAGATACATCGGGATCAAGGCCGGAGTGTGTAGGGAGAACGCCCTTTTCATGCACATATTGCTCAAGGAGGCAGGGATTCCAAACTGGCATGTTTACGCCCGAGTTACCGGCGACGACGGCACAGAGGACCATGCCTTCACTGTCGTGGACCACGACGGGGAGTCGTGGGTGGTTGATTCATATAATGATTCATTCAACGGTCATCGTCTCAAGGACCTCATGAGCCCCACGGGCCCATCGCCCTCCAATCCGGTCGCTCCCATACGGGCCTTCCGCCGTTTCCGTCGGCTCAAGTCCATCAATAACTACCCGACGGTCTGGATACCGAAGAAAGATCAGGGACAATGATGAACAGTCCTCAATCTGCCAGGAAATCGCTTGCCCCGGCCTTGACTCAAGTTTGCCTGAGGCTGCTCCATCACTCTTGGCTCTGGTTAGCACTTCTCATCGTGAGCCCGCTTTGTGCTGAACCGCCAGACCCGAACAGATATTCTGTCATCCATGGGGGCCTGTTGGACCTCGTGCCGGGTTGTGTTGTCGAGGGATCCATCGGGCATGGAGGCAAACAACCGGGCTACATTATCGATTCCGACGGTTTCGAGTTCCGGCCTTTGATGGTCTTCTGTCGCTATGTGGGCCAATCTTCCGCTCCCTACTGGGAGAAAGTGGAAAGAATCCTGGAGTTCATAGAAATTCACGTGATCCCGGGAACCGACTACCAAAATTCTTCCTATCAACACCTGATTGAGCGGTACAACGCCAGACAGAGAGCCATCCCCTTGAGTCGATACATCGGTGTCAGGACGGGCATGAGGAGAGAGAATGCTCTGTTCGCGCATCTGATGCTCAAGGCGGCTGGTATTCCCAACCGCTTCGTCTACGCCCGGATGAGCTATGCCGAAGGAGATGAGGATCAGGCTTTCACGGTGGTGGAACACGACGGCGAGTCCTGGGTCATTAGCTCCTACGACGACGATCTCAATGGCCACCGCGTACGAGATCTGACTAAGCCGTCGGGGCCGCTGCCGACTGATCCGGTCGCCCCACTGCGGTGCCATCTCCGGTTCCGGCGTATCGAGCGGATCAATGACTATCCTATCTACTGGATACCACGGGCAGAGAGCAAAGTAACGCAGGCGCACAGCTTGGCGGCTGGCCTACTCCCTGAAGCCCTTCAGGAATAAACAGGGGAACAAATGTCCCCCTTTTCGCAGTAGGTGCTGCGTGGGCACCTGCGGCGACCTCGCGCCCATCCTTGCGGTGTTAACCAGAAAAGTTTTTTATAGAATCGCCAATAGCTCCGCTCACCTAAAACGGTGAACGATCTGGAGGAAATGCAATGAAGCGTTTGATCTTAGCTTTGAGTGTCATGTTAGCAGCCGCCGGTCTGAGTGCGCAACCGACTGCCTGGCAACCGCCACCGGGACTTACTCAGATCCCCATTTGGCCGGGAGCTGCGCCTGACGCGCAGCCTGCCTCAGGGTCAGAGATCTCCACGACGACGGACAAGCACGACCTAGTCGCCGGCAAGCCGTACGTTTGGGTGGAGAACGTCACACAGCCCACGATGACAGTCTATCCGCCGAAAGGAAAGAACACGGGAGTCGCGGTGATTGTCTTTCCCGGCGGCGGCTTCATGGGGCTGGCCATGGACCTGGAAGGCACCGAGGTCTGCGACTGGCTGACGTCGAAGGGTGTCTCATGCGTGCTCCTGAAGTACCGCGTGCCACGCTCGGAGGACTACTACGATCAGAAACTCCAACGCCACGTGGAACCGAAGCCTCCCACGGCCTTTCAGGACGCCCAGAGGGCGATCAGCCTCACCCGCTCCCGAGCCGCGCAATGGGGCATCGATCCACGCAAGATCGGCGTAATGGGCTTCTCGGCGGGCGGGTATCTGGCCGCAAAGACGAGTACGGAATTCGAACGGCGCGCCTACAAACCGGTGGACGCCGCTGACCAGGAGAGCTGCCGCCCGGATTTCTCGGTTCCGATCTATCCAGGACACCTCTGGAGGTCAGACGACGGATCTACCGAACTCAAGCTCAATCCAAAGATCCATGTCACCAGCCGGACGCCTCCCATCTTCCTGCTGCAGGCAGAGGATGATTACGTGGACAATGTGAACCAAGCGCTGGTCTTCTACATCGCGCTGAAGGAAGCGAAGGTTCCCGTGGAGATGCATCTGTATGCACATGGCGGGCATGCCTTCGGGTTGCGCTCCACGAGATTCCCGATAACAGCGTGGCCTCAATTGGTAGAGAGATGGCTGAGAACGATCGGGATGATTCCGGAGTAGGGGCCCAGATTCAAGCTCATTTCGCGGTCGTGAGGGAGAAATCCACCCACTCGATTATGCATCTGACTTTGATCACGGGTACTGACATACAAAAGGGCGGGTAGTACCATCCGACTTTGCGTGGTAACGGCCATCGCCCGGAATGAGTTGTAGGCTTCCGAGACCGCTCGATTCTGATCGATAGGCCAAACCATGCACAACCACGAAACATCTTAGAATATCGCAGTTCATTCTGGGCGCCAGACCCCTGCTTTCTGTGGCCAACGCAGTATAAGCTTCCCCTCTAGGGGTGTCAGCTTCATCCGTTTGATGGCCAACGTTGGGACTTGCACAAGCTGCTACGGTATGAAACGCAGCTTATCCTGGCGATAGCCGGCCAAAGGGGGGGCCAACGAGTAATTATTGGGATGCTAATAACTTGGAATGTTGTGACTCCTCAATTTTTTCTGATGTGATTCACAATGTTCCTGAAAATTTTCAGTCCATCGCCTTCTTCATTTTCAAGTTTTCGCTCTCTCTTTATTCTCGGCCATTCCGGATGATTGTAAATGCTTAAAAACGCCTCGGGATGAGGCATAATTCCCAATATTCTGCCGGTTGTGTCGGTAATCCCCGCGCAATTCAGTTCTGCCCCATTCGGGTTAAAGGGATACTCTGAAGTGGGGTTTCCTACTTGATCACAGTATGTAAGACAATCAAGTCCAAGATCAACAATCTTATCTCTAATTCCGGCATGAGCAAATAATAAGCGCCCTTCTCCGTGCCGTACAGGAAGATGAATGTGGTTGATCTCCTTTAGAAAAGGAGATTTTTTCTGGAAATTTGTCTTCAAAACACACCAGCGGTCTTCAAAATGCCCGGAAAGATTGTTGGTAAGAGTTATCTCCTGTTCAAACTTTCCGCTGATATTAGGAAGGAGGCCGGATTTAACAAGCGCTTGAAAACCATTACAAATTCCGAAAATGTACTTCCCATCAGCCAGGAATTTTTTGATCTCGGAAAAAAAAGATGTACCATCTGACATTGGTTTATATCGCAACTTATCTGCCAAGACTTTTCCGGAACCAAGATCGTCTCCAAAAGAAAATCCACCCGGAAGATGGAAAAGATTGAAATCGTGCAATCGAATTTTGCCATTGAGAAGATCGTTCAAATGGGAAATATATGCATGCGCACCTGCCATTCTGTAAGCAGCAGCGGTTTCTTCTTCACAGTTTATTCCAAAACCAGTCACAACCAATACTTTAACCTGATCCATCTGTTCTCCCTTTCGCGCATTTCCCACTGATTTGGTGACCAATCAGTTTCCAAAGTCAAGTGAGTTTTTCCAACTATCGAGTAACTTAGGAATCTCTTCCTCAATCAGAACTTTTTTGTCCTTCCTGATCTTAAGTATCTTTTCAGATGTGGTACAACCTAGAAGGTGACAATCCTGACCGAAAATTTCCTCAAAAGCCACTCTGTTTTCACCTTTCACAGACACAATAAAACGTGAATGCGATTCTGAGAAAAGTGCCGCAATCAATTCGCATTTGATGGTAATAATATCGATATTGGCTCCAAACCCACCTCCAAATGCCGATTCCGCAAGGGCAACACTCAGCCCTCCATCAGAGAGGTCGTGGCAGGATTCGACAAGCCGTTTGGAAATGGCATGACTCATGGCTTGATAGCGTCTTTTGGCTTCTTCCTTCCTTACTTTCGGAACTTTGTCCCCCAACTGCCCGGATAGTCTCAAAAATTCGGATGCGCCAAGTTCGTCATAAGTGCTTCCCACTTGATAGATCAAGTCGCCCGGGGCTTTGAACTCAGAGGTTACGCATTTTCTGATATCGTCGATTTTGGCTGCCATTGAATAAAGAACAGTTGGAGGAACAGAAATCTTAACTTCCCCCCAGCGGAAATCATTCTTCATGCTATCTTTCCCTGATGTCATCGGAATATTGAAGAAATCAGCCATGTCATACAAAGCTTCGTTCATTCGTACAAGTTTTCCCAGTTTTTGCTCTCCATCGGGATTTGTCATCGGATCAAAAACTGAATCAGGGACGCAGAAATTGTCATTTACGCTCCAGAATGAACCTCGTGAATTGGGATCAGGAAGACTTCCTCCAACGGAAATTATCTGTCTGACAGCTTCGTCAAAAGCTCCAGCAGACATATGGTATGGGTCAATATCGCCGTATTTTGGGCAAATTCCGTTAGATACAGCAATTCCGGTCCAGGAGTCAAAATCTATCCTGATTACTGCAGCATCTTGAGGAGCATCACCAAAGAATCCCATGAGCGGTTTTATAACGCTACGCCCCTTTACTTCATGATCATATCGACGTATCACCGGCTCACGCGAACAAATGTTCGGGCTTGCCAGAAGTTTTATCAAACTTTCACCATAATACGCTTCCTCGGAAACTATTGGAGCGGAAAGTTCAGGAGGTCTCCACTCTGCCCGAAGGACCTTCTTGGGAACACCGTCATGGAGGAAATCCAGGCTGAGAAGTCCAACTTTTTTTTCGTCGAACCTTAAATCCAATACTCCCTGAGCTGTAAAAACACCGATTTGGGTTATTTCCACTTCGAACTTATTTGCTAATTCAGTAATTTCAGCAACTTTCTCGGGGTCAATCGCCAGAATCATCCTTTCCTGGGATTCAGAAAGAAAAATTTCCCAGGGTTTCAAGCCCGAATATTTCAACGGCACCGTTTCCAGGGAAATAATAGCTCCACCAGGAATTTGCGCCAATTCGCCAATAGCAGAAGATAGACCTCCTGCTCCACAATCTGTAACGCACCTAATTAATCCTTGGGCACAAGCTGGTTCAAGAAAATCGGACAACAGTTTCTGTGTAATAGGGCTGCCAATCTGAACTGCAGAATGCGGTGAATTTTCATCAATCTCAGCCGAAGAAAAAGTAGCACCATGGATTCCATCTTTTCCGACTCTTCCACCGGCCATAAAGATCAAATCGCCAGGCAAAATTTCTTTATCCCAGGATTGCCGACCAAAGTACTCGTTCGACAAAATTGCGCCGGTTCCACAGTAAACCAGGGGTTTTCCTCTGAACCGATCGTCAAAAATGATCGCACCATTTACGGTTGGAATTCCGGATTTATTGCCTCCATCTTCAATTCCGTGGCATACTCCCTGAAAGACAGTCTTAGGATGTAATTGCCCCGGAAACAACTGTCCTGCGAAGTCTGGAAGGCCAAAACATAACACATTTGTGTTAAACAGTAACCTGGCCCCACCTCGGCCGGTTCCCATCGGATCACGATTGTTCCCGAGTATCCCGGTTAATGCGCCACCGTAAGGATCAAGCGCCGAAGGAGAGTTATGAGTCTCAACTTTCCAAACGAACAAACGCTCCTCATCTATACGTACAACACCCGCATTATCCGAAAACACCTTTACGAGCCAATCATTTTCCGGATCCGAAAACCTCTTCTTTATCTCCTGGGTTGATTTCTTGATAAATGTGGAAAACAGAGAATCGATGGTTTTTTCGTCTCCCGTCTCGCGATTGAGGAAACGTATTTCGGCAGCAAATTCCTTGTGTTTACAATGCTCCGACCACGTCTGAGCTATAACTTCCAATTCACAGTCCGTAGGTTGCTCCGGTAGACCTGAATTGCGCCGTTGATTGCGAACAGTGGGATTCAAAAAATAACCGCGCACAGCCTTCATTTCCTGAAGGTTCAGTGAAAGAAGTCTGTCCCTGGAAAGTGCAAAAAGGGCGCTGTCATCTTCAGGAAGTGAAATCTCTCGAGTTACAGGGTCGGCTGCCAATTTAACTTTCGGGTTATAATCAAGATGTGGCAGTCCTTTCCCAACCTCAAAATGATTGATCAACTTGTTCCCTAAAATATCCGTAGCAATAGCCTCCAGGAGATTTTTTTCAAGTTGTTTCTCGAACCAGAAAATATCGAACGTGAAAACACTCTGCTCATGGCTTGCAGGCAGGCGAAGAAGATCTTCCATTACTCTCTGAGCTGAAGAACCCTCGTCATCAGTAACTCCCGGAAGTTTGGCTACAACGATGAATGATCCTTCCTTTCTTTCAGGAAGGACATCGATGAAAATTTCATGCAAAATTTCATCTTTCAATCCATTAAGAGCAAAATCTGAAATTTGATCCGACGAGATATTGCTATAAAGCAGGAAAACTTTGGAAGTCTTAACTCTTCCAGGGTCAACATTTTTTCTTTTCCTAATTCTCTCAGCAATCAAACGCCCTGATGGATCATCAATTCCAGGTTTGAACATCCGAAAAACACGGCTAGGTGGACCTTCATAAAATCGGAAAACTATTCCATCATTTGCCTTATTATTAATATTGTCCATTTCATTTTCCACTTTTTGCATAAAAAAGTTCGCGGGGAAATGCTCCACACGAGCGAATTTTCACTCCCGGTTCCGAAAGAATCGAGCCGCACACTCGTGCGGTATAACCCGACTCTATTAATGCTTCAAGCGCTTTTGAAGCACTTTGGGGAGATACAATCAACAACATGCCATTTCCCATGTTCCAAAGGCGATACGCCTGTTCATCCTCAATCTTTCCCAATCGTTGCAATTCGATCATAAAGTCGTGAGGCTCAAAAACATTGTCCAAATAGGCTCCCAAGCCTTTATATTTCAAAATTCTGCCAAGATTATCCGGAATTCCACCACCTGTAATGTGGGCAATTCCATTAACATCAATCCTTTTTCCAAAAAGCTTCAAAATCCCGGGAGAGTAAATTAACGAAGGAGTCAACAAAACCCTTCCCCAGGATTTGCTCTCAGCAAAATTGTTCAAATGCCAATCTTCACCAAACTTCCCACTTAGAATTTTCCTGATCATTGAAAATCCGTTGCTCCGGAAACCGCGGCTTTTTAGAGCAATTATATGATCCCCAGGGGAAATTGCCGTCGCACCGGTAATCGGCTTTCGGCCCGGAGGAACAAACCCAATAGCAGTCGCACACCAATTGAAATGCATGCATTTACCCCAACCTCCAATACGAGAGCCTAATTCGGCAATCTCGCCGCCGGTAACCGAAATACCAGCAAAATTAGCTGCTTCGTACAACCCTTTCATTAGCTCTTCAACAATCGAATGATCTAAAGAATCAACATCGAGAATATTGGTAAGATTGGCAGGCTCCACTCCGTTGGCAATAAGATCATCGGTAACCATTGCAGTCAGGTCGTAGCCTAGCGTTGAATAATCTCCAACTCTCTCGGCAATTTCAACCTTTGTGCCAATTCCATCTGAGGTCATTCCGATGTAGGAGTCACCGTATTTCATGATATTGCAAAAAGCGCCGTCTATTTCAAGAGCGCTTGAGCCAAATAATCCGGCCCGATTAGAGAAAGTTTTCTTTGCCCACGCAAAAGCTGTTTTGGAACACGAATGGCCGCTGTCAAGATCGATTCCGGAAGAATTCGGAATCGGTGAATGAGTTTGGTTATTACCGGGATCAGTGGATTTGCTTTTCATCTGAGTCATAGCTCCAACTCCAGAATTAAGGTTCTATCACGATCAGCCCCCAAAGAAACTATCGAAAAAGGAACACCAAGATACTCTTCTATGAAGGAAATATAACGCCGGCAATTTGTGGGAAGGTCGTTCGGGCTTTGCACTTTGGAAATATCCTCTTTCCATCCATCAAATTCCCGATAGATCGGTTTTCCGTTTAAATCATGCTCCACCGCTACTTTGATTTTTTCGAATCCCGATAGGCAATCCAGCTTTGTTAGTGCAAGTGAATTGAAACCGTTAAACATGCATGAATCCTTCATCAGTTTCAGATCCAGCCAACCGCATCTTCTGGGACGTCCTGTGGTCGCACCGAATTCACTGCCGACTTTTCGAAGTCTTTCGCCATTTTCATCGTTCAATTCAGTTGGGAAAGGCCCATTCCCCACCCTGGTACAATAAGCTTTAATCACTCCGACGCGTTTTGTAAAATCGATGTAAACTCCCGAACCGGTTATCGCACCACCGATCGTAGTACTTGAGGATGTGACAAATGGATAAGTGCCATTATCCAGATCCAGCATAGCTCCCTGTGCGCCCTCCAAAAGAACATTCCGATTTTCGGAAATTGCACGGTGAATTATATACCGGGTATCAACAATCAATGGTTTGATTTTTTCAAGGGACACCTGAAGTGGAACGAAGAATTCATCCCGCTTTTCCTTTTCAAGACCATACAAATTTACGCACTCATCGAACATTGAATTAAAAAGGTCTTTATATGAGCCATCGATGAAATTTTCCAGTCGGATCCCTATTCTTCTGGCTTTAGAAACATAACATGGGCCGATACCCCGACCGGTGGTACCAACCGCGCCCCCTTCCCGGGCATCGATCCACTTATGCATACGCGTTACGACATGAGCGCCTGATGAAATCTTCAGTCTTGAATGGTCTACTTTTTCGCCGTATTTGACAACCGAATCAACTTCGTCCACTAAAGATTCCGGATCGACAACACATCCACCGGTAATAATATTTTGGCAATGGTGATTAAAAATTCCTGAAGGGATCTGGTGTAAAACAATCTTTCGGCCATCAATTACCAAAGTGTGCCCGGCATTGGCACCACCCTGAAAACGAACCACAAAATCCATTTTCGAAGCCAGAAGATTTACAATTTTCCCTTTTCCCTCGTCGCCCCACTGCGCTCCTAGTACAATTGTTGAAGGCATTTTTTTCTCCAAAGTTCAATTCGTAATAACACTTTCCGACCTAGGCAGGTAAATGTCGTGGACTTGCCCTTCACGAATGGAAAGGGCCGAAACCAATTCAAGTACTGAATTTTTTTGAAATTCTCTGACATTCTTTGCACCGCATGAAGAAAAAGTCGATCGAATTTTAGCAAGCGTTTCGATCAGATTATCAGAAAGCTTTCCGGCAAACTCAACATACCCCTCGACTCCCTCAGCAAATTTGTCCTGCTGATAACGTTGGGATCGCCATTCTCGGGCTCTTGGGGAACCTTCTCCCCAATAGGGTTTCATCACTCGATTGTTGATTACAACCTTTTCTGTTGGAGATTCCTCCATTCTTGCAAAATAACGTCCCATCATGACAGAATCGGCACCAAGTGCCATTGCTATGCAAATGTCCTTGGCATGCACAACTCCACCATCAGCAATCAAAGGAATATATTCTCCTGTTTCCTGGAAATACTCATCACGGGCCTTAGCCACTTCAATAACGGAAGTGGCTAACCCACGTCCCGTACCCTTCTGCTCCTGAGTGATACAAATCGATCCACCGCCCATTCCCACTTTTACGCACTTCGCACCGGCGTGTACAAGAAATTTGAACCCTTCTGCAGTTATTATGTTTCCCCCAACCACCGGGATCTTTGGGAAATTACTGGATAACCACTTCAGAGCTCGTTCCTGAAAAACCGTAAAACCATCTGAAGAATCAATTGCAAGAACATCGACACCAGCCTCAATTAGCCGGGGCGCCCGCTCCTGATAATCCCGAGTATTCAGCGCCGCGCCACAAAGAAGTCTCTTTTCAGAGTCAACGGCTTCCAACGGGTTATTAAGATGATTCTGAATATCCTTTCGGAAGACCAAATAAAGCAACCGATCTTCGCGATCAACAATTGGAAGAACTCCGTGATGGCTTTCGATGAGAATTTCGTTTGCACGCTTCAGATTGTTTATCTCAACTCCTACAAGGAGCTTTGAACGCGGAATCATACGATCTTCAACCTTAAAGTTACCATGAAAATCCGCTTCAAAGTCATTTTTTGTAATCATCCCAAGAAGAATGTTTTGTTCGTTCACTACCGGATAAGTTGAATAACCAACCGTTTTACGAAGTTCCTGGAGGTTGGCAACTGTCATTTCGGGTTTAATTGTATATGGCTTCACGAAACCGGCTTTATACTGCTTAACTTTTTTTACCATAGCAGCCTGATTTTCGGCAGTCTGAGAAACATAAATAAAAGCAATTCCACCCTGTTTTGCAAGTTCTATCCCCATTTCAGGACCAGACACCGATTGCATTGCAGCTGCAACCAGCGGAATATTCAATGAAATCGGATTCTCGTCTCCGGGTGAATTAACCAACGGAACACGAAGATCAAGTTTTTCAACTACGGTTTCATCAGTTGTCAATCCAGGCAAAAGTCTGAACTCTGCCAACGTTCTTGATGGCTCCATTATTATTCGCTTAGCCACTTAAATTTCCTCCATTCTTCCGAAAATCAACCCCTAAATAGGCGATTCGCGCCCACTTCCTCGACTCACTGGAAATTCGGGCGCGAAAAACAACTCTCTCTGCATATTTATTTTTCATATTAAACAATTCATTAAGCGCAAACCCCTGATTATTGAACAGGCACCTCTAGCCTTCTCGAATGCCGGTTTATACCATGGCCAGCCCATTTTGGTCAAGAGTGTGAAATTTATCACTTTCTTGGTGAAACTTTAAACCCGACTTATATGAAAATATCCTCACCCTTCCTTGAAAATATTCTTGAACTACGAAAATTTTAAGCAAAAAAAAAGGGAGAAACTATTTTCCTACAGTCTAGTTAACGTATAGAAGAACTTTTCATTCCCTTTTCTTCTGCTGAAGGATCAATTTATCCTTCTTGAACCTCTTTTGAATTGATTTCTGACCCTTTTTCGGAATTCACTTGCTCTCAGGATTTTTCTTGGCTAGGTTTCCCAGGTGCGGAAGGAAAAAGTTTCAACGTTTTTCCATTTCCCTTCGTTATAGACTGTAGTAGATACAAATATTTTGTGTGTTCCTCTTAGCAGAAAATTGAGATTTTTAAGGGGCTGACAATGAAAAATATGTTTGCGTTGTTCGTAGCGATGTTGCTTGCAGTCAACACCGTTTTTGCTGGTGAGATCCAACTCCGGAACGCTCAGGGTAGCGGGTTAGAGATGGTTTCCGAAAAAACGGACGGGAACGGCGGAATGTCTCTCCAGATGCGTTGTTCGCTTGACAAGCTATATTTTTTTGATGTCGAAACTCCCAAAGGCAGTTTCACAGTCCTGCACTCGCCTGATTTCAACTTCGGTGGCGAGCTCGGCGCTCCCCAACTCCCTGTCATCAATCAGTTGATACGGATTCCGACCGGCGCGAAATGTCGCATAGAGGTGAAGAGCTATGACACACAAGAATACAACTTAGCGGACTTTAGCATTTCAAGCAGAATCTTCCCCAGGCAACCTTCAGCCCCTAAAGACGGTTCCGAAGTCCCCTTCTTCTTCGAGAATTCCGCATATGTATATAGTGGTTTTCGCGGGCAGCAGCTCACCGAGATTAAGGAAATCGGGATCATGCGGCACATGCGGCTCGCACATCTGTGCATTTCGCCCGTTGAGTATGACCCGCTGAAAAACAAAATACTCGTTTACAACAACATCGAGTTCGAAGTGGTTATGGATAGTGCCGATATGGAGGCCACACGGGCACAGGATGACGCACTCTGGTCCCCCGCTTTCAGTTGGATGGATTCGATGGTACTAACTCCAAAAAGTATGCGTTTCAGCAAAAGAAATTCACTTTTGACTTACGTAATGTTTGTTGACCCGATGTTCAAAAATGAGATCGCTCCCTTCGCCGCCTGGAAAACCCAGATGGGCTATAAGGTTGATGTAGAATATACCGACCGTTTCGGTGCCGGGGAAACCATGCAAAAAGGAATAAAGGACTATCTCACGAAGTTGTACAACAGTCCAACCCCCGATATACCCGCACCGACGTATGTTCTTTTTGTGGGCGACAATGAACAGATCCCGGCTTTCAAGGGGGTCACAAACGTTTACGAAACCGTTCATCCCACCGATCTTTTTTACGCAACAATCACCCCCGGCGATACGCTTCCGGACCTCATCACTGGCCGATTTTCAGCAAGAAATGCCGGAGAGCTCATTCCCCAGATTGAAAAAACACTTGAATACGAAAAATACAACTTACCCGATCCCTCGTTTCTCGACAATGTAGTCCTGGTAGCCGGTTGGGATCCCACTTGGTCCAAAAGTCACGCTTTCGTTCAGCTCAACTATGGAAAAAAATACTACTTTAACCAGGAAAATGGTTTCAAGAATGTGTCTGCATATTACTCCAACAGCGCAGGACAAGACGGGTCTCCAATTTTAGCTGATGTTTCACGAGGGGCAGGTTTTGTGAACTACTCAGCTCACGGCTCCACTTCTTCCTGGAAGGATCCTGCCGTTCAAATGTATGACGTCATGAGACTTACGAACAAAGGAAAATACCCGTTGATCATTGCCAACTGCTGCCTCACGAACAAATTCGACCAGGATACCTGCTTCGGAGAAGCTTGGTTGAGGGCCAAAGGCGGAGGCGCCATCGGATATATAGGCGCTGCCAACAGTTCCCATTGGGATGAAGATCTTTGGTGGATGGTCGGGGCTTACCCCATAGTGAAACCCAACGAAAATTCAGTTCCACCACTCAAGGAACAAACCGGTATCGGCGCGTTCGATGTAATGTTTCAGGAAAACGGCATTTCCAACGGTGCTCTGGTACAAGCCGGCAATCTATCAGTCGAGCGATCGAGTTCGTTTCTCAAGCAGTATTATTGGGAAATAATAGCTCTTATGGGAGATCCCAGTCTCAGAACTTGGTTCGGGAAACCGCATACAATGCAGGTCGACTTGGCACAGAATGTCAGCGCTCGCTCCACTTCGCTAAAAGTCGAGGCTCCGGCCGGTTCATACGTCGGAATAAGCAATGGCAACACTTTGTTGGGAGCAGCTTTCGTAGATGCCAACGGTTCGGTCGATATCAACCTCGACCCCATTCCTGAATCCATCGAGGCAACGATGGTAGTAACCGCCCCCAATGCCATTCCCGTCATCAAAAAGATCAATCTCCACAAATGATGATCGAAACCGACCGAAAGTTGAGTCGAAATTTGGTGGGAAAACGCTAAGGGATTTGAGTTTCTCTTGCCCAACGCGTATCAATGGATATTCCACGGGAAATTTATCATCGCATTTTTGTCTCGGCATATTTCATTCGGTACAAATCGACTCGCTTTTGATGCAAGGAAAGGAAGCGAAAATTTGAATCGGTACAAACAAAACATAAAAAATAAGGCATTTTTCGACAGACTCGTTAAACCATTCATAATTAGTTCGTAGGTTCCAATCTTCTTGCCTGCTGAAGCAATTTTTCGACAACGTTGGGAGCCAAAGGCGATGAAGCAACCTTATTCGAAAAAAATTGAATATTCAGAAAAACGTCCAACGCTTTCCAATGGTGTTATGGAAAATCTTTTTTTGTAGAATTAAAGCATACCTACGGATTAATAATAATTGGAATTAGAGGCTGTCGGAAAATCTCGATACATTTTATTCGGCATAAAGCGACCCGCTGTTGATGCGAGAATGCGAGGCGAAAAAATGAGTGGGTACACAAAAAGATGAATTTTAGGGTGTTTTTCGACAGACTCGTAAGAAAGGAAGAGTCTTGGTTTTAAGGGGTAGTGGAATCTCCCGAAGGTTGTCCAATCGTTCCATCAGAGGTCTGAGCAGGGGTTTCCTGATTTACGGGTTGTTCTGAACTAAAACCACCCTGGTCCATTTGTTTTTGTGTGGCATCCAAAATGTTATTTCCAATCTCCCCAGCGGTTTTTTCAAACTCCTCGGGAGTCATTTTCTTTCCAGCGTCGGTTTTTTCCTTAAATCGTTGACCTTGTTCTCCGCATCACGCAGAGCATCACGCAGAGCATCACGCAGAGCATCTCCCAGGATTCCACCCTCTAAGTTTGGTCTGAAAACCGAGGACCATTTCCCTGGTTTGAAATTGTCAACCGTCTGTTTGAGAACTGCAACTAAATTTCCTTTCGCTTCAATTCTGGCATTTGGTCCGTCAATTCTGTCATCACTACCTTCCCCAACCTCAGCATCTCCCTGAAGGACCTCCCATGTCCAGTTTTCGGGGCCACCCTCAAACGTTGGATTAGCCAACGAACTACGTTCGGGATGGTGTTCAAGATCATCATTTTCCCCGTCCATCGGATCTGGCGCTGAGGGGTCGTTGCTTGGATTACCACGTGAAGTTGATGATGAGGAAGAATCGGAATCGAAACCATCCGCGATTGCTACCTGGTGATTGGTTGCAACTTCGCTTTGAGTTGCCACTTCTGTAGAAGATGGATTTGGAATACTAATCAAAGAAGTATCCCGCGACAATGGTTTCTTATCTGCCAACACTTTTTCCCATGCCCATTTTGTGTTATCCCTAAACCATTTCGAAAATTTTGAAAGACGTTCATCTCCCAAAGAAGGCAAAAAGTTCTCCCTGAATCAATCATCCTGCAGTCGCTGCTTATCGCCATTTTGGTCGCTCATTTTTTTCAGGAGAGAGAGAGATAGCAAATGAAAGAAAAAATGTGTATTATTATGTTAGCAGCCTTTGTAAAACCTGTGAAACATGCCACCGTGCTCAAGCAAGGATGCTCGAATTCATTGATAGAGTTGAATCGAATAGTCTGACCCCTGATGAATTTTCCTTTCTTGAAAAAAAGATCATTTCTGAAGAAAGTGTAAATATGATGAAGAAAGAAAAGGTCAATATTTCCCTTCCTATGGTAATTATAGTTGTAATACTGGTTTTTGGGGCGGGACTACTTATGATGTTTTTTGCAAAATCCAGGCACATCGTGGAAAATAATTCCCTTATCAACGAAACAGATTCGGAACCCACCATTAAACCATCCGTTCCAACTCAGGTGGTTGTGGCCTCCGTTCTTGGAGTAGACGGAACCATTGAATCTGAATTTCGTCAGCCATCCCCTTTTTCCAACATCCCCGCTAAGATTTTCAAAAATGAACGGTTGGTGCTCATCAAAACAGACTCAACTGCTCGAGTAACTTTCAAAAATGGAAGTAAAGTGAATTTCTTAGGAATGGGATCCATAGTTCTAACAGAGAATGGTTTTGGAACCCATACCGGTAAGTTTTCAGCTGATTTTAACTGCAATGGAAATAAACTTAGCATTCAAACCCCATTTGCAGTTATTGGAGTCAGAGGAACTACGATAAATTTTGATCTGAAACAAGGAATTGGATTCATTCACCTCATCCATGGCAAAGTGACAGTTTCTACGGTGAAAAAAGAATCCCCGCCTTTCGAAATGATCGAAGGAAGCAAGTTACAGATTCTATTTGATGGAAGTTTCAACTATTCTTCATTTCCAGGGAAACAACCGACCAACCAACCTCCGAAAGGGCTTCCTTTGCCGACGCCACCCTCCTCTCTTGGTTTACATCCAACGGATTCCCCCGTTTTAGCTCCTGGAATTAATGACAGTTTTCATGAAGAAAAAAATCCTGAATTGGCTTCTCAAACAGGCAATACCAGCAATGGCTTCAACTGACAATTATTCCAAAAGAGGAAGTCCAGCAAACAAAGGAATCGCCACGATTTCCGCGTTGTTTATCATGGGTATTCTTTCAGTTGCTTATTTTGCAACCACTTTTCTTTCGCGGTCACAAACTCAAACGCCTGGCGATTCACCCAGTCAGAAAGCGCTCTTCAGTTAGCAGAATCGATGGTTTCCGAAACACTATGGACTTTGAATAATGAAGTATGGCCATCAGATCATGGAATGCAAAACTTCTACCAGGATCTCATAAATTCCAAAAAAAGCTTTAAAGAAAAAACGCAAAAAAAAGAGCGAATATTACCGACATTTTTTTCACTTTACCTACTCAACTGATGACTTTATTCCAAAACCACTGTTCAATACAAAAAACATGGCAAGCAAAAAGTTTTTTCACTGAACAATGAGTCTCTCTTTCCAAACATTTCTTTGAAAAATTCTTTTTGAAAGCCAGTCTCAAAAATAGTGCTATCAAATCATTGAAAAAAGAGTCCAAAAGTTTTATTATCATCTCTATGATTTCGAGTTTTGTATTTTTTTATTCTCAAAAATTATTGAGTTGGACACCCAAAACCAGCCTGAGAAGATTGTTCCGCAATCCAAAAGATTGTCGTGGCAGCCGAACTGATCTCAGCTATTCAGGTACAGTTTCTTTAAGAAACTGCACGATTTCTTTGAAACAGAATTTTCTCTGGCAATTCGGAGGGACGAGGCTGAATCTGGAAGAAAGTTTTCAAAAGTATGGAAGCATTCTATGAACGGTAATTCTTTTTTCCCTGTTTTTCTTAATATTTCCGGGAAACAAGTACTGATTATCGGAGGCGGGCAGGTTGCATTGCGGAAATGCCGCAATCTTGCTTCCTTTGGCCCGAATATTATAGTTATTGCTCCCGAAATCACTCCTGAAATTCCGCAAATTCAAAATGTCCAGGTAAAAAGAAGAAAAGCGAATATTTCGGATATTCATGAAGCTATGCAATTGGTCATTCTTGCGACGAATGATCAATCGGCTCAACAAATGCTTGCTGAAGAGTGTAAGAAAAGAAAGATTTTATTTAACCGATGCGATGATCCAAATGATTCAGACTTTGTTACAGGCAGTCTAATCGCAAAGTATCCGATTACAGCCTCGGTGGTTACCTCAGGTTCTCCTTCCATCAGCAAAATGATAAAGCATCGCATTGAAAAAATTCTGGATCCTTCATTAATAGACCTTGCACAACTGATGAATGAAATCCGCCCCCGTATTATCAAAAAATTCACCAATCGCGAAGAAAAAGAGACTTTTCTGAACAGATGGGTTTCCGAAAACATTTTAGAGCGAATATCGCGTGAAGGAATTGATTCCATCCGCCAGGAGATATTGACATGTCTCTGAAAATGATCGGAATGAATCACAAAATCGCTTCGGTGGAAATTCGCGAAAAATTCAATGCAAATTGCTGTTCTGGCTTTCCCGGAGCAGATGGCATGGAACTTGAAGCCGTATCAATTTTTACATGCAATCGTTTCGAACTGTATTTTTTTGATAAACTGGATAAATCCGGAGAGGTTTTCCATCGCTGGTTAAGGAAAATAGGTCTCTTTGAAGATATTCCATACAGCGCTTTTTACCGAAAAACCGGGATTGAAGTTGCTAAACACCTTTTCAGAGTTATTTCCGGGCTCGACTCAATGGTCCTTGGCGAGAATCAGATCATGAATCAGGTTAAAACTTCCTACCAAGCTGCTATAAACGCTGGAACCGTCGGGAAACAACTGCATTCCCTTTTTCGTAAAGCCCTTGAAGTAGGAAAAGCAGTACGGCGCGAAACTGACCTTTCAAAGTATTCAGTATCTGTAGCTTCAACAGCCGTTGAGTTTGCGGGAGATAAACTTGGAAACCTGAAAAAGCTAAATGCAATGATTATCGGAGCAGGCGAAATGGCTTTTCAAGTCGCACGACAGCTCAATAGTCGCGGAATAGGAACTATGATCTTCACAAACAGAACCTTTGAACGCGCCTCTGAATTTGCTGAGAAGTTTGGTGGCACAGCTGTTCCATTTTCCGATTTCCAAAAAAAACTGAGTGAAGCTGATATCATAATATCCTCAACTGGTGCTCCAAACACCATTTTATTTCCCTCCGATTTTGAAACTGCCTTGCTCAATCGCCAGAACCGCCCGGTTCTTGCAATTGATATCGCCATTCCAAGAGACATTTCACCCGATTGTCGAAATCTGAAGAACCTTTTCCTTTACGACCTGGATGATTTGAAAACAGCTGTTGACCGCCATTTTTCGCACAGGAAAATTGAAGCGGAAAAAGCCGAATCAATAATCTCATACGAAACAGAAACTTACCGATTTAATGTAGATTCTTTTGCATCCGGCCCCCTTATTGGTCTGATCAAGGAAAGAGCCGAAGCCTTAAGAAAGCGCGAATTGGACCGCTTCATCAACGAAAACCGCGAACTGAATTCGGAAGCAATTTCAAAAATTGAAGCGTTTTCTCGGGTGTTAATGGCAAAGTGGGCACACGAGCCGATTTCGGCAATCAAAGAAACCGATAATGAAAATGGCAATTCCAAGGAAATCATTTCCAAATTTTTTGGACAGGAATAACGCAATTGAATCCCCAATGTGGGTTGACACTCACTGTCATCTCGATGTTGAGCCCCTATGCCTGAAACAAATCGAAGTTCTGGACAGAGCACGAAATGCTGGAATTGGACATTTCATTGTCCCGGGAATACGGGGCCCCGCTAAAAATTTTATTTCACCGAATGTACTCTTTGCGTGGGGAGTTCATCCTGGCAACGCCTCTTTTTTCGAAAATATTGATTTGAAAGACTTATTCGCTCAAAGAAATTATGACCCCGTCGCGATCGGAGAAATCGGCCTGGACATTCAATCTCCGGCAGATTTTAATCTGCAGTTGAAAATTTTTTCAACTCAACTCGAAATCGCCAAAGCTGAAAATCTCCCAGTGTTAATCCACCTAAGAGGATTTTGGAACCAGGCTCTAGCAGCTTTAAAGAATACTGCCTCCGATCTTCCATGGGTAATGCATGCCTTTTCAGGAAATTTTGAAATCGCAAAACTTTTTTTGCGAGGGAATGCCTTCATTTCATTTGGGGGCTCTCTTTGTTTTTCCAATGCGAAAAAAACTCCGAGAGTTGCCCTAGAAACGCCTATCGAAAAGATTTTGCTTGAAACTGACGCTCCGGATATGGCCCCCCCCGGATGGAAAAAAGACGAAAACGAGCCCGCAGCACTTTTAGACGTTGCGAAGAAATTATGTCAAATCAAGAAAATTGAATTATCGGAACTGAAATCTCAAGTCTGGAAGAACATTCAAAAAGCTAGACTCATGGACGATTTTGCATTGCACGATTGAACCGGAACGGGAAAAAACGTGTTTGGATCCTTATGTACGGTAAGTAATTTCCAAATGGGTCTTTACTTCCAAATTGTCCATCGAAACTGATCCAAAGTCGCGGAACTCTGGAAACTTCCCTGGGGTCGAATCCATCCCCCTCTAATCGCCAGTTCATTGAAACGATTCCGTCGCGAACCAGCTTATATTTTTGAGTGCCAATTTGGCGAAAAAGATCTCTTCCTTCGCGGGAATAAGTAATCGTCTCAGTAGCCATTCCATCACTTGTAAATACTGGGAACGAAATTGTCTCTGAGGAAACGATGAATTGCTGCTCCATTTTAACCCACTCCATATGAGCAGGAGGAGCGGCATTTTGAATGTCATCCCGGAAATATTGGATAAATCGGCCAGCATCGATCATCACGGTTGTTTTTTCTTCGCGCTTCTGGAACATTTTTCTATACTGCTTCAACGAGAGCATTGTACCGCCGATCAATAATCCTGCAATCAAAAGAGCAATCAACAATTCTGGAATCGTCATGCCATTATTTTCCATGTAATCATTCTTCCTGAAATTCATTTCGCAAAACCCAGGCACCTTCCTATTTAAATTTCCTAATCCGTGTCTGAGTTGAGCAGGGTTGCACTTTTTCCCCAAAATCACCATTACTACTCTCTTCCCAAAGCCAAAAAGTGCCATTTTACTATCCTTCCGAATTAGGAATTCTGCTATTAGGGATTTTCATTTGTGGCAAGCGAGGAAAGCGTTATTGCTCGGCTGGCATTTCCCTCTATTTCCCACGCAATTTCTATGTCAATTTTTTTGAAAACAAGCAGGTTGCCGCGAATCTGATCTTCGATTTTAACTTTTCTTTTATAAATTCCCGAGTCAGAGATCTTGAAAACCCATGGAGATGAAGCAATTGCAACCCCATCAGAAACAGCACTACCAGTATATGTTCCACTCGCCAAATCTGAGAATGGAATAGACCTAAGCTGCTCCAATAATTCAAATGCCGCGCAATGGGCAGCCAATTCTTCACGATTGACTTCCACTCCTTGCTTGATTTGCTGCGCAAAGAATAAAACCGGAAGCATAATAACAAGCAAAATAAAAAGCCCTGCCATCAGCTCAAAATATGAAAACCCTAGCCTCGATTGTTTGATCGGAAGCAGCTTTAAACTGTCAATCAATCCATTTTTCATCGTTCTCACCAATGCAAATTTTGTAAAAATTTTCATATTGACTTCTAGTTGGGTCAAGCGTTTCGCGATATCTGATATATCCCCCTTTGGGAACGCTTTCGGGAGGAATATCTCCAATTTCCAAAAATCCATATAGGTTCATTTTTCCATAAGCCTTCAAATCTGCTGAAGGAGCAATAATATTAACATGTTGATAATCAGTGTCTTCAAAAGTTACCGCTTGAGCATTCAAGGAAACTACTGTCAAAGATTCCGTAACTTTCGAATCCTGAATTTGAACCCCATTTATATCGATATCACCATAATCCAGAATTATCGTTCCCCCTCCATCAACAACCAGTGTGTTTCCTTTTTCAGGAGGAATTGAAAAAGTTTCTCTTTTCGGATTTCTTATTCGTATTACTGAATTAAGCGTCAATCGATATTTTCCATCAACAAGTCTTACAAATTTTTTCCAGAATTGCTCAATGGAAATTAATTCAACCTGGACTCTTGTTTCCAAAAGATCCTTTTGTGAATTACATATTACCGGCCCGGAATAAATTGTATTGTTACCTCTTTTCAACTCAATTTTCGAGCCCTCATCAAAAGCCAGAATGGTTCTTGGCGGGAAACCCGGCTTACTCCCTGCCGTAACGTTCTCCGCTACAAAGTTGTACAACTCAGCATATGGATACTCATAAATTTTGCACATTTGATTTGCATATGCTGAATAATTCCCAGGGAAAATATCAGAATACTTGATTACCGGACCTCCCACAGGCGGGACCGATTGGTACATTTTTATTTGAGAAGCAGGAGTATATTTATCCTGGGGAAAGTATGGAAGATAATAAATACATCCCCTCTCACCAAGGGCTTGCATTGAAGCTTGAGTGGGTTGATCGGTAGAAGAAACCTGTAATCTGCTAATCCGCGGGAACCCTGCAAAAATCCGGCCTAAAACTTTGGTGTGGGAATTAAATCCATCCCGGGTGTCCCCAAAAAGGTGCAAAAAGCTGGATTGATCGGGATACTTAACAGCATCCACCCCCGCAAGCAAATCAGAGTTTTCCCGGTACAAACCCGAAAAAGTTCCATAAAAAGTATAGCCAAGACCAAATTGATATTCAACCTGCAAAGGTTCCGTCGCAATATCTCTGGGGAAAACGCCTCGAGAAATCATTTCCGAAGGAAGCGAAGCAAGAGTGTACTCGATTGGTTGCAACCCCTTTCCGTCCAGGAAGTTTTTTTCCAAGATGAAAGACTCTCCCTGTTCTTTGTCACCTGCCGAAATTTGGAGGAAGGAATCTCCCCCACCAAACCAAATCCAGCCACGCATTGCCCAAACATTTTCCGGATCATTAATTACCGAAGGTTTTTCAGAGGGCAGTGGGTTATCAGAGCATATGTGGTTTAGAAGAACCAAAGGGCGATTATTTCCTGGCGGAATTTGTCCGGAATCATTGTTATTAATTTTGTTAAACCGGCCGGGAGACCGATCGAAATTGTTGTGAAGGCGAAGAGTAAATTTACTTGAAAGCGGGGGAAGTGAATTAAGCACGGTTACCGATCTTTCCGATGTTATCTCATGACTGATTGTCCCAATCACACCTTTTGACGTGATACAGAGAATTCCCTTTTTTGCAATGGGATCCTTCCAGACAGAAGAATCGGTTTCGGTAAAAGCAAAGTCCCGCAATTCAGCTGTGACAATTAAAGCAGCATTGGCATCAATCATTTTTATGCTGGCAAGATTGTAATCCCAGTTTCTCGTTTGAGTCGGATCGAACCTCAATTTTCCAATCTGTGTACTACTCAACAAGGGATTTAGTAAACTTTGATCACCAGCTTCAACTGTCTCCCTGAAAGCCCGAACAGTCATCCCAATACCGGTTTCAGCCAAAAATCTAGCTGAAATTGAACTTCTGGATAATTGAATCTCTTTGTGATGAGAGGTGACCAAGCGATAGAGAATGGTTCCCAGAAGGAGTAAGACAAATCCTACGGATAAAGAATAGATAAATGCCATTCCGAGACGAGAATTTACCGATTTTCCCAATTTGCAATCTTCATTCCCCCAAAAGCTTTTCTTTTCTCGAGCATTTCTTTGAGGACTGATCAATTGAGGCAACCCAGTCACCCCCCTTTTATTTTGATGTCGCACTTCACTCAATTCGCCTTTTGTACAGCATTTCGCGCTCTAAAGTTTGTATTGAAAAGAAACTACGAGGAAGTATAAAAAGTGCGAAAGTCCATACAGTTAATTGGATTTAATCTAACCCGGAATTAGGAATTTTTTGTTTATTTCAGTAATTTTGAATCTCCGAGTTCGCCTGGAGCCATCCCAGAAGAGTTTTTCAGGTCTTTTTTTGCACCACTAGCAAGCAAAAGAATGATAATTTTTTCTTTCCCTGATGAAGCGGCTAAATGCAGGGGAGTATTCCCATTTGAATCTTGAATATTCGGATCCGACTGTCCGAAAAGCAATAGTTTACAAATATCGATTGCTGAATTTTCAACTGCTTTGTGAAGCGGTGTCCGCCCTTTCTTGTCCTTTAAATTCGGATCAGCTCCATAACTCATTAACAATTCAGCAATTTTGGAAGTTGAAGCCAGATGTAAAGCCGATGAACCCTCTGAATCTTGTGCTTTGACATCTGCCCCGGCTTTGAGAAGTTTTTCAACTAAAACCTCTTGCCCGCAATAAGAACTAAATAGTAACGGAGTAGCACCATGAGGATTTCTCAGATTAACGTCGATCCCGGCTTTAATAAATAAATCCACTACTTTCATATTATCAGCTTGCATATTCTGCAAAAATTCTTCTGTAGTAAAGCCTATTTTCATTTTTTCAAGCTCAGCTTTTGCATCTAAAACCGCAGGAGAGGCAAATTTAGCTGTAATTATTCTCCCTCCTGAAAAAAGAAGGTAAATCAGAACAATCGAGCCAATAATTAAAGAAAATGTACGAAAACCACTTCCTTTAAAAAACTGCTTCCAATCGGAAAAATCTGAATCCTTAAGCGGCTCAAATGGATCATGTTTTGGAAATTTAAAAAAAACCGAAATTTTTCCAAAAAAAGAAAGTTCCCCGGAAATTTCCTCCCAGATCCTTTTACGTTTGATATCCAATTGGTGTGCATAACTTGCAAGTAATGGAATACCATTCTTTTTGTCAACCATTAAGATGGTTTTCAAAACTTCATCAAAAATTATGTCATCGCTCAACAAATCCTTCAGGGTGCCCATGAATCTTTGTTCCTTGAGCTCGCGGATCGCAAAACAGGCTGAAATTAACAGATGCGGCTGCCCTTTATTATTCAGCATCCTTTGAAGGACCTCAAAAGCTTTTTGTGGATCATACTTTGCCAATGCTTTGGCAGCATTAGCTCTCACTCGATTGCTTCTGTGACCAAGAAATCGGGAACAAATTGCAAAACTCGTTGGAGAACCGATGGCTTCTATTCCTTCAATGGTGTTGGCAATTACCCTATCATCCTTATGGGTTAGATAAGGGGTTAAAATCTTCAATAATGCATCCGACGGAAACGCTGTTCCCAAACTCTTTGTCAAAAAAGAAATCTGATATGCATCTTTGCTCGATTTCAAATAATCAACCAAAGAGGGAAGTGATGCTGGATCCCTCATTTCGCAAATTCTTTTCAACACATTTATTGCTAGAAAACGGGATTTTCCAACATCTTTAAGCTTTTTTATCAACATCTCCAAAGAAAGATTTTCTTCCAGTGAAGATGATGAAGGAATCTGTTCAGCTTTACCAAAGGAAATGGAAAATTTGGAATAAAATCGTTTCGCCCAGAATCTTACGCCAATATCCCGATCATCACGAAGATCCTTTATAAGTTCGAATATTTCACTATCAAACTCAGGTGGGAGCTCAAGAAAAATTTTCTGGAGAACTGCAAGTTTATATCTTGGATTGTTGCCAGTTAATAAATTAAAAAGTTCAGGTTTTGTCCAAGGACGATCTGCTACAGCCATATTTTCACCAATAGAGTTTTAAAAATTCAAGAATCATATTAATTCCATTAAATTGATCAAGAACTCTGAAAAGACGGCGCCTGGTTAGGCGCCGCCAAAGTTCAGGGTTGATTATTTAGATTTTGGGTTTTCCTTCTGCTTGGAATCATTTTGTTTTGTGTCGTTCTGCTTAGAGTCATTCTGTTTGGTGTTATTTTGCTTAGAATCACTCTGTTTTGGATCATTTTGCTTAGAATCATTCTGTTTGGTGTTATTTTGCTTAGAATCACTCTGTTTTGGATCATTTTGCTTAGAATCATTCTGTTTGGAATCATTTTGTTTTGTGTCGTTCTGCTTAGAATCATTTTGTTTGGAATCGTTTTGTTTGGGGTCGTTCTGCTTTGTGTCGTTCTGCTTGGAATCACTCTGTTTAGCATTATTTTGCTTTGTTTCAGAGTCTTTTTGATTCTCGTGGCCATCGCGATTTTCACGGGATTCACGACTATCACTGTCTTTCTTTAATTCTTCCCAAAACCATTTGTTGCCGTTTAAAGCAATTTTATTTTTCTCATCGCGATCAGCTTTTGCACTTTTTTCGTTATCTTTCAACGGTTGATCCCATTTCCAATCAAACTTTTTCCCGAGCTTGCTTAGAAGAGAACATAATTCAGGAGCAAAAGATTTTGCATCCAAAAGCTTATTTTTCGGAATATTTAATTTATCTTTCCAGCACCAGGAATTAAAAAGAATGGAATCAGCCTTGCTTCGCTCCGATAAACGCTCTTTTACCATCTTTGGATCGGTATAGGGAATAAATATATTTTTTACTTCAGTTATAACCTCTGTTGTCTTTTTTACAACTAATTCAGTTATAGTCTGAACTTTAACTTCAGTTACTTTCACAGTAGCCGTTGCTGGTGGTTTTTCAGCAACAACCGGTGGTTTAGGAATCGGTGTAACCGATTTGGATGCAGAAGCTACAGGTTTGGGTGGTTCGGGCTTGACAACCGGTTTAGGTTCTGGTTTTGGGGGTTCAGGTTTAACAACCGGCTTAGGTTCTGGCTTTGGAGGCTCAGGCTTAACAACCGGCTTGGGTTCTGGCTTGCATTCAGGTTTTACTGGCTGGGAAGGTTTAACCGTCTCAGTAATTTTCTGAACAACTGTTTGAACTTGCGTTTTTACCTCTTGAACAGTAGTAACAACCGTTTTTGAAATACTTTCAATTATCCCACTCGTAATTTTCGGAGAAATCCCCTTCGCGTTTTCCCAGTTCCAATCTGAAGAACCTGATTTGCCAGTAACTGAAACTGTGAGTTCCTTGGAAACTGTCTCAATTTTTTGTTCGGTTACCGTTTTTATCTGAGAGATTTGTGTTGTTGAAATGCATTTTCCGTCTTCCCAACCCCAGGAACTAGTAGTAGTTGTTTGGGTTTTTGATGTAACAACTGTTTCCTTAGTGGTTACAACTTTCTCGGTTATTATTATTCCCTTACCGGCATTAATTCCAGTTGTTTGCGAAGCACAAGGTTTTTTTTCACCCGATTTTCCGTCATCCTTTTTCCCTGATTGCTTGTCTCCATCTGATTTGCATGTTGATTGATCATCTTTGTCTGATTTTTTGCCTGACGGATCTGTCGTATTTGACGCATTACCTGACTTATCCCCGGAGTTGGACTTATTTCCAGATTGATCGCTATTCTTGTTCTTATCATCGCCATTGTCAGTCTTTTTATCAGAATTCTTACCATCAGGTTTCACTGGACCATTTTTATCACTTGAATTTCCCGACTGATTTGCTGTAGTTGTAGTTGCCGCTGTGCCCGTATCTGCACCTGTGTTCGTGTTTGTGTTTGTGTTTGTGTTTGTGTTTGTGTTTGTGACGGTGTTTGTGACGGTGGATGTTTCGTTACCTGATTGAGCACCAGCGTTGGAGTTATTTCCAGATTGATCGCTATTTTTGTTCTTATCGTCACCATTGTCTGTCTTCTTATCAGCATTCTTTCCATCAGGTTTTACTGGACCATTTTGATCACTTGTATTTCCCGACTGATCTGCTGTGGTTGTTGCAGTGGTTACTGCTGTAGCTGTGATCGTGGTTGTGAAACTACCAGATTGACCACCAGTGCCGGAATTATTCACAGACTGATCGTTATTTTTGCTCTTATCATCGCCATTATCGGTCTTTTTATCAGCATTCTGTCCGTCGGGTTTAACCGGACCGCTTTGATCATTCTTATTCCCCGATTGATTTGCTGTAGTTGAAGCCGTGTCTGTAGATGCAGTTGTACCCGTGGCTGTGGCTGTGGCTGTGACACTATCTGATTGTCCAGCAGTGTTGGAATTGTTTCCCGCTTGGTCGCTGTTTTTGTTCTTATCATCACCATTATCGGTCTTTTTATCAGCATTCTGTCCGTCAGGTTTCACTGGGCCAGTCTTATCACCTGTATTTCCCGATTGATTATCCTTATTGCTATTCTCATCCTCTTTAGAAGCGGAAGTTGTCCCGCTGGAAACCAGAACTTGAGTATCCGTATTTGCACCGGTTCCCGTTTCCATCTCACTATTCTTACTGCCATTGTTAGAATTTCCCTTTGAATCCTCCACTTTGTCCCCAGTTGAGGTACTGCTGGAATCGTGATTGGCTGAAACATCACTCTTTCCATCCGAAGCTGCTGTCCCCTGCTGGGCATTTAAAGTTGTCTCTCCTAATTTCGCCGCTTCTGTCGGAAGGCCACATTGACAAAACAAAAATGTGAGAAAAATAATAATTAGATAACCAACCCTTTTCATAATTACCTCCCTGAAAATAATTACCCTGACTAATATATTACAAATCTAGAATTTAACCAAAATCATTTTTCCCCCTTTCATTACACGCGCTATTTATTTAATAGCAAAAAGCATTCCCGATTGAATATAGCCTAATAGCGTGGTTTTCCTTAATCTAAGGGAAATTCTCCCTCATTTCTTGGATGGGAATATTTCCCTAGTATAGATACCTACATTTCCCAGCATTTCTAAATCCCAATCAGACCAAATAAGGCCATTGGAGGAAAACACAATGGGTCTCCTCCAAAAGTAGGATGTTAAATTCCCCAGCGGAAATCGATTTTCGGAAGTTAGTTCAGGGACCGAAAATTATGGTTTGTTCAATCTCAATGTCTCAAGAGCCCGAACCAGATAATCTGCAATATGGAAATTGACAGTCCGGAAGATTTCACACTCTCCACCGACGGTTTGTACAAACAGCACTGTAAAGAGCTTCCCATCGACATTAACATTGCTTCTAATCGTAGAAGAAAGCCACTCCGGGGTTGGAATATCAACATGTAAGGGCGGATCCCGAAGATTGTGGTCTATCACCAAACGACCATCTAAAATTCTGGCTGTGAAAGATTGAAAGGCAAGAACCGAGCCCATCCATAGAAAAAAAACAAGGAATCCCAAACAAAACAACCATTCCAGATACTGCTTCGGATTGAAGCCATTGAAGATTACAAACAACAAAGGGACCACAAGCGCAACAATCATTAAAAGCCAACCAACAGCAACTTCCCAGAAAGGCCAGAAAAGGAATCCCTCCAATCCACCAACCCCGGAAAACCAACGTATCATCTCTTCGTCTCCCTCACAGTCGATGATACTACACGGGTGTCAAACAGAGCAATTACATTTTTTTTTTGAAAAGTCGAGAAAAAAACACCTCACTTCATAAAGCGACGAAGAACTCTACAGTTAATTCCTAATGATTGAGAGGATACCCCAAAACCGTGTACATCATTGGTATTATTTCCTCATTATGACAAGAATAATTTTTATATGTAACGTTTCTTAAAGAATGTAAGTATTATCTACACATTAAGTTAAAAATCGAAAATTCTAGAAATTGTTGCAAGGAGGAAAAATGAAAGTATCAGCAGATTGCTTTAAATTCTCCAGGAAATTTGACACTTTGAGATTTTCAATTATAATTAAAAGAATTCTTATTAACATGAGGAGCACATTGTTTATGCCAAAAATTAAACACTTAGTCTGTTTAATCGGAATCTTATTATTCTCTAATCTTTCAGGAATGTTACTCGCCCAGGAGTTCGTTCTCTGGTCTATTCCTCCAGTTGATCACCTTGATTGGTCGACTCCCAGGGCTATTTTTTATACTTCCACCATTGCTAACCGCATCACTTTTCATCATGTTGGGGCAAAACATGTTATAGGCCATGTTTTTATTGAACTTAGAGACCAAAATGGGAAGAGAGTTCTTGCTGGTTCAACCGGAGCCCCAGATGCTCCAGCCGATTCAGACTTCCTTCTGAAAGATGGCTACGGTCTTGGAATTTTCTTTGCCCGCTTTAAGGGCGCACTTGACTCCACTGATACTTTGATAAAGCAAATCCAGGATAGATCTACCGATGGAAGAATTTCTTTTATTCGATATAAAGTAAGTCAAACTACCTTCGATAGATTGTCTCGATATCTGCGTGAATACCAGGAAAGAGGATATGACAAAATTTACGGTGGTTTGAACAAACCTCGTGAAGGTCAAGGAGCCGGTTGCTCAATTTTCGGAATTAGCTTTCTCGAATTGGCTGGCCTTATGAGGCAAGAGTTCGTCGATAAGTGGCAAATCCATGTTAAATTGCCAAAATGCCTTACTGGTGGCCCCATTACCGGTCAAAAGGTTTCCATGTGGGCAGTATTGACAGAAAACCGCTGGGCAAAAGAAGGCGAAGAGTTCCTTCCCATTGATTTATACGATCCTGACCTGATTTTCTCGTGGATCCAAAATGTCTGGAATCAAGAAAACTTTTCCAAAGGTCAAAAAGAAGCCAATCCTCAAACCAGATCATTATATGGAAATATCGAACTTGATTCAGTCGGGCAAGCCCATGGGCTAGTATATGATTGCAGAAATGTTCCAACACCCACAGAACCGATCTTCCTGGACAAAAAGTAAAAAAAAACTGAGCTAAAATTAAAACTGCCTATCACCGTTTAATCGACTCTAAGAGTTGATTCCTGTGGTAGGCAATTTTTATCAGAGGTATTAAATCGCTATTGATAATCTCTTAAAATATCACTGAGAGGAGGTTTGCCAACGCAACTAGCAGAAAAAAACAGACTTTAAAAGAAACTGGAAGAAAATTAAACATATTTTTCTCCTTTTTTTTCTTCTAAAATTACTTACGATAAAAACAGAGTAAAGGTTCAAAAAATGCAGCAAATTCCCTGTAATCTTTTTTCGAAAAGTATCATTTCGAACAAAACCTACTTCGAACACTTCAACAAGAATAATCTCGCAATTAAGCTGCCCCTGGAAGTTTTGAATTGATCCTTTATTCCAATCTTATTTCAATCGTGCGCAATCCAACCACAAAGATTACGCACGAATTTCCTGTAAATGGATTACTTCGCTATTTTCCCAGCTTTTTCCAGTTCTGCGAACTTTTTAACACCTACCGCCAGAGCTTCCATTGCAGCTTTCAACTTCTCAACTTCCAAAACGTAGGAAATCCTGATTTCGTTTTTCCCGAGTCCAGGAGTAGCGTAAAATCCAGCTGCTGGAGCTACAATAACTGTTTTTCCATCGTGGTTGAAGTCTGTCAAAAGCCATCTTGCAAATGCCTCGGCATCATCAATCGGAAGCTTCGCAATAACATAAAATGCTCCGCATGGTGTTTTGCAGACTACCCCGGGAATTTTGGAAAAACCTTCCATCACAGTATCACGACGACGTTGATATTCAGCCAAAATTGGCGCAAAATATGATGGATCCATGAGCATTCCAGCTCTTGACGCCCATTGTTCCACTGTCGGGGAAGAAAGTCTCGCCTGAGCAAATTTAAGACACGAAGCCATCAATTCCTTGTTTTTGCTGGCAACCACTCCAATTCGTGCTCCACATGCCGAATAACGTTTCGAAACACTGTCAAGCATGATGGAATTTTGTTCGGTTCCGGGGATGTGCATGATTGATGTATGGGTAAGACCATCATAGGTAAATTCCCGATATACTTCGTCGGCTAATAAATAGATTCCATGCTTTTCAGCAAGTTTGGCAAGTTCCACAAGCGCGGGTTTCTCATATACGGTTCCAGTGGGATTATTCGGATTGCATATCAAAATCCCTCGGGTTTTTTTATTAATCGCCTTTTCAATGCTTTCCATGGGTGGAAGCTGAAAACCATCTTCCGCAAAAGTTTTCACCGGTCTCAAATAAACTCCGGTTTGATGGGCCATTCCATTATAATTAGTATAGAAAGGTTCGAAAACTATTACCTCATCACCGGGATCACAAATAGCCAAAAACGCAAAGAAAATAGCCTCACTGCCGCCAGTCGTGACAATAATTTCTGAAGGCTCAAGCTGAATATTATTTTTTTTGTAATAATTGGAAAAAGCTTCCAAAAGGTAATCCTCTCCTGGAGATGGACTATAAGCCAGAACATGTTGATCGAATGATCTGATTGCTTCACGAATTGGTTCAGGAGTATGGATATCAGGTTGCCCAATGTTTAGCGGAAAAACAGTAAGACCACGTTTTCTTGCCGCATTTGCAAGTGGGATGAGCTTACGAATCGGAGACTCCTGCATGGTTTTAGCCCGGTTTGAAATAGTTGACATCTTTATTCCTTCCTTTCATCGGAAAACGTCTAAGTTTGATCGTCGAACTTTCCGACAATACTAAATGAATGAAAAAATTAATTCCGATTTTATTATCTGTCATTTTTACACTAGGTTTGCTCGGAATTCAAGGTTGTCTTTCAACTCAAACTCCGGCGCGAGGTGCAGTGCGGGGAAAGATCCTGACTTCCGATGGAAAACCAATTAGCGGCGCACGAGTTTACTCGCCTGGTGCTTCAACCATAAGCAATGTTTTTGGGGAATACTCATTAGACGGACTTGAACCCATTATTCAAACTATTACCGTCGAAAAAGATGGCTATGAATCCAGGTCAAAACAAATTGAAATCAGAGAAGGCCAGACCGGTGAAGGGGCCGATTTTGTTCTAGCTGAAAAAGGCCTGTTATACGCCATTCAGGTTGAGGAAACAAATTCAACCACTGCGATTGTTTCCTTTGCAAGCCGAGATCCATTGATTGGTGGTTTGAAGTATGGAATCAATGCTGGTTATGGATCCTCCACTGTTGAAGTGGCAAGCTATTCCAGCGCACACAGGATCTTACTTAACGGGTTAATCCCAGCAACCACTTATCACTTTTCGTGTTTTGGCACTGACAGTAAAGGGCGGTTGTTCACCTCCGATGACAATACCCTCACGACCAAGACTACACTCCGGGGTGGCCCTCCAACAAATGTCACAGTTGAAAAAGAATCCGAATCAGATATTATCGCAATTTCCTGGAGTGCAGATACCGGGCTTGATCTTGCCGGATATCGTGTTTATAGGGCCAATACCCCAGCCGGCACCTTTGCCCCTGTTGAAGCAGGCTTGATCACTGGAAACAGATATATCGATTCAGGTGTTTCACCCGGCGAACAGGTTTATTATCGAATCACCAGAGTATCAGGAACAGGCGAGGAAAGCCCTCCCAGCCAAACTGTTTCGTTCCTCCTTCCAGGAGTGAATCGCAAAAATATCGTATGGACACCGGATATGTCACCCATAATTTTAACGGGCAATCTGGAAATTCGCCAGGACACCAGTTTAAGTATTGTGGCCGGCACCAACATTATGGTTGCAGCTTCCGATTCATGGAACACCAATTCCTCGTCAAATCAAAAAATCCAAATTAAAATATCAGGAAGTCTTGTAATTGAAGGAAGTGCAGCTAACCCTGTAAGAATTACATCTTTAAGCTCAGCGCCACAACCTGGCGATTGGGTTGGAATTACTTTCAGCGCATTGTCAAATCTTCAGATTTCCAGAATAAACAATTTACAACTTTCTTTCGCCCAAGTTGGAATTGGAGGAGAAGCCGGCTTGCCGGCAATAAGAGATTCCAAAATCACACAGTGCAGTTCCTCGGGGGTCTATTCGACAAATGCCAGATTACCGGTCGATCTCCAGGGAATTACCGTTGATTCCTGCAACACAGGATTTCAAATCGCTTCGAATACAACTCAAAACGTAAAAATAGCTTCTTGTACCGCCACTAAATGTTTATATGGAATAGTTTCGCGTGATAATAAATTTTCCGAAGTCCGGGAGAACGCTGTTCAATTCTGGACAATTTCGGGAATTGACGCAGGAAATTCTGACCCGTTATCTTCCGTAAGAAATAATGTCCTTGGGCCAAGCGGTAATGGAAGCGCAATTGTCACCCGAGGAAGCGATGAGATAAGAAGAAACACTGTTCAGGGTGCAACTGGGATAGAAATTCGTGGGGCCAATGCTCAGGCTGTTTTAAGAAGTAATTTGATTTTGGCAGATTCAGCACACGGTTGCGTAGGAGTTTTATATACGGGTGAAACCGCATATAGTCCAGCGTCTCACACGATACAGAACAACGATGTCTGGAACGTTAAGGACTCTAAATCAAGATATCGGGATTCATCAGGAAATCCTCTGACAGGAATATCAAATGATTTAAATCTTGATCCGAATCTTCAGGGAGGAACACCTTTTGTGGAATTCCCTTCAGCCTCCTTCAATTATAGACCCTCTTCAGGAAGCCCACTCAAAGCTCAAGGCTATGCCGGAGAAGATGTTGGTGCTTTTGACGTCCCATGATTGCAATGCTTTCCAGGATACTGCCATGGATGCTGTTCAAAAGAAATCGGTTTTTTTTTCTCGCAGCTTGCTTGTTAATTATTCCATTGTTCTATGGCTGCGGAATTCGGGCATCCAATACCGGCGGCCTCCTAGGGAGAGTATTCAACCCTGATGGCGATGTCGTTCCAAATGCAGTTGTTTACTCACTTTTCCGTGAAGATGAAAAAGTAACCAGCGGATTGGACGGAAGTTTCAATATCCCTGAACTGCCTGCAGGCCGAAATAACATTGTAATCACCCATCCTTCCTATAAAGTCGGACAGGAATACGTCGAAGTTGTTTCCAACCAACTCGCAGAGCTTCCCAATATTAAATTAGAGTGGGCAACCGCTTCTTTGTGGATAAGTGACTTCCAGTTAGAATCTGTCTCCTCGTCATCAGCAAAATTTATTTGGAAAACCCAAAAGCCAGTGATATGCACTCTTGAATACGGTTTGGATACAGGCTATGGGACTAAAATTCATGAGCAAAAAGCCGATTCAACTCATGAGGTTACCATTACTGGTCTGAAATCCGAGACGCTCTACCACGCACGTTCCAGTCTTGTCGATGAAAAAAATGTTACGTGGTACTCGTATGACCTTTCTTTTAAAACAACTCCGGACTATTTTCCGACGCCACCAACCAGGGTTTACCTATCTCCTCTTTCCAACTATAGCCTTATTACCGTAAATTGGGATTTTTCACCAAGTTCTATTGTTAAAGGATACCGTGTTTTCAGAAGCGAAAACGGATCAGACTGGCTTCAAATCAGTGGAGACGATATAGATTCGAAAACAAACTATTTTACAGATCGGAAAGCCCTGGGTGGGAAGTTTTATACTTATGGCGTCAGAGCTTTAAGTGGAGATGCCGCTCTTTCAGCAATTACCACCACCAAAAGAATATTTATGCCTGGATATATCGAGGAAACCACAACCCTTACCGCAAGTGACTCTCCAATCGAATTGTACAGCGACATCATTGTCAGACCCGGAGTAAATTTGTATGTCGAACCTGGAGTTGAATTCAGGATCGCGTCACAAGATGCATTCCGTCTGGGGTTTGACACCGAGCGGGTTGAGTTCCTTGTCCAGGGATTCGTTTCACTTCAAGGATTACCTTTATCCCCGATTAAATTTGTTCCTCTTGAAATAGGTGGAAAACGCGATTTATGGGCCGGAATTCATATACAGGCCGGCGAAACCGGAGATTCATTGTTTGCCTACAACGAGTTGTCCTGCTGTAAAGATTGGGGAATACTGGTTGAAAACTGCAATCCTTCAATCACTGATATGACAGTAAAATTTTCAGGTGGAGGGATGAAACTTTCCGGGGTTAGAAGTTCCCCTCCCTTTACCAATCTGAAGTTTAACGATATTGCTTCAACAGCTATTGAAATAAGAAATTGCACCAAGCCATCATTTCAAGATGTTGAAATAACTCAGGCAGGAGCTGGCTTGAGAGCCTGGTCGAACAACTACGAAGACCAGGTCACATTTAAGGAAAGTCGTATTGAAGCAATAAATGGAGGAATTTTCGGCTTCTTCAACCGTTCGGTTTTCAACAATCTCCTGGTTCTTGTCCCTGATGGGACTGGAGTTGACATTGAAGTGGCTTCCAGCACGGAAAACATTCTCGATCATTGTACAATTGACGCAAATATAGGGGTGGTTATTGCCTCGGGAAATCCGATTATCGAGAACAACATAATTTTCAGCAGTAAATTAAATGGAAAATCAGGAATCAAATATCTTCAAACCGGAGTTCCCCAATTTCCCTACAATGATATCAACGGTTTCACCACTGCTTATGACGGCTGCGCAGCAGGCGAAGGGGCAGCAGTCTTCAAACCTGACTTCGTTGGCGGGGTACCATTTGATTATAATCTTTTGACTACTTCCCCCCTAAAAAGAAATGATCGAAATGGCCTTGAAATGGGAAGATACGGGACTTCGTTCTTTAACAATTTCATGTTCCATATTTAGTGAGATCGTCTCTCACAAATGTTTTTGGGAAATACTTAATTACCGATTTTTCAAGATTGGATATTATTAACTTTTTGCCGATTATTGTTTAACAAAACTGATTGTTCCTCCAGAAAATGAAAGAAGATTAGTATGAAAAAATCCTTGAAACAAGAAATTGTACAAAGGTTTAGGAATCAATATTCATCAGGGAAAATCCGAGGAGAAAGAAACCAGATATACTCTGGAAAATCTCTTATGTTTTCCGTTCTTCTTGTCTTTTTATTAGCAATATTCGGTTGTGAGTCAGGACCAAATATACTAAGAGGAACGATTTCGGGAAGAGTGATTGACACTAGTGGAAACAACATTCCCGGAGCTACGGTTGCCTCTCATCGGTCACTTTATTCTTCTGAAACCGACAAATCCGGGAATTATTCATTATCTTCACTTGATTCCGGAAATCATCAACTTACTGTAGAAAGAGAAGGCTACCTCCCTGCCTCAAAAAGCATAGCACTTGATACCGGAGAAGAAAAAGTAGGAGTCGATTTCAAACTCACTCCTGTTTCAGGCAAAATAACCTGGTCCGTTTTTAAGCGAGCATACGACTCCGTAACCATAGATGTTACCACTGATCAACAGATGATTTGCACTGTAGTCTATCAGGGATATGCCCAACCTCAAATTAGAACCCCGCCTTCAACATTGGCGCAGGAAGCTAGATTTGTCGTATCTCCTCTGCGATCCAGCATGGATTACAATTGTTTCGTTGAAGGAAAAACTGCCGACGGCCGGATTTATACCTCTGCCAGTGGAACATTCAGACCGCTTCCATTGGGTTATATTCCAGGACCTCCCCCGGTTCCGGAAGCCCTTAAAGCTTCACCAACTCATGATGGATCCAAGATTTCGTGGACATATACAGGAAATAACCCCTTAAAGGGATTCAGGGTTTTTCGGGCACTGAATTCTCAGGACCTGGCAATCTGGCAAGATGAAAACTTCGTCTACCAGGACCAACGTTTACTGATCGATGACCAGGTTCAACCTGGAGCTTTGACACGCTATGCGATCCAATCAGTGGATCTGGATGGCGTTGTGTCCTCAATATCAGCCGAAATTGCCTTCATCCCGCCGGGAACTTTATCAGGAAATGCCGTCTGGTACAAAAAGTTTTCCCCTTTGGAAATAACCGGAGATATTATTGTTCCAGATAAGACAACGCTAACCATTGAATCCGGAGTAGTGGTGCGTGTAGCCACGGAAGATGGCTTTCAGGGTGGATTAGACCCCAAGAGCTGCGAGTTTATTGTCGATGGGAACATCATAATTGGTTCTTCTACCGGAGATCCGGTTCGGTTCCTCTCATCATCATCCCTTCCAGGACGAAAGAATTGGTCCGGAATTAGGATTACCGCTTTAAAATCCGAGCAAATTTCAGAAATTAATTCTATGGAAATTGCCAACGCGGAATATGGAATGCTTGCCGGGGATTCACCATTAAGTATTGGAAAGTTTACCGCAAAATACTGCCAGACAGGATTTTTACTACAAAGTGCCAGTGCTACTGTGCTATCGAACCTTTTTTTCGAAGAATGCGGAACCGGATTCTCTGCCGAAGGGAATGTTAACTGTACAATCTCGAATATCAACAGTAAAGGTGGAGATACCGGAGTAAGCTTTTCCGGAAATCGCTCTATTTCACTGTCATCATTTGATATACGGTCTTCAAGTGCAATAGGCGTGGAAATATCCGATTCGGCCTCACCCACACTTCGAAACGGTGTTATTACCTCCCGCAAACTTGGTTTGGACATTAAAGCAGCGGCTGGAGATTTCCAATATCTTACAATTGATGCTCCAAGCGGAGTTCTAATTGACGGAGCTAACAAACCTGTATTACAAAACAATATTATCGTTAATCAAATATCAGCCGGTACCGGCAATGGAATTGAGGAACGAACTTCCGGCCGAAGCTATCCATACAATAATATTTTTGGATTTCAAAATCCCGTCTCTGGATGTAATCAGAACGGAAGCCCTGTTCTTAACATTAATCCCCTATTTTTAGGAGGAAGTTCAGATAACTTCAACTACCAGCTAAGTCCAACTTCCCAATTAAAGAATGTTTCCTCAAACAATGGAGAAATTGGTGCTTACGGGAAGGAATAATGATTTCAAAAAAGTTTTGAGCAAAGCTCCCACAAAAAAATTCGCAAAAGAAAAATACCACTTAGTTTCACTATTATTTAATATTATCCGAATAAATCCTATCAATTCACTTCTCAACGAGACATTGATAGGGGAAACATTGAATAAAACTGATGTTGCTAATGACTGAACAGGCCGCAAAAGAGGAGTTCCGAAATAAACCGACATTAGCGGAGCGATTTTCGCTACGAAACCTCGGAACATTCTTCGGAGGCTGGTTTCTGTTCGTCTTCTTTCCCATTCTCGCGTTCCATTGGGCGGGTGAACGTGGACTCAGCCTTCTACGGAGGAATTCCATCCAGGAAGCATCTTTTTTATTGGTGCAAGAAACAAGGAAAATATTGGGATGTTGCTCGGAAGAAAACTTTTGTCGTAAACGTTTCAAGGAAAGTCCAACCAATCCCTTGAGCTCTCCCGCTTTCGAATATCGCCTTTCCTGGCCAGGATGCAGCGATAAGGCGCCGTTGTTTGACCTCGCTTGCTTCCTGGATAAGAAAAATTCCCCCACGAGTGAACAAGTCCGATCATGGCACGATCTTCTAGGCAACGGATTCGATCCGGAATTAGTCCGTAAATCACAGGGCTTTCCCTTTTCCGAACAATGGGGAAAACAGACGGCCTGGTTCATTTGGAAACGAAATTCTCTTGTCAACCCTCCTATCTTGAGTCTTGGAGTATTCGTACCTCCCCCACTCAGGGAACGTATAGCGAAAGTTATCTCTCAACCATCGACCCTTCCCGAAATTGTACCCTCGTTGTATGAACTACGCGGGTCCGATTTCGTGCAACTCGCTGGTCAGGCCCCCCCCCGAGCTCGACAGAGACTTGAGCAATTTAGAGAAAGCAAGAGCAAAGTAATTTCCGGTTCCGAGGAGGTGGGGTATTTCGAATATCTTGGGGGGGGACTGATTCTTTATCTCGAACGCTCTTTGCCCTTTAATGCTCGGGAAACAAGGAACCGTGATCTATATTGGATATCTCTTTGCGGACTTTTCACTTTGTCTATTCTTTTTCGGAATGCATGGAAAAATTTTTCATCATGGCCTTTGAGCGCCAAATTCAATTGGCTCTTTCTTATCCTGTATGGAATTCCCCTCGTTGCTGCGGTTTTTCTAGCTTGGGGATATCTAGAGGACGGTCGACTGAGTAACATATTGGAACTCCTCCAGACAGCACGCCGCGAGTTGATGAACTTCGATGATGCCTACCTAGCAGAGGAAAGTCGCACGGAACGACTAGCACTCCAACTTCGCCAGGATCGAGACTTGGCCACTGCAAATTTTGCCCCGTTTCGGAGACGGGTTGCTCCTCTCATCCGCAGGGGAGACCTGGACCGGTTGGAAGTTCGCGATTGGAATTCGAAGCAATTATTTGTAATTTCCCGAGGTAAGGATGATTCCGGAGTGGAATCCTTCAATCGCCTTCTCTGCCAAGCAGTTTTAGAAGAAACCCTGGAAGGATATTCCGGTAACAAACAGAGCTTTGATCCAGTTAGAATCGCATTCCAAACCATCGTGGTCGAACCCACCATGGGTCTGGTCGAAGTGATCAGGTGGCCAAACACCCTGATGCGGTTCCGATTCGGGAATAGCTACTTCTGGTGGTTTTGGAGCCGCTGGTCAGGACCGGAAACCCCGGTTGCCTTTCTGAACATGACTCGCTCCCACCACATTGCCGCGCTTCACTTCCTTTCGAAAAACCTACTAAAAAATCGTCCGGTCAGAATCTTCGTGAAGGATCGCCAAACGGGGCGATGGTTTCCCCGTTCCCCTCATTTGTCTGGAATCGAGAACTTCTGCCAGGACCTCCAGCAATTGGGAGAATCACAAATCGGCCGCTTTCAAAGCAACGGTAGAGCGTGGTTCGCCCTGGGCTTGCCAGGACAAAGACTTGAACAATTCGACTTGGTTGCCTTGATTCCGGACACCCTTCTGGAAAGTAGTATGAAAACACGTCAAGAGTGGGTCGGAATTGGGCTTCTTCTTCTTCTTGGAGTGGGATTTTGTGTAATCTGGCTCGCAAGGGAAAGCCTTTTGGTTCCTATTCAGGGAATCTCCCAGGGAATCAAAGCCCTCAAAGCTAGGGATTTCGAGTTTCGCGTCCAACACAACGTATCCGATGAGTTGGGACAAATGAGTTTCGCTTTCAACCGAATGATCGATTCAATTTCCGAACTGAATATCGCCAAGGTAGTCCAAGAAAAGCTGCTTCCCCAAAAATTCGAACCTCCGGCGGGATACGAGATCGCAATGGCCCACAACATGTTTCCCCATTTAGGCGGAGGTTACATGGATCTCTTCACCTTAAAGGATGGCTCCCTAGGCTTTCTAGTAGGAGACGTCTCCGGACAAGGAGTGGGGGCGGCCTTGGTTATGGCCATGGTCAAGACCCTGATTTTCCTCCAAGTCCAAGAAGGTTGGGACACCGAAAAATCCCTCCCCAAAATACATGAAGACCTTCTCGACCTCACCCAAAAGCAGAATTTTTTTTGTCTCTGCCTGGGAATTCTCGACCCAAAACGCCACGAAGGAAACCTTTTCCTGGCTGGTAATCCTTTTCCCATGTTGTTTCGGGCTGAATCAAGTAAGGTTTCGTTTCAGGGAAATCCTGCCTATCCCCTAGCTTCCCGACAAAAGATCGCTTGCACTCCACTCAAATTTTCCCTGAATCCAGGTGACCTGTTGTTACTTTATTCAGACGGAGTCGTGAAAATCCTTAACTCTCAGAATCAACCCTTTGGCTACGATCGTCTGCAGCGTTGCCTTGAAGAATCAGAAGACCTTTCTCCTAAAGAAATTCTTGAGAAAATCCGCCAGGTGTTGGCTAATCACGCTGTCGGGCACCGTTTTGATGTTGACATCACACTACTTGCTCTGCGACGCACACCAATAACTCTAACAGAGATTCTCACACCATGAGTAAGTCGCGAAGATGGAGAGAATTCTTGAATCTGGCCATAGAAGTAATCCTTCTTATTCTGCTTCCTATTGGGTCTATAGTTCTCGTTACCGATCGTTTCCTGGCGAAAAGGGAGGAGGAAACCTGGCTTCGTCTGGAACATCGCCTGGAAAGGCACCTCCAGATCGCTTTGTATCGTTCTCAACCAATTGAAGTTCTCGCCACTTATTTTCGTAAGGTCTGGAATCGTTTTTCCCATGTAAATTTCTCACCCGAAGCAATAATCAGACTTCCCACTTTTCCTATGCCAGAATTTGACCTCCGGGTTATCGGGTTCACTCCTAAGGAAGAATCTGCAATTCCATCGTGGAGCGGATCAAGCAATAAGGCCATTCTTCAGAAATTCTGGCATTGCCTTCTTTCTAACAATTGGCCCATATCAGAACAACGAATGTTCAAGCGCTTGTTTGGTTCCATGTTCAAACCCATAAATCTTCTGAAATCCCAAAAACTTCCCTATGATATCTTTCCCCAAAAAAAACCTGGGAAACTTTTCTGGGATGTCAGTTCGAACCACAGTGGCCTGGTTGTTTTTTCTCCTTCACTCCCGCGAATCTTCTTCCCCTTGCGGTTTCTCCTTAGTCAGGATCATAGAGAATCTGATGGATTTTGGGCGATATACGACACGCAATTACATCGTTCCTCCACGCATGGAATTCCCTGGGAATCATGGAAAACAGCTCTGCGGAAGTGCGCCCTCCAGGAACGCAGGACATTTCTAATCGACGGATTCCTGTGTCAAGCGGTCCATCACCCGCAAGGCCTCTGGATCATGCGTGCATTCCCAGCTTCTTATGCTGCCGGAGACCCGCTTCGCTCTCATGTTTGGTTCATGGGTCTCCTGGGCGTGATATTTATGGGGCTTCCTCTTACAAAGTCAAACCGCCTGGGTTTTTGGTATTGGTCTCTCCCCAAAAAACTCTTTTTTCTCTTTTCCATTGCCTTCATTACCACCGGAACAACCCTTATTCTTCTGAGCTTGGGTAACTTCCGAGAACAGACACAAGTCGCTGAACAGGAATTCCGCGACCAGGCTCTAGCTCGTCTACGTGAAGTGGATCGGCAATTCCAGGCTTACCAGGAAGTCGTTCTTGATTTTTTCCGAGCACTCCGGGACAATCCAATCATTCGTGAGGGGAATCCACCAAAGATCGCCGACTTGGTACGCGACCTGTATGAGCGAAAGCAGCTTACTCAATTCGAAATCCGCAAAATTGACTCCAGTCTTATTGCCACTTTCAATGTTTCCCCTGGGAGGTTGAAAACGACTGAACTCTTTTCCCGCGAGGTTCTGCGCCGGTATCTCGGATCTATCCAACCCTCAAAAGATATGTATCTCGATGCCACTGTCAAGAATATTATGCAAAGCCCCTTTCTTGGATTCAAGCCTATGTTCGATCGTCCCGATTCCCTCATCCCTCTCTCCGCTGTCGATGAATTCGAGAAAACTTTCTGGTACTGGGACGTTTTCCCCTCAACGTCTCAACAACCGGTTTCCTTCATTTCGCTTTCACTCAATCTCAAAGACATGCTTAGCGCCTTTCTGAAGAAGATTCACCTGGGAACAGTTTTTGTATACGACCATCATCTGCGCGTATGGTCCCAGACAACTCCGCTAGAGAGCTTTTTCAATGCTATCGTAGCCCAAGCACACATTGGTCGGCGCGTTGCCCATACAACCTTCCGAAAAAACGGGAAGGAGTATCTGGCATCAGCCTACCCAAGCAACTTGATTTATCACTACTGCTATCTCACTCTGACAGACCTCGAACCCATTCACCAACACATCGGTGCAATGCAAACATTCATGGGAATCGGAGCCTTTCTTCTAGGTCTGATGGTATGGATATTTTCCCAAGTCCTTTCTCAAGCCATCCTCAAACCAGTAAAGAAGCTGGTTATAGGTTTGGAAGCTCTGGAAAAAAGAAGGTTTGACTATCGACTTGAATCTCTCGGGACGGATGAATTCGGTGAATTGTCGGATATGTTCAACATGATGATGACCGAATTCAAAGACCTGGATGTCGGCCGTGAAATCCAAACCCGTCTCCTTCCCCGGTCGCTTCCCATTATTCCTGGGTATGAAACTGTCTTCACATACCAAAGTAACAGTGAATTAGGCGGGGATTACGTCGATATCCTTCCACTTTCCGGGGGTCGTTATTTGTTTCTTTTGGCAGATGTCACGGGGCACGGAGTCAGTGCTGCACTTGTGACCGCCATGGCGAAGGCTATCGCTTTCACGAGCGCCAAGTCGGACCACCAATTACCTGAACTTTTTGCCCGGTTTGACGCACTAATTAAATTGGTAGTCAAGCGAGCCAAAATGATGACTATTGTGGGCGGAATCCTCGATCCATTCTCTCACTCGATCGAAATCCTGAGCGCCGGGCACCCATTCCCATTCATTCTACGCCGAAACAATGTATTGGAGGAAATTTCATTCAAAAACCCAATGCTGGGTGCAAAATGGGCAAAATCTTGGACCCCCTGCACCATTTTGCTGGAGCCTGGAGAGACCCTGATGCTATACTCGGATGGGTTGTACGAAGCCTATAATATCCTTGGAAAACCTTTCGACTTCGATCGAGTCATGAAGACTTTTCAACAGTGCGGGGGAAAAAAACCGAAAATAATCGCCGAAAATATTTTGCTTGCCCAAAAAAATTTCCTTGGAGGAGTAATGCCCCAAGACGATGTTACGATGTTTTTCTTACAACGAAATCCGTGATGCCCCTCCGGAAAAAGTGCAACAGGCAGGAAGTCTGAATCATCGAATATCTGCTTGCCGTTAGTCTTTTTCCCATGATCCTTCAGAATTTTAAATAGCTGTGTTGGTTTATTTGCCATAACCGAAACTAAGTCTCTTTCCCTATCATTTCAAGAAAAGAAATAGTAAAACAAGATACCTGTTTTCTTGGAATGATTGAAATGATAGCTTCAGATTCTCGAAACCGTATATGAATTGATCATGCATCTCAAAATCTTTCCGAATTCGAAATTTTGATCTTACTTTTTTTGGTTGTTATGGTTTTTCCTAATGTGGTATGATTAACCAGTTTACTTGAGGTGATTTCATGAGTTTTTTTGCTCTCGATTTGTCACAAAAAGATTGTTTCTCAGTAATATCAGTCAAAGGCTATGTTTCCGCTGATTCTCGAGATCCTTTTACTTCCTTGATTGAAGAACTTTTGGGAAAAGGCGTCACAAATATGGTTTTTGATTTTTCCGCGTGTGAACTGATCAATAGCCCTGGTTTAGTCATTATTATGGACATAACTTATCGAATTGTGGATGATTTCAATGGAAGGTTAGTTCTAACCGGATTAGATAGCCTAAAAGAAAAGAGTTTGAGGATTATCGGGGTGTTAGCCCGCGCCCAAATGGCACAAACTGTCGAAGTGGGTCTGGAATTGCTCAAGAAGAAATAGTCAGAACCATTTCTGGAGGATAGTAATATTTGAATCTTTTTTCTGATTTAGAGAAAGATATTTCCTCTCCCATAAAAGCTTATCGCATTGCCGCTCTTGAAAAAATTGCTCGGGATGGTGCTCCGGCTAAGGTTTTGGCTGCGCTTTTTGCAAGAAGGAAACTGGAAGTTGATTCGGAATGTCAGGATCTGATCCGGCAAGCCATTGAACGACTTGAGGAAAATGCTCTTCCAGTTGAAAGTCAGACCTTGGCGGAAGGCAATGAAGACATTTTCAAAAGCTTTAAAGCCCTTTCGGACCGGCAAAAGATTCGTTTTTTGACACTGCCCTCCCCAGAGGTGGTTTCACGTGTCTCCGCAGCTCTGCCAGCGCTAATCAAAGCCGAAAGGAACCCTTTGGTAATCGCCGCATTAGTGCGCCATGCCGGAAAAAGTGTTGCCAACCATGGGGATCTTTTTTCCGAGTTGCTGTTTTCCCGACATCTGACCATCCAAATTGCCGCGCTGGAAACTATGGTAAAAGCAAATCCTCAAGCTTTGACACAGTTTCTTCCCAAACTATTGGTCTCCACAGATCCGAAAGTCAGAGGCTTGGCAATTCAGGCTCTGGCGACAATCGATACTCAGGAAGCCCTGGAACATCTCGATTGGCTGTTTTCCGACTCGGACAAAAATTTCCGTTTTTGCGGTTTGCAAAACTGCCTTTTTTTACCATTCGAAAAGGTTAAACCGGTCCTTTTGAAGTTTTTGGCAATTGAACCGGATCTTGAGCTATTGGAAACTGCCGTGACATTGTTTGAAAGCAACCCCGACCCGGAGATTCCATTCCGCTTGTGGGAGTATGCTGAAACTTCGACCGGGAAACGTACTGAAATCCTGGAAAAAGCCGCCAACGGCGCATGTCGAGCGCTTGAAAAATCCGGAATTCTTGAAGAAGGATATTCCAAATATCAGGATGAATTAAAGGCTTGGCTTCGAAAAAGATTGGCTTTGAGGAAAGCCCGGGGATTCATGGGACGCTGGCTCGATCTTCATTCAGTTAAAGAATGGGAACTGGAAATGGTTCAGATAATTTCCCAAAATGACCTGGAATTAAAGATGGCTTTTCAGGATATTCTTGCACAGGGAATCGTTCCAACCCTCAAAGAAAAAATCCGTCAAATGCTGGACACATGGGAAAAGCAGTCCCCAGGCTCCTTGCCGCCGGAAAACCTCCTTTTTGAAGACCTTTCTTTGGAACATAAAAAACGCCGGATGGCAGCCTGGAAAATATCAGACAAAGCCATTGCCGAACCTCACTTGAAGAGTGCTTTGCTTGACTCTAAAACTCCTCTCGATTTTCTAATCCTTTCTTTGCGCACAATACTTCGCCTGGAACTACCGGGTTTTGTTGAACTGGCTCAACGTTTTTTAAACCATACTGAACCTGACTTGGTTTCGGCCAGTCTTGAGTATCTTGGTAAATTTTCCCCGGATATGCTTTTTCATCAAATTGGACATTTTCTCAAATCTCCATCATTACGGGTGAAGTCAGCTGCCCTGAAAATTATGCAAAGGTTCGATCAACAGCAAGCGCTTTCTTTGTTAAAAGCGATGCTTTGCTCGAATAAACCCAGCCAACAATTATCTGCATTAGCTTGCCTTTTTCACTTTGATTTTCCGGCAGTAAGGAAAATTTTGGAAGAATTCCTGATCTTCAATGAAACCCATGGCAACAAAATGACCAGGGAAAATCGAAAAATCGGCATTAGTCTCTTTCAGGCCAACCCCGACCTGGATGGTTTATATTCGTTATTTGTTCTGGAAAAAAGTCTTTCCGAAGATGTTTCTCAAGAATTTTACGAGGTTCGCCAGTCCAACCTGGAAGTTCTGATTTCCATGGGAATCATTTCCAAAGCATCGAGCCAAAACCTTGAAGAACAATGGAAAAAGGAATTTTCCGCAAACCAGGAAAAAAACCACCGGCATCCCGCTCCCTATTCAATTAAAATCCTTGGCCCAAAGGTTGAATCCGAATGGCAATCTGTGATAAAGGAAACTCTGCAAAGTTTTTTTTCACCGCTTTACGGAGGTATTGTTTTTTGTCTATTTTTGTTTTGGATTCTTTTTTCATTTGGAATTGAAAAAAAACCACCCCATTCAAAAGCTGGCCCGCTCGTAACTCAAAGCTTTACTATTACGGGAATGCTGATGGAGATAACTCCAGAAATGCGATCAGTGGTGGTTAAATGTTCTGACAGAGAAGAATATCAATTTCAGGTAGAACCCTCTTTGATTCCCCAACTTCGACCGGGGCAAACTGTTTCCGCGAAAATTAAACCGTATCGGAAAAACACCGATGGAACGATCGTGGCTGAAGCCTTATCTTTCACCCCCACCAATTCAGGACCGTAATTTTTCTTGTAACGAAATCCTTGTTTGCCAGGTAAGATATTTTATGGAGATTGAGAGTGTTCATTATTTTTTCCCAGCCGGAAATTGAACTGGTAAAAATGGTGAAGGGGGGCCATAAGGCAAGTTTTAATGCTCTTGTGCGCCAAACCATACCTGGATTGATTGGATTTTTCAAATATTTAGGAGTGCCGTTTCAACAAATGGACGACCTTGTACAAGAAACCTATTTGCGAGCTTACCAGAGTTTGAATGGTTTTGACACCTCAAAATCCTTCTTTTCCTGGTTGTCGACTATTGGACGCCATGTCCTCATCGATCAAAAGAAAAAAACCGATCGTTTTCATTTCATCCCTGAAAATGTTTTACCGGAACCCACATTCGAAGGGGAAGAACAAGTTGAAAAACGGCAGATGATTCGAGATCTTCTTAAAAATCTCTCTGATGAAGCACGTTTTTTGATAGAACTGCGAATCTTTCAAGAACTTCCCTTCTCAGAAATTGCTCAAATTACAGGGGAAGCAGAAGGGTCTTTGAGAGTTCGTTTTCATAGAATTTTAGAGAATCTTCGAGGTCTGGCAAAAAAGGGGGACAGCATATGAAACCAGCTAAACCCTGTGAAGTATTTCTCGACGAGATAACCCGGAAAAGCGACATCTCTTCAGAAGAAATGAAGCTGCATTTTGAACAGTGCCCGAATTGCCGGGAGATCCGTTCCTCGATCGAAACTCTGCGTGAGTTACCCTCGGTTTTTCCCGATTCTTTGGTAAATCATTTTGAGAAAAAGGCTCTCCAAGGTTTAGAGGGAGCTTCGGTTCCCGCTTCCCCCAAAAGCCCATCTCTGCCGGCTATTCTTGGTGGAATCGTGCTGATTGGAAGCGTATTTGGATTCTTGACTTTCTTTCAGGATTCTGGACAGAAAAGATCTCCAGTCCCTTTAACGGAATTGAGAATCCAGGAAAACATTGGTTCTTCCTCGCGTTTCCTTTCATCTGCAAGTAATACCAGATCAATTGGTCAGCAGACTTCCCCAAAAATCACTATTGAAGGTTCAATCCCCTCCTCGGAAAATGAGAATGCCAAACCTTAACCTGAAAAGTTCTCGTCTTCCCATCAGGCAGCAAAAATGGGGCAGTTCCCTTTTACTTGTGCTTTTTATCCTCGTATTTTTATCTCTTTTGATTTCCCAGTATCTTCTAACAACTCGTACAGGACAAAGCACGTCATTTCATTTTGAACAAAGCGATAAACTTCGACTTATCGCCGAATCAGCCTCTGACGAAATGATACAGGAGTTAGCTGTAAAATGTTGCGATTTCCGATCACCTGCCGGCCAGTGGCTGATGAAGCATGTAATAGGTGAAACATTCCCTTTGAATGTATCCGTAACTGAGAAAGAATTGAATGGGAGTGTTCGCGGAGATTTTATTTCAAAAATCACCGGAGAAGCAAAGATTTTTGATTTTCGAGGTTTTGATCAGGACAAAAATTCGTATTACAAAGGCGAAGGAGTTGGGAGGATCCTGCTTACAACCCTGGTTTCCAGGAATACTGGTTCGCAAAATGAATCACGATTTTGTCGACTTGTCAGGATCCATGATTTCAAGATTTCTTCAGCGATTTCTGCCAGAAACAATTTTGAACCGAGGAAGGGATATGTTCACAACTTCCTACTGGATTATGTTTTTTTCCTGAAGGATGGCATCAAAAACTTTTGGGAAAATGGTGAAGGGTTGTTGAACCCGGGGTTGCCCAAAATTCTAATTAATCAGGAAAAGATTTCTTCATCTGACAAACTTGGAAAAGTATTCCTGGGTAATCCAACCGGGGTGGCTGGTCAAGATTATGTGTTCTTGAATATTCCTCCGGAATTTGCCGAAATTCTCCCCAAAATCTCCAGTAATTTGCCAAACAAATCAGGAAAACGGGTGATTGATTCAGCAGATTGTTTAAAATTGATACCGGAACTTGCAAAATTGAACGTTGGCGGAATCCTTGATAAACTGAAAGGGGTGTTCGAATATTCCTTTGAACCAATTGCGGACCAATACTCTGACGCTGATGGCAAGAAAAAGTCGGAGACTGTTAAAATTTTGAAAAATGTGTCAAAAAATTCGGTTGAGTCGAACACAAATCCCGGAACCCCGATCCTATCCTTCGATCCAAATCTAGCAGCGAAGCCTGAGAGAGCTTTATCTATTCTTGAAGGTCCCATTCGACAACGATTTCTTTGTTTTGTCCATTTCTACCTCGACATGTCGGAAGTGGATCCACGTTTGGCCAGCGAAATGGAAAAACGGGAAGATTTCAAGATTCCCTGCACACCTCCGGATCCCTCACAGCAAACTGAACCTGAAGTAAAACGCTTTCTCGAAAACTTGCAGGAATTTGCGCAAGAGAGAAGTCGACCCCAGGAATTGAACCCCTTTATTTCCCATTTTGAAACAGGCTTTCTTTATCAGGGCGAAGAAGGGGAAAACCAATTTCTGAATCCTCCGACCTTTCCGTTACCACAATTCTTCGATTACCAAAACCATCGTGTTGACTTTCAGCCGGGTGCCACCCATCCACCGCGGTCTTTTCCGTATAATCACATCAACCTCCTAACACGCCGCCACTGGAATGTACAAGCCCTGGAATCCCAGGGAATTTTTGATCGAGCGAATGGAATCCTGAACCTCCATGGAATTGATGAGGTTTGGGAACCTTTGGTCCTTGGTGAGGACGGAGGAAAACCCCTCATCATCAGGGGGCAAGGCGTATTGATCGCCAATGGAAGTATTACTCTTCGTTCTGGCCTGAAAAAGGAGAACCCGGGGGATTTCTGCGTTTTGTTTGCTAAAAAAGATTCACTGATCATCGCGACTGATCAGAGAATCGAAGGAGCGCTGCTTGCACTGGGTTTGCCTGGAAAGGGAATTATAGTGCAAAAGGGAACGGGGCACTTCGATATTTTTGGACTCATAGCAGCAGACTCTCTCCGGTTTGAAGAACCCGATTCCCATGAATCTTCTATTTCCTACGACCCGATCTTCAAATCACAGAACGATCAATTCTGGATCAATATTTCCCCAAAAATCTACTTCCAAAGAATGGTTGAAGGATAATTATGAATCGCTGGGGAATGTCTCTCATTGAAGTTTTGGTGGCATTATTCATAATGGCAGGGGCTTTGGGGCAAATAGTCTGGACCTTGAGCTATGCAAACCGAAGCACCATGGACATCTATTACAAAAATCTCGCCCTTGCCCTTGCCCGAGAGCCTCTGGAAATTTTCAAAGGAAAAGGATTCACATGGACAAAAGAATACGCTCGCCATCCGTGTATCCCATGGTTCCCCTTGGAGCCTTACAAAGTTAAACAGGAAAAAAACTGGGTTGATTATCCCAGCGCGGTTGAAGATTTTTACCGCGACATTTCCATCAAGGAGGGAAAAATCGGAAGCAGGGGTTATCTGAAGATCGAGGTCCAGGTTTTTCCCTCCCTTGGTGGGAAAGCAATGGCCTTTTTTTCACGAAAAGAAGGTGTTTCCCTGGAAACTCTTTTATTTGAGGAAGTTCCATGACAAAAAGGGAAACCGGATTCACTATTGTTGAGTTGATGATTGCACTTCTTTGTTTCGGAATCCTTTCGACAGCATTGTGGCAAACTATGCGGTTGGGAAGTCGATCTTCTCTGAGAGGAGTTTTACAGGTTGAGACAACACTGGAGGCTCGTCGGGTGATGAGGCAAATTCAGGATGATCTGAAGAGTGCCTGCATTCCCCAAGACTCTAAAACCCTGGTAATCTCCTTTGACCAAGTCCTGACCGAGACAAAGGATCCCAAACAATATTCGTTTTTGATTTTTCCTCATGACGGTGAGCTGGAACAGATTGTTCCAATGATGACCGAAGGGCGCGCTTTTACAAAAGCGAGCCGGGTTACCTACAGCCTCAAGCCAAACGAGAATAATCCCTTTTTTTCTCTTGAAAGGACCGTTCACTATCACCCGGAAAACCCTTTGAGGGCATCGTATCCCGAAGGCCAAAGAAAAATTGTTTCCAAAAGAGTCAATCAGCTGTCCATAAGACCTTTTTATTTGCCGGGGGAATCACCGAGTCCGGACAAGGAAGGCCTTCCGGGTTGGTTTCAGGTGACTCTTCAATTGGTGGATTCGCTGAATTCTCAAGAAGCAAAGGATTTTGGCAAAAGCACAAACACCGCTCCCGCCCAAACAAGTAACTTCGTCATCGCGGATTTTTTTGAAGTCGTGTACCCCGAGTTTTATAATCGTATGTTTTCAGACGTCACCTTCAATCGTAATTGGCAATCCGGCATTAATGGTCCACCTTGATATGTCTCGGATCAAGGAAACGGCTTGTTGTCATTACAAGAGATTTTTCACAGCTTCGAGGCAACATCGTGAAAAACCCCTTTGGAAAGCAGAATTAATACCAATCCCAACTAATCCGTTCGATCACAAAAAACTTGAATTTAAGCAAAATAAGAGGAGTCGTTGATTCATGTGGAAAAAATGAAATTTCATGGATTGTCAGAATTATTTTCTGGATGCTTAAAGCGTTTCCCTCTCCCAAACTGAATCCTGGTAAAGTAGATCTGAAGCAGGAAATAGCACTAACTAACTAACGAACGAGTAAATTGGATTTGGTATAATACCAGCGCCGGACAATCTATCATTGACAAAAGTAATATTAAATTCCAAGTTCAGACTTCCTGATTTAGAAGGAACTCATTTGGCACAATTTTGAAGAATTTTCACCACAAATAAACACTTTTTTCCCTTGAAAGGTGCCAGATGGATTTCCGATTGGAAACTCTGAATTTCTGATCAATTCAAATACGCATCAGGATATCTGAAATTATCGAAAAGTTAAGGAAAAACTCTGTAACGTTTTTTTGCTTGATTCGGTAAGATATTCAGACAAAGGGTTAAGGTGAAATTCGCAACTTGGAGAAAAGTATGAAAACAGTAATCAAAGGTGGACTCCTCTTTTTTCTGATTATTGGCGTACTAACTGGATACGCAGCTCCCTCGATTCCATCAGAGGACGAGGAAGTGACTAAACCTGCTCAACAACCCCAAACGAAACAGGCTGAGTCACGAGCCATTCCCCCAGCCCATTCTGAACAATCAGGGCCTCTTCTTGCACTTGCTTTGCCACCTGGAGAGGGAGACGGTGATTCAGGGGCTTCCTCAGAGCCTGTTCCTCAACGAGTTAGAGATGCCGCCAGGGATTTCTATTTGAATTCAGTTTCGACCGCGATGGGTCCTGGAGGCGGAAGAGTTGCCTGTGCCTGGGTTGTTTCAAAAATTTTGCGTCAGGCAGGCGCCGTTCCAAGAAATTGGAATGAGAACAACGCTCCCCAACTGTCTAATAAACTAATGAAAAGGGGTTGGAAGAAGGTCCCTTTCAATCCGAATCTCCCCGTTGCCAGCCAACTGAAAGCAGGCGATGTCATTCTTTGGAGTCCGGATCATGTTGGAGTATATGACCAAAACGGATACTGTTTTTCCAACAGTTCGAGTAAAAAAGTGGTAAAACGTCACCCCGTGGTGGGTTATGGCCCCTGGAAAAAAGTGGTTCGAGTGGTAAGAGCCCCTTGAGGACACTGAAAAAAAAAGGAGCGGAGGAAACACATGAATAAAAAAATACATCTTTTCTGTGTGTTGGTGTTGATTTTCGGAACTAATTTTCAGAATACAACCTTTGCCAGTACAGTTCCTTCACGAGAAATAGCCCTGGAGATAGGAAATGGATCTCAGCAACTTGGGATTTCTCAGGAAGTCGAAGACAACCCCTCGCAAGGGCCTGAAGCTTTGGTTGCTATCAATGATGGATTGGCCATCCTGGACAACAGAAACCACAAGATCATACAAATCGATGAAAGAGGGAAAATGGTCAAGAATCTCCACCTTCCCTCAGGAGTTTTTAATGATCTTGCCGTAGATGGAATCGGCCGTTTCATCTTGATTGATGAACTTTCACGCAAGGTATTTGCGGTCGATGATCGGATTTCGGAATTATTTGGAATACCCAAGGGCGAAGGATTTCCAATGCAAATTGATGGATATCAGATTGCTGGAAAAAATCTTATTGTTTCTGATTTCGGCACCGAAAAATTTTATATTTTTTCACTCGAGGGAAAACTCAAAAAGTCCTTTTCGTTTCCGTTAATTCAATCGTTTGCTATAAGCCCAGATAATCTTCCCGCCATCCTTTCTGTTAATTCTGAGCACCCCGACGAAGTTTCCATGATCTATTACGATCTCGAAGGAAACATTAAGAAAAAAGTCCCGATTTTGGGAAAAGAAATCTGTCAACTCACACATTCGGTTCGTTTGCTTGGTTTCTCCCGAACAGGCTTAGCCATCGCCTATGGCTGGGATGAAAAGGGTAATGGCATTGTGTTCTCTATCGATGAACAAGGTTCCATCAATC
>JADFXM010000022.1 GCA_015233565.1 Candidatus Rifleibacteriota bacterium
CAAGCAATTGGCCCATTTGGTGACTCCTTTGTTTTTGAACGGAATGAATGAGTCACCATTGTGCCATCTTTTAGCAAAATTGGGTACTTTAATTTTCGGGATAATTACTAATTTTGCAAGAACCTCTCTCTATTTTAAAATTATGCTAACATTTAGTTTAAAGTTATGCGACCATTTCTTTGCTAACATATTTTGAAATTTTAGTAATTTGTACCTCAGGAATTATTATAAATGAATGAATTTTCATTGAGAGGAACGATATGAGAAAGCAACGCCAAAGTGAGAAGGAAGATTGCTTTGACTTGCTCCATAGGGTACTTGGCCTTGTATGCTGTGACTTTTTCAATTTTTGAACAATATTCAGGTATCAATCAATTCAAGAAGAACGCGAAGACCTCGTGATAAAAAAGAAAAAATCCAAGAAAGAGCAGAGATTTTTAATAACATGCAAAATGTAGTAATAAGTGGAATCGGCCTGGTTACCTCTGCCGGAATTGGGGCGGAAGAAAACGAAAAGAAGTTCCGTGCTTGTGAAAACGGGATCCAGCGCATTACGCGATTTCCCCTTCATCCTAAGGTCAAAACCTGCATAGCCGGGCTGATTTCTCCCATTCCAGTGGATCGACTTCCTCCCGATATTGTTCCGAAGCTAAGCGAAGAAGATCTTCAACAGGACTATGTAAAATCTGCGGTTTATGTTGTGGATGAGGCTTTGCGTGACGCCGGGCTTCGCGACATTGTATGTGAAAATCCCCAGCGAACAGGGGTAATCGTTGCCAGTAGCCTTGGAAACTTTCTTTATGTTTCTGAATTAGTCAAAGAATATTACATGAAGGAAAAATACAAGATCTCTTCGCTGATTCACGGAATGAATAGTTATATTCCTTCTCGTTTGGCGAGCCTTTTCGGAGTAAAAGGGCCTTGTTTTTTAGTAAGTTCATCTTGTACAAGTTCTCTCAATGCCGTTCTTCTGGCGCAATCTTATATTCAAGGCGGAATTATTGACCGAGCTATTATCTGCGCAGTTGATGTGTGTCTTGAAACCGGCACTTATCATCTCTGGAATAAACTTCGAGTATTATCACACCGTAATGATGATCCCAAGACCGCTTGTCGCCCATACTGCAAAACGCGCGATGGAATGATTGTAAGTGAAGCGGCTGCTTGTTACATTCTTGAAAAAGAAAAACCGGACCAGAAGGCATACGCCCGAATACGCGGGTTCGGAATGTCGAATGGATCATCCGACTTTCTCAAACCAACCCCGGAAGACCTGCTGATAGCCATACGTGAAGCCTTGATTAACGCTAAAATGGAACCGAAGGAGATTGATTTCATCGCCGGCTCAGCTTCCGGTTCCCCTTATTGCGACCATTATGAAACTATCGCAATTAGAGAGGTTTTTGGAGATTATGCTGACAGAATTCCTCTATTTGCATTCAAGAGTTTTTTGGGTACCACTTTTGGAACACAGGCCATAAGCGAAGGAACCATAGGTTTACGGTGTATGCAATCCCATTACTTCCCTGAAGTAAGAAATGTTTTCGAGCGTGATGAACGTGTTAAAGCAAACGCTTATTACAAAAAAGAAGATTACAAAGGTCTTCGGATGAATAAATTTTTATTCATTAACTCTGGATTCGCTGGGAATCACATGGCCATTGTTTTTGAACGGCCGGAATGGAAGGAATAATATGAAACGTCCCAATATTTCACGTGAAGAACTAATTAAGTTAATTACGGAAACCCTGTTCACTGTTGCAAAAATTAAAATATCTCCGCAACAGTATGAGCAGAACCTTTTTGCACTCGGGCTTGACAGCTTAAAGGCAATTCAAATGCTGAATCTTTTGGAAGACCGCCTGGATATTATGATCGATGACTCCAATTTGCAAACATTCACCTCAATCAAGGCGATTACAGATTTCTTCGATTCCCTTCCAAAAGCGTAAACTCGATAAGCAAAGCACCAAAATCCTTTTGTTTTGTCACAAGCTATTGAGCTGAAAAATTAATAGACTGGTTTATTTGGGGATTCACTCTCTTGGAAGAACATATTTTTTCGGTTGATACAATTCCCCTGATTGCTGATCACGCAATTGAAGGGACTCCCTTCGTTCCATTCGCACTTTTAGTCGAGGAATTATTACGGAGTGAAGAGCCATTGAATTCTTCATTTGTAGCACTGAAAAACGTTGAACTTGTACAACCGGCAATGTTAAGGCGTAATCGTCCAAAAACTTATTTTCATCGACAAACACCTTATGTTAAAGGATTGAATAAATCTCACACATCGGAAACTGATTTCAAAGCAACTTGCAACGCCGCCCAACCTCTTGAAAGTCTCAGTGAACCAGCAAGAGGTGCTATCAAATCGGTTGAAAGTGCTTCCGAATCAGAAATATCACCCGTTAGTTTCTCAACAACCCGGTTAAGTGAACCTGCAAAGAATTCAGGAAATCAATCCTCCATTGAAGTTTGCGTTGAACTGCTTGATGCTTCTGAAAAACCTATTATCAAAGGATTACATTCTCAAAATTGCGAATTACCAATGTTGTACTCCCCCGAACAAAACAATGCCAGGGAACTTCTCTTACTTTCCCGCGAAGAATTATATCCGGACTTGTTCTTTCATGGCCCGACCTTACAAGCTGATTTCGCAATTCGAAAAGGAGATGCTGATTCTCTTTTAGTAAAGCTGTCCGGATTAGCTAAAATGCCGTCATCGCCAAAACAGCTTTCAGAGCAGGCACGGCAAGCGATAATTCCAGCCGATCTCGCTCTTCAGATTGCAGTTTTGCATGGAATGTGTTTTTCGCAAGTTCCGCTCCTTCCCTGGGGATGCCTCTCTTACTTCCGGAATCAAAATACTCTGAATTTCGATTCAGTTCTGGTTTCCGCCCATAAGGTTGCCAACTGCACCTATGACATCGATGTTCTGATTGATCCTTTGCCGAAGAACGCATTTTCCGGAGAATCCCTATTATGGGAAAGGTCCACTGTTCTTTCCTGGCGCAAAGTAACTTTTCGCTCACTGCAGCATGTTTTCTCAGATAGAGCTCTTTCACTTCTTTCCAAAATTAAAAATTCATTGGCACTTTAAAATGCTGACTCAAAATCCAATAAAACAGAATTCAAAGATTGTTGGAGTAAACGTTGTTAAAAGAAAGTTTTTTCCCAAAACTTTTAAATCGTTCTTCCTTAGTATTTTTTCAGGAACTTTTTTCAGCAAATTTGACAGTGTAGCAAATTTACCGAAAAAGAAACTTGACGAGGCGGTCGTTGAGCGGAGTCGAAACTGGTCACTGAGAAGGTGTGAAATAATAAAAAATGTAAAGTGAAAACAATCACAATAGTTTTCTGGCGACTTTCTCAAGCGTTGTACTTTCGTGGGCCGGCAAATTATTCACACCTTCTGAGCGGAGCCGAAGTGGCCAAAGTTATAAAATAAATTGTGTATAGGTGAGTCCATCATAATGAAGGAAGGAATTAACTCAATTGTAGCAAATGGCTGGAAAATAATTATCGGCCGAGATGCTACAGAGCCGCGAATTACCAAAAAGTGTTTGCGTATCGAGTGATTGCGATTTTTCCCCTCATCGGCGTTTGTCGTAGGAGGGGTTGTAATCTTTTCATATAGAAAGGAAAAATAATCCGTGACCAAAGAAAACATGGAAGCAACAACAGAAGCCTTGTTTGAACCTCCACCCGAAAGCGACGATCTTTTCGCAAAAGTTGATCATTTTTTTCCACTACTTCAGGCAATCCAATCGGAGAAACACTATTTTTATCGCCGCGCTTTATCCGGTGCACCAGGGCGCACCGCACGGGTCCTCGACAAGTCAACTGGTACGGAGAGGGAGATGCTTTTGTTTTCTTCCAACAGTTACCTCGGGCTTTCCACACATCCAAAAGTGGTTGAAGCATCGCGGGCAGCTGCTGAAAAATACGGTTACGGAACGGGTTCCGTAGCTCTCATGAGTGGTACAACCGATTTGCACCTTGCCCTGGAAGAAAAAATAGCCCGGTTCTACAAATGTGAGGCGGCATGTGTATTTCCAACCGGATATCAGGCTAATGTCGGAACGATCCAATCGCTGATAACTGCACGGGATATCATCCTTGCCGACTTGTACACACATGCATCGATGATTGATGGAGCTCAGTTAAGCGACGGAACTTTAAAGTATTTTCTTCACAACGACATGGGGAATCTTGAATCACTTTTAAAGCGTGCCGGGAAACATTTTCATGGCAAACTGATAGTCACTGATGGGGTTTTCAGCATGGATGGGGATGTCGCTCCTCTGAAAGAACTCCATGCATTGGCGCATAAATACGGTGCCAGACTCTTGATTGACGAAGCCCATGCCCTTGGAATAACAGGAGCCACCGGCCGCGGAACAGCTGAGCAATTCGGATTGGATGGCGAGATAGACCTGACAATTGGCACGCTGTCGAAAGCACCCGCTGGTATTGGTGGTTATCTTGTTGGACGTTCTGCAGTTGTTGAGTATGTCAGGCATTTTGCACGTTCTTACATATTCTCCACAAGTATTCCCGCACCCACAGTTGCAGGTTTGATTGCGGTCTTTGATATTCTCGAAACTGAGTCGCGACATCGGGAAAAACTTCATGAAAACACGACATATCTCTCGACAGGTCTTCACAAGCTTGGTTTCGACACACTCGGTTCGACTACTGCAATTGTTCCAGTTCTGATTCCGGATGAACACGCATTGCGGGAAATTTGTCGGGAATTTCATGAACAGGGGATATACGTAACACCCGTGACATTTCCAGCTGTTGCCCGTGGAAGAGCGCGTTTGAGGTTATCTGTATCTTCCGAACATGAAAAAGCAGATCTCGACCGTTTATTGGGACTCCTCACCACAATGAAAAAGAAATATTCTCTCGTTGATCATATTACTTCTTAGGAATTGAACATGAACGTCTTGATAACTGGTGCGACCGGATTTATCGGAAGCCATCTTGTTAAGGTCTTTTCGAAACACCATCGGGTGACTGTTTTTATCCGACCATCATCCGATCTGAGGTTTATTTCCAGATATTCCCCCCGAGTTGTTCGTGGCGAGTTTTCTGATTCCAGAGCTCTCTCTGAAGCTCTTTCCGGACAGGATGTGGTAGTACATACCGCAGCAATGGCATCAGATTGGGGCGATTATCGCGATTTTTACCGTGTAAATGTCGAGGGAAGTCTTTCTGTAATTGAAACACTTCCCAAAGGAACTCGAATGATCCACGTAAGCACAAATGCAGTTCTTGGAGAAGAAGACTGCCCTACCCCCAAACCAGTGGATGCTCCTCGACGGCCGCGGTTAATGTATCCGCTTGAATCGATATTTCCTTCGGCGATGAATTATTACCGGATTTCAAAATGCATCGCCGAACAATTGATCATCAAACGCGCTGAACAACGTGATATTGGGTTGACTGTGGTCCGCCCGGTGTGGGTTTATGGCCCGCGCGAGTTTCACGCCGGCCCTTATGAATATTGTCAAACAGTGCTTTCGGGAGTTCCTGTAATGCCCGGATGTGCAGATAACAAATTCCAGACGGTTTATGTCGAAGATTTGGCCAAAATCATATTGCGAATTTCGGAAAACCAGTCTTCCAAGGTCATGATTTACAATGTCGGAAATCCTGAAATTCCAACAATGCAGGACTATTGGGGAAGTTGGTGCCGCGCATTAGGAAAAGCTGCACCCCGGGATATTCCTAAATGGCTCCTCATGCCGCTTGCTTTTTTTCTTGAAGCACTCTGGACTCTTTTTGGATTTAAAACTCCTCCATTGTTTACGCGTGCACGAGTCGAAATGTTTTATGCTTCAAATGTGTATGAAGTAAAAGCTTTAATTGAAGCTCTTGCACCGCTGCCATTCACTTCTCTGGATCGCGGAATCCGTAAAACAATCAGATGGTGGCGTTTGTACAAATTCTTGAAGATGTAATCAAGTTCATTGATGGTATGAAAGGATGTCCGAAAGCAAGTTTCCGGGAAATTTGCTAAACTCAGCGGAAATTGAAATTAGGATGAGTGGCCCGCTTGAAGCGGAATGAAATAACAGGAGATAAGAATGCTAAAACCAAAGTTTATAACCGGATTTCCCAAGCTTTTGTTTTACCTCAAAATGAGCGTACATGTTTTCTGTAAATATCTCAAGAAGGTTGTTACCGGACACCTGTGCCCGTGGTCTTTTCTCGTTATGCTGTATCGCCAGATTCTTCTCTTGAAAGTCATGGTTCGAAACAAGGTTGTCCAGGTTGGAAACTTGTACAAACTGCAATTGTATCTTCCCGCTTATCCCTCTCCAGCGTTTTGGGAATCGATAAACAAATTTTTGCGACCTGATCCGGGACCTCTTACGGTGGTATTTTCGACAACCAAGGCTTGCGCATACAAGTGCCCTCATTGTTATCAGCGCAATGATTCCGGTGCGGATCTTGACATTGGTTTACTCAAAAAAGTTGCGAAGGACATGGAAGATATCGGGGTTACAATGTTCGACATTGAAGGGGGGGAACCTCTTTTAAAGTTTGACCGTTTAATGGATCTTATTTCCGCATTCGATGAGCGCCGCGAGATTTGGGTAAATACTACCGGGCACGGCCTTACTCCTGAAATGGCACGACGCATGAAAGAAGGAGGAGTTTTCGGAGTGATGATTTCCCTGCATACTCCTGATCCAAAAGATTATGATGCTTTTACTGGATTTCCGAATTCATTTGAAATCGCAAAAACTGCTGCCCGAATTTTCAACGAAGTCGGAATCACAGTTGCATTAAACAGTTGTCCAACTTCGGAGCTCTTCGAAAACAATGGTGTAGAACGAATCATGCAGATTGCCAATGACTGGGGATGTTCCTTCATACAGATCATTCACGGAAAATCTGCTGGAGCCTGGCTTGGCAAGCAGGATGAAATGATTTCCGCGCGTGAAAAAATAAAAAAACTTCGCCGCCTCCATTTGCAATATAACTCTTCCGGAAAGTTTGAAAGTTATCCTTCAGCATCAGTTCAGGTTTTCGAGGAATCCCCTCACCATTTTGGTTGTACAGCTGGAGGCATTGATCGTTTCTACCTTAATGCGAATGGTGAAGTGCAACCATGCGAGTTTTTGAACGTTTCTTTCGGAAATGTCCAGGAGGAGGATTTGAAGACAATTTTCGCAAGAATGCGAGAACATTTTAAACAACCTGGAACGCGATGGCTTTGTGCCACCGAGTCTGGTTCTATCCATAAAACGATCGTAGATAACAATTTGAAGAAAACCCCCGTTCCTCGGCAATTCACTGAAAAGCTCGTGAAGCAGTGGAACAAAGGAACTCTAACCGATCTGTACAAACGGATGAAATTGTACAAATAAATAAATTGAAAGAGCTTCTTGCAATATTGTATAAAATTTGCCCATCGGACAAAGAGAAATTCAGGTCTGATGATCATTGTGATATTTTTCGCAAAACTGAACTTGCTAATTTTGCAAGAACCTCAAAATAATAAAATAAAAAAACACCGTATTAAATTGGTTACTCACTCTTCTTTGGAGCCTCGAAAAATACTGAAATCACCGGCCAAAATGGAAATACTTTTTTTCGAGTTAGAAACTGATGAAGAAAATCCAATCGCAAGGTGTAACAGAAAAATCAGTTTGGCGAAAAAAACATGAATGGCGTGGCAAGAATTTTTGAGGTATGAGAATAATCAGGAGTAGGATATTCTCGATGGTCTCATTAGGAAAAGCAAAAATATTGTTACAGCAAATTTGCAATCTGTGTCGTAGGAAGAAATATTTATGTCAAAGTATTTTTTAGTTCTGAATCCTTCTTCTCAGTCATTTCGTGCCAGAAACTACTGGCCCACTTTATTTGAGGCTCTCAAATTGCGCAAAGTTGAATATGATTTTGCCATGACCCGTGGCGATGGTGACGCAATGAGGCTTTCCCGTCAAGCTGCGCGGGACGGTTTCGATGTGGTAGTGGCTGTCGGGGGAGATGGTACAATTAACGAAGTCATAAACGGATTATTTGAACCGGAATCTCGCGTGGGAAAAACTTCATTCGGGGTAGTTTACACCGGCACCAGTCCGGATTTTTGTGGTTACCATAAAATTCCCCTGGATACCGAGAGCGCTGTAGATCTTCTTGTTTCCGGAAAACACCGTCGCGTTGACGTTTGCCGTATCATTCACCGCCATCCTACAGATGAATCGACGGTGAGTCGCATTTTCACCTGTTGTGCAAACTTCGGATTAGGCGCTGCAGTCGCTCGTGGTGCTAATTCCGGTCTTAGAAAAACCTGGGGGGACGGGTTGGGAACTCTGCTGTCGATATTCTCCTCGCTGGCTGCCTATAAACCTCCGGATGTTCGTGTTAAATTAGACGGCCAGGAAGCTGTTTTCCCTGGACTTTTCAACCTTTTTGTCGGAAAGAGTCCGCTCGTAGCTTCAGGAATTAAATTTAACCTGGAAATCGAACCAGATGATGGAAAACTGTATTCCTTACCTTTATATGGTATTTCTCTCTTTCGCTTATTTACTTTGCTTCCCTCGATCTATACAGGAACCATTACGCAGACATTTAAACCCGAATTTATTCAAAAAATTGAGATTCTGGACGCCGGTGCCGCAAACGAGGTCGAGTATGATGGAGATCCACGTGGGCGCCTCCCAGCTTCGATCGAAGTTCTTCCCGGCGGATTAGATCTCGTTCGTGCATAGGCAAGCCTGATTTTCTGCAGATTCATTTTCCCTGACAAAAACCCGGTCATTTCAACTCCGCTCAATGACCGGGCTTTGGCCCCCACAACCGTTACTTGCTACGCGCAGGTGCTATTTCTTCATGTTCCTCTGGGAAAATGTGTCGTCATCAAGTTTGCTGTCGTAAGTTACTTCTTTGATAATGAGATCGGTTGATGACCCTTTAACCAGGTCACTGATGCTCAATTCCATTGGGGTTTGGATTTTTTGAATCTCTTTTAGATTCTTTGCAAGCAATTCCTTGATTTGTTTTGTTGGGTCTTTTTTATCGAACATCTGGCATTTTAAAATGACCATGGAATCCTTTGCAACTTTGACAATCGAATGGTCATAGCTGGTATTTCCATCCTTCTTTTTGGTTGTTATTGAGTAAACCGGAACCCCGTCCAAATCCTCTTCTTTCAGGTCTGAGCAGGAATAATCGGAAGCGTGAATGTCATCCATATCTTCATAGGTAAAATCAGAGCTGACAAAAGGCTGATTGTAATCTGTTGCAACTATTTTACGTATATTTTGGAATGCAGATAAATAGATATATTTTGATTTCTCATGGTTCACTTCGTTAACAAGATAAGTCGTATCTTTGATGTCAGTTGGTTCAAGGAAATGTATAAAGATGTCCTTGTTATCATTGTCAGTTTTTCGGCGATAGATGATCAACTGGCGGTTACGTGAACTTCCGTCGGCAACTGTAAGTTTCATGGTCATCTTTGATTCAGAGGTTTTCCCGATGTACCGGTTTTCGACACCTTGAAGAACCTCGTCAGCTGTCATTGCCCCAACCTGGGAGCAAGCAAACACAAGCAAAAAAATTGTTATGGAAACTCTGTAAAAATGATTCATTATTTTCTCCCTGCTTCTTCTTAGATTCAAATTATCCCATCAATTTTCACTCTAGTCAAGAAGACTGACAAAAAACAGCAATTCTTGGTGAGTTTTCTCGCAAAATATAGCTATTACAGATTTTTGCTACGAAACTTATCGGAATAATTAGTTTTTTGAACATTGCTCAAAATACCTCTCAAAAACAATCGCAGCGACTCGCCGAAAATTTCTGACAAAAAACCTTCAGTACATAGAGTTTACTTTTGGACATTTTGGAAATATGTAAAAAAAAACTAATAGGCACCGTTTTTTCCTGCCGTTGAAATACCAGGAATGATATAATTCATCAACATCCAACATAGGAAGAGAATACCGGCACAAGCCGGGAAACCATGGAAATTAGAAAAATCTGGAGTTTCAGTGATGAGCATAATTCTGATTGTTGAAGATGAACAGGTTGTCAGGGAGACTCTTCGTGACAATCTTCAATTTGAAGGATATGAAACGCTTGAAGCTGAGAATTTGAATCAAGCGGCAAATAAAGTTGGAAACAACCTCCCACAACAACCTGATATAATACTTTTGGACATTAATCTTCCCGATGGAGACGGAATAACATTACTTCTGAAATGGCGGAAAATGGGAATAAAGATCCCGGTTGTTGTTTGTACAGTCAAAGATCGTGAAATAGACGTAATACGTGCGCTCGACTCGGGTGCCGATGATTACGTAACGAAACCTTTTCGCATCAGGGAGCTTCTTGCACGTATTCGAACTGTGCTTCGGAGAAATGACCAGAAAGTGGACCAGGAGATTACCCTAGGCTTTTGCAGAGTAAATTTTCCCTCCCGTGAGGTTTTCAAGAATAATCAATCTGTGGTTCTGACTGCTACTGAGTGGTCTTTGTTGGAATATTTCTACAGAAATCGCAATCAAGTTGTTACTCGTGATCAAATTCTGGAAGCTATCTGGGGAACAAGGGAGTTGTATGATTCGCGAGCACTTGACGTCCATATCGGCCGATTAAGAAAAAAAATAGAAGATGGAGATTCCGTAAAGGTTCTTGAGACCGTTAGGGGAATGGGATTTCGGATGAGAGTTTAAGCGACGGAAAAAAGGAACCGGTACAAATATGGGAACAGCAGCATTTTGACTGATAAGTAACTTTACAGTCCCACTTAACCTCTTTAAAACTGCACATGATGCTAATTACAACACGATTTAAATAAAATCGCTTTGAGAGGAAGCAAATCACTATTGTATCAAGCTTTGAGCGACCTCAGAGAAGTTAAAATAGAACAGTAGAGGTAATTTCAAAAATATTTTGGTGCAAAAGACGTGAAACCCCGCAAAATGAAATAACAGGCTAGCCCACCGTCACAATTGAATTTAGTGAATCCAAGATTGATATGTCATCAATAAAAGCGAGCCTTCGAGAAAAGTGATACTATAGTTCATCAATGACTAAGGGCTAGTTTTTTCAGAGTGAGAAAAAGTTACAAATTTGTTACATATCTGTAGTTGGAATGTTACTTTCTGCGGCGATAATATGGTTGAAGCAAAGGGAAAATGCTTCAAAAAAAAATCAGGAGGCTCATCATGAAGAAAATTTTTTCCAACCGTTTAATTTTGGTAGTTTTATTAATCTGCATTTCTATTCCGGCTATCTGTCGAGCAGAAGCTACTTCAGAAGACTCCAGAGCGAAACTGGAAAAAGCGATCTTCGATCTGTGGGTAAAGGGACCACAAGCTGAAAGTCTTAATTTGCTTGAGTCTCTGGCTTCAGATCCCCAGAAACAGATTTCAATAGAAGCTCTATTTCATTTGGGATGTTCTGATTTATTGTCCGGGAACAGATCAAAAGCGGTTTCCCGCCTTGAGGCAATGAAGAAGCTTTCTGACAATCAACTGACCAAGGACAAAATTGTTCAGCTTGAAAGGATGATCAATCCTGCAGGAGTGGCCACCAAAACCATAGAAGTGAATTTAAGAGATACCCCTATCAGCGAGGCACTCCAGAGTGTGGCAGAAAAGTTGGGAAAAGCGATAATAATCGATTCCAAAGTTTCCAAAGAACGTGTCTCTATGCACCTTTCATCAGTTTCATTCGATCAAGTTCTCAAAATTCTCTCTGATGTAGGCAGTCTCGAAAGCAAATTGTACGGTGACATTTTATTTGTAACTTCGAAACAACCTTCTTATTCTCCGATAAACGGGAACGAGTCTCTGTTAACTCTTGATTTTCAAGATGTTGATTTGCGAACAACGCTTCGAATGATTGCCCAGAAGGCAGGGATTAATCTGGTCGTTCATAAAAATGTAACCGGAAAAATCAGCATCCATCTGGAAAAAGTCGCTCCCCAGGAAGCACTAAAGCTAATTGCAAAAGCGAACGACTTATTTATTGAAAAAGATGGTGATGTGTACATGGTAATGTTTTCCGGAGACGTTTCACGGATTTCGGGGAAAGCCGACTTTTCTCTTTTCCAGCCAAAATATATCGATGTTCGCGAGGCGATGAATCTAATCGAGAATGAAAAAATACTTGGACTTTTGATTGACCAAAAAGGCACTGATACCATTGTTTTGAAGGGACAACCGGAAGCTGTAGAAAAAGCCAAATCTCTTTTGATGACAAAAGATGCTCCTCAAAAGCCAATAATGATAACCGCAAAAATCTGGGAAATAAATGACTCTTCAAATTTTTCACTGGACGAGTTCTCAAAAAGTGACGAACAATCCAGGCAGAAAATTGCGAATCTGCTTTCCTCTCCAAGGATTATTACACTTCCTTCACGCACTGCCACAATTGAAATTGGACAGGACACGAAGGGCGAAGGTGACGCCAAATTCCCCTATCAGGTAAGACTTGACTTGCGGCCCTTTGTTTTATCCGACGGACTGGTACAAATAGACATGAAAGGCGAAATCAAAACAAAAAAAGCTGGTAAAGACAGCTCCAAGAAAATGACATCCACATTTGTAGTGAAGCCGAACATCCCCTTTCTGTTCGAAGTTCAGGGTGGAACGGTGTTTGAGGTTCTTGTGAAAAACCCGGAGAATTGAATTCTCAAAAACTGATAGTTTTCTTAAATATTCATCTTTAGTATTTCCAAAAAAAGCCTCGTGTATTATGGGGCTTTTTTTGCACTGTAGCATTTTGACTAATAATTTATTTCCAGTCCTTTGTCACAAACAAGAAAGAAAGAAAGAAAGAAAGAAAGTAAGCAAAAAAAAGTAAGGCTCAATCGCAATACATTGAAGGTGTCTCAGGATGTGAATTATAGTAGATAGTCAAACTTAAGCATCGTGAAAGTGCGCATGGAGACTCAAACCAAGAATTGTTGGATCGAAAATGTGACTGGGATGGCAAAAAAAAAGCCCCGTATTCAACGAGGCTTTTTTATTGGAAATATCTATCATTATCTACCTGTTAAATAAGAAGCTCCAATTTTAATGATTTCATCTTTGTTAGTGGTATAGTAAGCGGCGCTGGCCAACATCTGGATTTCCTGGGCGCTTCTGGCATAGCGGGCTCCGTTAAGAAGAATACGATCGCGATCGGAATAATCACCAGCAGTTCGGGCAAGAGCAACAAAATCCTGGATATTATTCATTCTTTGAGACCCAGCAAGAAGGATTCTATCTTTGTCAGCGGAATAATAACAGGCGTTTGCAAGAGTAATGTAATCATTGGCGTTAACAGCAAATCTGACTCCCTTGTTGGCAAGCTGTCCCTTGTCGGAATAATCTCCGCAAGCGCGTGCGAGTTTTGCTACGTCTTCAGCGCTGGTCGCTCGGCTAACTCCGGCGTCAAGAATAGAATCTTTATTTGATGTGTAAAATGCTTTTCCTGCCAAAGCGAGAAAATCGTAAACGTTATTTGCGAGAGGAATTCCTCGTTTCAGCAATGCATCCCTATTATTGTAATCTGAGCAAGAATCTGCCATTTGAAGAATTTCATTTACTGAACGAGCGCGGTCAACACCTCTGGCAAGTATCGCATCTTTATCATAGGAATAATAAGCCGCTCTGGCAAGTGCTAGTACTTCATCAGTTGTGCGGGCGAATGAAAGCCCCCTCTTTAAAAAATCTTCCTTGTTGTCAGTGTAATAAGTGCTTTGTGCAAGCGTAATAACATCATAAACGCTAGTTGTTCGTTGCAACCCGTTGCGCAAAATATTGTCTCTTGCAGTGCTATCGCTTGAAGCACGCGCAAGGCTGATGATGTCATTAATATTGCTTACACCACCATTTAGAGGAGGTGGTGGTTCATAAGGGTGATTCCCGACGCAGGTGCAGTTTTTCTCATCGTAAGGATTAGTTGATTGAGCGGAAGCTCCACTGGACATCAAAAGCAAAATAGACATTACAAAAATTACTAATTTACTCATTCGCATGGTATTTTCCTCCCTTGAAGGTTGAGCTAAATTAATTTTAACAAATTTTTTTGAAAACTAAAGAGCATATTTAAATATTGTATAAATTTTATACAAATTAATTTTCGTTACTTTTTCTAAACTCTGATTCTGTTCTTTCCGGCAAAGTGAAATAAAACTTTGCTCCTTTCCCTTCCTCTGAATCGACCCAAATTTTCCCTTGATGTTTATCAATAATACGTTTGCAAAGAGCGAGACCAATTCCTGTACCGGGATATTCCATCTGAGAATGAAGTCTTTGGAATAAACTAAAAATTCTTTCATGGGATTCTTTGGGAATTCCAATTCCGTTGTCGCTAACGCAGAATTCCCACACAGGAGGTTTTAACTCTGCAACAATCTGGATTTCCGGTTCGCTCCTGCTCGAAAATTTTATCGCATTCTCGAAAAGATTTTGAAAAAGTTGTCTGATTTGGACTTCATCGCATTTAATTTGCGGAAGCTCTGATTTAATCTCTATTTTTGCCTTGGTTCTTGAGATGATTCCTCTAAGGTCAGTCATTACTTTTTCAATTAGTTGACTGATGCTAACCGATTCATCAAGATTTATCGGTTGAGTGCCTACCCGTGAATAAAGCAGGAGGCCCCGGATTTGCTTTTGCATTCGTTCACATGCGTCCATAACATATTGGACATATCTTTTCCCTTTTTCATCAATGATTTCAACAAACTTTTTTTCCAGGAGCCCAAGGTAGCTGCTCATTGTGCGAAGTGGCTCCTGAAGGTCGTGTGAAGCAATATGTGCAAAATGCTCCAGTTCGTTGTTCGACCGCTGAAGATCCTCCATCGTTCTTTTCAGTTCAATTTCAGCGATTTTTCTGGAAGTAATATTACGATAAAGTCCTTCTACTCCGAGGGGTTTTCCTTCGGGGGAAATTAATAGCTGTATATTTCCTTCAATAAAAAGTCTTTGCCCATCCTTTGTTTTAAAGGCAACTTCATATCCTGTAAGTTTGTTGTTCTTGTGGAGCTCTTTAAGCATTTCCTCCCTTTGAGAAGGGTCTGAGTAGATGGTCTGGTCCACAGATTTCCAGAGGAGTTCTTTTTCTGATGAGTACCCTAGTTCTTTTAAAGCAGCAGGATTTATCATTTTAATTTTGTCGGTCATATCAACGGAAATGTAGATGTCCTGCATGTTTTCGAAAATGGACTTGAATTTTTGCCTATTTTCATTCAAAGCGGCTTCAGCAAGTTTTTTTTCAGTAATGTCATTTGCAATCAAAAGAAGATGTTTTTCATTATTGTAAATGAAACTTGAAAGTCTCACATCGACCCAGGAAGAATGTCCAAAGGTGGGTTCGAGATATATTTCCTGGTTCCTGTCACCGGAACTGAAAAGGCAAAGCTCTGCAAGCGGCAATAACCCGCTTAATTTCCAGGAGTGAATTTTTCTGAAATTTTGTTCCAGAAGGTGGGAAAGTGAAAAACCGAAAATTTTGGCAGCCGCTTCATTAGCAGAAACACATTGGCCGAAAGAATCGAAGGTCAGGATTCCCGATGGTGAAGCTCTGAACAGCTTTTCGCGTATTTCAAGTTCAGCCGCTAGTTTATAAGCTGTTTGACGATATCTCTCTTCACTTTCCTTCAATGCCTCAACGTTCCGTGTTTTTTCCGAAATATCACGGATTATTACGCAAATTGCGTAAAAATTTCCATGAAAATCTTTTATGGGTGAGAAACCAGCTTCCAGCGAAATAACCTTGTTTTCAATCGTAAATCTTTCATCAATTTTGATTGGACTTGCAGATTCAAAAGCTCTTTGAATCCCTTCGCTGAGAAATCTAAAAAAAGCAGGAAATATTTTCTCTAAATCATACAACAGGGTCATATTAATTTGGCCGATTTTCATTTTTTCATCTTCAAAAATATGCTCAAAAGCTCCATTTTCAAAAAGAATGTTACGTCGATTATCTACAACTATTATCCCATCATTTACAGATTCAAAAATACTCTTGAACTTTTTCTCACTTTCCTTAAGATCATCTTCTGATTTAGCTCTTTTGGCTATTTCCACCTGAAGATTTTGATTAACCTGGGAAAGTTCACTCGAACGGTCATAGACCATGAATTCAAGATTTTTTCTATAATTTTCCAGTCCCAGTTCACTTTGCTTTCGAAGTGAAATATCTTCGATAATTGCAATATAATATTTAGGTTCTCCATCTGGGCCATGAAGCAGGCTTACCGTTTGATTTACCCAGACGGATCCTCCATTTTTTGAGAGAAGCTTTCTCTCACAAGATGCAAGATTTATTTCTCTCTTAAGCAACCTTTCGAAATCCAGGGCATCGCTTGAAAAATCTTCAGGAAAAATAATTTCCTGAAACTTTTTGTTAATCAATTCTTCTTTAGAATAATTCAATATTTTGCACAATCTATCGTTAATCTTTATCAAAGAGTTATCCAAGTTGATATGCGCCATACCAACGCCGGCATGTTCAAAGGTTAGACGGAACTTTTCTTCGCTCTCAGATAATTTTTCTTTCATAATTTGTCTGTTTAATATTTCTTTTGTAAGAAAAGCTGTTTTTTCATTAACCGCCTTCTTTAACTTTATAGTAAAAAAGAAAACTAAAATAAACGAGCTAAATGCAATCAATGCAGCAAAAAGCAAATGCTTTCGATAGGGGAAAACGTTAGGAGAATCAGGATTATAAACAAACCGGTCAATTGAATATTCCCCTTTGAAAAGCTCGTAATCAGTCATTTTGTGGGCAGTTTGAAGGAACCTTTCCTCGTAGACCTCCCCAATTTTTGCAAGGTCCGATTTGATCAGATTTTTGAAAACAAAATACATCTTTTCAAAATTCCAAAATCCTGGAAGTTTTTCATCTTTTGAAAAACCTATTTTTTCAAAAGCTTCCTGAGGATGCTCAAGCGCATAATTCCAACCCTGGATAACAGCCTGGCGAAATGTTTTAATCAAAAGCGGATCGTTATTCAGCTTTTCTTGGGTTGTGTAAATCATGTTGGCATAAAAATCCCCCGTATTATCATAAGGTCTGATAAAAAGTGGAGGGAAATCAATTTGTTGAAGGATATTCTTTTCGGGAATTATCGAAACAACTTGAATGTTTGATCCAATCGATAACAATCTGGAATTATCTTCGGGAATGTTTTGAAAATTTAAATTTCCAAGACTAATTCCTTCATTAAGTAGCATTAATTTTGTTTCGATTTCCCCAAAATTTGGTTTGAGGAAAATCTTCTTCCCCGAAAAATTGAATAAATTTTCATTTCCAGAGATTTCAGGTTTCCGAATTAGAAGTGAGAAGGGGGAGTGCTGGAAAATTGCACCAAGACAAACGATGGGTTTTCCTTGCATTCGAAAAAGCAGAATTTCGGAATCTCCGACGGCAAAATCGGCATTCCCTGTAAGAAGCATTTGCAACGGGAGAAAACTGTCGGATGCCAACTTGATTTCAACATCCAAACCATTTTCTTCAAAGAATCCCTTCTCTTTAGCAAAAAGATAACCTGGCAGCTGAATAGGCGAGGAATTCTTAATGTACATTCTGACTTTTGTTAAGTTATTCCCATGAGAAGCCACCGGACAAACAAATGAAAATGAAAAAAACAGCCAAGCAAAAAAGTTGGCAATAACCAAAACAAGCGGTTTTCGCATCCTAAATGCTTGTCTTTTCATTGAAATAAGCTTGAAAGATGCTATTACAACATTCTGAATTTCTCGGAAAAAAGATTTCAGTAATTACTGGATCCCCCGGAGGGGGGGAAATTCCTATTGGATCCCAATGGATGGCAATTCCGAAAAATTCCACTATCTGCCTGAGAATACCTTTTCCAACCGAAATTTGGGAATACAAAGGAGTTTCCAAAAGCGAATTCCAAAAAATACGAAAAACTCCTCTATAAAGAAACAGAGTAAAAATAAATTTTTGATCCTCAAAACATTTAATTTTGACATAAGTTTACAAAATTTCCGGAAAAAAGGGAATAAAAATTTTGACACTCCATGTAAGGTGGAAAAAAGTTAAACTTTCGAAAAAGTACTAACGAATCTGTCGAAAAATACCCTGATTTTCATTTTTTAATGTGCCACCCGATTTTTTCGTCTCGCTTTTTAGCATCAACAGTAAGCCATTTTGTACCGAATAAAATGTACCGAGGTTTTCCGACAGTTTCTAACGAGACCGTCGAAAAATATCTTAATTTGCATATTTTAATGTACCCACCCTTTTTTTCCCCGCTTTCTCGCGTCAGAAGGGGTTCACCTTATACGGAACAAAGTGTACCGAGATTTTCCTACAGCTTCTAACCCCAAAGGTGGCATTAAAAAATTAGTAACTACACCGCTCCAGGAATTCTTCTTTGTTAAAACAATCGCTCAAATTCAAATTCTGACCAATTCCGTTCCGGGAATTGAGATAAGCAGGGAAGAATGTTTGAGTAGCTTCAGATTGAAGAAATCGTATAGCATTTTTTCCTACCATGAAATCGAATAATTCCGGGAAGGCAAGAGTAAAATTTTTCCAGTAATCACCAAGATCGCATTGAATACCTGACATGTACCAGTCACTACCCAGAAGAATCCTATCTTCCACACCTTTAATCATGTCCAAAAGGGCTTTTCTGAACCCACTTCCGTTCTTAGAGACCAGAATACCATTGAAGGATAAATCCGTATAAACATTCTTGTAATCGCGCATTAGCTGAAGGATTGTTTCCGCCCAGTTTTTATCCTTGGCTCGGCTTGGCAGGGAATTCGAACGCTGTTCCCATTCACTTGCGCCACCGAAGTGTGCCAAATTCAGCTTCAGGGTGGAGTATTTACTAAGCACCTCTTTCCAATATGAAGGGTTTGCCATATCGCGGTAGAATTCTTTATAATTGAGAACATCAGGCACCATTCTGTTAGAATAGATACCATCACTCCAACTGCAATGTGCTGTAATAGGGATCGGGGCGTCTCTTTTTAAAGTACAATAGGAATACAGTTCATCCAATCTGCTCTCCACCATATGATCATCATTTCCGAAAGGTTTAAAGCCCATCGGCGGATAGAGCTTCACACCGACAAATCCATCCCTTTCGATAGCAGTTTTTACTGAGTCAATTGGCCTGGATCGTGGATCATATGCGAAAAAGGGCATGATTCGACCTTTCTCCTTCGCGGTAATATCCATCATTATCTGCTTTTGCTCCTCGAAGTCAGTCTGGGAAAAATCGCCTTCATAAGCACTTTCTGTATCCATCATCAGAGGGACCCAGATATCGATTCCCGGAGCTTTTTCCATCATGTTAGCTACGATGTCCGGCATGCTTTTTATCCCGGTATAAATAAATCTGATGAAATCACGAGGATGTGAGGCCAAATAGAGAAGGTTATCTTTTTCTGTAGAACTTGTGAAAGAACTGTTCAAGGAAATAAGATCAAGGAAAAATTCTCTTAGGAAATTATCAAGGAAAGCTTTGTGCCCATTTGTGCTGTGTTCATTTATTGCCTTAAAAAAGTTTTCACCAATAACTATGCCCAAACGGCTTTGTAAAAGAGCTATTGAGGGAATACAATCGTTATTGAATACGTGGCAATGGCAATCAATCTTCATAAATCTAACCTTTCATGTTTGTCCTGGGTGTTGACTTGTTTATTTTTTCCCCGAGCAAATTCCTCAGAAACGCTTTTCGGGGTGATTACTGAGAACCACTAGAAAAAGAATCATTTGAACGGGAATTAAAATGTTTATCAAAGTTAGCAGTCGCATTAGCCAGAATATTTTCCTCTAATGGGGCGCTCAAATCTACGTTCCGCACAACGTCAAGGAATTGGGTCCTGTAACCGGCGTTCCAATCTGTTTTGTGATATAGTTCGCACGCCACATTCATATAGATATTTGCCAAATCCACAGCTGGTTGAAAGTATTCTTCCATATAGTTGTGGTTTGACCAGTAATTTTGAACCAACTTACTTTTATTTCCATTGGACTTGAAATCTTTTGTAGCGTCGACGTATTTACCAACATGTGTAATTCCACGCAGAACCGCGAGGATACCGGTAACCCAACTTTCGATCTGTTTTTCTGTTGGAGAGACTGCATGGGCTTCTACAAATGCTTTTTGAATCATATAGACTAACCAAAGCTCAACATTGGCCCCCCAACCTGGGTTAAGATCACACCATATGTGGGGAGTGGCTTCCAGCAGATCCGAATCTTTCAAGATTTTGTAAAGAATCACGTCCTGGTAGACCTCTGCTTCCCTGTGCAAGGTCCTGCTACATCCACGTTTATAATATGGGCCTGCAATGCTGTTCACCAACGGGTGTATAATTTGATCTGCTGCCATGTGGGTCAAAAAACCGCAGACAAAAGCAAATTTTGCTCTGTCTTCTTGATCCCATTGTGGACCAGCGTCTCTCCAGATTCCTTCCAACATCTTTAACGGGAAAATATTCGGGTCTTTTGAATGCATCTGATAAGACCATTGGACCACCCCCATGGGTTTATCTGATCGATCGAGAAGGATGGACCATTCACTCCCAACTAAGCTTTCATAATATGGAAGGTCGGGGCCTAGGGCTCCAAGGGCCATGTAATGGGCATTTTCATTAAGAGCATTTTGGAATTTTGGGTCCAGAGAACCTTTTGTTCGAACTGTTTCTGCAATTAACATATGCGCAATACTTGCGGGCATAAATATCCTCCATTTAATTTATATGAAAAGCAAGTTTACAGCTAGATCAAAAATGGACAGAGGTCGTGTACGTCAATCTCAAATTGGACCTTCTGCAGCATTTCGTCGCATTCCGGCCGGATTTCCGCTTCCATTCTGTTTATCGGGCCCCAATGCCGGCGAATATTTCGCAACCCCACGGCAGTAAATTCTACAGCAAAGCCTGGACATTCTTTCGACAGTTTTTGAAATTCGAAACCATCGCCACTTCCATAATTTTCCAAGTCAGATGGTTTAGGAAAAACACCTTCCCGGAAAATTTCCAAAAAATCAGTTTTTCCTTTATAGAAATTGAATAGTTGGAGCATTAAATCGCTTGCAAGGTGTGCATTGAAGCTTGTTTGGAAAAGTCCTGCTTCAGCAGTTTCCGAACGTGTATTAAAAACTGAGCGATCGCGCCCTTCGCAATACCTCCCAGAACTTTCGCGCATTCCAAGACCTATCAGAAGAACGAAGAGATAACGCAACCTGTCATTTGGAGTGTCTAATTTGTCAAGACCAACTTCTGAAAATTCTTGGAAAAACCAAGCAAGAGCATCTCTTCCAGGGTCTTCAAGGGGTTTAGCCATTTCAAGGGCTTCCGGGAACTTAGCCTTTAACTTGCAATAAACACGGGCGTAAACTGCAGCCATACCCTTGATGTATCCAGCTGGGGCAAGGCCACGGTTATTCCATTGGTATTTCCTTATTTCCGATGCTTCAGCAATCTGCAAAATTTTATCGCTTTCCATAAAATATCCTTTCATAAACCCATCTTTTTTGCTCAAGATCCTCTCTCACGAATATTCCAAAAAAGAAATTTAGATTATATTGAATTGATTTTCTTTTCGGATTTTTTAGAAATTAAAACTCCACAGTTTGAATGGCTAAATTTGACGTTGTACTCCTTCGAGGAAGCTTGCTAATTACACCCATAAACCTGCATCTTATTCACCTCAATTTTGGGAGAAACTAAGTCATCCTCCGCCATTTTACCTGACAGTCTCGAACTCGAAAAAGACATCAAATTAAACCATTGCCACAAGCCGCTTGTCAACGTTTTCAACTTGAATACCTGATGATCTAAAACTTCCGTTAAAAGGACTTAAATTTTCTTTTCAACTTGAAAACCTTTTACAACACGCATTGGATCAGCAGGAAAAAAATTTAAAAATTTTTAAGTCTCTGGAATTGCTTAATAGTGCAGGTCTTAGAATTGGGAAAACGATAACAGCGCATGAGAAAGCACTTTCCGAGGGGATGTGCCACCAAGGGATAATTAGCCCAATTTAATTGGGTGATTACTTTTATATATTGATATTATTTGCAGCTTAATTCGACCAGTTTGAAAACTTCCAGAAACCTTCAAGAATACCGTAGAAGAAAACTTCCTGGGAATCTGCGGAATATGAAACTGCTTTATAGCGAGGGTTGTCGGGCTGAAATATGATTTTTCCGTCCGGGTCTTTTAAAATTCGGCGGATTTTGCATCTTTCCTCGCCTGGAAGGTGGATACAACAAATATTGCCAAAAGGGGGGATTTGCTTTTTCTGGGATTCAAAAACTGCAAGTCCACCTGTTTTTAGAAACCTGTCTGGCCCATCCATTGAATCGTCAGGGACTAGCAATCCAAATGCTCCGGATTTGGCTTTTTCCTCCCAATAAGGGAAAATTCCAATTTGACTGCCTTCTATTACTCCTAGTTTCAGACTTGGCCAAACTGTTTCGTAAATGGGAATAAAAGAACCGTCTGTGCCATAGTTACCCAAGTTGCTTTTATAAAAACCTGCGGTTTGCGGAGATTCAAGACATTTTACCAGATCTATCCATAATTCCTGGGCTGAACCACTTGTTCTGGCTTGCGCCAAATAAAGAAATAATTTTGCAATTTCATTCTTGGGAAGGTTCATTCCTCTTCCGATTGCGTGGAGGAGCTCATCAGAAGGTAGGCGAAGCCCCGAAAAAACGTTTGACAGCGTGCTGATTGGGAGGAAACTGTTGTTAGCAATGTCAACGATTCTCAACTTCTGGCGAAATAAGAGCCGCTCAAGTTCTTTTAACAGGAAAGTCCGTTTCGGAATTCTCTTTTTTTTTGTTTTTTTCTGAGTAGCCACCGACCATTCCCAACTTTGATATTTCTGAAGGTTAAGCTTCCAAATAAAAAAAATCAACTAGAAAATAGAAAATTCGCATTTTCTTGAACAAACAAAATCATTTTGGTATTGTTTATTTGGAAAATTGAAGTTTGAGGAGGAAAATTAATTGGATTTTGATCTAAGGATTCTAATTGCTGACGACCAAAAGGAATTTTGCGAAATTTTTAAAGATCTTTTGAAAAGTTTGAATTGTAAAGTGTTTTGTACATCTAATCCTGATGAGGTTGTAGAAACAATTTTTGAAAATGAAATTCATCTTGTTTTTCTTGATAAGCGTTTTCCAAGTGATGGCCGAGGAATTGAGCTCTTAAAGGAAATAAAAAAAGTCCAACCTCAAACAGAAGTTGTAATGATGACAAGCTTTCCTGATGCAACATCAAGCCATGAAGCGTTACAAGAGAGCGCTTCCGGATACTTCATTAAAACTGATGATTACGAAACACTTCTGGAGACAACCAAATTTCTCATTGAAAAAATTAAGAAAAATCGGAAAGAGGAAAATGAAATAAAGAATCTTGAAATTGCCAAAAAAACTTTGTCCGACTGGAACACCGAATTAATTAAAAAATTAAAAAAATTAGAAGGAAAAAGTTAAACCTGATGGAAAGATATCAATTAACGATATGAATTTTGGAATGAAGAATTTTCCCCAGGCATTTTTTTCATCTCATCTATGGGAAAAACTCCGGAAAATGTGGACTCAACTTCCGTATTTTCCCCGAGCAATATCTTTAGTCTGGCAGGCTTCCGGGAAATGGACCATTCTTTGGGCAGTGTTGTTGGTGGCCCAAGGATTCCTTCCCGGAGTGGGAATTTTTCTAACAAAAACTTTGGTAAATCGTTTGGTGGTGGCCTTAAAAACAGGCGGTGATTCGGACGAATTTCGCCCAATCCTTATGGTAGCCGCTCTTTTGTTTATTGTTTACTCACTCATAGAGCTTTTTCGCTGCATTTCGACCTGGCTTCGTGCATTTCAAAGTGAAATAGTCCAGAATTACATACATGCGCTTATACATGAAAAAGCTCTATCACTGGATTTAAGCTATTTTGAAACTCCCAAATACCACGATCAACTGCATCGTGCACGTTCGGACGCTATTTCAAGACCCATCGCGCTTTTGGAAAACCTTGGAAGCCTGGGACAAACCACCATTACGTTGATCACCATGGCTGGGGTGTTAGCATGTTATTCCTGGTGGCTTCCCCTGATTCTTTTGATAAATTCAATCCCCGCATTTGTAGTAGTGTCATATTACACCTATAAACAGCACGCCTGGAGAATAAGAAACACTGCAAACGAGCGGCGGGTCTTATATTATGACTGGATGCTTACCCTGGGTTCCGCAGCCGCCGAAATAAGACTTTTTGATCTTGGAAAAAGATTTAAGGACAACTTCCAAAAGATTAACGAAAAACTAAAACAAGAACGTCTTTTATTTGTCAAAAAACAGTCTTTCGGGGAGTTGTTTGCAGGAATTTCCGGAATAGGTATAACCGGTCTTCTTCTATGCTGGATGGGGTGGAATGCATTTCGCGGAAGGGCCACCCTTGGCGATCTGGCGCTATTTATGCAGGTTTTCAGCCAGGGACAACAGTTATTAAGAACGTTTCTTAGTAGCGCAAGCGAAATCCTTCGGAACATGCTTTTTTTGGAAAATTTATTTGATCTGCTTGATTTAAAACCAAAAATACACGACCCTCAAACACCTATCGAAATTTTTTCTCAGGATATTTCTGAAATCCGCTTTGCTGAGGTAAACTTTCGCTATCCCGGAAGTGACCGCTTCGCATTGAATAATTTCAATATCTCCATTCCGGGAAAGAAGATCACAGCTATTGTGGGAGAAAATGGAGCAGGCAAAAGCACCTTTCTAAAACTGATTTGTCGCTTTTACGACCCGGAGTCAGGCGAGGTAACCATTGATAAAGAGAACCTGAAAAGTTTTTCTCTCAAAAGTCTGAGATCCCAAATTACCGCTCTTTTTCAAGAACCGGTCAGATATAATGAGACCGTAGCTGATAATATAGGCTTCGCCGCCAATACAGAAATTTTATCGCGGATGAAAATTGAAGAAGCAGCTTTTGCAGCGGGAGCAAACATCCCCATATCCAAACTTCCAAAAAAATACGACGAAATGTTAGGAAAGTGGTTTGGAGGAACAGAACTAAGCGGAGGGGAATGGCAGAGATTGGCCCTTGCCCGAGCTTTTTTGAGGCAAGCATCCTTGATAATTCTTGATGAACCTACCAGTGCAATGGATTCCTGGGCAGAAGCTGATTGGATGTCAAAATTCCGAGATCTGGTTTCCGGGAAAACAGCATTGATTATTACTCATCGTTTTACAACAGCACTTAAGGCCGACTTCATTCATGTAATGGTGGGCGGAAAAGTTGTTGAATCAGGGAACCATAACGAGCTGGTGGAACTGAACGGATTGTATTCAAAATCGTGGAAACAGCAAACCGGCGTTTTCAAGAATTTCTAAGTGTGAATTCAAAATATATTTTCAGATTTTGTTTTACAAAGTTTAAAAAAAAATTTAAACTGTGAAAACACAAAAGACAATGATGGATGAATTATTTTAAACAGAAATATCATCTCAATTTTCCGAGGTTACGAGAGCCAATGGCACTTTTCCCAAGTATATTTATAAATGTCAAACATGCTTTAAAGGAAAAATTGTGGAAAAGCTGAGAGGGAACTTATTCCCAAAAGAAAATTGCAAGAAATTGCTACTTATTGAAGATAATCCCTGGGATGCGGATTTCCTGAAAGAAATCATTGAAGACAGCGATTATCTCAAGAAAATAGCGCTATCTTTTGAGTTGGTTCATTGTTTGAATCTTTCAACAAGCCGGGGAATGATAGATAAAAACATGCCGGATGTAATTCTTCTCGATCTCGGCCTTCCGGAAAGCTTTGGACTTGATACTCTTCGCAAGATGAGATTGATAACTACAGATATCCCGATAATTGTTTTGACAGGTCTCGACGATGAAATAGTCGGAATTCGTGCTGTCCACGAAGGAGCCCAGGACTATCTTGTTAAAGGACAACTGAACAGTATTATACTTGCAAGATCCATCATTCATGGAATCGAGCGCCACAGACTCCTGAGCCAGATTTCCGAATCAAACAAAAAAATGACCGCTGTCCTGAAAAATATTCAGGAAGACCTTGAAGCAGCCGGCGAGATTCAGAGAAGTCTGTTACCTTCCACAGCACTGATATTCAAAGAATTAAAGGTTGCCTGGCGATTCCAACCTTGCGGAAAAGTTGGCGGAGACTTATTAAACATTTTTAAATTAGACGATTCCCATATTGGATTCTACATCCTGGACGTCGCAGGACATGGAGTAAAAGCAGCACTCCTTTCAGTTACTCTCAGCCAAATGCTCACAAAAGGCGGTTATGGTGACAATTTATTGATTGATCATTCCGGAGCAATTCGGGCGCCATCTGAGGTATTTTATTTACTTGACAATAGATTTAATCTAACTTACGAACGGCTACAATACTTTACGATAACATACGGAATTATCGACCTTTTATCCAAAAAAATCCGCTATTCGAAGGGTGGTCATACTCCTCTGATTGTACAAACTCCTGATTCCAAAATTCAAATCTGGGAAGAGGGAGATATCCCTCTTGGACTTGGTGTAGGGTACAAATTTCGAGAATTTGAAAAGGATTTACAGCCAGGGACAAGAATTTTCCTGTTTTCTGATGGGTTGATCGAGGCAAGAAACCTTGCCAGAGAATTTTTCTCCATTGAAAATTTAACCAAGGAAATATCTGATTCATACGGGCTAGAAATTTCTCAATGTCTCGATAAAGTAATGGGAAAGCTGGATTCCTGGGTTAAAGACTGTGAAATAACTGATGATATGACTTTTATGGCCCTAGAATTGGAATAGATTTTGAAACTTTCCAAAATATTATCAGAAATGGCTTAAATTAAAAAAAAAAAGAAATTGAAATCAAGGAGAGACAGAATGTGTCCAGTGCATTTTTCAAGAAGAGTTGAAAGACTTAGGCCGAGTTCTATTCGCGAAATGATGGCAATTGCAAAACAACTGGGAACTGAGGGGGTTACTGTTTACGAGCTAAACATGGGACAACCTGATATCGAAGGAATCCCTGTGTTTTCAGAAGCAATTACCGAAAGAGTCAAAGACCGGCATTGTTATTATTCACCATTTTGGGGAGAAAATTTTTTACGGGAAAGCTATGCAAAATATCTTAATCACTATTTTGACAGACGTGGTGTTAAACATCTGATAGTTGAAAAGGAAAATGTAATAGTAACAGTTGGAGCTTCCCAAGCTCTTTGCAATACTTTTCTGGCTTTGTGCGACCCGGGGGATGAAATACTGTGTATTGAACCCTTTTTCCCGGTCTATCCAGGTTTCCTTGGAGTAGCCGAAGGGATTTTACGCACTGTTCCAACTTACGCTGAAGAAGATTTTGTCCTACCTCCATTTGAAAGATTGGAGATGTATATTACTCCCCGCACAAGAGGAATACTATTTAATAGCCCGAACAATCCTTCGGGAAAAATCTTCACATCCAAGGAAGTCACTCGTTTGGCAAAACTTGCCTTGAAATATGATTTATGGATAATAGCTGACGAAGTTTACCGGGAAATGATCTTTGGGGAAAATGAAGCCTTCAGCCTGTTGCAGGTAGACCTTTCACCGGATGAAATGGAGAAATTCAAGCATCGTGCCATTGTGATTGATTCAGCAAGCAAATCTTTCGCATTGACTGGTACAAGAATTGGATTTGTCGTCTCAAGGCCTGAAATCATTGAAAAAATTGCATTGATCAATGCGCACACCATCGCCAGCGTGTCAGATGTTATCCAATATGGCGTTGCAAAAGCCTACGAGCATGTCCTGGAAGACCCGATGTTTTTCCAGGAAATGCGAAAAACCTATCGGGAAAGACTCCATGCAGCGCTGGAAAGCGTCAAAGAATTCTTCCCGGGGGTCATAGCGCCCAGACCAGATGGGGCCTTCTACCTGATGCTCCAGTTTCCTGAAGTGGACGACATTTCCGAGTATGCAATGTTCCTGCTGAAAAATTTCAAACTGGACAATGAAACAGTAGCGATTGCTCCGGCTGCCGGGTTCTATCAAACTCCGGGACGCGGAAAAAACGAAGTAAGACTGGCCCTGGTTGTCGACCCGGAGAAAATCCGACGAGCCATTTTCCTTATGCGCAAAGCCTGGGATGAATTCGCCGATTTTTTGAAAAGCCAGGGACGAGGCTTTTCTCCAAAAGATAATCGATTGGGCGGAAAATCCAAAAGCGATCGTGAGGAAGTAAATTATTGATCTAGTGCACGCGGAAAAAATTCTGCAAATATCAAACAGTGGATACTTTACCTAGGAGCGCAATTGTGGAAATTTCTACAATTGGCTCTTTTTTTGTTTTGTAGGATTAAGGAGAAAAATAAATTGGATTTTAAAACTGTAATAGAGCCATTCCGAATTAAAAGCATCGAAACAATCAAATTTACAACTCGTTCCCAAAGGATACTGGCGATTGAGGCAGCTGGGTATAATCTTTTTCAGGTCAAAGCCGAGGATGTACTGATAGACCTTTTGTCAGATTCTGGAACAGGGGCAATGTCAACCGAGCAATGGGCGGGAATGATGCGCGGAGACGAATCCTATGCCGGAGCTAAATCTTTTTATCGTTTTGAAGAGTCTGTGCGTGAAGTAACTGGTTATAAGCACATTCTTCCCGCCCACCAGGGAAGAGCAGCCGAGCGGACTTTGTTTAAGTGTACTATAAACCATGGAGACATCGTCCCCAACAACACGAATTTCACTACAACCCGAGGACAGATTGAACTACGTGGCGCGAAAGCATTTGATCTTCCAATATCCGAAGGAACAAAACCATCGGTTATTCATCCTTTTAAAGGAAATATCGATCTGGAAAAACTGAGAAAACTTCTTTCCGGAAATAGATCTAAAGTGCCTTTAGTGATGGTAACAATCACTAACAACTCCCTGGGAGGCCAACCGGTAAGCATGGCAAATATACGATCAACCCGGGAAATTTGCCGTGAATTCAACGTCCCATTGTTTCTAGATGCCTGTCGTTTTGCTGAAAATGCCTGGTTCATTAAAATGCGCGAAGAAGGTTATTCCGACAAATCTCCCTCGGAAATCGCAAAAGAGTTTTTTTCGTATTGCGACGGTTGTACAATGAGCGCAAAAAAAGACGGGATGGTTAATATCGGAGGATTTATCGCGCTAAACGACGACCAATTGGCAGTTAAATGCAAGAATGAATTGATCATCAATGAGGGGTTCCCAACTTACGGGGGGTTGGCGGGTTATGATCTGGAAGCCCTTGCAGTTGGAATCAAGGAAGCATTGGACGAAGATTACCTTCGATATCGAATAAAATCAATGGCTTATTTTGGGGAAAAATTAATCTCCGCCGGGATACCTATTGTACAACCCACCGGTGGTCATGGAATATTTATTGATGCAGGGAAAATGATGTCTCATTTGCCTGCTGAGGAATATCCGGCTTTTAGTCTTGCTTTGGCGTTGTACATTGAAGGTGGGGTCAGATCCATTGGAAGTTGTACACAATTTTCAAAAGGTCACGACTCTTATGGTCATGCGCCCGAGCTTGAGTTGGTCAGATTGGCATTTCCACGCCGGGTTTACACTCAAAGCCATGTGGACTATCTTTCAGAAGTTATTATTTACGTGAACTTAATTCGAAAACAAATTGCAGGGATGAAAATCCAGCCCGGTTATGAGCATCCCGGAATTCTGGCAGGCCGCTTCGAACCGATTGGCGGAAAACTGATAAGGGATTAAACGACCACAGACCGTTGTGCTCACTAAGGTCGTTTCGACTCCGCTCAATGACCGGTTATTGAGCTTCTAAGAAACTGAGTGAAGTCGAAGTAATGTCAATTCTTAAAAGTAATCACGCTAATTGATAGGTTCGATCAAGCCTCTGGCGCTGTAAACCGTCGAAAAAGTTACGTTATTCTTTCGTGGGTTTGGTATAACAGAGAAATTGCAAAATGTATTCATATTCGCCTCATCCCAAAGAAGGTTATACTAAGCCGAAAGCCCGTGGAAACTAAAATTCAGAATTTCTGGTATCGATCGTTTGCATTTTCTCGAAAAATAGCTTCAAAAGGTATTTTCCTGGTTTTGGAATACTTTTCGGTTGGGTTTTATCCTGAGACCAACATTCAGAAAAATAAATCAGAAGATGCCTTCCAAAGCAACCAGGTGATTCATTTATCGAAAAAAATGGTATCAAATTTAACTCCCCGAGATTGGGATGTCTGAAATTAAAAACCCGGTAATGTCATTATGAAATAATGTGTGACATTGCCGGGCTTATTTGCAGTTTGGCCGCTGCAAAGCTACGGCCAAAATTATTATTACTCTTCGATTTCTTCCGCTGCTTTTCCGTATTCCTTAACGATTTGGTCGGTAACCTGCGCTGGAACTTCTTCGTAATGATCGAATGTCATCGCAAAATCAGCTCTGGATTGGGTCATCGACTTAAGATCGGTAGCATACTTGTACATTTCAGCAAGTGGTACATGCGCTTTAACGAGCTGTTGGCCAGTTAGAGGTTCCATTCCGAGAATTCTTCCCCGGCGGGAATTGATGTCTCCGATTACTGTTCCCATGTAGTTGTCCGGGACGGTAACCTGAAGTTCGTAAATCGGCTCAAGAAGTACCGGTTTCGCTTCGGCAATTCCCTTTTTAAAAGCTAAAGTTGCAGCCAATTTGAATGCAAGTTCTGAAGAATCGACATCGTGATATGATCCAAAATCAAGAGTAGCACGGAACCCGATGGTCAGGAACCCGGCGACGACTCCGCGCTTTCTGGCTTCCTGGAGACCTTTTTCAACTGCAGGAATGAAGTTCTTCGGAACAACGCCACCGACGATCGCATCTACGAATTCGAAATCTTTTCCTGGAAGAGGTTCGAATGCAATCCAGGCATCGCCATACTGTCCACGGCCACCTGATTGTTTCTTATGTTTTCCCTGGACTCTGGATTTTCCTTTGATTGTTTCGCGATATGGAATTCGGGGTTTGACGATATCAACTTCGACATTCCACCGGCTTTTCAATCTGGAAATTGCCACATCGATTTGGGTGTCTCCCATTCCAGAGACTAGCCCCTGGCCGAGTTCAGGATCGTATTCATAGCGAAGAACCCCGTCATCAGTGCAAAGTGTTTGAAGTCCTGATCCCATTTTTTCCTGGTCTTGTTTTGTTTTTGGAGTAACAGCATATGTCAACTTCGCTGTTGGAAGAGGTGGGACTGGAAGAATAACCGGTCTGGATTTCTCGCAAATGGTGTCTCCTCTTAGAGAGACTTTAGGTTTTACAATCAACGCGATGTCACCAGCGATGAGCTTCTCCATTTCGACTTTGTTTTTTCCCCGGAGAGTGGTGAAGTTCCCAAATCGTTCGGTGTTTTCACGATTGGAATTGTAGTATTCAGTAGCTGGATTGAACGTGCCCGAGAAACAGCGGATAAAAACCATGTCACCGGCTTGTTCATTGATCTTTTTGAAAACAAAACCGACTGCTGGTTCATCAGCTTTAGGATTAATTTTTACTACCTGATCGCCGGTCGCAGCTTTTGCATCGATTGTACCACGATCGATAGGTGAAGGCATGCAGGATGTAATGAAATCAAGAAGGAGATCGGTTCCAATGTTTTTTACCGGCATTCCTGAGAGAAGAGGCTTAATCATATTTTTTGCAAGACCTTTGGCAATTGCACCTCTTAGCTCAGCATTTGTGATGGTCTGGCCATCAAAAAACTTATTCAGAAGTTCATCATCGCATTCCACGATTGACTCAACGCTGCTTTCCCTGACTTTTGCAGCAAATTCTTTTTGGTCGGCCGGAATATCTTTTACTTCCACTTTTTTTCCGGTTTCATCAGCGTAATAATAGGCTTTCATTTCAAGAAGGTCTATAACTCCCTGGAAATTGGTGGAGGTGCCTAGTGGAATCATGATTGGAGTGATTTTAGGGTCAAAAGCTTTTAAATTCTCGAAAATTTTTCCCAGATTCAAGTTTTCTTTGTCGGGTTTAGTCAGATAAACCATTCTTGGAACATTATGATCGTTCAGGATTTTCCAGTTTTTTTCGGTTCCGACTTCAACCCCGGAAGCCGCGTTAAGAACAACGATTCCGGCATCCACAGCCCAAACTACTTTGTGTACCTCTCCCAGAAAATCATCAAAACCTGGCGTATCGAGGAGATTAATTTTGTAGTCTTTCCATTCAAGGGCCGCAAGAGAAGTTCCAATGGTTACTTTGCGTTTAATTTCTTCCTGGTCATAATTCATCATTGAAGTGCCGTCTTCCACTTTGCCAATACGGGAGTTGGCACCCGTTTGAAACAGCATGGCTTCAGCAAGAGAGGTCTTGCCAGCTCCGCCGTGGGAGAAAAGCCCGATGTTTCTGATTTTTTCAGTTGGATAAACCTTCATTTTTCTCTCCTCGAACAATTGATAAAAAAAACCGCTATAATAACGCGGAATATTGGATATTTATACAGGAAATTAAAAAGTTACGCAACTTTATTTCTCACCTTTCGATCAATTTTTTTTTGAATTTTCCATTTTCTATGAGACGGTGTAATCAGAAAGAGTGAGAACAAGGTGTTTGTTAAAACTGATCAAGAAAGCCAAATTTCAAAAAAAATTTTTACTAAAACTTTACTTGCCAAGTTCGCTGACAATCTGTTATCTTTTTTTAAAGCTACAAATTTAAATTACCGGATCAATGAACGTTGGGTGTTAACTTGCTGAGCAGAGTCGAAGCGACCGGATTATGAATTTAGAAAGCAGTTTTTTTCATTTGAAAGAATCAAGCCGAAAAAGTATGAATTGAGGGGTTATGACTCGTTTTGGGTTGATCTTGTCTGAAATCTATGAAAAGTTTCCAACCGGTTTTTCTTTAGTTGTCGCGCTTATCGTCCTTGTCCTTGATTGCGTGTCGGGAAAAGATATAAATTTCCCGATTCTCTATTTCCTCCCAGTGGGCTTAATTGCCTGGAACGGAACAAGGCTCCTTTCTTTAATTCTGGCAATCTGTTTACCAGTGGTTCGAGTCGGAATCAATGTCTACTTAGAGGGCCAGGAAATGATCTCCAATCCTTTAATTAATATTTTTATTGAGCAGATTATCATGTTTTTTTACGCATATTTACTCTGGGAAGTGAGTTGGTCCAAATTGATGCTTCAAGAAAGCCGGGAAAAACTGGAGCAACGCGTAACATCCCGGACAAAAGAATTGCAGGAAATTGAGAGAAAGCTGTCTACGTTGTTCTCTACAGTCCCAGTCGGAATTTCGGTAATTGACGCAGAAAACAAAGTCATGTATTTTAACCCCGCATTGAAAAAGATACTTGACCTTTCAGATGAACAACTTCTAAGCGGGAATTATTGCGACAGGAAGTACATTGACAGAGAAGGAAAAACCCTTTCACCCGATGAATTTCCGAGCTCGCGAGCCGCCATTGAACGGAAGGCCGTTTACCATATGGGGATAGGGATAATAAAAGAAAACTCCGAAACGGTATGGGTCGATGTAAGTGCCATTCCTGTGAATTTTCCGGATTGGAAGAGCATCGTCGTTACAATGGACATCACCGCCCGTGAACACATCCGAGATGAATTGCAAAAGAACCTTGAATTATTCGACACTTTTTTCGCGCATTCTCCCGGAATACTAAACCTGGTGGACGAAACGTTTCATTATCTCAAGACCGATTCCCTGACACCGACTTATTTTGGGTTGACCCGCGAGTCTATCATCGGCAAAGCATTAGGGGATCTGGTACCTGTTTTTTTAGCGAAATACGAAAATATGATGCAGCAGGTCATGAACACCGGCAAAGAGGAAGTAGGCGTAGAGGTCAGCAGCCCTGCAAGCACGACAGGCACAACAGCATTTTGGCAAGAAACCTTTTTTCCGGTTTCTCTCCCTGGTGGAAAGCGTGGGCTTGGCATTATCGGAGTTGAGATCACAAAACGCAAGCAGGCCGAAGCACTTGTAAAGCAATCTCTTTTAGAAAAAGAAGCGCTCCTAAAGGAAATTCACCACCGTGTAAAAAATAACCTGACTGTGGTTTCAAGCCTCCTTTCACTCCAGTCATGGAAAATAGAGGATACCACGATGCAAGCTTTATTTAAAGAAAGTGAACAAAGGATTAGAACCATTGCTTCAATTCATGAGAAGTTATACAAGACAAATAATTTTTCCGCCATTAATTTTGACTCATATTTGGAATCAATATTAGAAGAAATAATGAACTTGTATAAGGTAAGTTCCCAAAAAATTGTCGTGGAATTGCATATAAAAGATGTTGAGCTTGACCTTGAAAGGGCGGTTCCATGCGCGCTGCTCATGAATGAACTTCTCACAAATGTCTTCAAACATGCTTTTCCTGATAATAGGGATGGTTTATTAAGAATTGACTTTACACATGCAGATGGAACTTACACTTTGACCATAAAAGATAATGGCATCGGATTACCTAACGATTTTGATTACAAAAAAACAAATTCCCTTGGCTTAGAGTTAGTAAACCTTCTAACAAAACAACTCGATGGAATCATCCAAATTCAGTCAAAAAACGGCACAGAGGCAATACTAAAGTTTAAAATGCAAAGAGATTAACGTGGAAAAAAACAAAAAGATTATTATCGTTGAAGATGAGGCAATAATCGCGTTACAGATTGAAAAAACCCTTTTGAAGGCAGGGCATTCGGTGCTGGCAACCTATCCCTCAGGGGAAAAAACGCTCGCTGCATTAGAAACATCTCAGCCAGATCTGATTCTGATGGACATCAGGCTGCAAGGTAAAATGGACGGCATTGAGGCAGCAGACCGCATTCGAAAACTATATGACATTCCAATTGTTTTCCTCACCGCGCATTCCGAGGGAAGCACAATTGAAAGCGCAATGATAACAGAACCTTATGGGTATCTGTTAAAGCCTATCGACGAAATAGAGCTCCAAATAGCACTACAAATTGCTCTGTACAAATCAATAATAGACAGGGAAAAGGCGCAAATTACAAAAGAGCTCCAAAAGGCTCTTGAAAAAATCAAAATTTTGAGCGGGATTATTCCTATATGTGCTTCCTGCAAAAAGATACGAAATGACAAGGGATATTGGGAACAAATAGAAGTTTATATCCGCGACCACTCGGAAGCTGAATTTTCTCACGGACTCTGTGAAGAATGCAGAGATAGACTCTATCCTGAATTCAAAACACTTTAGAAGCTGTAGAATAATCTCGGTACATTTTATTCGGTACAAAGTGGCTCGCTGTTGATGCCGAAAAGCGAGGCGAAAATTTGAATCGGTACATAAAAACATGAAAAATAGGGCATTTTTCGACAGTCTCGTTAGAAGTTGTCGGAAAATCTCGGTACATTTTATTCGGTACAAAGCGACTCGCTGGTAATGCGAGAAAGCGGGGCAAAAATTGGGAAGGTACATAAATAGGTGAATTTTAGGGTATTTTTCGACAGACTCGTTAGCAAGGAATAGGGATTAAAATTCTCACTTTTATGGATTAAAGCGAATCACGCATTGAATCGTGTTCTAAAAAGTATTTGTCAGCCGCCAAGTGATTTGAAGTCGCATAGCAATAAAGGCAACCACCTGCGCAGGTGTTGTATGACCCAATGTCTACAGACCGCCAACATCCGCAGCCTTCGCGAGTAGGCGCTGGCTTCGAATCAATCTGAAAGTTCCCTGAAATTTTTGGAATTTCCTGATCCTGAGAACAAGTTTTGGATAAATTCAGCAAATCGTTCAGGAATGGCGCATCAATACAGTGCCCTCTTTTTATTCTTTCTGATTCCAAGTCATTTTCACAGCATGAAAACATTGTAATACCGTATTTTTCAGCTATTTCTGCAAGACTATGGGACAGAACTTTTTTCATAGTACAACCTGGCTCAATCGTTTTAATCCCATTCTTTGATAGATTACGAATAGTTTTTGAGTAACAGTCAACAAAAGAAAAATAGCACATTTTCACTGATCCGCTTAATTCCCGCGCAATTTTTTCAAAATTTTGGAGATGCCAATTCTCATTGAAATGCTCGGAAACTATTATTGGATCATATCTCCAAATTACTCTTTGAGGGGATAATTTTTCAGAAAGACAATTTATCGATCGAATTACCTGATCTTTCTGAACTGGATAAGTTTCCAGGGGTAAACCAAATCCTGTCAGAGTTACATGAAAGAAAGGGAAATATCCTGAAGTACAAAGAAAATCGAGATTTTTATAGATTTTCTGCGGATCCCTGGTCCAGAATACCAGGATTTTGAACTCATCCGGATTCAGGTAAATCGATGTGACTTTTTGGTTGAACGGGTTTTTCCAATTAACGAAACCGGCCTTAATCCGATTCAGAAACCAGTCCGTGTAAAATCGGGGAATATCCGTTCTTCTGCTGACGCTTAAGATTCGGGTAAGTTTTGTCATAAAGTGAACTCCGTAAGAGCACAGAAAAAAATTTCCAACGTGAATCAGGAACAAACAGTACTTTTTCTAAAAATAGCATAAATAGCTACGAATAACTTTTGAAAAGAAAAAAATCTTTGCTACCTTTTTCATTGCAATGACATTGGAAGCTGTCGGAAAATCTCAGTAACTTTTATTCAATACAAAGTGGCTCGCGGCTGATGCGAGAAAGCGCGGCAAAAATTTGGGTAGATACATTAAAGTAGAAAATTAGGAGATTATTCGAGAGTCTCATTCGCGCATTTGCCATGGGTTAATCAATGAAATGCACACTTTGTCAGGTAAATACCTGACAAAAATTAGGCATTTTCCCGACATATTTTTTCCCCGTTTTGATTTAGTATTTCATTATGGATCTTTTTATGCTGTCAAAATCGGCGAAACCATTAGTTTGCAACGGACTTGTCCAACTACCGGATAAGATCGTGGCTTCGCTACGCACGATCTATCCATACTCTTGTCGGTTCGATCACAATTGAATCCCCTAGGAATCAAGGAAAGTATAGAACGCATGTGACAAAGACCATTGTTAATCGAATCCCGAAATTTGCTCTCGATTACTTCGACTACGTTTCAAAATGCAACTTAGAAAAAAATAAAGGTTAGTGAGGAATTCTTATGGGTAATGAAACCACAATTTTAATTTTGGCAAGAGAAACTTTTTTTGCAGGAAACCTCGAAAAAGCTTTTTCTTTATTAGATTCAACCCGACATTCACGCTCTTTGAACCCCGAAGAACTCTGCCTTTATGCAAGAATTTTGGCTAAATATAAAAGCAAAGATTCCGCGAGAAATGCAATCTTTGAAGCAATTTTATCTTCTCCCAATGAACCATTACTCTGGAAAGGACTCGTCGAACTCCTCATCGAATTGGGACTTCCAATTGAAGCCTTGGAATATGGAAGAAGGGCCTTCGAAATCTTTCAGAGCATTGAAATTGGGGTTATGTTCAGCAACACATTAATCTTAAATGGTAAAACACATGAAGCTTACAGCGTTTTAAAAGAACTTCGACGCAAACATCCTGGGAGTAGTCTAATTAAAGACAAGCTGGAAGAAATACTCCAGCGCTTAACAGTTAAAGAAACTAGCAATTATGAAGAAAGCGCCTCCGGAAAAACACAACCAAGTCTTGTTTTTAAAAGTTTGGAGACAAGCCATTTTGAGGAAAGAACCCGTGAGCCAGAGAAGTTTGCGACTAATGAAGAAATTGAGGTTTCTTCTTCAAAAGTTCTTTCAGAGTCAATTGAAACCCTACTTTCCAGTTGCCCTGTTCTCTGGGAAATTGTCGGAAAAATCCAGGAAGACGGAATAACCGAAAAAAACGAGTTAAATATATTAATTAACGTTTTCGGAAAGCTGAAAGAAGAAGGCGCAGCTTTCCTCCATCAAATTCTTGCCCCTACCTACGGATATGATCCAGAAACCGTTGATCGTGCAATTAAATTGATTTCCCGAAGTCCCATGAGCTGCAAAGACATCAGAAAAAATGTCCCTTGGCTAGCCTCCTCCGAAAATTGCTACTGCAATTTTGCCATTCCACCTAAATCCTACTCTTCTCCATTGTTACACGCCGGAATAATTCCCTCAACAGATTGATGCAGACATATTCTTCCAATCAAAAATAGAATTTTTCTATCGACAGCATTGATCATTTTTCGACCCAACGAGACTGTCGGAAAAGTCCGGTACATTGGATTCGGTACAAAATGGCATTGATTCGATGTGCGAAAGCGGAGCGAAAAAACGGGTTGGTACCTGAAATTATCCAATTTTAGGGGTTTTCCGAGAGTCTGAACGCTGTTGCGAGCAGAGTTGCTGCTAATTTTGCACTTTTGTTTTGACATCTATCTAAACATATGCTATTTTTATTTCGATGAATTTCGAAATAAAAGGAGCCTTATATGGAAATCTCCCAAGTCAAAACGATTATGGAAGCAATGGCGGACAATTCACGTCTTTTGATATTGCAGGCTTTAATTAAAAAGCCGCTATGTGTTGAAGAGTTAGCCGGATGTCTAGGTTTGTCTTCATCCACTGTCTCATTTCATCTGAAAAAGCTAAAATCCGCGAGACTTGTGGAAAAAGAGAAAGAACAATACTACACCATTTTTCGGGTAGAGAAAGAAATCCTGAAGCTTCCTCTGATAAAGTTTCTCGAATTCGAAAATCCGGCGAAAGACGCTCAGCAGGAACGTGAGGTGAAAATTCGGCAGCAGGTTTTGAAGTCGTTTTTCGTTGATGGTTCACTCTTACGCATTCCGGTTCAACACAAGAAACTGCAAATTATTCTTGAAGAATTGGCGACTAAATTCCGCTATGGAATTCAGTATTCAGAAACGGAAGTAAACGAGATTCTCACCAAGTTTAACGAAGATTATTGTACTTTGCGAAGGATGTTGGTTGGTGAAGGTTTTATGGGAAGAGCACGAGGAACATATTGGCTGATAGCCCCAAATGAAACAATCGATCAAAAGCCTATGGCAAAACTTCCCCAAAAAGGAGAAAAAAAGATGGATGAACGCCAGGAATTGAAGCGTGCTTATAAGGAATCGAATATTCCGGCAGGTGTTATTCAGATAAAAAATTTAAGAAATGGAAAGATATTTCTGAAAGGAAGTAAAAATCTTTCCAGCGCCTTGAACAGCGCTCGGTTCCAACTTGATTTCGGAAGCCATCCGAGCAAAGACTTGCAACAAGACTGGAAAAATTTTGGCCCGGACGCTTTTGAATTCACGATTTTGGAAACCATCACTCCACCTGAAGATGGAAGCAAAATTTCTCAGGACGATGTAAAAAAACTCGAAAAGCATTTGGTACAAAAGCTCGAATCTTGCGGTACAAAGGGTTATAACGAGTAAAAGTTGTTTTTTCAATTTTTGATAGATATTATTTAGTTTAACGGGTCTTCCAGAAAATAATAAAAAAAACAACGCAAAACCAGCTTCTCCGCAATGGTTGAGAAGAATCAAAAAAAAGAGAAGCCTGCCTACAAAAGATCCTGTAAAGATTTTGAACCAACGCAAAGTTTCAATCACTTTTTAATTTTTTTGAGAACACTTGTCAATACGGGAAAGAAACTATTTTTAATGCCTAAAAATCCTACTTTTTTTTGCTGTCTTTTGGTTTATCTATCGGCTTTTAATGGGTAAATTGCCTTGGAAGATCCGGTTTAAATGATTTCTTTAAATTAAGGCTTCACGGGCTAAGTAACTGATTAATTTTTAATAAAAGAACGCCGGGTTGGGACACAACCCGGCGTATTTATGTATTACTAATTATACGAAACGCACTGAACGAATTGGGACCATGACTACTTAGCATTCCGATCTTGAATTGTAATTTTTGTCAGGCAAAGACATTACAAAATTTCAGGTATTTGCCTGACATTTTTTTTTCTAGATAACAGTTATGTTTAAATTTAAGAATGGTTTGACGTTCTTAAGTTCAGTGTAGCTAGAAACAATAGTTTATCGATTTTTACTTCAAAGGAAAACCTTATCAAAACTATTAAACCTTGCTCAATTCAATGGCGAATTGCAGCAATTCGCGATTGGTTTCCAGGTGCAGCTTTTCCTTTAACCGTCCCAAATAGGTTTCAACGGTCTTTCGGCTGATGTTTAACGATTCGCTGATTTTTGTCAGGGATTCGCCGCGTCCAAGATGGCCCAGAATTTCTTGCTCGCGTTTGGAAAGAGCAGTTAGGGCTGGTTTCCATTTCCACGTATCCATCCAACCCTGCAAATCCTGGTTGACTGTAGGGGAAATGAAAAGTCCTCCGGACAACACTTCTTTGATTGCCTGGCAAAGAACCTCCGCAGAATCACTTTTGCCTACAAATCCGTGGGCTCCTGCAGCAAGAGAACGCTCTACATGCACTATTTGGTCATGCATAGAATAAACAAGGATTTTCAAAGAAGGTATTTTGGCTCTCCAGGATGGAATAAACTGGGCGGCGTCTTCCCCTCTAAATGTCAGATCAACCAGCAGCATTTCGGCTGGAACCGAATTGAGAAGAGGGAGCAATTCCGTTGGGGAAGCGGCTTCCCCAACAATCAAAAATCCGTGGTTTTCCAACAAAAGGCGGGTTCCAGCCCGCAACATTGGATGATCGTCGCAAATTATCAAGCGAGGTGAATCAGGAACAGAATCCATAGTCATACGAATTCAGGCTCGAACCAGACATAATGTGAAAAAGCAGGAATAAACAATATTTTTTGAAATTTCGGAAATTTCATTTTGACTCCCAAGGTTTCTTTCTTTTTTTTTATACCAAAAATTTCTTGTAAAATTAGCTAAAAAGGCACCAAAGCAGCATCTCGAAGGTGTTTCGAGAATGCGAAAAAATCTTACAGACAAAACTATCAGTCCATTGCCATAAACGACTTTAGACATTGATCACTAACGAGCCTGTCGAAAAATACCCTATTTTTCGTATTTTTATGTACCGTTTCAAATTTCCCCCTCGCTTTTTAGCATCAGCAGCAAGCCACTTTGTACCGAACAATATGTACCGAGATTATTCGACAACTTCTAACGAGTCTGTCGAATAATCCCCTAAAATCCACTTTTTTGTGTACCCGCCCAAATTTTCGGCTCGCATTCTCGCGACAAAAGCGAGCCGTTTTGTACCGGACAAAATGTACCGAAATTATTCGACAACTTCTAACGAGTCTGTCGAATAATCCCCTAAAATTCGCTTTTTTGTGTATCCACCCAAATTTTCGCCCCGCTTTCTCGCATTAACAGCGAGCCGTTTTGTACCGAACAGAATGCACCGAGATTATTCGACAGCTTCTAACGTCTTTTCGACTTCCCTCAACCGCCGTCAAACTGTGATTTTTGGAACTTACAAATCTTCTTCCAAAGAAAGTTGTCACTGGAGTAAAGCTCAATAAACCCGATCGAACCTGCTGTATCCTTGCGGAGACTCTGACAAATCAGGTTTCAATATCCGGACGGTCTGTGCAGGAGTTTTCATTTCCAATAGTCCTGAATGGATAGAGAATTTTTCTTCAGTAAGCAAATCAATAAAGGTTGTACCATTTGGAATTTTACTTTCCCGGACCTGAAGATATTCTGTAATGTCTTTCTTAAAGGGATTAGCTACAACGATAATTATTTCGCTTATGGAATTTGTTCTCCTCAAAAATGCAAACAGATTCTGGGCGTTCATCAGTCGAAAATCGCCGTATCTGAGCGCCGGTTCAGATTTCCGTATAGATAAAAGTTTTTTATGGAAAAGGTAACATTCGTTGGAATCTGTTACAAGATCCCATTTCATGGGATTCCGCATTTCAGGATCATTTCCGCCGGTAAGGCCGACTTCTGCGCCATAATAAATACAAGGTGATCCAGGTAAGGTCAGCTGCAAAACCCGAGCCATTTTGCTAGCCCAAAGATTAGGTAGAGCGCTTCTTAATCTGGGAGTATCATGGTTGTCCAGTACAAGCCATGATTTCAGTATGGGATCAATTCCTGAATCCCGGATCATGGTTTCCCACATTTTTGCAGCAACGGCCGGATGAATTTTTCCTTGAACCATATGTAAAATGATATTTCTACCATGCATGTTCATTACACCATCAACTGCCGGCGACCATTCTTCCGGATAATTCCAGATTTCCCCGATTATTTCGCAATCAGGCTTGGCGGATTTTGCTGCTTTTGTAAGTTTGGAAAGCAGAGAAAAGCCCATGTCGTATGCAACATCCAGACGCCAACCATCAATATTTTCATTGAGAAGATAAGATTGGACCACTGAATTCTTGGCTCCAAATATGTAGTCCTGTACCATTTCGTTCTCTAAGTTCAATTCAGGTAGATTTTCAACATCCGACCAGGCTATATAGCCGTAACGACTTCTTTCATCGAATTTGAAAAAGTCATGCCATTTGTTTTCACTTCTGCTGAGGGCTTCGCGAACCATTGGACTCTGTCGACCCATATGATTAAAGACCCCGTCCAGGATTACTCTCATCCCACACTGGTGCGCCCGCCTTGTAAGCTCTGAAAGATCTTCACGTGTTCCATAACCAGGATCAATTTCGTGGTAATCCCAGGTGTCATATTTGTGATTGGTATAAGACAGGAAAATAGGATTAAGATAGAGAATATCCGCTCCAAGATTTTTTATATAATTTAATTTACTCTGAACGCCTTTGAGATCCCCACCCCAGAATTCTATTTCGTGGGTCCAGACCTTGTTTTCTAAATTGTACCCCCCCGCTTTTGGGAGCTCATCCCACTTTTTAAACACTCTTGGAGGTGCATACCGGGTGCTTTTTTCACTCGGGTTTTGAGGAGGAACAAATCGGTCAACCAGCACCTGGTAAACAATAGCCCCATTCCTCCAATCTGAAGCTCTTTCCTGAAAAACCGGCTCTCTTTCAATATCTTTGGCATTCATCGATTTAGGGTCTTTGAACATTTTTTTGGAAATCCTTTTTCCTTAAGATTTTTTTCAACACATGCGGGCAAAATTTTGTTGCTTTCACAAATCAATTCAGCAAAATTTTAACCCAAATTTTTTCTATTGTAAATTAAGGAGTTTAAGAATCAGTGTAATTCCTACAATTTTCAAAATGTTCGAAACTCCACTTGCCAAAAAAAAATCAAAAATGTAAAGTATGTTCCAAGAAAAATTGCAATAGTTTCGGACAGGTATGTTAATTTCTCAATGGGAGCTTCGATAACAAGTCTTTTGAGGGTTGAAGTTTATCCTACTGCCCGCAATATTAAAAAAATTATTTGAATAAGCTGCAGATAAAATAACATTTCTAGGAGAAGAAAAATGAGTTTAATAGAGTGTCCTGAGTGTAAGAAGAGCATTTCGGATCAAGAAATAAATTGCCCACTTTGCGGGAAAAAAGTATGGAAAGATGGACTTTCTGCTGCTTCCAAATCCCAGGGTGGGCCAATTCCTCGTCTCCTTGCAACTTATTTAGTGAAGTGGCGCAACCCACTGTTTGTTGTTATGACTCTATTGATGCTTTTTTTAGGCTGCTTCATGGGTGGAATAAAGATCGACAACAGTTTGGAATTGTGGTTCCTGGAGGATGATCCAACGTTAGCGGCTTACCGTGAGTTTAAGAAGATTTATGGAAATGATGAGATCATTGTGGCAGTAGTTGATTGCAAGAAGGAAGGAGTTTTTACACCTGAAACTCTTGATAAACTCTGGAAAGTATCAAAAGCACTCAAAGAAGACAAGAAAAACTTCCGACGAGTAGTCAGTCTGGGTGTTGCCCCGTACATAGGCTTGAAAAATGGAAACACTCTTCTCGTTGAAGATTTAATTACTCAGACTCCAGCTACTTCTGCAGATGCTGAGGCAATTAAGAAAAGATTATATGAGAATCCTCTTTGGAGAAAACTGATCATTGATTCGGGGGAAAAATACGCAATTTTCATGATTGAGCCTGTTGCAAGTGACGAAATGGACAAAAAACGTCCTGAACTGATCGCCGCAGCCCAGGAAAAATTGCAAGGACTGGATTACCGGTTAGCCGGAATGGGCGTTATGTACAACGAACTTAACCGTTTGAGCATGCGCGATGGCATGGTTTTTACAGGAATTTCCTATATCATCATTGTCGGATTGGTTTTCCTGCTCTTCAGATCATGGTTGTTTCTGAAAATTGAAGTAACAACTATTTTACTTGCAGGAATTGGATACATGGGAATTTATGGGCTTTGCAGGGGAAATTTCAACATGGTAACTGTCATCCTGCCAACCCTTGTTATTATTCTGTCCATCGCAGATGTCGGTTACATCAGAAACATTTATATGTTTCGCCGCGAGCGGATAATGGCAAACCGTGAAGAAGGCTTGATCGCTATGTTTGCCGAATGTATCACGCCTTGCTTCTTTACTTCCATCGCGAACGGTTTGGGATTTTTCTCTATTGTTGTGGCTCCAATGGCTATCCTTCGAGGATTCGGCAAATATGCCGGCTTTGCCTGCTTTTTTGAATATTTTGTTGCGATGATAACAATGGCGTTCTTTTTGGGAAATCACACGCTAACAGAGACAGACACAGTCCATCGTCCTTTTGAAGATTTCATGGCTCATTGGGTTCCGAGAATCAAGGATTATTATAAATATCTTCTTGGAATTCTTGCTGTCGTCACCTTAATTGCGTTAGGTGGAATCAGCGTCCTGGAAGTTGACACTTATTCCATGGGGTTCTTGTATCCAAGCAATCTTGTCCGCCAGGACAGTGACAAAATTGAAGAAACTTATGGATATTATCTCCCGCTGGAAGCCAGATTAAGAGTCCTTGGACCGGATGGGAAAGCAATCCCGGATGGAATCAAAGATCCCGATTTTCTCAAACGCCTGGAAAAGTGCCATACCGATCTGGAGAAGATCCCGCAAATCCAAAGGGCTGCCTCAATAGTCGATGTAATTTGCCGCCTGAATCAAGTATGGACAGATGATTCATCTGCTTCATATCGCATTCCTGATACCGCTAATGCCATCAGTCAATTATTGATGACTTACGAAAGCGATTCTAAAAACGATCTGAAACATATGACTGACACTTCAGCCGGTTCCGGCAATCCGATTTATTCAGAAGCCCGTCTGACTGTGCGAGTTCCGATGGTAAGTGCCATGAAACTACGAAAGATAGAGGAGACGGTTAAAGGGGTTCTTAAAGAAAACTTCGCTTCAACCACTGTTGAGATTACTTTCGGTGGTTACGTGCCGCTTTATACCCGTCTGATTAATTTTATCACGGAAAGTCAGATTACCAGCCTTGGAACAGCCATTCTTACAACATTTGGAATCATGGCAATACTGCTTAGACGTTTCCAGGCAATGATTCTTGGGGCAATTCCGAATGTTTTTCCAATCATTATTACCTTAGGTTTCATGGGTTTGCTTGGAATCAAGCTTGACATCGCGACAGTAACCATTGCTGGTATCGCCATGGGAATAAGTGTTGACGGGACGGTGCGTATCTTGTACTTGTATTATTTCCCTGATAATCCTACTGAAGACCCGGTTGAATCAATTTGCCAATGTTTGATCAAGGGCGGCCCAGGAATTATAGCCACCTTCCTGATTTATGGCCTTGGATTCACAGCTCTGGTTTTGGCAAGCATTAAATCAGTTGCACTATTCGGCGGCCTTTTGGCTTTTACAATCATAACAGGAATGATCATCAAAATGACCATCCTTCCTTCTATTTTCTTTGCATTCCGAAAATATCTCTAAGCTTCAATAATAACTACGGCGGATTACCCCATTTCCGGGGAAATCCGCCGTATTTTTTTTGAAAATTCACTTCGTAAGCCGTTTTTGCCGGGATTAGAATTTTTTGTCATTGGATCATACATTTCGGGTAACCTCGTTGCATTTTTTGATTTTTTTCATTTCCCCGCTATTGGAACTGTTTTTGGAATTTTCAGTTTACGTACTTCTTCTTTTAGGGACCTAATCAAACGAATGTATTCTTTGTTTCGCTTTGTTTACCACTCGCATCAGGCGTTTTTCGGTACACTCTTACGATTGTTCATTTTTCCTGCGGCTATTCTGATACCATTTTTCATGGGATTTCAATCTGATTGGTAACTGCTCGTATCAGGAAAATCGAAGCCTTTCCCAACCGTTATCCAGCGAAAAAGAGTAAAAATACTTGACTTATAAACCTGCATCCACGCAAGTGCAGAAAATTTGGAAAAAATAATTTTTCGGGATTTTTATTTTTAAATGTATGGTTAATTGCCAATGTCAATATGAATTTACTCTTTGTTGCTGACCGTTATCCAAGAGCAGTCAAGAATTCAATTGGGTCTTCGGAAAAAATGGGGAAGTTCTCAGTTGTCAGGATAATTGTGCCAGCCTCAGGAAATTGTCTCGAAAACACTTCAAGGCCTTTGGCGGATTTTCGTCTGGCTGATTTTACTTCTATTGCGTAGAGTTTCCCCTGGTAACGGAAGACGAAGTCAACTTCTGCATTTTTTTCACGCCAATAAAATAATTCTCCTGACAATTGTAGCAATTGCGCTCCCACGGCTAATTCAAATATCCTTCCTCTCATTTCAGGATTTCCCAGTACCCACGGTCCTTCAGTCATGGTAAAGAGAGCCGGGCAAGAGAGGAGAATTTTGGGGCTGGACGATCGGGTCAAACGTCCTTTTGATGAATACTTCTCCAATGGATGAATCAGGAAAACTCCATCAAATAATTCGATGTACTATTTGATTAGATCAGTATTCCCTTTATCCTGCAATTGCCCCAAAAGCTTGGTGTAGCTTATTTCTTGTGCAGGATGGCGGCAAAGGATTTCAAGCCCATGTCGGAATAAAGCAGGATTAGCCACTTTGCGTTTAAGAAGGATATCCTTCCCAATAACAGCTTCCACAATCGAATCCTTTAGATAGGCATACCAGCGGTCGTAGTAATTTTCATACGCAACCGACCCCGGGTAGCCCCCAAACAAAAAAAAGCGTTCAAGAGTGTATCCGAAGGCAGCCTTTAGCTCTGTATAAGTCCAGTGGTAAATCCTTGTCAGCTCAAAGCGTCCTGCAAGACTCTCGGAAAGATTTGTTTGTATTTTCAGTGAACTGGAAGCAAGTAAAATCACACGAAGCTTGTGGAGATTCTTGTCCCATAATGATTTGAGGGTTTCAGGCCAATTGGGAATCTTCTGAATTTCATCAATAACCAGAAGTGTTCCATCACCCAACAACATGCTTTTTGGCATTGCTCCAAGAGCCACGTCCCGTTTGTTATCAGCAGATCATCGGCATTAGCATAATGGCTTTTTCCTGCATAGCGAGCAAGAAGTTGTCGTATTCCAGTAGTTTTGCCAACCTGACGAGGACCGACGAGAATCTGAATCAAAGGATGGTGCTGGAAAAGGCGCTTTTCCAACTGTCCCGCAAATGATCTTTCATGGAAAATAGTCATTTAACAAAATATACCACTTTTTGATAGGTTAATCTATTAAAAGCAATAGGCAGGTCTAGCAAATCATTCAAAATTTGTTCAAAACAGTAATTTTCAATAAGTGAACCACCATCCCCTAAAGGTGGTGGTTTGAACTAACCCAAAGCGTGACAATCAAATCAAGAATAGGCTGAAATTATTCAAAGGTGCAACAATTTATCTGAACTAAAGCGCAGGAATTATCCATTGGGCCTGAAATCACGTTCTGCAAAGGTGTATATGAAAAGTATTTCTCTTTTGCAGCATTTTTCTTGTACCCCACAAAGATACCACCGTGGGTTCATTATATTTTTCGAAGCTCCTTTTCCAATTTTGGGCTTCAAATTGAAAAGCAAGAAATAGCCCTAAACGGCAACTGTCGTGCTAATTCCAGCAATTATCCATTTACGTTCAAACGCAGTTTTACAAGAAGTTCCGTATAATTTGTTGGCAATTAATAACATGATAAAAAGAGATTAATTAAAAAAAAATCCATGCAAACTGGAAAAAATTAATGTTTTTTAACCTTTTCTTTTGTAATAGTGAACTCTTAATGAATTGCGGTTTGTAGGAACACTCAAAAGGAATGGTTCTGAACTTAGCTTCAGCACTCAAATGGATAATTGTTGTGTTAATTCAGAAAAGTTCCGTCTTCCCCGATTTTGCCCGGGCCGTTAAGAACGTATATTCCTGCGGAATGAGCCTTGACGTTAAAAGTAATATTCCCGTTGCCAACAGTCAGGACATTTCCGGTTACTGCATCCCGATAGGTTCCATTTCGGACCCCTACCACCGTGATCTGCTGATCTGACCCAGTGGTCAAACCAACGACAGCATAGCTTGCACCGTTGTTCCAATCTCTGATGAAACTTATTCCGGAGCCCCATTCATGAACCGAGTTCATAGGAGCTTTTTGAAGAGCCGGCACCGACCGACGGATCAAATTAAGTCGTCGGATATGCTGGTACAAAGGATGACTTTTGGTTTGCTGAATTTTACCTGATTCGAGATTATCACCGTAATAAGCACGTCCGGTTGAGTCAAGAGTGTCGTCGTTTCCGCAAATATCCTGTGGACACCCTTTCTGAAAGGCAATTTCCTCGCCGTAATACAGACAGGGAATTCCTCGGATTGTCCAAAGAAAGTTATAGGCAACTGCAGCCATCCAATCTTCGCCTTTGAAGCGGTATTTGAAATCGTTGTCGGGGCCGACGTCGTGATTTTGAAGGAATGTAACAAGTTTGGTCGCATCTCCGTAGATCCAGTCCATGGAAAGGACTGATTCAATCCCGTTGAAACAACCACGGCTCAAATTGTCACGAAACGTGGAGAAAAGAGAAAAATCGAGCACGGAAAAACCTGAATCCGGGCCGGAATTTGGATTCTTAGTATCATTTCCGGTACGGGTGTACCACCATGGCCGAATGTTCGACGGGCCGTTATCTCCACCCAAATCGCCCCATCCGGTTCCTTTTACCATGCATTCTCCAAAAACAAAGGTTCCGGGTTTATGATTTTTCCAATGATTTACATAGGTTAATAAATCGTTTCTTTCAACGTGTTTAACTGTATCTAAGCGAATTGCATCGACTCCCATGTCCAGGTATTTGTCGATAGCACTATTCAAATAACTGCGTACATTTTCGCGTTCAGTTGCCAAATCGATACAGTCGCCGGCCATGTGTTTTGTCTCGAGCGATTCAGGGCTCTCCCAGTCGCCACCTGACATCCAGCCATTCATATGGTACCAGGTGGAATCAAGTTTCATGGCATCAGTTCCAAAAAACCGATTCGGATTGCAGTTATCGCAGGGAACTGTCACTCCGCTAACGGGGTCAGCAAGAGGCTCTTTACCTTCCGCATCACGATTAACTCTTTCCTTGAACCATTCGGGAGCCACAGGATTGTCATTGTCTTCCCTGAACGGGAACATGTAATTTCCCAAATTGCCTGTGTAGGGTGCCTGGAAGACCAAACCGGACTTTCGGAAATATTTCAGGGGCAGTCTGTTAATCCAGACTTGTCCGCGAATTCCGTAATTCGAGGAATGATTGATTACAACATCTTGTATCAGTTTGATTCCCTTGCTATGGCAAGCGTTGATCAGGTCTTGATAAGTGTTTCCAGGTGATTCATTTCGAGGATCAATTTTTGTCCAGTCATAGGCGTGGTATCCGTGGTAGTCAAGACCGGAGCGGTTTTCAACAGGTGGTGTGATCCAGATGGCTGTGAACCCTAGGTCTTTGATGTAATCCAGCTTTTCGATCAAGCCTTTAAAGTCTCCGCGCCATTGTGGGTCCCCCTGTTTTATTCTGTCACGACAATAGAAATTATTGCTGGGATCGCCATCATAAAAACGTGTGGTAATAAGAAAATAGATTGTTTCTTCGCGAAAATCTTTCCCAGTTGGAGATGGTGGCGGGAAAGGAGGATCAACAGGAGGTGGATTTGGTGCTGGAGGATTTGGAGAGTCTCCGTCGCGTTTTAAGCTGTACAAACAATTGGAAGGGTTGAAAGAAAACAGGTATTTTCCGGCTTGCTCGATTTTGCAAGTGATATTTCCTGCATTTAAAACTGCTTTTCCTGACTGTGGAAGATTGTTGATCTCAGAAGCATCACCCCAGTTTATCTGCCAGTTCGAATTTGCAGCAAATTTGTATTCAACAAGCCCGGTATGAAGGAAGATTTCTGCTTCCCAGGTTTCACCTTTCTGAACCATTTTTCCGCTTTCGCTTATTGGGTCCCAGTTGTTGAAGGTACCCGCAACATTTATGGTCGCCCAGGAATCGGCGCAAACCACATTGCCGAAACAAAAAATAGCGAACAAAACCAAAACCGGAATAATTAATTTTCTCACGTGTTTTCCCTTCCCTGTTATATATCTATTTGACACATCAATAAAATAGCGGATAATTACCCCAAGAAGATCAAGTACTTGCACATTTCCCTTCCAAAGTGCAACGTTTTTCAAATAATGAGGAAATACAAAAAACGATTAAATCAATTCATTGGACGCTTCGGCTCGGTTCAGCAACCTTCGATTCCGCTCAGGAGCAGCGTTTACTCCAATCGGAAACCGAACGTTCAACGATTTTTTGACTCTTTAATTTTGGTTTGCAATACTTAAGAATAAACATGAACTTCTTTGAAGACCCCTTAAAATCATCTAAACTCAGAATTCCTGGTGTCGATAGTTTGCATTTTCCCGGAAAATAGCTTCAAAAGGTATTTTCCTGATTTTGAAATACTTTTCGGTTGGATTTTATCCTGAGACCAACTTTCATAAAAATAGATCAGAAAATGTCTTCCAAAGGAACTTGGTGATTTGTTAATCGAAAAAATGGTATCAAATTTAAATCCCCGAGGTTTGGAAATCTGAAACTAAAATGGACTGCCGAACGTTTTTGAAATAAAAAAGTGCAACAGTCCAATTCGATTAAATTGAAACTAATTTTGGTTCAGGCTGAATTTTTCAACAGCGGTAAAATCATTGTACAACTGTGAATGTTGAAGGAAAGTGTTTTTGTTGAATATGTCCTTGATGACAGCTAACAATTTGGATTCCTTCTGGCAGTCTTTAAAATCTTTTACCAAAGAGATTCGGAGATCTTCTTCTCTTTTTACAAGGTAATCATAATAACTGCTGGGTTTCCGTACCAGTCGTTGGATCCAGTCAGGTTTGGCTTTTTGCATGGAAGCGTAGACTTTTTCATATTCCTTAACTTCGACAATTTTTCCATCAAATACATGAAATTCTCTTTCGTAGGGACCATTTTCTTCAGGGGCATAGAAATATTTCTTCATAAAACTCAATTTAACCGTGTGCATAGTACTGGAAATCGGAATTTGAATATCTGAAACAAGTTTTACCGGTACAATTGAATTGTCTAAAACCACTGATATTGAATCTGGAACTATAGGACGGTTCAAATAATCCCTGAAGTTAATGATCATATTGCCATTCTCAATTTTGGTAGTAAGATAAATTTTGTGGGGAAAGACATTTCCTTGGTAGAAAAATTTTACTGGAAACGCTCTTAGCTTGGGCCCGTAAAAGCTATCTTCGAGGTAATCACGGTGATTCTTCCCGAAGGTTTCGTAGTACAGAACCATTTCCTGACCCTTAAGTTTTGCGGTTCCGACGATATTCACAGCATGCATTCCAACCGCCCTGAGGGAATCTCTGTCACCGAGAACTCTTACTGTGTGCTGGGCGTAAATAATTCCATACCGCTTCAACGCTTCACGGATTTCATCGACTTTCCCTTCACTGTGATTAAAAACATTGAAGAAAGGTTGGTCCATGGCATACAGGCTTTGAGGGAGTGTATAAGTAATTTCTTTCTTAAGAGGATCATTTACTTTAGGAGGAAGTGGAACGCAACTCATCATATAAGAGAAATGTTTGGGAGAATAGGCAATTTCTTCGCCGGTAACGCGGTCTTTTCCGGTGAACTTTTTGAAAGTGTAGGGAGAAGCATCGATAGCATAATAGTAGGACTCGACAAGCCGTGGGTTCATTCCGTATTCCATAATTCCATTTACAAAAGAAGTGTATTTCTCCAATTTAAGCCCCAAAATTGTCTTCCACCAATCGCTTGCCATGCTGGCCGCGTAGGATAGACATTTGGATGATCCTGTTCTGCGTCCCAAGTATTCTTTCAGACCTACAGAATCGGTGTAAGCTTTTCTTTCTTCCTGAGTTTTGGAGGGAATGTATTCAGTATTATCGATCAGAAAATATTCATCGAGGTCTGATAATTCTACTGGAGTACCGGGACTGTACGTGGCTTTTAATGGAATCAGCTCGGCGATTTCAGGAAACTCATTTGCTAATCTATTCGATTCCCAGAGTTTTCGAGAAACTTTAAATGCTGGAGTGAGGGTTTCATCCCATGGGAGCCAGGAAATAATCTGAGTTCCATTCGTTGCCACCTGAAAAAAACCACCGACAGTTTGGTCATCCAAGTTGAGGGGAATCAAAATTTTAGCTGGGGCTTCATTAAGAAACACTGTTTTGGGTTGCCCAAGTTGAGGATATTTCTCAAGTACTTTTAAAAAATCACTTTCAAAATCGGAAAATTTTCCAAGATTTTTTACAAATGCAGATGTTCCATTTTTTACATTTTCCAATTCTTGTTGAATTGTTTGGAAAGCTGCTTTTTCTTCTTTAGACACAGCTCCTGCCACCGAAACCAACAAAACAAAAAACAGAACGAGGCAAAAACTTTTTTTCATATTGCAACGACCCCCTAAAAAAAATAGAAATCCATTGAAATCAACAAATAATATCAACTGGGAATGTTTATATTAAATCATACCAGAAAAATAGCACTCTAGCAAATTTTCGAGGTCCCTCGCATCAAAAAAACAAAAAACGCCGCTTAAAAATAAGCGGCGTCCTATTTACAAAATTTCTTTGGTAACTTGAAAAATTTATTTTCCCGGCTTATCACCAAGGATTTTTTCCATATCATCCATTATGTCATTCATTTCCTTAATCGCCGCGTTAAACGGAACCGAGGTGTTCATATCAACGCCAGCGCCTTTCAGGAGATCAATTGGATACTTCGATGAACCGGAAGAAAGCATTTTGAGGTAAGCATCCCGTTCGGTAGTGTTCGGAGCTTCAGTTCTGATTTTTTGAGAAATGTAAGAGGACGCAATGATGCTTGTTGCATATTGGTAAACATAGAAATTGTAGTAAAAGTGAGGAATATACGCCCATTCGATTCCATACAGATCATCAATTTTGCAAACGCCGGCTGCATCGCCGTAGTATTCCTTAAGCAGGCTCAGATATAGTTCCGTGAGCTTTTCTCCAGTCAAAGGATCTCCTTTTTCTGCAATTTCGTGTGTACGCATTTCAAATTCCGCGAAAAGCGTCTGCCGGAATAGTGTGGTTCGCAGGCTGTCGATGCGTGAGCCGAGCAGGAACAACTGGATATCCTTGTCCTTGTTGTTTTTTAGCATGTAATGCAAAAGGAAATTCTCATTCAGCGTTGAAGCAACTTCAGCAATGAAGGTTTTATAGTCATGAGTTACGTAAGGCTGATTTTTATCGGAAAGGAAAGTGTGCATCGAATGGCCACTTTCGTGTGCAAGTGTCGAAACTTCTTCGTACAGTCCTGTGAAATTCTGAAGCTGGTAGGGATGAACCCCATAAGCGCCTGTGCTGTATGCTCCTGATTTCTTTCCGGTTGTGGGGAAAAAATCCACCCAGCGATTAGCGTAACCGGTTTTCAGGTCGGCGACATATTGTTCTCCGAGTGGGGCAACAGCTTCCAATACCATTTTCATGGCCTCTTCGGGAGAGTATTTCAATTCCACTTTCTTAACAATAGGGGAATAAAGATCTTCGTAACCAAGTTGATCCAAGCCCATTATGCGCTTTCGAAGTTTGAGATAACGATGCAGAGTTGGAAGATTGGCGTGAACATCTGAAATCAACTGCTTGTAAACGGCCGGTGGGATATTTGAGTCGAAAAGCGCCGACTCAAGGGAGCTGTTGAATTTATGTACTTCTTTGTTGAATACGTGTGTTTTTATGTGTTCGTAGAGAGTAGTACCAAGGGTTCTTTCATATTTTTTGTACTCGGTCCAAAATGACTTGAATACTTTAATTCTATCATCCCTATTCGTGGAAGCACGGTAATTTGTGTAGGCGGAAGCATCAAGCCTCACTTTATTGCCGTCCGAGAGTACAACTTCAGGATACGGCAATTCGGCATTGGTAAAGATGTTGTATGCATTTGAAGGGCCTTCGGCCATCATGTTTGCCTGGGCAGCAACTTTTTCCTCGGCGGCGGAAAGCGTATGAGGGGCATATCGCAAAACATCTTCGAGAAATGGCTTGAACGGCAGAAGCTTACTTTCTGCTTTTACAAATCCCATGACTTTTTCTTCACCCAATGCTAAAATCTCCGGGGTAAGAAAGGAAATAGCCGCACTCAATTTAACTGAAAGATCACTTCCAGTCTGTTCCATCTCACGAGGCTTGGCCGCACGAGTATCTTCGTCGCTTCTCATGCTCGCATAAGTGGTCAATCGGCTAAGATCTTTTTCCAAGGTCGTAATTGTATCCAAAGCTGTAAAAAACGCGGTAGCGTCCTTGCCGAGCTTACCCTGAAAATCTGCCAATTTGGGAATCCGATCGGCGATGTCCTTCTTTTGAGTTGCCCATGCATCCTCGCTGGCATAAAGGTCGGTCGTGTTCCATTTGTACTTTTCCGGAACATCAGCACGCTCAGTTGCCTGCAATACAGGCGTGCCAAGCATGTTAATGGAAAACGCAAACAGGAAAAGAAAAGTCAGGTGTTCTTTCATATTGTCTCCTCTTAAATTTTCGGGAACTCCCTTATTGAATTTTTTCTATGCAAAAATAGCTTGCATAGCAATTTCAATGTTAGACATACAAACAGGGATTCGGTAAGATGTCAAATTTTTTTTTTATTCCAGGGCAGAGACAGGCTTTTGTTAATATTCGGAATAATTGAGACTATAGCAAGCTGGCTGATAATTTTAGCTCAAATTTAAAGCTAAATGCAGAAAACCTTGGTAGAACAAAAAAGCATATTCTTCCTAATTTTGTATTTCTCTGTTCATGCTGCTTTCAAGGTGATTTATACAGTAATTTTGCTACACGGTTGATTAATTACGATTTTTTCAAGCGAAAAATTTTACCCGCTTCTGTCATTTAAACCAGGTCCAAATTCAGAATTCCTGGTATCGATAGTTTGCATTTTCTCGGAAAATAGCTTCAAAAGGTATTTTCCTGATTTTGGAATGCTTTTCGGATGGATTTAATCCTGAGACCAACTTTCATAAAAATAAATCAGAAGATGCCTTCCAAAGTAACTTGGTGATTCATTAACCGAAAAAATGGCATCAAATTTAAATCCCCGAGGTTGGGAATTCTGAAATTAAAGTTCCCAACTGAATATTTCCTGATTGCTATTCCGGCAACCCCTCAAAAACAAATCCCTTGCGAAGTTTGAAATTAAGGAAAACAGGAAAAATTTTCCGCTTAATTTTCAAAGGAATATATGATTCAGGTTTCTTGTTCATGTTCTCCAATTCAAACTCCAGCTCAAAGTATATTTCTTTAGGGTTATCCGATGGATTTGATATTGAAACGATTGAAAATTGCTTACACCTATTATTCATCATATTGATGAATTTTCCATTTTCCTCTCTTGAGATTTGTCCTTTCTTTTCGTCGAAGTTGTACGTTATTTTCTCAAGTTTGTCACTCCTGCGTCGCCAAAGTTGGTAGCCTCCCGAAGGAATCTGCTCGATAACACTCGACCATTTTTTTGGATCAGCATCCGGAAAGTCGCAGCAAAAAAGATCTTCGTTAATAAATCTTAATAATTGCCAGGCCTCGGTAACACTCTCGATTTTATCATCAATTCGAAAATACGATCTCGAATAATGCTGGAAAAAATTGTATAGTACAATTGAAATAATGCTGAACAAACTAATTGCCAGAACTAATTCAACCAAAGAAAAAGCACGGTTTAATTTCATTTTCCGCCCCTGTTTCCTTTTCTGGAATTACCAAATACTCTCGAAATCTCAATATCCGCGCGAGGTTGATCGGGTGTTTTAATTGAAGCTGTAACTTTGAAGAAATTTCCGGTGACTTTTTCAATGGTTAGCTTCCGGAAAAAACTTGCCGGCAATTCAGAAAAAAAGATCACCGATTCATTGTTATTCGAATTTTTGGGAAATTGCCCCTCCCCAGTTCCAAGATCGAAGGTCCCAAGGGAAAGTTGATCGACATTCAAAAGTTGAATTTGATTGATAAGTTCATTTGCCGCTGTGAAAGTAAGCGCTTTGGAATGAATAATTCTGGAATTTTCAATATTAAAGGAAAAAATGCCTGCTATTGGAATTGCTGCAACCAGGAAACAGAAAACCGCAATGCATACTTCAAATAGGCCAAACCCCGCAATTTTATCCCTATATAGGAATTTGCAGGTATTAACCAATCTTAATTTAACTAAAATCATTGCAACCTCATCCAAGGTGGCCGAGAACAGATTCCGCCTAATCTGGGCTTCGTTTTTATGGCCATATTAGGCAGTGTTATGCTCAACGGCTCTGTTAGAAGCTGTCGGAAAACTGGTACATTTTGCCCGGTACAAAGCGGCTCGCTGCTGATGCAAGAAAGCGGGGAAGAAATTTGGGTAGGCACACAAAAAGGCAAATTTTAGGGTATTTTTCGACATTCTCGTTAGAAGTTGTCGAATAATCTCGGTACATTTTTTTCGGCACAAAGCGGCTCGCTGTTGATGCCAAAAAGTGAGGCGAAAATTTGAATAAGTACATAAAAGTATGAAAACTAGGGCATTTTTCGACAGTCTCGTTAGGCAAAGCTTAAGCGGAGCCTGGCAGAGCTGGTGAGCAGGCTTGCTGCTCACGACCGCGTTAAGCTGGCCGCTTGCAGTCTGCGGAACAGGTACCTTATCAGCAATATTCATTTATTTTCGAAATTCCATTTATCGAAATAATCTCCGATTTGAACTGAATATGATTTCTCCTGCTGCAATCTTGTCGGGTCAAAAGCGCAGTCATAAATCAAAGTTCCACCATTTGCAAAAGATTCAGGTGGTAAGCGATCAACAGCGATTCCACCCTCTATCTGAAGCGGCGTGTTTGTAAGGTTTTTGACGGTTCCATCCAACGCAACAAGATAGGCCTGAACTTTTTCGTTGACTCCTTTCAAAAGAATATTTCCCCCAACCGAGATTAAACTTAAGGTAGCCTCTCCTTTTTTGGAAATTTTTCCTGAAACGGTAATGTCACCTTTGACCGCCAATATTCCCGCGGTTTCAATTTCCAAACCGGCTGGGAGAGTAAGAGGTCCTTTCTTAATAAAAACTGTTTGGCCCCGAAGGTTGAGAGAATTATTTTCCATACATTCTTTAAAAAACTCGTCCTGATTTTCAGCCGTCATGCTAATCCTATCTGAAAGTATTATTTTGGTGGATAGGCTGTTTAAATCTGAATTAAAAAAAACTCTTCCATCTGATTCATGCGCAATTTTTACTTTTTCACCGGAAATCTGATAATTTTCCCCAGTTACAGCTTTAAAAAAATCTTTTGGAGGCATCTCCATGCTTGAATCCATTAAGAAATTATACGAAGTATTGTAATCTTCCATGATCAATTTTGATGAAAAGCTCATGTACTGATCTTTACTGCCGAAAAGGTTTTCTACAGAAAAGGAAGAAAGCGAAATTTCCTGGTTCGTGTTCTTATTCTTAAAGGTTTTTGGCTGAACGACACTCTCCCAAAAGTCGATCGTTCCTCCCGAAGGAGTGACGTAATCAGGTGGCGTGTTCATCATAGCCAGTACCCCATCATTTTTGCCATCGTTATCAACATCTGCCATAAGAGCCGAATATTGTGGAAAAACTCTTTTGACTTTTCCTATTACTTTTGTTGGGGAAGGATTTTTGAGGTTTCCGATCAAATGAAGAACCGAAGACTTTTTTGTCCGGGAATTTTGTCCGGAAGATGTGAAGTACTTTCCTAGAGTACGCTTGTAATTCATATCCTGAGGAACCGGATTCGAATTATCCACGAGATAAAAACCAAACAAAATACCTTGCACTTCCAACTTTGCTTGTACCAATGGGGAGTCGCTTAATTTAACCGTCTTGGAAAAAGAAGTCGGCAAATCCTTATATTTAAAGACAGGAGCTTTTACTTCCGGTTTTTGGATATTGAGAAGTTGGAAAAATTCACCATACTCCGGATCACCTCCGGATGTAACATGAAGTTGAGTTTCCTGATTCCCTCCCAAAAAAACAAATCCAACTTTCTTTAAATCAGTTTGCTTGATATCACTACTGTTAGAAAGTACAATAGGTAAATTCTTTGCCGTTTGGGTGGACTTTCCATCAATGGTGTTTTCGAAACAATTATAACCTTCATTCTTCTCATCCGTTAATTCCGGATTCTTGATGAATAAAGTGAATTTGGAAAGCACTGGTGGGGATAATTGTTGAATTTTGCAGGGTTTGCTGAATTTAAAGGACTTTCTTAACAATTTTAAAGGAAGTTTTCCCGTTGAAAGATCAATATTTAAATTTATCTCGCAAAGTTTTTCCCAGGGGTCATTCCAGGGATCACCATTTAAAATTGGCTTGGGATCAACAAAATAGGCATCCCATGAAAATGACATACTTGAAAACTCTTTTTTTCCGATGAAAGAGAACTTGCGTGACAATTCATCTTTATCAATTTTTATGGTTACGGGAAATGAATTCTGAGAGGCTTTTAATACTTCCAGGAAGATCGGGTTATTAGGGTCTTTCAGCTTTTCGGAAAGGTCATTAAAGAAAACCGAAGCAATTTCCATTGCAACAAAATCGAAAAGCATCGAATTGGCATGCATTGTAATAAACCTGGCTTTTTCTGTTAAAGAGTGGTAAAGCGCTCCTCCAAAAATTCCCAGGATTAAAATAATTCCGAGTACAAGTAACAACAAACTTCCCGAGCGGTTTGTACCTTTTTCAGAAACTTTGTGCATTTAGTTAAACTCTTAGCCCGAAGATTACAGGATTGAAATTTAATAATACCATTTTCACAAATGGAATGAAAATTCAGGGGGTGGATGGCGGGGGAGGCGAAGGGTTAGGCGGTCCTGGAGGCGGGGGAGGCGGTACCGGTGGAGCACCTGGCGGTGACTGAGGAGGGGGTAAGTAAGGAGGTTGAAATTGAGGAGGCCAACCTGGTGGTGGAATTGGTTTGCCATCTTTATCTTTAAGCAGAAAAGCACCGGGTGGTATAATTTCAAATGTCCCACCCGATTGCTGAGCAAAATCTCTCAAGCCATTTTCTGCCATATTCACCGATATAGGAAGAACTCCTGGTGGTATTACAACCTCCTGGCCATTTTTGTCAACAACGATCAATTGTCCCTGAGGATTTCTCTGGGTGGTAAAACCCGATTTATCGGCAAAGTTTTGGATTCTTGCTTCAACTTCAGGGGGTGGCAAAATTGGTGGGGGAACAGCTCCGGGCGGTAAAGGCGGTAGTGGAGGTGTCGGGCTTGCGGGAAGCGTTTGAGTTCCGGAAGAAGTCTGAGTTCCCGAAGGAAAAGGAATGCCGGAAGAAGTATTCACCGGAGTTTGTCCAGAAGGATATGGTTTATTGTTAACATAAGCATTTTGAAGGACATTCAGATTATGTTTTTGAGCAATTTCAGCCGGTGAAGGAACATATTCATCCATGCTCAGCTTTCTATCCTTATTTCGGTCATGAGTTTGAAAATATTCATCCGCATCAGTATTGAAAGGAAGGCGGCCATCTGAAACCAATTTTTTATATTGGGAGTAATCCATTCCTGCATCTGCCGAACCGGCATAATTCACGAAATCTTTCCTGATTGCCTGGGTGTAATCAAAAATAACTTCATCGCTCATACTTGGAACAGTCACAGAAACAACGGGGGTCGAATATTTTAGTGGGTCATTTTCAGGAGTTGGTCTACCAAATGAAGAAGTTTGTGCAATTAAAGGAGTTGGTACATCAAAATATGCCTGAAAAGCTTTTTCAACATTTTCCAATTTATTTGGGATACCAAGAATAATATTAATTGCGGATTGCAAATCTGTGGGGTTATCCAGGCCAAAACAGACTTGCACAAGGAACCAAATGGCAAAAAAACATAGAAAAAACGCACAATGAATTTTGTTCGATAATCTCATTCGCCAATAGCCTCCTCGGGATTTGCGGATTTGGGTTCAGAGAGATGAATCAAACCTGAAGCCAAGGCAGTGGAAGAAGAAACTTGGGCTGGTACAAGTAAAAAAGGTTGTGATGCCAAGATGTTCGGGGAAATCAAGCCGGTGGAAGAGGATGATGATATATGAAATGTTGCGGAAGAACAAACTGCTGACATTCCGGGAATAGCCCCTGAAGCGTTATTGCCAAAGGGCGCCAAAATAGCATTAGTAGCGCAAAGCGATGATACTCCGAAAATTGTCTGGGACGCGGTATTACTCAATTTAACGGGAAGCGAATCCGATGCACAAATGAGGGATGTGCCAGAACCTGTTGGTGCAACAAATAGATTTGATGCGGAAGTGGCATTACAGGAACCACTTGAATATGTCGACTCAGCATTCAAAAGTCTTGGAAGTAGCGTCTCAACTTCATAGTTGCAATTAATAAATTCCTTCCAAAGGTTCAACCCCAACTTCTTTATTCCAGTTGGATATTTTTCAGAAAATATGATTGTTTCACCGCTAAGAATGTTAAATTCTTTTTTTCCAAAAATCAATTTCAGACATCCTTTTTCCAGATGTACAGCGGTGTTCTTTCCATGGGAAATAACTTCGAATTCAGTGCCAACAACAAAAATCTGAAGATTTTCTGTGGTCACTTTCAATCCACCGGTTTTGGGAGTCACAAAGAACTTTCCGCCTCCCTCGAATAGAAACACTTCTCCATGAGCCAGTTGAAAAATCGATTTTGAGGAAAATGAAACTGTTTTTCCGGTAAGGAATTCGATTCGAGCATCTCCCTCAGAACAATATTTACAGTTTGTAAGAAATTGGTACCCTTTTTCATAAACAGTATTGGAGTTAATTTCCCGAACGGTCCCACTTTTTAGAGTGACATAAAGAGACGACCAAATCAGCTCTGATAGAGTTTTAGTATGGAATACTCCGGAATAAAATACAACAGCAATTGTCAAGGCCACTGCAGGAATAAAAAATGGTTTCAGGAAATGCAATAATTTTTTTAGATATTCAGGAAAATCAACTTTATTCCTGGAGTTCAGCTCACTTTTTGAACTTTTTTCCTTGGGAAATTCAAAATTTGTCATGTGTCCAGGATCAAAATCCACATAAAAAGTTTTCAATCTGGAGATAAAAAGCTTATGATTTTCAAGTTCTTCAGAACAATTTTTACAGGATGCAAAATGAATCTGAAGTTCTTTTAAATCTTGATTTGCAATTTCCCGTTTTAAATACTCCGGAATTTTTTCCTGTACTTCGTTGCAATCCATTTTTTTCATTCCTTGAAGAAAATGAAACTTAGGGATTTCTTACAAAGAAATCCCTAAGTAGAATCTTAAAAACAGACAATTTTCATCTACGAAATAAATCCAGACTTAGATTTGAAGAACCTTGAACAGAGAGTTTAGAGTTACTCCATTTCAATATTTTTCCAAGAACTTTAATCATTGATTTGAAATTGCATCTTCAGGATTACTGGTTGATGAACTGGTACTTGAGGAATCTATAATCTGGGCGGCAGAAGATACTCCCGTAGTTGAAGAGGCCAATCCCGGAGGAAATGGGGGCATTCCCATACCCATTGGGGGTGGCGGTGGAAATGGAACTTCATTGCCATTTTTATCTTTCATTATCAAGCGACCTGAGGAATCTGTGGCTAGTGTGAAACCGTTTTGATTCGCAAACTCCGTCATCATTTTTTGCATTTGCTCTTTGGAAGGAGGCATTGGTGACATTCCAGGGGGCATGCCCATACCCATTGGAGGTGGCGGTGGAAATGGAACTTCATTGCCATTCTTATCTTTCACTATCAAGCGACCTGAAGAATCACTGGCTACTGTGAAACCGTTTTGATTCGCAAACTCCGTCATCATTTTTTGCATTTGCTCTTTGGAAGGAGGCATTGGTGGCATTCCAGGGGGCATGCCCATACCCATCGGAGGTGGCGGTGGAAATGGAACTACATTGCCATTCTTATCTTTCACTATCAAGCGACCTGAAGAATCACTGGCTACTGTGAAACCGTTTTGATTCGCAAACTCCGTCATCATTTTTTGCATTTGCTCTTTGCTGGGGGGAGGCATCATTGGATTGCCCTGAGCGAAAACACCCGTTGTAAAAAGAAGTAAAGAGCCTACCACTAACCCTTTTACTATTCTTCGGAACATATTTCCTCCTGATTGGTTAAATTTTTTTGGGGAACTTTTTGTTTCCCAAATATTAAGACGAAAAACTTGCTTCTTTGTGACAAAAAAATCCTTCTTCTCAAAAAAAGAGCTCCATGATTTTTTTATCTCTGAGGAAATAAAAAACGTTTAAGGCGTATTCCCGCAATAACATGATCATTTCAGGGGTACATTCTTATTTTTGAGGAGTTCTTTTCGAGGATGGGTACAATATTTTCGACAAATGGAAATGGCACAAATCATCACTTTTTTTTCGTATAATGCCTAAATGGATTGATATTGGTCTATTAATATCTCCCACCAATTCTCGGAGAGCCACTGCAATTGTTTTTAAGAGCCATTTTGAGCAATGTTCAAAAAACTAATTATTCCGATAAGTTTCGTAGCAAAAATCAGTAATAGCTATATTTTGCGAGAAAACTCACCGAGATGCTGAATTTCTCCGGGAATAATCAGCGAAAAAGAGTAAAAATACTTGGCTTATAAACCTGCACCAACGCAAGAGCAGAAAATTTGGAAAAAAAAATTATTTTTCGCGATTTTTTTTTAATTGTATGGTTAATGGCAATGACAAAATGAATTTACTCTTTGTTGCTGGGGAATAATTGACTTTGCAATAAGAAACAATTATTTTGAGAAGACAAAGGTTTCTTTAATTATGGGGCCATTTTTCGTTTGAAGAACCGGGGAAATTTAAATGTCTTTTTCTAAGGGTCAGGGCTTGCAGTTATTAATGATTCCAAGTTCAAGTAGCGATCCCAAAATAATAAATAGTAATGAAGAAGATCGTTTAACTATTGAGAAAGTAATAAAGGGGCAAAAAGCGGCATTTAGCATTCTTTTTAGCAAATACCAAAGATTGGTCCGAATCAATATTTGGAATTTTTTTCGTAAAAAAGACCTGGTAGACGATCTTTGCCAGGAAGCTTTTGAAAAAGCTTTCCTAGCTTTGGAGTCATTAAAAAATCCTGAAAAATTCAAAAGCTGGATACTTCAAATTACATACAGATTATGCGTTGATTATCAACGTTCCAATGTAGGCCAGGAAAAAACTCAGGCAATTCTACAAAACTCGATTGAAAAAAATGTATCCCTCGACCTGTCCAATTTGTTTAAAGAAGAATCAATTTTATACCTTTTAGAGCAACTTTCCCAAATCGACGGATTAATTGTCTGTTTAAGGTACATTGAAGATTTCGAGTATCAGGAAATTTCCGAAATTCTTGGTATTTCAGAACCAACCATAAGGCAAAAGGCTTCCAGAGCCATTCGGCAACTACGAAGTTGTTTGAAGTGATTTTTTTTTCCAAAACCTAACTTTTAAGTATCTTCAGAATGTGCTTAACAAGACTGTCGGAAAATCCCCTAAAATTCAGAATTCCTGTTGTCGTAAACTTCATTTTCTTCGATTGCTCAGCTTCAAAAGCCGATTCCGTAGAGATTAAAAAGTTTTCAGCCCGAATTTTGTTTTGAAACCAAATAATCCAAAAGTTAAGACAGAAATCTCATCCAAACGAGTTCACGTTTTCAGGCTTTGGGAAAATTGCCTCAAGACTATATCCTCGGGAATTGGAATTCTGAAATTCACTTTTTTATGTACCCGCCCAATTTTTCGCCTCGCTTTTTAGCATCAACAGCGGGTTGTTTTGTACCGAATTAAATGTACCGAGATTAATAGATCGTCTTTGGTATCGGGTTTTCCATCAACCCCAACACTGGAAAGAGCCGATTTATCGGGAATTCAGGTGGCTAATGTTTTCCTAAAAAAAAAAAGTTGTCACAAATCAAAAAAACATTACACTAACATATGCAACCTCAAATTTGCGGTTAAAAAATTAGAATAGGAGATAGAAATATGAACAAGAAAACGTTAAGTCTGATTCCAGTGTTGGTAATTTTGCTTTTGAATTCTTCGTTCCCACTAAGTGCAGAAACTGCAACATCGACAAGCTCTATCGCATCAAGTTCCAGCACTACAGGCAAGATCACAGCCCCATCCAAAGATGAAATTGAAACTCGCATCAAAGATTTCGCTTCAAAGCAAGGTCTCACCACGTTTACCGATTCCCACGGACGCATGGCAGTAAAAGACAGCTCCGGAAATCCTGTTCCGCTTCCCCCCGAAATTTTTGCCCCCGCAGGCGAACTTCCTTCCAAAGATGTAATCGAAAGTCGCATCAAAAAATGGGCTGAAAAAATGGGTTTCACTACTGCTACTGACCCTCACGGTCGCCTTGGAGCCAAGAACCAAAATGGGCAGTTTGTCGCGCTTCCTCCCAGCATTTTCTTTCCCGAAAGCGCCTCTAACGGCCAGGATCCAAATCAAAGCGTCGAGTCAGCCACATCCGCCAGTTCCTCAGCCACCACTGCCAGTGCCTCAGCCATAACAGCCACTTCATCAAATGAAGTAACCGATCCAGCCTCGACTCTTAATAGTAACTAAGTAAGAAAAGATACCTGATTCTGAAAGATAACCCGTGCAGCGGCACCAATCAACAGTTGATGCCGCTAAATCTTTTCCTAAAATCCCTCTAAAGAGTCTGTCGAAAAATACCCTAAAATTCATCTATTTATGTACCTACCCAATTTTTGCCCCGCTTTCTCGCATTACCAGCGAGTCGCTTAGTACCGAATAAAATGTATCGAGATTTTCCGACAGTTTCTAACAACCAACATCAGAATTTAGAAGATCACAGAACTGTAAAATAAAGATCCAAATTTTTGTTGAAAATGCAAAAAAATGTTTCCAGGACAATATTTATGAATACTTTCCAAAAACAATGTTTTCTTTTTTCAACCTGCTTGGCAATGATTTTTTCCTTGGGAGGATCACCTCTTTCTGCTGAGAATCAACCTGGAAGTAGTTTATATGAAGTTTGGATAAAAGTTCTCAAGCTTCCGGAAAAAGTTGATGACGCCGCAAATTTTGTGGAGACGTTATTATTAAATGAAGCCCCATACTGGTCTCAAACAGGACCTTCCTTTGGACAAAACGAAAACGCAAGCGTTCTTCTCCAGAATAATTCTATTCTTGCTTCTCCAACTCCTTGGCTTTGTTTAACTGCGATTGCTGACTATCGGGAAGCACTGCGACGCGATTTTATTCGCGCGGTTGGAAGACCTGACGGGTACATGGACATCCTGCGGCTGAGAAATCTGGCTCAAAAAGGGCACCTTCCCGGAACCACCGACGCAGATGCTTACATGCAAGCTCACGATCTTGATCATGATGGAAAGTTAACCATTGCCGAATTTGTTCCCTTCGCTTCTCAATTGCCTCAACTGATTGATTTGAACGTTTTGACCAACAATTTCGTTCATGGAATTCCTTACCCTACAGGACAGGATCCGATTGCCTCCGCAAGCCGATTTGGCTTGTCTCAAATGGGCGCAAACCTGTTTACAACTCCAACTGAAATTGAGCAACGAGTCAAAAGCTACGCTTCGAGAATCGGAGGCACCACTTTCCGGGATACCAACGGAAGACTATCTGTTAAAGACGCATCGGGACAACCAATTTTCCCACTTCCTCCGGAAATAATTCCGCTCCAGAAAATGCAAGCGGATGCAATTCTACAAGATTTTGTTACCAAGAATGGCGGCCACGGGCAATTTTCTCCGAATAAAGCTGCAGTATTATATGATAAAAATGGAGTTATTATTCCCCCCGAAAAATGGCCACCCTTCACTCAACCACCCTACCATCCACCCCAGTAAAACTTTTTGGAATATAAATGTGCAAAAATATTTTAGACTAGTCCTTTGTCACAGTTGAATTCATAGCAAGTGAATAGAGCCTTGAAAAACACGGATGAATTATCCAAAAAAAAAAATTCTGGGGGTAAAATAATTTCAAAAGCTAGTTTTCAGGAAATTTGCGAAAGTAAACCAGGCAATAAGTGAAAATATGAACAAATTTTCCAGGTTCCAAAGCTTTCATTATTCAACCAGAGCAGGCGGGATGATGCTAGTTTTAGTTCTGGCAGTAATACTAATACTTGGAATTTTTGGGATGTCTCTGAATTCAAGCGTAAGTGAACTGGCAAACTGGGCTTCGTCCTATTCGACAAGTATTTTAATGGATCACGTAGCTTTTGAGATTGCAGGAACGGCATTTTATTCTTTGGGAAAATCACTCAGCGATCCCACCAATTCGAACTTTCAGGCCATATTAAAAGGATCGGAAAAAGGAAAGTTAACAGTTTCTCGCCCCAGTTCTTCAGCGTTTTCTGAACTGAAAAACTTCACTATTTCAGTCAACTTTCTTGAAGTTGAATATGAAAAAACCTCTTCGTTGGCCCCGAGCAGCACTTGGAAAGACCCCCGTGAGAAACTTTTTAAATTGACTTTAACGCTGGAAATTGCAGGTGGTCGGTCAAAGTATCGTATGCTTCGCCGCCTCTACCGATTCGTTCAGCTTGGAAAGGTGCAAAGATTAGGGCTTCCGTTGATTTCCAAGTTTACTTTTTTTCTAAAAAACCCAGAAGAAACCAATGAAACTAATGTAGGGTACAATTGTTATGAAAATTTCATCGACGGAGAAAGAGGCCAAACCTCAAAAATTCTTCCATTGACCCTCGTGAATACATCCTTGAACCTTCCGAAAACCGACATCCAAACCCCAGGATGGGTTTACCTTGGAAGCGACAAGGAAATACAACTTCACCTTACTTCCGGAAATGATCCAGCTTACGGCGAGTTGTTCCAGCTTGCTAGTCTTGAAAAGCCTGAACGGGGGGCTCCAATGTTTGTTTTTAACGATTTGCCCAAGACTTCTGCGTTTTCCAAAGGGGTGAAATTCACTGGAACAAACATTACTGCGAAGGTAGGTATTCGGGGAAGTTATTTCGGTTTCTACAAATGGGACAAAAAAAATGGCTCAGATATGAACTTTCAGGGAGTGCTACAGAAGTATTTCGCATCAGAAAAAAGCCGCACAATGGGCTCATCATTTCTTCACCTTTACGGAAATTTTACATGCCCCTCCCCTACCCTGGTCTTAGGCAAGGTTTCTCGTATTTTTGCATATTATTCGGGCCTGATTTACGATGCTTCAGGAGACGGAAAAGCAGAAAAATTCCTGGATTTCCTGGAATCCCCTCCTACTTTGGTTTCTCAAAAGGGAGAAGAAAATTTCTGGAATACTGTTCCGATCCAGGTCTCATTTCCTTCTAAAAATTTTAATCAGGAGTACCTGGATTTGCCCCCTGATGAAGTGGCTGCGGAAACACTTTTTACATCCAAAGAAGAATATTTGAAATATGCCTCAAAAATCGTAATGGAGCCTTTCAATAAAGGGTATGACTATATGTTGAATCAGGCTGGAACTTTGCCTCCCCCTGAAAAGTTCCCCCAAATTTTTGGAAAAACATACGAGCAGTCAGGTGAATCAGTGCAAATACTTGACAAGCAAGAGAACATCACTCTTTTTGACGGCAACATCACTACATTTTCCACCAAAGACCTTTTAATAGATAGAGTTTCACAAGTTATCAGCACTCCTGAAATTTTTGCATCAAAATTTTTAACTGGAAATTCTCTCGATCTTCACGGCAAAGTCATCCTGGTGGACGGGCCGCTTGAACTTCCTGCTGCAATGGAAGTGGTAAAACCAGGCATCCTATGCGCAAAAGGAAAGATAACATTGAGGGGCGGAATAAAAAAATGCCCCATCGGACCTTTAACATTGGTCTCCCTGGGAGACGACATCGAGCTCCAGGCGGTGAATGAGGAAATTTGGGCACACTTGGTTGCACTGGATGGAACGATATTTTCAGGCAATAATTCACCAGTAAAAATTTGTGGCGCTCTGGCTGCCAAAACTCTGAATCCGTTGGAGAGCAAAGGCTGGCCCGGAGGAGGAACCATTACTTATGATGATCGCCTCTCGCCATTTCGATCTGATCGAGACCAAGGATATGTCATAAATCTTGCAGACTATTTTGACAAATTCCAGGTTGAAAAGGTTGAATAAAATGTTAAAAAGCGTCTTCACGAAAGAACCAATCCGACGGAACAATTTCTCATGTACAGAAAAAGCGGAATTATTACAGCAGACAAAGTCCCTCGATGGCACTTCCCAACAAATTTCGATAATTAGTTCTGAACCAGTTGGTCTCCTATGGCAGCTCAAATTCACAAACTCGAGACATAGTCACCCAATGGCAGTTCAAAGGGCTGTTTGGACTCGCTTCACAAAACCTGCTGCTGGAATGGGCAAACTCAAGGTTAGATTTTTGTCGAACTATTCAGGCTTTGGATTAATCGAACTTCTGATTGCAATTGTTTGTTTTACCATGGCTCTAATTCCTATTTTGAATCTTTTTTCCCTTTCTATTGAGAATTCCAAAATCATTCATTTCCGTTCATTGGCCTATACTGCTGCTCAACAACTGGAAAACCAGGGTGCATCAGTTCCTCCTAAAGATCTCCCTGAAGGCGGTTATGATTTTTCCGATCCAACCACCTTCAAAGGGAACAATTCTAAGTTTGCAAAGGATTGGGTTCTCACTCCTTTACCTCAGGGATTCTTAAGAACATTGACCGTGGTCCAACCCGATCCACAAAATCCGCAGCTCAAAGAACTTCACATATCAGTGTACAATCCTGAACTTCCTCAGGCTGATATAGTTCTGAAAAGAACTTTAACAACTTGCCTGGGAGGAAGGTAATGAAAAAACACTTCCAAAAGGGCGGTAATCAGGGCAAATGCCTATCTGATTTCATGGCCGTTTCGACTCCACTCCCAAGCTGTGAACAATTGGATTTCTCCAAAAATAAGTTCGCTGTTGATGCGTCTTTCAAAAACCAAATTTTGCCATATCAGATTATTTTTTCACACCTTCTCAATAACAGAGTTTGGTCGAAGGAAATTGTTTTAAGATCTGAGAAAGGCATTAAATCCTCAGGCGGTCAGAAGGGTTTTACTTTGGTGGAACTGCTTGTGGCAATCACTATTTTTTTACTTTGTACATTCGCAATCTATAGTGTTTTTTCCCATTATTCCAGGTCATTCATGAAAATTGATGACCATCTGGAAAACATTGCAGAAGGCTGGCTGGCGTTAAGAATACTTGGCGACGATATCCTGTCCATGGATGTCCCGGATGGTAATACAAAAAAATGGCAGGAAGCCATCACTGAATCTGGCAATGGTTGTACAATTTCCGGTCACGAAGGAGGAACCATGACCAAGGTTTCTTATGATTTCGACCAGACAAATCATTCACTGAAGAGGATAATTAATGGAAAAGTCGCAACATTAATAAGGAATCGTTGCCGAAACTTTCTGTGCAAACCAATGTTCACAATATCCACAAATAGTACAATTCCGGTAGCCATCCGCGTTCAAGTCAATATCGAGCTGTTAAGTGAGAACAAACAGATGGAGAAAAGAGACAAATCACTGATAATCGAGAATTGTTTTTTCCCTGAACTCATTAACATGCGCTTGCGAAGCGAATATTTTCACCAGGGATTCCCGGAATGATATGACACAATCTACTGAAATTGCACAAAATAATGATTCACAACTTATAGATGAAATTCTGCATGGACAACCTCAACGCTTTGAAGTATTGATCAAACGTTATCAATCTCGGATTGAAGGATATATTTTTCATTTTACGAAAGCTGAACATTCAGTACAGGATTTAACTCAGGAAACATTTACCACGGCTTTCGTAGACCTAAGTCATTTGAAAAATCGGGAAAAATTCAAGTCCTGGTTGTTTGGAATAGCACATATTAAGTGTCTTCAATGGTTTAAGAATGAAAAAGGAATCAAGGAATTAAATAAGAGCATGGAAAAATCCACGCCTATGGTTACTTATGAAGAATTTGAACCGGTACCCGAAAAAGAGATTGGATTGGACATTCTGAATCGTTTATCTCAGCTCGATAGCCTGCTGGTTTGGCTAAAGTTCATTGAAGAGTTACCTTACTCTGAAATAGCAGAACTGATCCAAATGTCAGAGGCAAACATCAGACAACGCTGTTGCAGGGCCCTAGCAGGGTTACGAAAGGTAATATTATGAATCCAAATTGCACTCCGATTCTGGAAAAATTAGCCGATTTCGATACCCCCGACCTTTCCCCCCAGGAAAAGTCGGTGTTGGAGAAACATGTTTCTCAATGCCCTTCCTGTAAAATGGAGTTGATTAAGCAAAGACGCTTGCTTGAAATCCTCAGGAAAAAAGCACATGACAGACAATTTAACTCTGTTCCTGTAAAAATACCTTTGAAGATGGATTCGACTCAAGAAAACTCTCAAAAGAACCATTTCACGGACTTCTTGCAGTCTTTATCGCTTGCCCGATTACTGGCTCCTTTTTGGCGTAAACAAGCACTGGTTGCTTTTTGTCTGTTATTCCTGATCCTAAGTTTACAACATTTTCTCCAACTTAACTCTCATTCTGAAAAGGTCTTCAGCTACATTTCCGGCAAAGTCAGGAGCTTTAAATCTCATTTGGAATTCAATAAAGGAGACGTCCTTCCCACTGAACAGTTGCTGGAAACTGTTACTGAAACATTGTTTACATTTCCGACTATTCGCTTTAATTTAAAAGCTCAATCGCAATTTTCCATGAGTCAAAACATCATGATTCTCAACAAGGGAAAAGGAAGTTTTTCTTTTGAACCAAGATCCACCGCGTTTTCCATTAAAACTCCATCCTGCGAAATAATGGTTGTTGGAACGGCTTTCGATGTCAATGTTTTGGAAAATTCAACAGCGGTTTTTCTTAATCAAGGACATTTGATAATCATAGGAAAAAAAGAGAGAAAAGAAATATCTGCAGGAGAGTACATCCAGTTTTTAAAAGATGGCCCATGCAGCCAAGGATTCATTTCCTCTGAAACTTCAAAAATGTTTTTGGGAAATTTTCCAGTAACATATTCGAATTTACCAAAGAATGCAGATAATTCTCTCGTTCCGGCTATTAATACACGCGTGTTGTACAGCCCACTCAGCATCCCGGGAACCTACACCGTCAGCGTGTGTACCGGCCCAACTCTCTCACTGGTAACCCACCCTTTCACCTGTTCAAACACCTCCATTAATACTCTTCCAGACACCAGTTCGAATGCCAGTCAGGAAAACACTCCAGGAACTAACTCAAAAAGCGATTTGTCCACCCGTTCGATCTCTCAACCGATTTCCAACACTTCTATGACAAACAAATATGGATCCGCTTCAATACCAAACAATAAAGCACTCCCTCTTCAAGAAAAGATTGGGCTGGGTGAATCCACCACTTCATCGACACTCGAAGTGGCTAGCCAAAATTCTTCAGTCTCTTCCGATTCCGAAAAACCTAACACGTGTTCCACTGCATCAGGTGCAACCAACCAGGCATCTTCTACAGATAATCATCTTTCTCCAGCAGAAACACTGCTCAAGGATGATTAAACCCTCAAACTATTATTTTCCAAAACCTAACTTTTAAGTATCTTCAAAATGATAATAAAGTAAATTTCGGCAGTGCCTTTTCAATCGGCCAGCAATAAAGTGCCAAATAATACCAATCCCAAAAAATACGTGCACTTCCCCAAGGACTTTGATTTGACCAAAATGAAAAGGGACCGCTTTATTCTCCAAGAAAAAACGAAATTTTCGGGAAATTAAGGACCCCTTACTGGATGGTTTAAACATTCATTTCTGTCAGATAAAATTAAATTTTACGCAGATCTGAAGCTAGAAACAAGGCGTATAAACGAACTAATTGAAATTGGTATAAGATCAATGTTTAATCTGTTTTTCGAGAGGAAGAAAAATAATATCGTCTTTGGTATCAGGTTTTCCATCAACGCCAACACTGGAAAGAGCCGATTTATCGGGAATATAGGTGAGTGATTTTTCAGCAAAAAAATCTCTGCCAATCGGGCTTTTCCACCAATCAGCAAGTTCTTCAATGGAAGCAGCGGCACGGCCTTTTTCATTTTGGAATGCTTCAAGAGCAAGAACCGTAATTGCTCCTTCGATTCGCTGATTAGACTCCCAAACTGCTCTGAAACCACCTGCAGAATTAGGAACCATAATCGAAAGCATTATTCCGGCAACAGCTTCGTAAGGATCAATAAGTCGCTTGAGGTAGCTCATCGGACCGCTAAGCTCAAGGTTTTCCTGCATGTACCGATCATTTTCCTGTGCAGATTGGGATAAATGCGCCCAGCCTTCTTTCCAGGGGAGATCCAAAAAAGGGAACCATTTGTCAAAAAGCTCCTTCAAATGTGGTTCAGCCTTTTCGGCAATTGTAGCAAACTCTTCACTGTAAATTTTTCCTCCGGCGGCCTTAATTCCCTCAGCTTGCTTCTTATAAGCTTCTGCAAATCCAGAAATTACTTTGCGCTCCATTCGATAAGACAAAGATAGAGGCGGAAGAAGAGTTCTCGCACGATTCAAATGCTCAGAAATCATTTTGACCATTTCACGGTCAGGATGCAAATCTTTGGCTGAGGAAATAAAACCATTAGCTGCGATATTAAAAATAGCCCTGGCAACCATTTGGAGAATTAACGAAACCCTTTCAGGATGCTCCAAACAAAGGTTGCTTCCAAGGTATGCCACACCCAGGAGGAGTGGAACTCCTTCACTTGCATTCCCTTTGGCAATCAAATATTGTCCGATTAATGCTTCAACTCTGGCGAATTCACGGGCCCTTTTAAAGTCCGCAGGCCCACGGCACACATCGATTTGATCAGGAATTGCCCAAACCTTCAAAGGCTTTTTTGCCATTGTTTCCTTAATGGAAATTCCACAATCACAGGCTTCTTTTTGTTCAGAGTATTTTAGTGCTTCATATTTTTGGATCAGGTTCAGGCCTGACAAAACTTCTCTATCAGAATTCTGGGAAAGTAATACGAGATTTTGGGGAAATGATATTTTTTTAATAGCCTCGGGAGTGTATTTAGGAGCAAATTGCAAATCCGATACCTCATCGGAACTTCCGGCCATTATCTTCGAAAGAAATAAAAACCGCACCACCGCACATCCGGCAACTCCACAAGCAAGAAGAAATAGAATAAAAGCAACTAAAAAAATACGTTTCAGGGGCGACAAATTAAACTCCTTTGAAAATGTAGATCAAGAAAAGCAATTATAACCCAAAAGAGGAGACCAAAGAAAGCCACGATCGCCGTTGTAACACCAATTCCAATTTCAGAATTCCAATTCCCGAGGATATAGTCTTGAGACCATTTTCCCAAAACCTGAAAACGTGAACTCGTATGGATGAGATTTCTGCCTTAACTTTTGGATTATTTGGTCTCAAAACAAAATTCGGGTTGAAAACTTTTTAATCTCTACGGAATCGGCTTTTGAAGCTGAGCAATCGAAGAAAATGAAGTTTACGACAACAGGAATTCTGAATTTACTCGTTCGTTAGTGCTATTTCTTGCTTCAGATCTGCTTTAACCGGGAATAACTTTTGGAGAGGGGAACGCTTAAATCATCCAGAAATGAATTCCGAAATTTTCGACACTGTAGAATCTCGACTGGCAAGTTTTTTCCAGGAATTTGCTACAATTGAGTTTATTTATTCCTTCCTTCCAAATGGACTCACCTAAATAATTTATTTTATTACTCTGGTCGTTTCGACTCCGCTCAACGACCGGCTCGTGAAGTTTTTCTTTCAGTAAATTTGCAGTTCCAAATTTTCTGAAATTTCATTTTTCTCCCTATGTATCAACTGACTCCTCTTATTTCCGGTTAAATTCAAATTTTTTGTGATGCGAACGGATTAGTTGGGATTGATATAATAAGATATTCGGTGTATTTGTCATGTTCAAGGACACATTTGAGTGGCAAGCGCGAAAAAAAAAGTGTATCATCTGTAATAGAATTAAAAGTGCAGCTTTGCTTTTGCCAGGAACAATGGGCTAAATAATTGATCCTTCGGACGATTCATGGAGCGTTTACCACAGTTTCTATCGACGAAATCCGATCTTGTATAATCAGGGTATAGTTTTGCAATAGGTGCAATTATTTCTCGGAAAGTCATTTTCTTGGTCGAAAAAAAATTCAGTTGATTCGCAAAAGCTTCAGCAAGATAAAAATATTGTGGTCAAGAACAAACATAAAACTCTGAGATCTTCTCAAAATAGCGATATTTCAAGCAAACAGCAACTTGTTTTTGGAAAACCGTGGATTTTCCTTGCGAAAATTTTGAGCAAATTAGCGAAAGTTTTTCCATCGACCTTCGAACCATTTCTAGCAAGAACTGAAAATTCCCCGAAAATTTCTGACTCCAACAGCGAGCCAACCATAACTGAAAGCAAATTATCCTTCGAAGCAAAAAATACCTGGGAAGATCACTTTAACCCTTCTTTTCCAATTAATCACCTAATAGAAACCCCTTCCTCAAATATAGAGCTTAAGGATAGTGCTTCACCGAATACATCTTTGCAAGATAACCCCTTTTCGGATAGCTCCTCTTCAAGTTCGGCCTTGCAATCTTTTTTGAAACCAACTTTGCCGAATCCCACCTTAATAGAGGGAGATTTGAACAATAGCCTTCAGAATGATTTTCAACCGGATATTTCAACAATTGAAAATTCTCCGGATAGTAATATTTTGCAACAATATTTTGGAAAACAACGCACCGATTCAAGTGATGACAATATAGACAATTCCTGTCCAAATGATGACCTATTATCAATACCTTCAAAGTCAACGAAAGATGGTTCGAATTCTTCCAAACCGTTCAGCTTACCAAAAAAATCGGACAGAGTCCAGTACAAGGAGAAATCTGAAATGCGGATAATCGCCATATATCACAACAAAGGAGGAGTAGGGAAAACGACTGTCTCTGTCAATTTAGCCGCCGCCCTGAGCAGAAAAGGCAAAAGGGTTTTGTTGATCGATTTGGATGCCCAAGCAAATTCAACTTTTGCCACTGGACTTCTGAAATTTCAATTTGAAGAAGATGACGACATCATTGGGAAATATGTGTACCATTTATTTGAATCAGGTGAATCCAACTTTATTCCCGAACTTGCGCGACGGTCCAATGATTTTAATTCTCCTGAAATCGATGTAATTCCTTCGCACATTAATTTAATCGAGCAACAGGATCGACTGAACAAAATTGCTTCAAGCCGTTCACGGCTTATCATAAAACTTAGACTGGTTAAAGATTTCTTCGATTATGTTGTCATAGATACGCCCCCCTCACGAGATTTATATGCCGAAATTCCGTTGATTGCCGCGGATTATCTGATTATTCCATCTGATTTAAAACCGTTTGCCAATCAAGGCTTGACTAATGTTTATAATTTCATTAAGCAATTGAACGAATATCGCCAAGCCACTAGCGGGAACCCTCTCCAAATCCTTGGAGTTTTGCCATCCAAAATTTCGACAAACGCCCAGTTTCTCAAACACACTTTTCCAAGGCAAAAAAGGGTTGTATGGGAACGCCATGGATTCCCTCTGATGGATAGCATTATTTTCGAAAGAACTGTTCTTTCAAATTGTTTCAATAATACAAAAAAAGTTGGAGGTCTTGAAATTCCCGACCCCAAGTCTATTTTTGAATATTGTAAGGTGGAGTCCAGTTCCGCTGCCGAACAAGCTGCGGAGGACTTCGAAAAATTGGCAGTTGAAGTATTGAATAAAACAAAGTGAGGAAGCTATGGAATCCTTTTTTCAGGACAAACTTTTCTCCGGGACAAATTCTGACAAACAGGCCGATAGAGCCAACCATAAGAAACTTTCTGACTTTTTTAAGTTGGTTGATGTAAAAAGCATAACATTCCAGAAGTCGGCAAGCGACTATAATAAAAACGACCTGGATGAGCTTGCGAACTCCATTCTTAAATGTGGAGGGCTTTTGAAACCCCTGGTACTGAAAATGACAGGAATCGAAAAGTATCAATTGCTGGAAGGGGAAAAGGAATTTCAGGCGGTACTCAAAGCATATGAAAAAAACCCAGGGTTGGGTGAAATGATTGATGCTTTCGTAATCCCTCAAGAGGTCGAAAAGTCAATCCTGGAACAATTGCAAAGCTTGCAAAGAGAATCTCACGAAACTGTCGAAGGAAATAATTGTGTTTTAAAAGCATTGACAAGGGATTCCCTAAAATTAAGTGAAAACCCTATTTCAGGCTTTCTGTTGAATGAAGAGAACTCAAGCACATTGCTTGAAAACACGACTTCAAATGTTTCGAACGACAAAAGCGTACAAGTTTCTGAGGAAAAAGTATCTTGGCCCAAGGAAAAGGATTTTTATGAATTGAACCGGAAAGTTGACTATTTAGCATCACTTCCAGAGACAGTACGATGTCTCCAAAATGATTTGAAAAAATTTGAAAATGATTTTGAAATGCTGCGATCCTTGCCATCTCAGATTTCTGAATTAATAAAAGAACAATTTCAGAATCTTTTTTTGAGCAATTCCGGGAGTGTTGTAAACATAAGAAATCTTGGGAATTCTGAAAATGCTGGGAAAGCTGAAAACAAAAGCACTTCCTTTGACCAATCAGCAGGGAATGGGCAAAAAGAGTTAACATCAATGGACAATCTCGACACCATGGGCGTTTCGCAATTAAAAGCCATTGCAAAAGAGCATGGAATAAAAGGTTTTTCGAAGATGAAGAAAAACGAGCTCGTGACCGCGTTAAAAGGCAGTCAAACCAATCGAATTTAATACTAAGGCAACAGAAGCAGTAGATAAATTTACAACCAGTAATAAAGATATTTGCTGTATGAGTTCAGAAAAACGTCCAACGCTTTCCAATGATTTTATGGAAAATCTTTTTTTGAAGGGTTAAGCATACCTACGGATTAATAATAATTGGTATTAAACTGAAATTCCAAGTCTAAAATGCCTGAAAACAAAAGGGCGGATTTTGCACCGAGTGCTTTATCCGCCCTTACTCAATTGCCTTTTGATAAAGCTCGTGAGAATTCAATGAAGAGTTCTCACGAGCTAAATAAAACTGCGATTTCAGAATTTCTCTCTAAATCGCTTTAATCTTGATCACTGATAACCTGCATTCTTGGCTAGGCCATCGACTGTCGCAAAGTTCTTAGAAGCAACGTTGAGTGCCCAAGCTGTTTGAACTACCGTTCCATCGTTTTTAACGAAATTTGTCTTATTACTGGAATTGTAAGTTGTGTCGCAGAGATTTTGAGCGTTATCCCTGGCGTTTTTCTCGGGAGCAACATATTGATCGGCAAAAGCTTGTTTCCCTGAATCAGTCAAGAGGTTGTTATATCGCTGATTAATGAAGTTTGTTTGGTTATTGGTATTATAAGTAGTGTCACAATTGTTCTGGGCTTTATCCATTTCCGCCTTTTCGGATGACACATACCAGGTTATGAAAGCCTGTTTGTGAGAATAATCCATAAAATTGTTGTAATTATAAGTTAAATCATCAACTTTCTTACTCTGGACATCTCTGGAACTGATCAACTGGTTGGAATAATTCAGGGCGTCATTGGTTTCGGAACAAAGAGAGTTATAACGATTTTTTTCCTGGTCATCGAGCGAAGAAAGCCTTGCCACTTCCTGTTCAGCTGCGCTGACTTGAGCGGCAGTAACCCCACTTGAGCTTGCATACGGATCAGTAGAACTTCCCTGGGGTTTGCTCGCATATGGGTCGGTATTACTTCCGCTGGGTTTATTTGCGTATGGATCAGTGGAACTTCCCTGGGGTTTGCTTGCATACGGGTCTGTTGAGCTTCCACTGGGTTTACTCGCGTATGGATCAGTGGAACTTCCGCTGGGTTTGCTCGCATATGGATCAGTGGAACTTCCGCTGGGTTTGCTCGCATATGGATCGGTAGAGTTTCCAGTGGTTGACCCGCTTGAGTATGGATCAGTGCTTGGTGCTGGATGTGCAGCAGCATAAGCTTCTTTCAATTTGCTCAATTGAATTCGAGCGGAATTTAGTTGTGAATCCAGGGTTTGAACTCTTGAAGAACTGGTATCGCGGTCATTTTTTTTACTCACATAAGTTGAATAAGCTTGTTCACAATTTCTTTGAAGGTTTGAAAGAGTATTTTTTTCAGTTTGCAATTCCTGCCTCTTTGCATCTGCCTGCACGTTATAGGCACGGGGTGCATCATTAAGTTTATTCTGATATGTGGATTGTTTTTCTGAAAGCACCATCAAAGCCTGATTTCTCTCGCGCTCGAAAATATCCTTCTTTTGATTGCATTCTTCATCGTAGGCACGTGGAATATCATTAAATTTTGCCTGGTAATCGTTTTTCTTTGTGGCAAGATCGTTCTGCGCTTGTTTCTGTTCCTGGTCAAATCTTGTGGACGCTGCCGCTAAAGCGGTTTGATTCGCATCGTTAGCTTGCTTTTTGGTCGCAGCGTATTTGTCTACAATAGCTTTTGAAGAGGTTTTCTCATCTGAATTGTTCGCGGTTCCCTGGATTGCACAAGTGCGCTTGTAATCAGCCACAGCCTGGTCGCCGGAATCCAAAAAAGCCTTTTTCAGATAGACATCAGCAACGTTTTTCTGACTTTCAGGAACTTCTGTTAACAAATTCCAGTCGTCAATTTTTTTGAGGGCATCCAATTGCTCGGGGGAATTATTGTATGACCCCAGAACACCCATTAATGTGGCTAATCCATCTTTGTCATTGCCGTTAAGATGTTGACAATTCGCTATTTTAACCTGTACATCTGCAGTCATCGGAGATACCTTGTTGTAATAGCTAATCGCAGAATTGTAATCTTTTAGTTGTTCAAAACAATTTGCCGTCTTTATTAGAACAGGATTAGTTTGTGGGGAAATTTGGTTGTAGTACTTAATTGCAGAGTTGAAGTCTTTCAGCTGTTCGTAGCAATTGCCTGCATGTGCTCTGGAATCATTATCCCAATGATCATATAATTGAAAAAGGGAAAGGGCTTTCTGGAATTCTCCCTTATTTTCCGCACCGATTCCAGCTTCGAAGATTCGTTGATCCATTTGGGTCTGATTTTTTGCCATAGCAGCTTTCTTGTCGGCAATTAATCCTTTGATTTCGGCCCATCGTGCTTCAACTGCTTTTTTTTCGCCTCCTTTGAACATTCCCTGTTCAAGAGCGGCATATTTCACTATTAGATCGTCATACTCGAACTCGAGCTTCAAAATCTCTGTTTCAATCGCTTCGTTCGCTTTTTCCAACTCAGCGGGTTTTGCTAATTCAGGTAGCGAGGGAGTTACCACTCCGGAATCATTTCCTTCAGTAGTTCCACCGTAATGGGCCACGATGGCTTTAACTACAAAAGCTCGGCCATCGAAATCCGCTGTGACAATTGGAGTTTGAACAGTTGAAGAAAAAAGTCCCATCTTCTTGACTTTATCAGCTCTTTTATCTTTTTTAAGAGAATTGTTCTGGCATCCATGCTCTGTCAGAATAGGACTCTCAAGCCAAACTGCACGTGGATAATTTGTAAGATTCGTATCGGTAAAACTGATTTTCCCTTTAATAATCGGATATGAAAGAATCTTGGTCTTATATAGTCCGGATAATTTATTTCGTGCATCAAATTGAGTTTTCAGGGAATTAATTGATTCTGTTCCAGCATCAGGAGGAGTTGTTACATTCGAATTGGTTACAGTGGTTGGGTTTTGAACGGGGGCCCCTTCTTCCCCAAATGGGTTTGCCGCCAGAAGAATATTCATGGAAAAGATTGAAAACAGAAAGAAGACCCCAAAACACACACAACAATACGCCTGCCTATGATTATTCATTGAAACCCCTCGATTCAAATTTGGTGATAAAAAATCCCGTTCTGGGAAATAATCATCACTTATATTTTTAATACTCTTTTTTCCCAAAAAAGTTTAATTAATTTTTTGTTTCCATGAAAATTGATAAAAAAATACTGGTAGACCCGGCTAATTTCTGACCCACCATAAAAGAAAAAAAGACCCATCAAAGAAAATCAGCAACTAAAGAAAAAGCTTGGTCAAAAGAGTTAAATGTTGCCACACGGCAACGTGGGTCAGTTTTCCGGCGGTGCCTGGGTCAGTTTTTATCCGGTGGTAACAAAAAATACTGACTTTTCTAGTGTGAAGCGCTCTAATACCAATTTAAATTAGTTCGTTCATCCGACCTATTTCGTGCTTCAGGTCTGAGTAAATAGGAGTTGGGTCTGACAGAAATGAATGTTTCAACCATCCAGTAAGGCCTCCTAATTTTCATGAAAGTTACGTGTTTTCTTGGAAAATATACCGATCCAACTTCATTTTGATCAAATCAATGTTCTTGGGGTGATGCACATATTTTTTGGATTGCTATAATAAAGCCCTTAAAATGACGTAATACATCATTTTAGTAAATAGTAATAGCTAAAATTTCAAGCCCAGGGAAATGGCTTCGGAAGATAATATTCTGCAATTAATGGGGTAAGTGAACAGTTCCGTGAAATGTAGAAAGGAAAAAAAATTGCAAATGCGGAAGTGAATAAAAACTCCCTCCTCAGCGTTGCCGCACGCTGTCAATGACATTCAAAATACCCCGGACAGGATCAAGATTAGCGTCATTAATAGGTGAAAATTCAATTATGGGAGTGGAATTCTTTAAAGAAAGGGCTGCCTGGTTCGCCGCCTTGATTTTCAGAAGGGCATTCTGGAATTTTTCTCGCAAAGCTGGATCACAATCCGCACGACAGGCCATAACATCGGAGGGAACTTGGCTTGTCTTCCCCAAAACCAGGATCTGATCGAGGATTTTTTTGTCCTTAATGGCAATCAGGGTGTCCTCAAGACAAACCCCGACATCGATCTTCCTCGTAAGCACCGCATCAAGAACCGCATCATGTTTTTTCAGGAATTCTACTTTACGACAATATTTTTGCGGATTGATCTTGGAGTTATACAAAAAATAAAGAGGATACAGATATCCGCTCGCTGATTCCGGGTCGACGAACCCGATAACCTTGTTTTTGATGTCCTCGATTCCCAGGATTTTGGAATCGGTTCGAGTGATGAATACTCCGCAGTAGGAGGCCCCAGTCCGCCGATTCGCTTGGGCAAGCGGAATCATTGGGATTTTTTCACTCCCTATGACGTATGCCATCGGCCCCAACCAGGCGAAATCAATAGTTCCACGTGCAAGAGCGTTCATGACGCCCTCATAGTCTTTGCCTACCACGATGCAGACATCCTTTACTCCCATTTCCTTCCGGAGAAACCCAATGAGACCCTGGTAATAAAGCACCATTTGCTTGACATTCATGAAAGGAACCCGTCCAATTCTGACGACTTTTTTGGGCAATTCTACATGTGGAACCGGAATAAATTGCTGGCTCGCCACCACTTGAGGCGCTGGAGCAACAGGTGTCTGATCTTCTTCAGTCAAGACACTAGGCGGTTCCGGGGTCTCTTCATCGGGCGAGGATGGTTGGAAATCCGGAGATTGCGGAACAGGGGGTTCATCAGCCACTTCCTTTTCAAGTTGTCCGGTTTCCATGAGCTCTCGAAGCGTAGGGTATTCCTTTGAAGCAAAAAGCTCAGGAGTGAAAACCGACATCAGGGCAATCAAACAAAAGCTGGCGATAATGAGCAACGGGCGAAACAATCGTGTGGGAGATTTTATCGGCATATACACACTCCATTTAAGGGCTTTTCAAACTTTTGATCGGATTTTTTTCTCATCTCAAGGATATAACATCTCGATTTTGGGAGTCAAATCAATACTAATAAACAAACTTTGAAAAAATTACAACATTGCACTAGAATGGGAAAACATGAAAGCAAATTTACTTCTACTTTTAATCTCCGCAATCTGGGGTTTTGCATTTGTTTTCCAAAGAATGGGAATGGATAACATCGGCCCCTTTTTTTTTAATGCTACAAGATTCGCTTTGGGTGGGTTTTGTGTTTGGTCTTTTTCTCAATTTCAGAAGAAACTGGTACAAACAGACAATCAACAATCTGAAAAATATACTGCCAAGCTATTATGGATCGGCGGAATTGTTGGCGGATTAGCGCTTTTTTCAGGATCCTCATTCCAACAAACCGGAATGGTTTACACAACGCCTGGAAAAGCAGGCTTTATTACAAGTCTTTACGTTGCATTGGTACCATTCCTCGGGATTTTTCTTGGACAGAAATTGACTGCCTGGCAGATCATCGGAGCTGCATTGGCGATGGTTGGAATGTTTCTACTTACAATAAAATCCGGCGCAGACTTTACACTTCAGAATTTTTATCCGCAATGGGGAGATTTACTTGTACTAATCGGAACATTGTTCTGGGCAATCCATGTTCAGATCGTCGATTATTATTCCAAAAAAATTCAACCACTTGTCTTTGCCCAGTTTCAATCCTTTGTCTGTTCGGGTCTAAGCTTGATAGCGGCGTTGGCGTTTGAAAAGAACACTTTTTTTGGATTTTGCAGCGCCCTGATACCAGTGATGTATTGCGGGATTGTTTCTGTAGGAATCGCCTACACGCTTCAGGTAGTCGCGCAGGAGAAAGCAAACCCGACACATGCAGCCATCATAATGGGCCTTGAGGGAGCCTTTGCCGCAGTTGGCGGGGCGATTTTCCTATCAGAAAAGTTTACTTCCATTGCAATAGCGGGCTGCATTTTAATGCTTATTGGTACAATAGTTTCCCAGATAAAATTTAAACATGAAACTTGAAACCCAACTTTGGAATTTGAAAAATTCGACACTATATGAAAGTAGTTGATTCGAATTTTTTAGAACCTGCTATAAAACAGAGATTTCGGAGATAAGAGCGGAAACTCTCTTTTTTTCAATAAGATTGTCTATTCTGCTTTCTTTTTTTAAATTATTTCAGCGAATTTACAGTGTCAATATTTCTATAAAATGTAGGAACGAAAATTTCAAAACTTCGCTAAATTTGAATAATAAGGAATATTTTGTTGTGGTATAATCTCTCCCAATTTCAAATTAAACCAAAGAGGTAATGAGATGGCTGAGCAATATATTTATACCATGTACGGGCTGAATAAATATTACGGGCCTAAGCAAGTATTGAAAGACATTGGATTGTCGTTTTTTCCAGGCGCCAAAATCGGAATTGTCGGGGAAAATGGGGCCGGCAAATCCACTCTTCTTCGAATAATGGCCGGAATCGACAGCGATTTTGTCGGGCATTCCGAACCTGCGAAGGGCATCAAAATCGGTTTTGTACCACAGGAACCAAAACTCGAAGAAGGAAAAACCGTACGACAGACTCTTGAATCCGCAATGTCGGGAGTTTTCAAAATTTTAAAAGAGTATGAGGAAATTTCCAACAAAGTGGGAGAATTGGAAGGCGACGAAATGGAAAAGGCCATGGAGAAAATGGCCGTCCTTCAAGATAAAATAGACGCCTGTGGCGGCTGGGAAATTGATACCAAACTTTCGGTTGCCGCTAACGCACTTGTCCTTCCTCCTGATGAAAGTTTAGTAGACAATCTTTCCGGAGGAGAAAAAAGAAGAGTAGCCCTTTGCAAGACGCTTTTAGAACAACCAGATCTGCTGCTTCTTGATGAACCGACAAACCACCTCGATGCTGAAACTGTTGAATGGCTTGAAAATTATTTGAAGGAATATCCTGGTACTGTAATCATCTCAACTCACGATCGATATTTCCTGGACAACATTACCAAATGGATATTGGAATTGGATGAGGGGCGTGGCATCCCCTTCGAAGGAAATTACTCATGCTGGCTTGCACAGAAAATAGAAATCCTTGCCAAAAACGAGAAAAAAGAGTCTCCGAGGCGACGCTCCCTTGAAAGAGAATTGAAGTGGATCAAAATGAGTTCCAAGGATCGCCATGAAATAGGACGTAATCGGCTTTCACACTACGAAGACTTACTTGTACGTGAAAAGTCCAACGAAGCCACGGAGAACACAGTCATTCAAATTGCCCCAGGAGAACCCCTAGGAGATCTGGTTGTAAAGTTTGACAAAGTTTCCAAAGCATTTGAGAAAAACAAACTCTTCGAAAATCTTTCTTTCAATCTTCCCAAGGGAGCAATTGTCGGAATAATCGGCCCAAACGGAACGGGCAAAACAACTCTTTTCAAGATCATCGCCGGCAAGGAAAAAGTCGATTCCGGAACACTATCTCTAGGCCCAGTTGTAAAAATGGCATGGGTTGATCAGCATCGAGACATTCTCAACGATGAAAAGACAGTGTATGAGGAAATCAGCGATGGAAAAAGTGAGATCTCTTTCGGGAAAACTGTAATTCCAACCCGCGCTTACTGTGGCCGCTTCGGATTCAAGGGATCAGATCAACAAAAATTTGTAAGAGAACTTTCGGGAGGCGCTCGAAATCGGGTCCATCTCGCGAAGATTTTGAAATCAGGTGGAAACTTGATCCTCCTCGACGAACCGACAAACGATCTTGACGTTGGCACCTTACGCATGCTCGAAGACGCAATTTCCGATTTTTCTGGGTGCATTATGGTCATCAGTCACGATCGATTTTTCCTGAATCGTGTATGTACACATCTTTTGGTGTTTGAAGGCGACCAGAAAATCGTTTGGTTTGAAGGCACCTTCGAAGATTACGAAATTAAGCGCCGCAAAGAATTAGGAAATTCCAAATTCGAAAATCGGCGAGCCAAATACCGCAAGTTTTCTTTGTCCTGAAGTTAAATCTTCAAATCGAGCAGACACACCGAATTCGGCCTCTTGTTAAGAGGCCGGATGAATCTGTTGAAAAATTCGACAGTGTAGCAATTACTGAATAAATCACCTTGAAATCCGCATGAACAGAGAAATACAAAATTAGGAGGAATATATTTTTTTGTTCTACCAAGGTTTTCTGCATTTAGCCTTTAATTTGAGCTAAAATTACCAGCCAGCTTGCTAAAGTGTCAAAAATTCCCTTTTTTCATTTTTAATTTACCCACCCAATATTTGGCCCTGCTTTCTCGCAGCGCCAGCGAGCCGCTTTGTACCGAAAAAAAATAGACCGGAATTTTCCAGCTTCAAACCTGATTTCCCAAAAAAAATAATAACTATGCAGAATTTGATTAAATTTCATGAACATTTGGTAAAAATTGCCATAGTTGCAATTGTAACTATGTATTATGGAGCAATATCTTTACAAATATAGTAATGATGCTCCTTAAGAAGCAACTAGCAATAAATTCTGCGGGAATTCAGGCTTCGAAACCCTTGTTAGGTAATTCTTCCGATTGTAGCACTTCCGGTAATTTTATCCCGTTTTAGCCTCCTCAATAATCTTCAACTGAGAATTTCGGCTAAGCAAGCTCTCCATCCCTTCACGAAAAATCCTGTGAGCATCTGGTAAAATAACTCCGGATTCCATGAAGGTATTCTCTCCTCATCACTTTGTCCCTAGGTTTCCTGCTCTTTTTTATTTTTTTGCAGGAACAATTTTCTCTGCCTTTATTTTTCTCCAAATTCTATTTTAATAATATCAAATCCAGAGGTCGGAAGATAGTGGGAGATTTCTGAAAAAAGTTTAAGCAAATTACCCGAAGTTTGTCAGATCATTTTTCCAATTAATGACAGAAATTCTTAATATCTATCGGAAAATTCCTACAAAGTAGAGTTTCTTGCAATATTTAACTGATTTTTCAGTTACTTTTTGATGGAGGAGAAATTTTGGGAAGCAAGTCATCGACAAGATGAGCCTGAATGACATATTTGATTAAATCAGCGTTGTTTTGAAATTGCATTTTTTCGAAGATCCTAGTTTTGTAGGTGCTTACCGTTTTGATGCTTAGGAAAAGACTTTCACCTATCTGTTTCAACGACTTCCCCATTGCCAATAAACGCAGCACTTGAAACTCTCGTGCGGAAAGATTTTCATGAAGCGCTTTTGTCTGGGTATTCAGATGAACCGCCAACTGCTCAGCCAATCTTGGTGTGATGAACTTTCCTCCGGTCGCCACTTTCCGTATTGCTGACACCAGCACTTCAGCGAGAGTATCCTTACATAGGTAACCTGCCGCTCCTGCTTTGATGGCCCGCATAGCATTATGTTCTTCTTCATACATGCTGATAATCAAAACCGGTAATTCAGGATAACGACTATTAATCGCTTCAAGAACATCGAAACCGTTTTCCTTGGAAAGGGTTAAGTCAAGTGTAACAACATTGAATTCCTGACTCGATAATTTAGCAAGAGCCTCACCCCCATCAGCTGCTTCACCTGTAACAATCATATCACCTTCTTCAGAGACTATTTGGGAGATCCCTCTTCGGATAATGGGATGGTCATCTACCACAAGAATGCTGATTTTTCGCATCGAGCTGTTCAGGGTATCATTCATTTATATTTCCTGGCTTAAATTATAAAGTTTAGCAAAATTCAATCATTACTTGGCTGATTCGAATAATGGAATTGTCAAAATGATCTTAGTTCCTAGTCCTAAAGTACTTTCGATCTCCAACGTACCTCCAAAGCTCAGAAGTCGCTGCTGGATGCAAAACAAACCAAAGCCATTGTCAGAAGAGGCTGTATCCAACTTGGGAACAAACCCCCTTCCCTTATCTTCAACGATGATTTGAAGGGAGTTGTTATTCGTTGCTAAAACTGATAGTTCGGCTTCCTTGGTTCCGGAGTGTTTCACCGAATTCATAATTAATTCACGTGCCGCCCCGAACAGAAACCCTCTAATTTCTGAGTTAGACGGCTCCACGGGTTTATTTTCGTGAATATGGAGCATGAATTGGTATCTCTTTTCATAACGCTCAGCAAGCCACGAAAAGGCTGCCATCAACCCAGATTGATGAAGAACGGGCGGGTAAAGTTCCATGGTGAGAGAGCGCGAGGCAGTTATAGCCTCCCGAAGAACGTTGTCGATCTCTTGAATAGCAGACTGGATGGTTTGAGAATTACCGAATTTGATCAGATTTAACTGCATTTGAGCGCTAACAAGCAACTGCTGTATGTGGTCGTGCAAAAACGTCGCCAATCGCTTTCGTTCGCTTTGTTCAGTCTTGACAAGATCGCAGGCTAAACAGCGAAGTCGCTCTGTTAATCGCTTTGCCTCCTCAGTTCGGTCGATTACCCGCTGCTCCAAGGACTCATTGAGATCCTTTAACTGCTGTTCAACCCGCTTGCGATCATTGATGTCTTCAACTATTGCAATATGATACGGTGCTTTAGGCTTTTTCCCTGATTCCCATAATGGGGAAACAGTAAGGTTAACCCATATGATATTTCCACTTTTATGCACATAACGCTTTTCAAAAGAAAATTCCCTTTTCTTTTCTTCATTCAACTGTTTAATTAATTCAGCATGTTTATGAATATCTTCACGATAAGTAATATCCATGAAGGTTTTTTGTAACATCTCCTGAACGGTATAACCTACAAAATCACAAAATGTTTGATTTATTCGGAGAAATTGCCCGGTTTCCGAATTCACTAAAGCAACGCCAATTGCAGCTTGCTCGAAAATGGCATGAAATCGATCATCGCTTTCTTTCTTTGCTTCATCACTACGCTTGGATTCACTGATATCAATCAATGTCATACTGATTGAATTTTCGTCTCCGATGGTTTTTAAAATAGCAATCAAGGATACCCAGACAAAAGGTCCGTCAACTTTTTTTAATCGCAGTTCACAGGTCTGTTGTTTACCAGTTTCAAGAAGTTGCTTGTGAAATGAAAAAAAGAGGCCCAGATCCTCTTGGGAGATAAATTGGGTCAATGATTGCTTTATTAACTCACTCTTGGGCATCCCAAGAAGGGTTGAAGCAGGGAGATTGAGTTCCAAAATTCGCCCGTCCTCACTTAAGGTAAAATAGGCTACCGGGGCTCGGTCGTAAAGGTCTAAATACCGCCTGTTAACAGCTTTTAACTCCATTTGCGTCCAACGCAATTCCTCATTTTGCATTTCCAACTCGATCTCATGCATCTGAAGATTGTAAAGCAGCTCTTGGATTTCTTCTGATAAGCTCCCGGGTTCAGGCAATGGAAGAGTTTTTCTCTCCTTTGAGGTCATTTGAGATTGTTGAGGTAGGTCAACAAGCTCTTTGGTTAGCTTTTCTCTCGGTCTCATAATCTTCTCTCATTTTAATTTGGAGTTGAGGCATTTATGTTGATTTTGTTTTGAATGAATAATTCAAATTTTTTCAATGTAATTGCCGACTGCTTGTTTTTTCACCAATTCCAGTCATTAACTCCTTGATAGGTAATTGTTCATCACAAAAACCACCCTTTCTTTAGCTAACAAAGAAAGAGCCAGATATCAACGTATCTCCTCTATTCGACGGCAAATCTATTTTTTAAAAATCCATTTTTTTTTCAATTTTTCATTGTCTACTCATTGCCCCGAGTAAGTTTGAAAAAGTTGTATGATATTCCTTTTCTTTCTCGCTTCCGATTTTGAATTTCTAGCATAAATTCAAAAAAAAAGAAAGTCAGCAAAATTCCTACATTACTGAGAAAAGGCCTGGAATTTCTGAAAAAACAAAGAACATTTTTGGATATTTCTGAGCAAAAAATAACAACTTCAGAATTCCTGACCCGTATATGAATTGATCGCTATTTTGCAGTATTGGTGCGGAATTTGAAAAAGCACTTTTTCCGGAAAAATTTGCCGACATTTCAAGACTTTCTCGAATAAAAAGTGCCATTTCAAAATACTCACGCATGAGGAAGTCTGAACTTATCAACCATCCTGAGGTTCTTGCAAAATTAGCAAATTCAAATTTGCGAAAAACATAACAATGATCATCAAACTTGAATTTCTTTTTGTCCGATGTGCAATTTTTATACAATTCAGCAAGAAGCTTTTTGAAAGTCAAATTTCCTCCCTCCCAATTATTTAAAATATTGGAAAGTTTGGAAATAATGTAAAATCAGGAAAAAAATAATGGGAATTAACTATTTCCATTATTTAATAGTTGGGCCGAATTTCAGGGCAAACGCTTTTAAATTCCTGAAACAAACATAAATACTGTAAAATTTGAGAAAAAAATTACCTGTGTCCAAATTCCTGAGACTAGCTTAAATAGTAGATCTCGATGGTTTTAATGCGTTTGCCCTGGGCCGAATTTAAGCAAAAATGCCAATTCATTTCCGGTCCAGTAATTCACAAAGTTTGGCAGAAAGATCCTTTTTCGAAAAGGGCTTCTGGATAAAATTTGCCTTTTCATCCAACACCCCATGTTGAGCAATTACGTCGGCTGGGTACCCTGACATGAACAAATATTTGATTTTTGGAAAAACAGACAGGACATTTTTTGCAAGCTCGCAGCCGCTCATCTCGGGCAAAATCACGTCAGTTAAAAGGAGATGAATTTCACTGTGATATTCCTTTGCAAGTCGAAGGGCTTGGCCTGGGTTGTTAGCTGCCAAAACAGTGTATCCCTTGCTTTCAAGCAAATTAGTGATGAGTTCCAATAAAGCAATTTCGTCTTCCACAAGAAGAATTGTTTCATGGCCACGAATGGGGGGTTCCTCAATATCAGGTGCAGGAAGTTTTTCAGTGTTTCCAATATATCGAGGGAAATATATCGAGAAGGTTGTTCCCTGTCCCTTATTGCTGTCGACGGTGATAAAACCGCTGTTTTGTTTAACGGCGCCGTAAACCGTAGCCAAACCAAGACCAGTGCCGCTGCCCAATCCTTTGGTCGTAAAAAAAGGTTCAAAGATGTGTTCAATAGTTTCTTTATCCATGCCACACCCATCGTCGTTCACTGTCAGTTTCACATATTCGCCCGGAGCAAGACCCAAAGCAACTGCTGAGGATCCTTCAAGGAATGTGCTGTTTCCTGTCTGGATGGTTATCTTGCCCATCCCGGAAATTGCATCCTTGGCGTTAACACATAAGTTGGCCAAAATCTGGTCGATCTGGGACGGGTCCATTCTGACCATCCATAGATCATTTGCTGGCAACCAGTTAAGATTGATATTCTCACCGATGATCCTTTGCAGCATACTAAGAATTCCCAGCACAGTCTCATTTAAATTGAGCACCTTAGGAGCGATAGTCTGTTTGCGTGCAAAGGCAAGTAATTGCCTGGTGAGATCGGCTGAACGTGTTGCAGCTTTGCGAATTTGGGTCAAATAAGCATGAATGGGCTGTTTGGGATCTACTTGATCCATTCCCATTTCTACAAACCCGAGGATTACACCAAGCATATTGTTGAAATCATGCGCAACGCCACCCGCTAACCGCCCCACCGATTCCATCTTCTGGGCTTGCAGCAACTGGGTTTGGAGTTCTTGTTTTTCTCTCGCGGAACGCTTCTGTTCAGTAATGTCCCTGAAAACAATTACACTGCCAGGACTTTCACCGTTTTCATCTTTGATTGGGGCAGCGCTATCAGAAATTGGAAGCTCTGTTCCATCCTTCGCAATCAGAAGGCGATCAGTAATTAAATTGATAATCAATCCTTCAGAAATTACCTTTTCCAGTAAATGCTTGTCCAGGTCAGTATCTTCTTCTTTTAGGTTTAGAACTTCGCTAAGTTTTTTTCCAAGAGCATCTTCTTTTTTCCATCCGGTCAACTTTTCAGCAACCGCATTCATAAAGGTTATCACTCTGTTTTTGTCGGATGCAATTACCGCATCACCAACACTTCGAAGAACAGCAGCCAACCAGAGTTCCATCTTTCTTATTCTGTCTTCTGCCCGCTTCTTGTATATAGATATTTCAATTGAAATGTGCAAATCTCTATCTTTAAAAGGCTTTGTAAGGAATCCGTAGGGTTCTGCCATTCTAGCCTGCTCCAGAACAGAGTCTTCACCGAACGCCGTAAGAAAAACAATCGGTATTTGATATAGATCTTTTATCTTCTTTGCAGCCTCAATTCCGTTCATACTTCCTTTCAACACGATATCCATAAGTATCAGGTCGGGTCTGTTTAAATCGGCTTTTTTTATCGCTTCCATTCCAGTCGAAGCCATAGCGCAGACAATATAACCATTTTTCTCAACACTTTTTCCCAAATCCGCAGCCACGATTTCCTCGTCTTCGACAATCATGATTCTAAATTTTGACAAGCGATTCCTCCTTAAGTCGTTATGCTATGGGAATTGATAACGTATTTTGTGCCGTTACTTTTAAACTGTTCAATACTGCCATTAAGTTGTTTAACCAGTAAATTGACCAGATACAATCCAAATGTTTCAGGTTTTTGAAAATCCACTTCTTTGGAAAAACCAACCCCATTGTCTTCAAAAAGCAATTTTACACCATTTTCCGTCTGACCCATCTCTATTTTTATTTCACCATTTCCGGCTTCTGGAAAGGCATATTTCAAGGCATTTGTGAGAAGTTCATTGATGATCAAAGCAAATGGTATAGCAGTCTCAATGGACAGCATAACATTTTCAGCTTGGATGATCAAATTTATTTGCAAGCTGCCTATCTGGTATGACCGAATCAGTTGATCGGCTAGCTCTTTTACATATTCCCCAAAATTTATTTCTGCGAGGCTCTTCGATTTATAGAGCAGCGAATGAACGAAAGCCATGGCCATGATGCGACCCTGGCATTCCCTGAAAATTTCTTTCACTTTCTCATCTTCGACATACAAGCTCTGAAGACTCAGGAGGCTGGAAATAACCTGCATGTTGTTTTTTACCCGATGATGAATCTCTTTAAGTAGTGTTTCCTTTTCCAAAAGTGATGCTTTAATTTGCTTCTCAGACTCCTTGCGATTGGTGATGTCTTCAAACATTATTACGACAAAACCTGGAGCTGTCGAATAAACATAAACCCCAAACCATTTTTTTAGCCCTGAAACATAGTTTTCCAAATAGTCCGGAACCCCTGTCTTATCAACTTTGGAATATTTTTCAATCCAGAATTCCTCGAGACCTGGAATGCTTTCCCTTGCCGTACGACCTATTATTGCTTCTTTTTTTAAACCAGTTAATTTTCCATGGGCGGGATTGACCTCTATATAGCGGCAATCTATCGGTTTGTCAGACCCATCATACATCATTTCCAAAAGGGCAAAGCCACTTATCATTGAGGTAAAAAGTGAACGATATTTATCTTCGCTGGTCTTCAAAGCCGCCTCGGCTTTTTTACGAACGGTGATGTCCTGCCCTTGTGCTATAGTCGCAATGACTTCTTTTGTATTTGTATTAAAAATGGTAGCAGAATTCCAGAGTACTGTGCTTATTAATCCGTCTTTGTGAAGGATTGGAATTTCTATAGATTCCCACCCTTGCCCACCTGTCGTCTGTCTTACAAAATCAAGACACCCTTCCCGCAGGTTTTCCGGGAAGAGAAGTCCAATTTGTTTTTCCCGGACCTCATCCTCCTTAAAACCCGTCAAATGTTCAAAGGCTTGATTGAATCGCGTGATTCTGAATTGGGGATCCCAGACGATAATAGGGGCATTAGCATACCGAATAAGCTTTTCAAGATAATCTTTGGTTTCCAGATCTGAATTTTCCAAATTTCTAAGTCTTGTCTCTGCTATCAGAAGTTCTTTGGTTTTTTGAAACATGTATGTTTTTCTAAGATAAACCAGAAAACAAATTATCAAAAGGAACAACAGAAAGGAAGTAAGGCAAATTTCAATAATTCGGCTCTGCTCCAGACTAAAAATGTCTTGAAAAGACCTTTCGATTATGATAATCCATCCGATTTCCCTTATGGGAACGACAGTTAGATAATTTATTTTTCTCTGCTCATATTGAGAATCATTAATTTCAACCTGCTGGCTCTTTTCATTTAACGCCTTTTCAACAAACGGAAACAAAGGATAACCTGAAACCTTTCCTTTATAAGGAAATTTATTACTGTAAAGAAAATTTCCCGAGCGATCGGCCACATTCACAGTCGTAGAAGGGCTTAAAGGCACTCGTTCGATGGCATTCGAAAGAAAACCCAGTCGTTGGGAGGTTCCAAGCACCCCAAGAATTGATTCGTCCTCGTCAATTATAGGGACACAAATGGCTGTCGCCAAGGGCTTGTTTGCGACAACAAGTTGAAAGACCTTGGAAATATAAGGTTTCCAATTGGAACTGATTCCTTTGTACCAGTCACGGTCCGAAAGATCTTTCCCTAAAGTCTCCTGAAACAGCGGGAAATTAGCCCAAACAACACCCAACTTGTCCGATATAAAGGTTAGGTCGACATCGGAATTGCTCTTTAAATTGGACAGATGTCTGAGAACACCTTCCAGATCCCTATTTTTAACGGATTTGATAAATAGGAGACGTTGAGCATAGGACTGAAGAATTCCAATAGTTGCTTTGTTGTGCTCCAAAAGAAGATCTGCAAGAAGATTGGCGGTCATTTTATCACTTGCTAAAACATGATCTCTTCGAGTTTCCAGACGCTGCCAGCAAAGAGAAAAAGTGCTTCCCAAAAAAATAATGAATAAAATGAACGAAATAAACACAATCGAAAAGCGTTCAAAAATCCAATCACTTGAATGACCATTGTAAGAATGGTCAAAGTCAACAGGAGAACGAAGTTCAGGCTGTTTTGCAGTCATGATTCCCTAAATGTTTGCGAAAGAACTCTCAGATTCTAATATCCAGTCAAAATCACCATTTGACTTTATAAGCCAAAATTTTGTGCTCTAGTCCTTTTAATGCGTGTTCGCCAAAAAATTTCAGTTCAAAAATTTCTTTATCAATTAATTTAAATGTCGATTCTGAAATAACAATTTCTTCCGCATCGGCAATTCCTTCTAATCTGGAGGCGACATTTACCGCTTCACCAAATACATCGCTTTCCTTTCTGATTACTGGACCAGTATTAATCGCAATTCTGATGGCAAGTTTCCGCTCCTCTGAAACTGTGGCATTTCGTTCTTTCAAATTTCTCTGAATTTCAATTCCGGCAAGAACAGATTTCGAAGGATCTTCAAATACTACCAAAAAAGCATCACCGATTTTCTTCAAGACCTTTCCGGAATGCTTTTCAAAAGAGGGGATAAGAATTTCATCATGTTCCTTGAGCATACTCATAACTTCTGAAAGAGATGCTTTTGAAGAAAATGTGGTGTACCCCTTAACATCGGTAAACATTATTGTCAGTTCCTGAGTGTGAGAAGTCTGAATAATTTTGTCGTATTTTTCCAGTTCTTCCATGGCTTTTTTTCTTCTCTCAAGAACGTTATCCAGTGCAGCATCAGAAATAATCAATTTCTGACCTTTTTTACGTTTCAAAATTTCCGGATCAACCGTTCCACCGACGCTGTCAATCAGATCAATCAGAGCTTTTCGGTCAATTTCATTTTCGAGATCAGAAATAACTTCATTCATGGGTTCAGAAATTATCGGGCCGAGATTCAGAAGGAAATCAGTCACAGCGCCTTTTAGCCTGAAATCTTCCGTGAAGAAATATTCGGATAAAATTTTAACAGCGCGTTTAACGATTTTTGGATCGTCTCTTTGGTTAAGGTTGTCCATGAGCATCAAAGCAACTTTTTTCTCATGGATTTGTTCCAATGCAACAACACAACATAATCTGAATGGCATACTTGAAGAAGCCAAGCCCTGAACAATTCCTTCTGGTTTGTTCTGGAAAACTCGACCCAAAATCACACCAACTTTTTCAACATCCGCTTCCGAAATCAGTTGGGAACGTCTTTTCAAGACTTCTGCAAGTAGATGATTCAATTTTGGAGATTTTGATTCAGAAATAATCAGCATCAAATCCAGCATTAAACCTGATTCAATCGTTTCGATGTATCCCTGAAGAAATTCTAAAGAAACATCCAATGGGTGATTTCTCAAAATTCGAACAATTCCACAAATGCTTCGAGTAACTTTTTCTACTTCAAGTTGCCGAATGAGACTTTTAATTTCAGGCTCTGATACTTCATCCCAGTATTGGGCGGCATCTATTACAACGAAACGGGACCTTTCATCGGAGAGATTTAAACCCAATAAAACTTCTTTTCTCAAATTAAGCCGCTTTACCTTCCTAAGAAGGATTGATAACCAGGTTAAAACCCTATCATCCGGATGACCTAATAGATTCAAGATTCCCTCCACCACTTCACGAGAAGAAATCTCCTGAATATTCTCGAAAATAAATTTTATTTTAATTTCATCACACTTTTCCAAATACCTGATAACGGTAGGCATTGCTTCAGAATCATTTAGCGCAATCAATGCTGAAACAATGTGAGGGACCAGTGCGCCATCAGCGCCATCATCGAGAATTTTACTGAGAGCAGAAACCGCTGAATGGCCCATTCCCTGCAAAATTTTGCCTGCCCAAAATTGAGCATCCTCATTGGATGAATTTAATACTTTAACCACGAACCGAACAGACCTTTCTCCGAAAGCTTTTAAACACTGCGAAGCTGAATTCCTCACAGGCCAACTCGGATCGCCAAGCAAGTAAACAAGCGCTTCAATAAGTTTATCGTTGGGGGAAATTTTCTGGAGGATTCCGACCAGGAAAAGTTTCTCTTGTTTTGACCCTTCTTTAAGAATCTTGATGATAGGATTTAACGCCAAACCTCCAATAGCCCCAATTGTCTTAATAATCAGGAATCTGAAATTTTCATCATCAGAATTCAAGTTTTCCAAAAGTAGGTCAAGATTAAGTTTATTCTTTTTTGCAAGGCATTCAGACGCAAAATCCGAAACAATCCTATGGGGATCAGAAAGGCATTTAATCAAAAGTTTGGTAGCCTCATCGCCAGGAAGCCTTGAAAAACAATCTATTGCAAGAATTTTATACTCCTGATCGCTGGCCCCCAAAAATCTCTTGAGAAGGGGAATAGCCTTTTCTCCAAGCAAGTCGACAATAATACCTATTATCTGGTATTTCATCATCGAGTCGCCTTTGGAAAACCAGCTTGAAAGGCGATCAAAAACTTTTGGCCCTTTGGCAAAAATAATTTCAGCGGCTTTTTTCCTGATAACCCACGATGAATCTGAAAGCGCCTGAATAAGAAAATCCACGAATTCCGGGGAATCTTCTTTTTCCAGTGAAACGATTACTGAATATCGCATGGAAAAGGACCCATTCTCATACATTTGTGAAAGTTCATGAATAATGGATTTCCCGCCAATTTTAATAAAAAGAGCTACTAGTGCGTGAGGTGGATCAGATAAATAATTATTCAGCTCGTTTCGAAGGTCATCCAATAACCCAAGGCCAAATAACATGAGTTTTTCGAAAGCAAGTTTTCGAATCGCCCAATTTTGATCATTCAAATGATTCAATAAAGTTCTTGAATTTTTTTTATTTAATGAAAGGGAAATTGAGCGAAGAGCAAAACCACGAAACTCCGAATCAGGCGATTTTAAAAACCTCTCAAGGAGTTTGGTTCCTTCGGGGGTTTCGAAGTGGCCTATAACGTACAAAACCCAATAAACTTCATCAGGATTTTTTTCGTCAAAATCATCAATCAAAATGGGTACAACTTCCGAACCCCAAGCAACTAAAACTTTGGCAGTTGCTTCCCTTTTTTTCCAGATTTTATCTGAAAAAAGAGATTTCAATGCCCGAGCCGCTTCTGGAGTATGTTCAACGGAAAGGGACTTTAACCCTTCTCTCCAAAGAAATTCGTCAAAACTCTTTATTTGTTCGTACGGGGATTTTTCCATTCTTCCGTTTTGAAGATTCTATGAATTTTAATATCTCATTTTATCGGTTGATATTTGATTTTACAACATCTTTCCTCTATAATTTAAAAAATTATCAGAAAATTATTCTTCAGGAAACAAAATTTCGGAGGTTGAAAATATGCCCATTTATGAATACAACTGTGGAGACTGTAAAAAACGTTTTTCCTTAATTTTAAGGATAAGTGAAATACAGGATCACCCATCCTGCGAATTTTGTGGTTCTTCAAAGACAAACCGCCTGGTTTCTCGCTTCCGAACGATAAGATCTGAAGACCAAATTTTGGAAAACATGTCTGACCCTAGCAATTTTTCAGGAATCGACGAAAATGACCCACGTTCGGTTGCTAAATGGGCGAAAAAAATGGCCAAAGAGATGGGGGAAGATATGGGAGATGAAATCGAACAAATGGCCGAAGAAGAATTTGCCAAAGGCCCCACCCCAGACGGAATGGCCCCAACAGAAGAAGACTCTCCAGGAATGCCACCAGGAATGCCTTTTCCCGAGTAACTTAGATCGTTCCCATCTTTAATAGCGTCATCTAATCAAATAATCGAAAAAAAAAGTCAACTGAGTCAAATCAAGATTACAAACTATTAAATTGGAATTTGCATAATTCCCTTTCTGGAAAAAGAGCGGGTAACTCTTTCTCTACGATATATTCATTCACCATTTTTCGATTTGCCTTAATGCTTCGAAGAGAACTATCCCGGCAGATGTGGAAACATTCAAACATCTGGCCTCTTTAATCATTGGAATTTTTATCAAGTTTCCATCCCGTTTTCCTTCATTGAAAATTTCCTCCGGGAAACCTTTGGCTTCTGAGCCAAAGCAAAATACATCACCAAGTTTGTATTCAATTTTGGCATAATTTTGACTCCCTTTCGATGAAAGAAAAAAGATTCTTTTTCCGATACACCATTCTCTGAATTCTTCAAGATCGTCTAAAATCAGCAAATCTAATTTGTCCCAATAATCCATGCCCGCCCTTTGAAGCTGTGAATCAGTTAATCGAAAACCCATCGGACGAACCAAAACTAACCTACATCCAGCAGCAAAACAAAGTCGACCGATATTCCCAGTGTTTTGGGGAATATCCGGCATAATTAAAACAACTGAAAAAACAGGTTCCTTTTTTAGTTCAATGTTCACTTTTCACTCCTCTTTTCTTAGAAAAATTATCTTTGCTTGCTTATTAAAAAAAAAATAAAGTATAATACAGAAAAGAGCTGTTTTTCTTCTAATCTGAATAATTTAAGGTAAAATAACCAAAAAAACTTCGAAAATGACTTTTTATTCAGAAATATTGTGATACTATGCTTCTCTGTGTTTGTTCGCGAAATTACCAGGAGGATAGAAAATGAGAAATTTTTTTGTTTTTTATTTGGGGTTAATTCTATTTTTTGGGTTGGTTTTCAATAGTAATATAACATTAGCTCAAGATGAAAATCCCCCAAGCAGTGGAGAAAACGTCTCCGGAGAAAATCCTCCTGCTAATCCAAACCCAAGCGGAGAAACTCCCCCTTCCGATCAACCGCCATCAGATAATACACCAAGCGATAATCCACCACCCGACGATCAAAAAGTATCAGAAGGCAACTCCGAGGGACAGCCTCCTTCTGAAGATGCTCCCAAGACCTACGTTTGTCCGAAGTGCGGGTATACAAGCGATTCACCAGGCGATTGCCCAGCATGTAACGCCTCCCTTTCCGAACAGAAGGAAGGCAGTTCTGGTTCAAAACCCCCTCGCGGAGGAGACGACTCTTCCAGTACTTCATCCTCAACAGAACCTCCCCCACCCTCCTCTGATTATTCAGGAGGCTCTGGTGGTGACTCAGCCCCGCCGCCCCCTCCACCGCCAAGCGATAACTGAATTCTTCAAAAAATAACTTACATTTAAAAAAACAGACACCTAAAAAAAAGAATCGACTCCTAAAAAAATGGGAGTCGATTTTTTTTTAATTTTCCCTAATTACAACCTCTCAACAATTTCGTTTAGAAACTGTCGAAAAATCTCGGTTCATTCAGACTTCCTGATTCCGAATGACTTTTAATGGCACTTTTTTACCCAGAAAACATTGAAATGAAGGCAAATTCTTCAACAAAAATTGCTATTTCAATTTCCGGCAGCAAGTCGTCAAACACTGATCTATTCAAATACGGGTCAGGAGATCTGACATTTTATTCGGTATAAATCGATTCGCTGGTGCTGCGAAAAAGCCAGGCGAAAATTTGAATCGGTACATAAAAGCATGAAAAATAGGGCTTTTTTCGACAAACTCGTTTAGGGTTTATACCAGTCACAAAAGCCCGTGTCGAATCTTTGCCGAAGATTTTGGCAGTGCAATCTCATTTCATCATTTTTTCGATATTGTCATCACTTATATGATAGTCAAAGTTAAACGAGAAGCTCAGTATTTCTTTCGTCAAAGGGGCGATTTTTTAACGGAAACAAAACCTTAAAGCATGTAAGCCTAATCAAGTGGGATATTGCCGTTTTACAGTGAAAATGTTGTTGATCGAAACCTCATAAAATGCTACTCAAAACTCAATATCAATCGCTTACCTAATGCGTGTGCTGCGCGTTCCAATTGTTTCAATGTTGGCGAATGCTTCGGGTCTTCAAGTCTCTTTGCTGCAGGCCATGAGGTTTCGAGTTTGCGGGCAAGATCTGAGAGACTAGTACCGTTGTTTGTTTAGTACCCAGCAGCACCAGTTTTATTTTGTTTTTCTTCAGTATACACCGAACGTTTGTCAACTGCGCTATCGCCTGAAATTGTCGTAATGGTATCGATTATTCTAACAAGAGAACCCGGGACGCCGTGAAAACTTCCATTTTGGCTCGGGAGCGAAATTCCCAGTCTTTGGGCTTCGGATAAACGTCGGGAACGAAGTTTTTCCATTTTTTCAATTGCGACGGAAAAAAGTCCCTTCCCTTTTTGAGGGCGGACAAATTCATTTTGCTTGCGGGATTCTGATTCCACTTTATTTGAATTGATTTTTACGATCGGCTCAATCAATTGTTGATTCGAAGAGATACTGAAGATTTCACCATTTGATTGAACTTCAAATGGCTGGTTAAACCATGAACATTCTTCAGGCAGTCTTGTATTGTGAGTTATCTCTAACTCTGGCTTAGATTTGCTTTTCTTTTTCTTTTTGGAAATTTTCTGCTTCTTAACTTTTTGAGGGTTTTGCTCTTGAATAGGAGAAGCAATCACTTTTTCGGGAACTTGTGCAACAGGTGATGCCGTATTAACAGGTTGCTCTTTTTTGGATTTTTCTGATTTACGTTTTTCACTTTTCTTGCCGGCTTTTTTTCCATCTGCCTTTTTTTGATTAGGTTTCGCAGGTTTTTCAGCAGGCGAAGCTAAATTAGCTGAGGGAGTATTTTTTTCACCTTCATTCGGATTTAAAAGAGTTACGCCCTTAGCTTCGGTAGCCTTACTGGCCTTTTTGGGTTTTTTTGCCTTTTTCGAGTCACCTTTTGCTTCAGTCTTTGGAGTTTCAAGGTTTTTTGGAACAACGCTGGTTTGATCAGCTGCTGGAGCAATAGACTTGGGGGTCTCAACCTTTTCGAGGGCACCCGGTTCAGCCGCAGGAGGTTTTGCAGGTTCTTCTTTTGGCATTTCTTTGAGAGTTTCGGGGTTTGCCACTTCACCACCAGCAGGCTTAGGAACCTCGGCAACAGGTGGGGCAGGCTCTTTTTCATTAATGGGCGGGGGTGCGGTTGGTGCCGCTAATTCAGTATTAGTGTTCGAATCTTCACCAAATACCTTGTCAAACGGCTGAAAAGACATAATAATCATTAATACAAAGAAAATGACTAATAAATTATCTCTATTAAGTATTGCATTCCGGAATCTCATTCGCCACCCCTTTTATCATTATTTTGTTAACATTACTACTTATTTGTTAGCTCTTTCAAGATATTCACCCGTTCGAGTATCAACCTTTATTAAATCTCCTATTTCGACAAAAAACGGAACTTGCGTTACATGTCCGCCTTCAAGAGTTGCAGGTTTTCCTCCGCCACTTGCAGTATTGCCTTTAATATTGGGCGGAGCTTCCAAAACTTTCAATACTACCCAAGTAGGAAGCTCAATCCCGATGGGCTTTCCTTCATATAATTTTACGGTAATTTCCATTTGCTCTTTCAAAAACTTCTTCGAATCACCAACAAATTCGTTATTCATATCCATTTGTTCATAATTTTGAACATCCATAAAATGGTGCATTGTTTCAGAGGAATACAAATATTGCATCGTCCTGGTTTCAACAACAGCTTCATCCACTTTTTCAGTAGTCTGAAATCTCTGCTGAAAAATTGCCCCAGTCTTAATACTTCGCAATTTGGTTTGTGCCATAGCTCTCCAATTTCCCGGACGAACAAATTCGACCTCTACAACCTGGCACAATTCATTGTTAAAAATAATAATCATATTTCTTCTAATATCGTTCGCAGTAATAGCCATTGAAAAACTCCTATAAATAAAGATTTTCTGAATGTACCAATATACCATAAATGAGAAATAAATGAAAAAAGAATTTATCAATCATTTATTATTAATATAAATATTTTTACAATTACATAATCATTATAATATTTTCATAAACCAATATTTGATAAATATTTACCCTTTTGCCCCTATTTATTCTCTTTTTCCTGCCGATATATTTACAAGAATTTTCCAAAATCTCTAAAATTGCGCCTTTTTCATCTCTTGTATCAGCTCAAAATGGGGGTTGGCCAGCTATGCCACGTTACAAAAGGGTAAATGAAACTGATTTTTGTAGAATCGAATCAATAATCGGTTCAAAAAGCACATCACAAGCGCTTCAATGAATCCATCAATAGTGACTTGCCAAGCAATGGACGAACTCTTTGGGAGAACGCTATCTGAAATGACATGCTTCCCTGAAATTGTCTGAAATTTCTAATTAAAAGAACCTAAAAAAATGAATCAAAAAAAACTATTAATTCCTGAACCCAAGGCACGGAAGAAAGCTGAAAGAACTCGATCTCCGAAGTACGTCAAGCTTTCTACTGATCCATCGCCGTCTTTGATTTCACCAAGCCAACGAAGTGAAGCTGTGGGCTTGATTCTTATTGGTATAAGTATTTTTTTTCTCTCGCTATTTCACAACCTTATACCGTTCAAACTTGCCGGTTTACTAAACTTTCTTACGATTAATTTTGGAGTTGGAATTTACCTTGTTCCTGCAATCATTGGTTTAATGGGGCTTCAGCGCTTTTTAGAGCGACCATTTTGTCATTTGGCCTTTCGATTCCTTGGAGCTCTCGGCACCCTGGTTTTTGGTTTGGGGCTCCTCGGACTCGAAGGTGGAAAAGTGGGAGCAACCACATTCAATTTTTTTTCATCCAGGTTTGGGATTCTTCCATCCCGCCTGCTTTTTCTGTTTTTTACTTTGGCTTCTCTGATCTTTGCCCTTGATATTCTCTATAAAGATTTAATTATTGGAATTTTTTTCTTCATCAAATACTGCGTTGTTTTTTTTAAATGGCTTTGGAATGTTTTTATTGTTCTTATTGCCTATTTAATTGGAGCAGTAAAAACCACAATCAATGCTCTCCACATTTGCTGGACCTATTTTCGAAGATTACTCCAAGAAAATTCGGATTCCCCCGAATTTGAAATTGATGCCTCGACTGGAGTCAAACTTCTCACTTTTAACGACATTTCCACGACACCACCCTTTTCTCAATTGGCAACTCCCGACTATCAATCGATTCCAAACCCTACCTCCTGGAGAGACGTCTCTTCTAGCGAGGAACCAGCACAAAAAGTAAAGACTATTCCACCAGCCAGCTCCTCCAAGGATTCACAAAACGTTCCTTCCATTGAGCAAATGGTTAATTTTTCGCCACTGAATGTCCATGTTGGAAATTTAGCTTCAGAAGTAATGATTACTAATATTCCTCCAATACTTTTTCAGCCAGGCCCAGCAGAAAAAGTTGAACAAAAAACGCACCCCACCCCTTCGGATTCTGAGCCTCAAAAAAATGAACCCACCTTAAATCCACGACTTCCTGAAAAAATGCCTTTTACTTTAATCGGGAAAGGTGAACCTCAAAAACCTATTGATAACGTTTCAAAAAATTTCGTGGAATCCAAAAAGTTTTCCGAAATTGGAAATACTCCGGTTCCGGAATCCCAGATCCTTCCTGCTTCACCAATTGACACTCATGACGAATTTGAAGAAGATTCCCCGGTTACCCTCGAAGATAATTTAATCGACAAAGAAATTAAGGAACAATTAATTCAAGGTTCTGAACCTTCAACAAATACTGAGACCTCATCAGAAATTTCTCTTCCCCCTATCGATCTTCTAACAGTTCCTCCCCCAAGAGAATTTGAAGGACCCTCGGATCTATCTGAAAGATCTGCTTTGCTTCTTAAAACCCTTGACGAGTTTGGAATAAAAGCACAAATCACCGCTGTAGTCGAAGGGCCAGCTGTTTCAAGATTTGAACTTAAACCAGCACCTGGAATCAAAGTAGCCCGTTTCACTTCGCTAATAGACGACATTGCTCTTGCCCTTTCAGCGCCGGCAATTAGAATTGAAGCTCCGATTCCGGGAAAGCCCGCGTTGGGCATCGAAATTCCTAATTCCAAACCAAAACCGGTCTATTTTTATGATTTGATTAAAAACGAGAAATTCCATTCTACGGAAACAATATTAAACCTTGCCCTCGGAGTAACCATTAACGGAAAGCCCGTCTTTGCGGATCTGACAGACATGCCTCACTTGTTGATTGCCGGTTCCACCGGTTCAGGAAAGTCCGTTTGCATAAATACAATTATTGCCAGTATTCTGTTTCAAGCTCGTCCGGATCAGGTAAAAATGGTCATGATCGACCCCAAAATGGTTGAACTCTCCTCTTACAATGGAATTCCACATTTGATATCCCCGGTGGTTACAGACCCCAAAAAAGCTTCCGCAGCTCTCTTATGGGCGGTTGAAGAAATGGAACGCCGTTACGAACTTCTTGCATCCTGTGGAATGCGCAAAATTTCCACATATAATCAGGAGCTTCCAAGACTTCAGACAGAAATAGACTCCTCACTTTCTCCAATGCCATATATGGTAATAGTTATAGATGAGTTAGCAGATTTGATGATGACTGCCTCAGCCGAGGTCGAAGGTTCAATTTGTCGCCTCGCTCAGATGGCAAGAGCTGTCGGAATCCACCTTGTAATCGCCACTCAAAGACCGAGCGTGGATGTCTTAACAGGAACAATTAAAGCAAACCTCCCTTCCAGAATAGCTTTTTCAGTTACCTCCCACATTGATTCGCGAACAATCTTAGACACGAAAGGCGCGGAAAAGCTTCTTGGAAAAGGCGATATGCTTTTCGTTCCCAAAGGAAGGAACAAACCACTCAGACTTCAAGGAGCCTTTGTATCTGATCAGGAACTCCTCGCTATTGCCGAGTGGGTAAAAGATCAAAGAAAACCTGAGTATATCGATATTGCCCCAAATCAATCAGGAGAGGGTGAAAAAAGTTCTTTGGCAGAAGAAAATGATTCGAGCGATGATTCCAAACTGATAAGTGAAATCACATCATGGCTCCAGACTCAAGAAAAAACTTCAACAAGTATGCTTCAACGGAAGTTCAAGATAGGGTATAATAGGGCAGCAAGAATTATGGACTTGTTTGAAGAAAAAGGATTAGTTGGGCCATCAGACGGCTCTAACAAGAGAAGAGTTATGGGGAAAAGGAGCGACGTTGAGCAATGACCAAAACAGTTTGTCCCTTTCTGGGATTCCACAAGGAAAATGATCGTTTAAGTTCATCCTGTATCCTTGAGAAGTGCCATTTTTTCAATGGTTCAGCACAATGTTGCATTTTCCTTGAAGTCGGAAACGCTTCCAGAGAATATATCGTTTCGCTAAAAAAACTATCCGAGCAAAACGAATTGTTTCTCCTATCTGATCGGGCCAAAGACCTATCTGAAAATGACAAAAATGAACGTGTAAGTCTTTATTTTTCTCAGGCTGGAATACATTTCAGCAGAGGAGATCTGGATCGAGCCCTCCTGGATTTCCGCAAAGCATTGATTCTTTCGCCAACTGATTCGAAAGTCCTTTCAGCAATTGGAGATATTTTTTCCAAAAAGGGAATCAATGATGAAGCCATTTCATCATACAAATCGGCGCTCAGATATTCACCTGAAGACGTTGAGATCTGGTTAAAGCTGATTCTCCAATATCGGGCAATGTTTGCTACGCTCCCCCATCGAGAGCGGCTATATGAAGATGTTATTCTTAAACTCCGAGAAGAGCTGCGTAGCCTGGAATCCCAATCTATCGCGAATTGTGTAATGGGATTCGTTCTTTTGATCCTGCATTCTTCAAACAACGAAGGCTTTAAAACCCAACGTGAAGAAGCCATGGAACTAATGAAGCGAGCTCTGGAGGTTAGCGAAGAGAATATCTGGGCATATATTGGATTAAAAGACATTTTCTTCTACGAGAATATGTTTGAACAGGCCATTGAACAAATTCAGGCTGCTTTAAGAGTCATCCCTGAAAATCCACGCCTTAATTTTGAAATTGGGGAATGCTACCTGCTTTCTCAAGCAGAGCACCCATTGATTGATGAGATTGCTTTAAGCAAAGCAGAACAATATTACCGCAAATCAATTGAACTTGATCCTCTCTACGCCTCGGCCTTCTTTAGAATCGGTTATATCAATGAGCAAAAAACAAATTATGACCAGGCCATGGAATTTTATCAACAGGGCCTTGGAATTAATCCAATTAATCCATTTGCCAGATTCCGCTTAGGAAAAATTTACGCATTAAATGGAATGTTGGATATGGCTATTGAGCAACTGAGGCAAGTGATAGATCTCTCTGAGAAATATCGTCCCGAAAGTTATCAGGAAGGCTATATTTTCAACAAATTAAAATTTTTTAAGGAAGCTTCAGCACTGGGTTCCTTCATCGAATTAGGAAAAATCTTTACTCGACGCCGCCAATACAGAGATGCCCAGGAAGCCTATCAAAAAGCCCTGGCCCTTGATCCTAATAGTCCCGTGGCAGTGATGAACCAGATTGATTTGCTTAAAATCCAGCATCAGAACGACAAAGAACAGGAAATTGTCTTTGACAAGTTATTGGAAAACTATAAAACCTCTGTTTTAGCGGATTCCCAAAATCCCGTCACTCATTTTGCGTTAGCTTATGCATGCAGTATCCTGAATTCAAAGATACCTGAAAAACAAGAGGAAAGAAGAGAACAAGCACTTAACGGTTATCAAATGGCAGTGAATTTGAATCCAAATTTCATGCACGCCTATTGGGGATTAAAGGATTCTTATTTAAACCCGCTTCCGGGCATGGATTTCCTCTTTGACGAAGCTTTTGAGGCATGTCAAAAAGTGGTTGAGCTTGATCCCGCCAATCCTAGAGCCTATTACGAACTCGGCGAAGTTTTTCGAAAAAAGGGAAATTTGGAAGAAGCCGATAAAAATTACAATCAGTCGATTCAGAAAGATCCCTCATTCCTTCCGGCTTACTTCAGCATGGCAAGCATCCGCTTTACCAATAACAGGTTCGATGAAGCCATCAGGCTTTTCCAAAGGGTGATCAGAATCAATCCAAATTACTCCCAAGGCTATTTCGAACTGGGAAAAGTTTACAAAGAGATCAAACAAAACGAAAAAGCCCTCAGCAATTTGAAAAAAGCTCTTGAATTAGACATGGATTACCTCGATGCCCATTTGGTCATTGCCGACATCTATTTCCAGGAAAGCCAACGCGACAACGCGATGGTCAGATACAAACGCATCCTGGAAATTGAGCCGGAAAATTTAATTGCACATTACCGAATCGCCAAGCTTCACGACCAGAGTGGAGAATTCGAGCAGGCATTGAAGGAATACAGATACGCTATTTCTATTTCCCGCGAACCAACGGAAATCAAATTCGACCTGGCAAATATGTTTGTTTCCAAAAATCGTTGGACTGAAGCACAAGAAGTATTAGAAGAAATCCTCAAAGTACGAAATACTCATGTTGAGGCATTGTTGCTCCTGGCAAGGGTTCTGGAAAAGCTTACGAAAAGCGATCAAGCGGAAAAACAGTATCTCAGAGTTATCGAAATCGATCCCGATCTTTTATCCGCTCACGAAAGTCTGGCTATTCTGTATGATAAAACCGGACAGATTTACAAAGCTGAAGACGAATATTCAAAAGTTGTAGGCCTTAGCCCCGAACACATATCCGCTCACATGGCACTTGCACGTATTTTTATGAGTAGGGACCTGCTTGATAAGGCCTTAAATTCACTCAACTCTGCAATTTCCTTCGACCCGAAAAATTTTGGAGCCTACATAGAATTGGCAAGAATTTATGAGAGCAAAAATATGGGCGAAAAAGCTGTAAATGCCTTTAAAAAAGCTCTTGAAATCAATCCTGAGTCAGCTGATGCTCATTTGAAGCTTGCAGAAGTGCATTATCGTGTTGAAAATTTCAAGGAAGCCATCAATGAATTCCAGTTCACCTTACAGATAGACCCCAACAGAGTTGAAGCTCTGTCGGCCCTCGGCGAGATCTACTATAATATTGACGACTATGAATCTGCATCTAACTGCTTCAGGAGATTTGTTGAATTGGAACCACGCAATCAGGCGGCAAGATACTGGCTCGCAGAGTCATTTTACCACATCGGAGAACTTGAAAAAGCTCTTGACGAATATCTAAAGGTTGTTGAAATCAATGACGAACGAACAGACGCTCTGATTCGATTAGGGCAGATTCTCTCATCTATGGAACGCTGGAATGACGCGGCAAAATATTTTAAAAAAGTATTTGACACTGATCCACAAAATTCCCGAATTCATTTCGAATTGGGAAAAGTTTACGACAAGCTCAACATGCTTGCTGAATCTCTCAACGAATTTGAGATTGCACTCCGCTCTGACCCAAGAAATACCGAAATTGTAACTTCCATGGGCCTAATCCATAGAAAACAGGGAAATCTGGATATGGCTATAGAGCGTTTCCTTAAATCATTGGAACTCGAACCGCGAAACTGGATCGCACATTTCGAAATTGGAAAAGCGTATATTAACAAGGGAAGAGTCGACAAAGCCATCCAGGAATTCAAAGAAGCCCTGAAAATTAATCCCAACGAAATTGGAACAAACATCGAATTAGCAAAAGCACTAATCAGTCAGGGAATAATTGATGAAGCGATAGAATCATTTAAAACCGTTACCAAACTTGATCCTGATAACGCCTCAGCGCATTATGAGCTAGGAATGATTTTATCCAATCTCGGTCAGACCGATCAGGCAATTTCAGAGTTCAGAACAGTCATCGCTCTTTCCCAGAATAATGCACGTGCTCATCTTGAACTTGGAAGACTTCTCAGGGAAAAAGAACGTTTCGACGAAGCAGCCGGTGAATTTATGAAAGCCGGCGATATTGATCGAATAAATCCTGTAATAAAATTTGAATTGGGTGAGGTGTTTTTCCGCAAAGGAAGTTTCGAAGACTCCATAGCGGCGTTTAATCAAACTCTTGAACTTCAGGAAGACTACGTTGACGTCTATCCAAAACTGGGAGCAATTTATTCCCACCTGGAAAATTGGGAAAAAGCAAGAGAACACTATAAAAAAGCGATCGAATTGAAAGCTGAAAGCTATTCGGTTTACAGCGAATACGGTGAAGTTTGCGAAAAGCTTGACGACCTTGACGGAGCAATCGAAGCTTTTGAAAACGCCCTCTCATACAAGCCTGGCAACATTAACATCATCTACCGCCTAGGCGCAAAATATAAAACTTTGAAAAAGTTCGATAAAATGCTGGGACTTTATGAAAAGGCAATTTCTCTATCTCCCAAAAATGCGCTATTGCATTTTGAGTTGGGAGAGGCACATAAAGGTCTGGGAAATCTTGATGCAGCCATCGAAAAATACGAAGAAGCTCTCGAATTCAATTCTGATCTTTTAGAATGCATCTATTCTCTCGGAGACATTTACTGGACAAAAAAATATTACGATAAGATGGTGAATTTGTATCGAAAGGCAATAGCCCTTTATCCGACAAATTGTCGTGCTCATTTTGAGCTAGGCAAGGCGTTCAAAAAGAAATTCAAAATTAATGAGGCGATGGATGAATTCAAGAAAGTCATCAATCTTGATTCAAACCATCCTGATGTTTTCTTCGAATTGGGTAGCCTGTATTTGGAAAATGGAATGATCCCGGAAGCAATAGATTCCCTCAAGAGGGCTGTCAACCTTAACCCGGAAAACGGTGAAGCACTCTTTTTTCTGGGAAAAGCTTTTGAAGAAACGGGTGAAATGGAAAAATCAACTATTTTCTTCCAGAAAGCACGCAACCTAATGTCCGAAAATGTTGAAATTCTTACAAAACTTGGAGCTGATTATTTCAGTAAGGGAAAATATACTGAAGCATTGAACGAATTGTTGAGAGCTTCAAAACTTCCAAATGCCGCAAGTGAGGTCTTTTTTCTACTCGGAAAAACTTACAAAGCCCTTGGAAAAAAAGAAGAAGCAATTTCTGCTTTCGAAAAAGCTGATTCACTTGAGCAAACGGAAACAAAGTGATAAATTGAAATCTGAAAAAATGCAATTGCTTAATCACAGCAGCAGGAGTCTCTGGAAATGGTAAATCGACTGGATATCCTTCTCGAGAAGAGTCAAACCTATTTTGAGCTTGAAAAATACGAGAAGTCTCTACAAACTTTGAACGAAGTTCTGGATGGCGACCCAAAGAATGTCATAGCCCTCAAATTAAAGGCAAGATGTCTTAAAGCTTTGGAAAGATATGATGAAGCAATCCAAGCTTTCGAGTCTATACTTTCAGTCGATTCTTCCGAAATTGAAAATTTTAAAATCCTTGGAGAATTACTGCTTTCCTCGGGAGATCGGGACAGAGCACTCGAAATTTTTTCACAAGCAACGTTGAAATCTCCATATGACCCTGATCTTCTATTCACTCTCGGAAAACTTCAACTTGAAAAAATGTCGTATGAAGCTGCCGAAGATTCTTTTAGAAGAGTAATTTCAATAAAATCGGATTTCACGCCAGCAGTTATCGAACTTGCACGCATTGCCATCAATAACGACAATGTCGATTCAGCAATCGATTTATATACTCGTGCGCTTTCAACAGACCCGGATAACGCACAACTTCATTTTGAGCTTGGCGAAGCTTACAACGTGCGGGGCCAGTATAACGATGCTTTGATGGAATACAAAAAAGCCGAAAATCTCGACCCCAACAACGCGGTGGTTCATTTCCGAATTGGAAATGATCTTGAAAACAAAGGAAAAATCCAGGAAGCCCTTGAAAGATATCTATCGGTCAAGGAACTGGATAAAGAAAACCTTGAAGCTTATTACCGGTGTGGAAAGCTTTATCAAAAGCTGAATCAGCCTGATAAGGCAATTTCCGAGTTCAAGACAATTCTTGAACTCAAGCCGGATTGGCTGGAAATCAGATATGAGCTGGTAAATCTTTACGCTGAAATACGCGACTTCGATGCTCAAATCAATGAAATTGAAAAAATAGCCGAAATGGATGGAGCATCCAGCGATTTGCTTATTCAGCTTGCCAACGCCCATGAATCTTCCGGTGACTTCGAAAAATCGGCAGAGCTCTGGTATAAAGCTTATCAAAATGAACCTGACAATATTGCAATCTGTGACAAAATCTACGAATTAGTGCTTCGGGGAGTAAACCCGGAAGCATATCTTGATGCCCTTGAAGCCTTGTCTCTCCAGCGAGTTGATGAGCCCAATCTTCTTCTGATTCTCGCACGCGCTTATAAAGACCGGGGAATGATGGATGAAGCAAATGCCTATTACGGGCGCATTCTCGAACTTGACCCGTCACGTAGCGACATAAAGGGCGAGCTCAGAGTAATTTTCCGTAGTCGCGGAATGCTTACTGAAGAAATTGAATCGATCAATCAACTTCTGGAAAATGACCCTGAAAACCCTGAACTTTTGTGCGACCTAGCCGATTTGTTATTTAAATCCGGAAGAATCACAGATGCCGTGCCCATTCTACGCAATCTGATGAGATTGAATCCATCTCTGGAAGTCTCCCTCAAATTGGGCAAAATTTATTCCGACCTTGGACAGATCGACGAAGCCATTACTTCTTACCGAAAAACCCTGGAAATTGACCCTTCTCAGCTTGAGATATGGCAGACTCTTATTCAACTTTATTCCGAAAAGGGACAGATCGATAAAATAATTGAATGTTATCAGGAGCTGATCAAATTCAATCCTGACGATATGAGATCACATATCGCACTGGGAGATCTTTACAAAAAACTGGGAAAAACCTCCGAACAGCTTAAGTCTCTCAGAAGCGCGCTGGATCATGGAGCCACTGACCCCAGAATATATCTGGAACTGGGAGACATGCTTCAACATACCGGAGAAACTGAAGAAGCGCTTCAGTTCTTCCAAAAAGCAAAAATTGAAGCCCCCGACAACCCGGATATTGGGAAACGCCTGGTTGAAATTTATCTTTCCGGCAAGAACCCACAAGCTGCCATTGGTGAACTTGAGGAACTTAGAAGCAAAGATCCGGAAAAAATTGATTATTACCTTTCCATTGCAAAAATCTATCAGGGACAAAACATGTCTGATGAAGCAATGGAAATCCTTAGCCAAGCAAAAACCATCGCTCCGCAAAATATTGAAGTTGCACTCGAAATCGGAAAATTATTTATTAATCGTGAAGCATACAACGATGCGGTTGAGCATCTGAAGGAAGTCAGGTCAATTCACCCCGAAGAGACGCGTTTGGCCTCATTGATCTCCGAAGCTTTCGCCAAGGCTGGCGAACACGAAATGGCGATTTTAGAATTAAAGCAAATTCTTTCAAGCGAACCCCGGAATTTGCAAGCCAAAATCCAACTTGGAAGAGTCTACTGCATCGCCAACATGTATGATCAAGCCACCATGACATTTAAAGAAGTGATTCAGGAAGCTCCACAAAACCCGCTTGGCCATGTTGAACTTGGCAAAATTTACATTACAATGGGGCGCTCGTTCAACGATGAAAACATGTTTGACAACGGAGTAACAGAGCTGGAAGAAGGATTAAAAATTGACGCGGATTGCATGGATGCCCATTATGAAATGGGATTAATACAAAGAGATCGAAAAGATATTGAAAAAGCCATTATTGAATTCGAAAAAGTTCTAAAACTTGATCCATTGCATATCAAAGCAAAAGAAGAATTTGAGCAATTGAACAAACTTAGGTTGCTGAATCGTTCAGAGGAAAGTCTCAATGAAGCAAGGCTTTTCAAAGAAAGAGGAATGGTGAAAAACGCCATTCTTGAATACCAGAACGTTTTAAAATTCAACGCTGAAAATCCTGCCGCATGGTATGAACTTGCCTTGATTTACCAAGAGCAAAAGAATTTTGACCAGGCACTTGAAGCTTTCAATAAAGCCAAGGAAATAAATCCCGAATTCCTTGAGGTCTATTCAGCCTTGGCAAACCTTTACCTTGAGCAAGATCAGCCCGATGAAGCCTCAATGGAATTGCAAGACCTCATTGGAATTGATCCCAACAATGTCGCCGGCCTGATACTGCTTGGAGAAATTTTCCAGAAAAAAGGATGGATGGACGAGGCAATCGAAAGATTTGAAGCTGCACATGCAGTTGAATCCACTCAGTTAACTCCAATACTTCAACTGGGAGTAATTTCTCGCGACAAGGGTGATATCGATAATGCAAAAAAATGGTTTACAAAAGTGATTGAGCTTGACGCTGGCAATTATGATGCAACTGATTTTTTTGCCAATATCACAGCAACCCAAAAAACTCAAGGCATTTCCGAAGCGATGCAAAAGGCTCTTGAAGCTGAAAAGGCCGGAGATATCGATACCGCCATTATGCACTACGATAGTGTTATCGATCTGGAAACTCATAACCTCGATGCAAGATATCATCTTGGAAGACTTTACGAAACGAAACATATGTATGATGAAGCCACTTTTGAATATGAACAGGCCGAAAGCCTTGACAAAGAAAGAAAATACAAAGATGTGGCCGTTCGCCTTGGCGATTTATACGTCAGAAAAGGGAAGATTGTTGAAGCAGTAGACATGCTTATAAAAGCAAAAGAAAACTATCCATCAAATACACAGGTTAGAATCCAACTGATTACTCAATTGAAATTTAAAGCAATGAACAACTTTTCCAGTGCCGATGAGCTTGCAGAAATTGGCACCAATATACGAGAATCCTGCAATAAAAATGGGACCCCCCAAGACTGGATTGAACTCGGGCTATTCGTTTCCAAAGGTCTTGACGCCACAATATCAGAAGAGGATTCCATCTCGCAAGCAATCGAGTATTTTGAGAAAGTCATTTCAATTGATCAAAACAATGTTTTCGCATTGACCGAAATCGCCAAAGTTTACTTCCGGAAAAACATGTTCGACGAAGTTGAAAGCACTTATAAGCGAATTCTGGAGCTCGACCCGGAGAACATGTATGTCCACAGGAAGCTTTCCGAATTGTATACTCAGCAGAAACGATATCCTGAAGCTCAATCCGAACTTAGACAGCTCACCGAACTTGATCCAAGCAATGGCGATCACATGATCAGAATAATCGACTTGTACAAGGAAATGCATGCCAAAGATGAGGCTCGCGGAAAACAGTTTTTCCAGATTTTGAATGATCTGAAGGCAAAAGTAGAGTCCGATCAAAGAAACTCCATGCTTTGCTTCATGCTCGGTTATGCCTATATTACCCTCTCTGCCGGATTTACTCCCTCTGAAGAAGAGCAACAATGGGCAATTTATTATTTCAAACAAGCCAACTCCTTCGATCCAAATAATCTCTGGCCCTATTGGGGATTAAAAATTGTTTACAATAAGCAATCTATTTCCGGCAAACACATGTATGACGAAGCAATTGCAATCTGCAAGAAAGCCCTCAAAGCCGATGAGAACAACTCGCGGGCTCACTACGAGCTTGGGGAAGCTTACAGCGAAAATTACGATGTTAATATGAAAAACGAGGCCATGGCAGAATACAAGAAAGCAATTCAGATCGACCCCGGATTCCTCGAAGCCCATTTCAGACTTGCAAGTATTCTACGCGTGAAAAATATGTTCGACAAAGCAATCGAGGAATACAACAAAGTCATGGAACTCGACCCGACTTCTCCGTTAGCCAAAGACGCCAAACGATCTTTGATTCATATCGAAAGGTCGCGTGGCGAGGGGTAATCAACAGAATACTCCTACTGATCTCCGGAAAATATTTGACACTTGAGCTTCTTGCGATATTGCATGAGTTTACCCATTGGCAGAAAAAGGAATTCAATGTTGTCCCACATTGGGAAACTTTTCTTCAAACAGAATCTGCTAATTTTGCAAGAATCTGTCGATTTTCGCGTAGCGATCCCAAAATTTTCTCACGTTATTTTACCAGGATGTTGAAATTGTTATAACATTTAGTGATCTTTGAAAATGAAACAAAAAAAGCCCGCTTTCGCGAGCCTGATGGCG
>JADFXM010000023.1 GCA_015233565.1 Candidatus Rifleibacteriota bacterium
AGGCATTGGCGGTTCCGGTTGTGAGGAATATTCTCGCGTTGTAATACCTACCACTTTATATGACAGGTAAAAGATCGTGAGAATTTAGGCTCAAAAAATGAGATTTAGGTGCGGAAATTTACACATACTAGCCTTTAAAATAATGTTCTTAACGGACTTTGGTAATATTGATAGCCTAAGGTGTATTATTCCGTACACACAACATTTTATGGGGTGATTTTAACAGTCTCAAAATGGCAAAGCACTCTTTTTATGACTTGGGGAATTATTTTTTCGGAGCTAAATATGCTTTATACTTTTTATTTACCTCCCGATACTTCTGAAAACGCTGTTATAAGGTGATCGTTTTTCCCGGAGAGGGTGTGTTTGATTTTGGAGGTAGATTTTTTTGGGCGCGCGGTGGAGACAAATTTCCATTTCATTTCTTCTTGGAATTATTCCGGCGGTCATTTTGGCAATTTTCCTTTATTCTTATGATTTGATCGTCGAGAAGATCAAAAAAGATTTGCATGAATCAAGGTTAAATTCCTTGAAAGTTCTAGCAAATTCTCCGGAAAACAATCCTTCTAAAGTATTTTCTTTAGGCTTTTTGCCGGATGGTGCGGCGTCTTTTTCTGTACAATCTTTGGATTGGCCTCCGAAACTAACTCCTGACTTGGTAAGGTATTTTCAAAAAAACCTGCCATCACCGAATGAATCTGGAATTCAAATTGATGAGCTTGGCAAAGAGCCTTATATTATTTGGATAGTAAAAGGAAATTCAGGAGTTTGGGTTGCTCTTCAATCCAGAAGACAGTTCTATGCCAAAATTGATACTCTTAAAGTTCTCATTTGGACTGGGGGATTAATTGTTGTCGGTATATCATTCATTCTCTTTGTCTACATCGCTAGAAAGATTTCCGAAATTTTTTCTGAGATGGAAACAAAAAATTTGGAGCTCGAAAGAGCTAACAGGCATCTTGAAGAGTTGGGAAAATTAAAGAGCAATTTTCTGGCACTTGTTTCACATGAATTGAGGACCCCCCTTGCACGTTTGAATGGTCAAATTAACCTTCTTCTTTCTGGAAATGAAGTTCCTGTTGATTTCAAAAAGAGAGTTCTTGAAATGGCAGTGGATATTGAAGAACTTAATAGGCAGACTAAAAACGTTCTTGATCTCACAAGGCTTCAATCAGAAGATTTGTCTGTAAAAAGTTCTCCAGGACAAATTGGTCCTATAATTGAATCAGCAGTAAATAGGATAAAGAGGGCTGGAAAACAAAGAGGATTAAATTTTATTTTTGAGAACGTGGAGATTCCTCTGGTAAACCATGATCAGTATCTTTTGGAAAGGATACTTGACAACCTTTTAAATAACGCAGTCAAATATTCTAATGAAAATTCATCAGTGAAGATTTCACTTCATGAAAAAAGAGATTTAATTGAAATCCATGTTGATAGCGAAGGCCCAGTTGTTCCTGAATCGGAAAGAGAGAAGATTTTTGAAAAATTTTATCGTGGGGAAAATTCCATGGAAAATATCCCTGGAACAGGACTTGGATTATATTTAGTAAGGCAGTTCATCTTGATAATGGGAGGAAGAGCTTGGGCAGTGGGTTCCGAAAATGGGAACAGATTTGTGATTACTCTTCCCCTAGCATGACTCAATATCCTTTTTCTATTCGAAAATTTCAAAGTTGGAAAGTCGAGAAATAATAATTTCATGAAAATTCTTATTGTTGAAGATGATTCCGTTCAGGCTTCAAATCTTCAGGAGTTATTAACAAATTTTGGACACCAAACTGTTTTTTTTGTTGACCCTATTAAAGGTTTTCAGACTTTTGAGAGCAATGTTTATGATCTGGTTTTTTTGGATATGAGAATGCCTGGGTTGGATGGGGTTTCTTTTTTGAAAAGAGCGGTTGAGAAAAAAACTGATACTAAAATTGTCATCCTAACTGCTTATGGTACAATTGAGACTGCTGTTGAAGCAATGAAAAATGGGGCTTTTGATTTTTTGGAAAAACCGGTAGATGTCGAAAAATTGAAGCAGGTGATTAAGCTTGTACAAGATGTTACAAAGCTTTCAAGAATGGCCGATTTGTCTGCACCGACTGCAGGGAATGAAGAGAATTTGATTATTGCCGGACCAGCCATGCAAAAAGTTCAAAACCTTATTGGAAGAGTGGCAGCGTTAACAACCACGGTACTGATCCAGGGCGAGACTGGAACCGGAAAAGAACTTGTTGCAAGAGCTATCCATGGTAATAGTCCCAGAAAAAATAAACCTTTTATTGCAGTTAATTGTGCAAATCTGCAAGGAAATTTGCTTGAGTCAGAGTTGTTTGGCCACGAAAAAGGAGCATTTACTGGAGCTGAGTCAAGAAAATTGGGAAAATTTGAGTTAGCCTCCGGAGGGACTCTTTTTTTAGATGAAGTGGGGGAAATTCCGATTGAACTTCAATCCAAGCTTCTTAGGGCAATTCAGGAAGGGGAAATCGAACGATTAGGAGGGACTAAGCCGGTCAGAATAGATGTTCGAATAGTTTCCGCAACTAATCGCGACTTGGTGAAGATGGTTGAAAAAGGGATTTTTCGAAGAGATTTGTATTATCGTTTAAATGTTTTCCCTCTTATTTTGCCGCCTTTGAGAGAAAGGCGAGAAGAAATTCCAGCACTTGCTAGGAAAATTTTGTCAGAGTTAAGTTCCTCAATGGGAAATCAAGAACCGGAAGTTTCTTCCGAAGCCTTGGAATGGTTGAAAAGGCAGCTCTGGCCTGGAAACATCAGAGAGTTGCGTAATATTCTTGAAAGAGCTTCTATTATTGATGAAGATGGGAAAATTTCCCCGGAAGATTTAATATATGAAGACACTTTAAGTTATTTTTCAGACAATGATGCTTCTATGGATTTTCCTACCTTAATGGTGGAAAACGAAAAGTCAGCCCTTTGCCGGGCATTAGAAAAAAATCAGGGAAACGTAGTTGCGACTGCGCGAGATTTGGGTCTTCCAAGGCGGACCCTTTATGACAAATTAAAAAAATACGGAATAGATCCATCCCGTTTCAGAAAAATGGAGTGACAGGTTCTCCCCAACAACCACCAACACAAGGTTGTTTCTAGTTTCCTGCGCTTGTTCCGTCTGAAAAAATCTAAAATTCCAGTAATTTCAAATTTCCTGACAAGGAAGGCTTCGACTGTCACCTTTTGAGGCAAAAAACGTAACAGTAAAGCAAATTTATCTGCAAAAAGTGTCTATCTATTTTTTGAGATAATTCTCCGGAATGATGATCAATTCTTGCATAAATCAGGAGGTCTGAATTTGGAAAATTCCACAGCAATTTTGGACGCAATTTGGGCATTGTTTTGGACGAGGGCAATATTTGCTTCCAAGCTTTTTCCGCTGGTAATTTCTTTTACAGCTTCAAGAAGAAATGGAGTAACCTTTTTTCCCTTTATTCCATTTTCTTCTGCTTTCCGTATGGCAGAATTTATTGCATTTTCAATCAATTTTGGATCTAGCGAAGAGTCTAAAGGAATTGGGTTTGCGAATAAAACTCCTCCGGAATGAGGTAGAAGCCATTGATTTTGCAGCAACAAAGCGGCTTCACTCGGTGAGGCAACAGATTCTGAGAGGAAATAGCCGCTTTTGGGGGTATAGAAGGCTGGAAATTCGTTGGTTCCATAACCCACTACCGGAATTCCTTTGGTTTCCAAATACTCCAGTGTCAGTTGTAAGTCCAAAATAGCTTTGGCACCAGCTGATACGACTGCAACCTGGGTTTTGGATAATTCTTCGAGATCAGCAGAAATGTCAAAAGTTTTTTCTGCCCCACGATGAACACCTCCAATTCCACCGGTTGCAAAAATTTTAATTCCTGAAAGATTCGCACCGATCATGGTTCCAGCCACTGTAACTGCGGCGCTTTCTTTCCTGGAAATTATTCCGGGGAGGTCTGCACGGCTTGCTTTTTTAATTTTTTTATTTGTCGCCATGAATTCAATGTCGTCAGCTGAGAGGCCGATCTTGAATTTGCCATCTATCAGCGCTATCGTAGCTGGAATTGCACCATTCTCACGGACTGTTTTTTCGAGCATAATGGCAGTGTTTATGTTCTCAGGATAGGGCATTCCGTGAGAGATGATGGTTGATTCCAGGGCTACTACGGGCCTGTTTTTTTCAATTGCTTCTTTGATTTCTGGACTAACGGATAAAAATAAAGGATGCGCCATTTTATAATTTACTTTCGATTGCTTCTATGACTGTTTTTAAAATTTTGATTCGTGCAAAGTGTTTGTCATTTGCTTCTACTATAGTCCAAGGGGCGGAGGCGGTACTGCAATTTACAAGCATATCATTTATTGCCCGTTCGTATTGTGGCCACTTTTCACGATTGCGCCAATCTTCATCAGTGATTTTATAAGTCTTCCATGGAATGGTTTTCCTGTCCTCAAATCTTTTCAATTGTTCGTCCTGGTCTATTTGTAACCAAAACTTTATCAAAACCCCGCCAAAATTTGTGAAATGTCCCTCGAATTCATTGATTTCTCGAAATGCTCTTTGCCATGCCGATTCAGAACAGAACCCTTCAATTCGCTCAACTAAAACTCTTCCATACCATGTTCGATCGAAAATGGTAATGTGCCCTGCTTTGGGAAGCGCGGTCGCAAATCTCCAAAGGTAGTGATGGTCAAGTTCTTCCTTAGTGGGGGCGGCTATTGGGATTACTTCATATCCACGAGGGTCAAGGTTCTCAGACAACCTTTTTATGGCTCCACCTTTCCCTGCGGCATCACATCCTTCAAAAGCAATGATTACAGGGATCCGTTTCAGATACAGTGCATGTTCAAGATCTCTAAATCTTTTCTTATATTTTTCCAGTTTTTTTCCATAGTCTTCATTGGATATGGTTTGTGTCAGATCGACTGCAGAAAGGACCGTAATATTTTCGGCAGCAAGGGTTGAAGGCTTTTCTGAAGCTGCTTTTTTTGAGGAAACTTCCCTGGATTTCTTTTCCAGAGTTTGTTCCCATAGGTTGATGAGTGTCGAAAAAATTTTCTGTATGGCAAATTCTCTATTGTGCCCTTCAACAATAACCCATGGAGCAAAAGAAGTGTTGGTTTTTTGAAAAATTTCTTCAGCGGCCTCAAGATATTCATCGTATTGTTTATGTTGTTTAAGCTCAGGCTTGCCAATTTTCCAAGATGATGCCGGGTCTGAAAGAATTGTTTTAAACCTTTTTTTCTGTTCTTTTTTAGAAACATGCAGCCAAAATTTAATTATTGGCACGCCATCGTCAGCAAGTTGACGTTCAAATGCCTCTATGTCAGAAAAAATGGTTGACAAACATTCTTTGGAGGAATCACCTATAATTGTTCCACTTAATCCCTTCATGTACCATGAATTATCAAAAATAGCGACTCTTCCCCGGGCGGGAAGTTTGCACCAAAATCTAAAAAGAAAAGGTCTAAGTAACTCATCTTCTTTGGGAGGATGTATGGGATGAACTTTAAACCCCCGGGGATCGAGAGGCAGCATCAATCTATTGATACAGGTTCCCTTGCCGGCAGCTTCAAGCCCTTCGAAAACTACAACAGTAGGGATTCCTGCATCTTTCATTTTTCTTTGAAGTTCGTTAATTTTTCTGTCAGCATCGACCATCCATTTTTTGAATTCTGCTTTGCTGAGTTTTTTTGTCAAGTCGACCATTTCAAGCATTGTCCATCTCCCCAAATTAGATTTTATGAATCATTCTAGCTCTCTAAGGATTTTTTTTCAACCATTGGAAATTAATATTTAACAGGTAATTTCAAGGGTTTTGCAGTTTGAAAATAGATTAAGATTTATGAGGTGCAAACTGGCCAATATAAAAATTAAGAATTTTAAATCAAATTTGTGTGGAATTTCCCTTTAAAAACATGTAATATGTAAACTCCATTTCTATTATGACAAATTCGATATTATATTTTGCTTCGACTTATTTGGTCGGTTCAATTCCTACCGGGTACATTGCCTCCAAGCTATTGAAGAAGGAGGATTTTTTTAAACCCGGCGAGCGGACTGCCAGACGTGCAGGGGATGTCTTCAATTTATTGGGGCGCAAAATTGGCCTTCTGGTAACCTTCCTAGATGTTGTAAAAGGGTGGATCGCGGTTTCCCTTTTGATAAATTTGTTAATTGGGGCGGAAGGGCATGAAACCTGGTGGATAGTAAGCCTCGGGGGATTGTTTGTAGTTCTTGGCCATTGTCATTCGGTATGGATCGGTTTTCGTGGCGGGAGAGGGCTTTCTGTTGCGGCAGGGGTGTTATTGACCCTCTTGCCGGTGCCAACAATTCTTGCATGTATAGTGTGGGGAGTGCTTTCCTTTTGGGGGCTTTCCACAAGGCCTGGTGCGGTAAGTGCTGCTTGTGCAAATCCTCTTTTCAGCATAGCCTGGATTTGGTGGTATCAGAGCGACAAACTATTTTATCTCTATGTTGTTGCTTTTCTTTCATTATGGATTTTATATGGGTATCGCTCGGATCTAAAAGGTTATCTCGGAATGAACGTTGTTCTTCCAGATATTCAAAATCCTCCCGTAAATAATGACCCGGAAAACAAAACAAAATCTGAAGCACAAAATTCAACTCAGAAACCTTCTTAGTTTTTTTCCTCCAGATATCGAATATCCAGATTGGTTGCGTTTTTGAGCACTTTAAATTTGGACAAATCGTTTCCCTGAATAAGAAGTTTAATAAGAAAATCACTGGCTTTTGGTTCTACCCGTTGAAATGGTGGAATTGGCGAAATTTCAACTTCTCCAAGGTTTCTTTTTTTGTCAAAATAAAGCGTTAATAGATATACAGAAAAAGTAAGTCTGCTGTATTTTCCAAAGGCATATGAAAATGGTTTTGCTCCATAATTTTTTAAAGTTTCTTCTACTTCTCCGATTGGCATTCCGAAAAGCCCGATTGGAGAGCTCGGAGCTATGGTTTTATTATCCATTGCGGGGTCATACGTGGGAATACTTGCTGAAGCTGGATTTGATACAGTAATTTGACTTGACTCCGGATTATTTGGTTTAGGGGGTGAAGCAGAATTCTCCCCGCCAGTCTTTGGTGCTGTTTGTGTTGAAGTCTCTGTAGTACTCATCGAATTAGCTGCAATTCCTCCAATTATTTTTTTCTTTTTGATGGTATTTGGAGTTTCAGGCGTGGAAAATAGATTAGGAATCTGTGCAAAACAGACGAAAATTTGGTCGTTAAAAGTGAAAATAAACAAAAAGACAAAAAGAAAATAAAGTGAAAATCTGCTTCTATAAAATTGAAAATTGGTTAGTTTGCAATGAGCCATGTCCCGTTAACCTCCGATTGTTGAGAAGATCCTTTTTTTTCTGAAAGGATTTCTTTAGTTCCAGCTCCAATTGAAGCCAAGTACAGCTCTGGGATTGCTAAGGAGATCGAGACCTGAAAGCTCTAACTGAAAATCTTTATTCGTTCTTCTATACCCAAGATTAAATGCACAAGAATTAGGATGTTTTACTAGTAATTCTCTGTAATTGTAACATTCCAGCTCACAAATCCAAGAAAATTTGGGACTTTCTTTGTATTCTAATCCAAGGGTTCCGATGAGGAAATTTTTTTGTCCGATTTCCTGAATTTCAGTTGAACTTATTTCCACTTCCTTTTTAGCAGTATAACACGATTTCAAATTTAGAAAAGCGAAAATGTTTTTTCGAAAGTCTTCGGTGGCGGTTACGTATATGGTTCTAAGATGCTCAAGTTGAAAAAGATCCAACTTATCTATTTCATTTGCGGAGATGGGTGTCCATTGAAAACCGAAACAAAGATCCTGCCAGGGAACAGTGTATTTTACCCCAAAACCGTTTGCAAAGCCGCTTCCATTGAAATCCGAGACAGGAGCAGTTTTTCGGCTATATCTTAAAAAATTTGCAGTTAGTTCGAAATCTCTATTTAATCTATAAGTGAGAGCTTGCCAATTTTCCGTTTTACTTAAACTGTAAGAATTCAGGCCAAAAGTGGTATTACTTTTCCCATAGCCACTTTTAAAGCTGACTCCGAGTTTGCGTTCGTCACCAAGATTTGGCGTGGGAACGGTCAGGAGGCCGTAGCACCCCTGAAAAGTCATTCCAGTTTCTCCAAATCGGTCTTTTCCTTTGTCTTTTGGCTCTTTTTTGGTTTCCTCAATCAGGGTATAATCCTCCATTTGTGCGAAAAGAGGGAAATGAAAGGTAAGAAAAATTGCCAGGAGGAAGAAGAGTTTTTTCATTCTAATTGGAGGGGCCAAGTTTAAAGGAAAGGACAGTTGGGATAACAGGCGTGTTTGAATTTGGATCGACCAGAAGGATAGTATCTAACAGAAGATCGTTATAGCCAGTTTTTGAAAATTTTAGTGAATAATTACCCTTAAGAACATCTTTGAAGAGGAAGATCCCAGTTGAATCACTTAAATCCGACCTTGAAGCTGACCAAACAGAGAATGTGCCGGAAGCATTAGTGTAGACCGTAAAAGTGCCAACTTCACAATCAACACCAGGCAAAGCAATCCCTAAATTATCAGTAATTTTTCCAGTGACATCAGTGTATTTGCTTAATTTAAAGGATTGGCCAGATGCAATTGAAGTTTTACCATTATCCAGGATTGTTAATGAAAGGGTTTTTAATCCGTAATCCTGAACACAGTTTGAACCGTCGAAAATAAGGTCAAATTTGCCTGCTGGTATCGTTGACAAATTGAAGGTTCCGGAGCCATCAGTTGCTGAAGATATAATTACTGCCCCGGAAGCATTTCTGAGAGCGACCAAAACATCCTTTATTGAACTTTGTTTATCATCGATTACATTTCCGGAAAAGTTAGTCTGTCTCTCAAGAGTAAAGCTGATTCCATCGCTGATTGATTTTGAATCAAACGAATAAATATTAAAAGCAGTTGAAATAGAATTGTAGTCTTTTCCTGAAACTTCCTTTCTACCGTCAATTTGGAGAGTAAAGTTGCCTAACGGGAGATTCATTAATTTGAAACTTCCGCTCGCATCTGTTGAAACTGAAGCGAAAATAACCCCATTCGAAGCAATGAGTGAAACACTTACATTGCCAATTGGGGTTCCATCTCTTTTGTCTTTTACTGAAGCCGTTAATCCGGTTGGACCGATTGAAAAAGTGAAATTATCAGCTGGAGATTTAGTTCCATCATTAAAAATTTGAACTTTAAAGACCTTGAAGTTGTAGTTTATTCCTCCGGAGATTTTTAAATCATAGATTCCTGAAGTTAAATAATATAAGAAGAACTTCCCTTCTTGAGTTGTAGTTGTGCTTGCTATGACTTTTGAATTGCTGTCAATTGCTTCCACCAGAGCACCAGATACTGGATTTAGGGTGACGGAATCTTTTACGAAACCCAAATAACTCAACCCTCTTCCTAAAAGAAATGTATTTCCGTCACTTGGAGACTTGCTTCCATTCGAAAAAATTTGAATTTTCGTTATTTGATCTGAATAATTTCCTGTGGAAGAAATTTTGAGGTCGAAAAGCCCAATAGTTAAATTGGATAAGGAAAATTTTCCTTCCAGTGTTGTAGAGGTGCTTGCTATGACTTTTGAATTGCTGTCCAAAGCTTCTACTAAAGCACCCGATATTGGGGTACGCGAAATGGCGTCATTAACAATTCCAGAATAACTTATCAAACTTGTGGATAACAGAAACGTATTTCCAATGGCTGGAGAGGCAGTTCCATCATTGAAAATATTGGTTTCAAAAAAATTGTCTGAATAATTACTCCCTCCGGAAATTCTCAGAACAAAAGTTCCGGCATATAGCTTTGGGATATCAAATTTTCCAACCTGGTTGGTTGAGGCCGAAGAAATAACTGTCGAAGAGCTTGAAAGAAGCGCTACGGATAAGCTTGATATTGGGAGAAGTGTGCTTGAATCTTTCACATAACCGGAATAAGTAAAATTCAGCATGCTTTCATCTATGATTTTTACCGGAGTAATTACAGAATAAAGTGGAGATCCCCCACTGCTTTCACCACAACCATTCAAAATTAGCAAAAAAGCCACAATTCCTGCCAAGATGGCAACGGTTCCAAGGTTCTCTCTTCGCATTTTTGTTCCTGTCGTTCCTTAAACAAATCCAAAAATTCCTTCTTATGAATCGGCAGAAATGCAGTAAACGTTAAAGGAAATCAAACTCGCTGAGGATTAACTTTACAGTCCCACTTAACCTCTTTAAAGCTGCACAGGATGCTAATACGACACGATTCAAAGATAATTCTTTGAGAGGTAGCAAATCACTATTAAATCAAGCTTTGGGCGACTTCAGAGAATTTTAAATGGAACAGTGAAGTTAGAAAATATGGAGAATGAAGTTGAGTTTTTCGGGCTTGGCACCAGAAGCGCGACTTGGTAATTTAGAAGAATTACTCTATCGGGTGATTTTCAAATCACTGAGGTTTATTGGATTATCCTGGTTTATCCAAAGATCTTTTATAAGCAGATCATTAATGCATTTTGCTTTGATAAAAGGTTTTCCAGCCATCGCATTTTTTAAGAGGAACACTTCAGTTGCACCGTTGGCGTTTAAATAGGGAAGATTGTCTAAATTTTCACAAATCAGTTTTGACTTGAAAAGGCTTTCTTTTCTTCCAAGCAAAACCTTTAGCTGATAATTTCCTTCAGGGGTATCTTCGGGAATTACCAAAGATCTTTTGAAAATCCTGCAATTTCCTAAGCTGTTCTTTTCATTTGATAAAGGGCATAAGTCGAAACCCGTTAAAATTCCGTTGGAATTGAAGAGTTTGCCGTTTTTATCTGAAATAAGGGAAAAAATGAAGTAATCGCTGGATGGATTGGAAATGGCATATTCAAAGAACAGAGCATCACCATTTTTTAAATGTCCGCCTTGCGTAATTGGCCCTTCTTTTCCGGGCATGTGGAAAAAAGCAATAGATGGTGGGAGATAGATTCTTGAATTCTCAAGCACTTTCAGGAATTTCCAATTGGAAAAATTGCTTTCGTTGGCTATCTCCTGGGAAGATTCTATTTTTGTGAGATAACCAAACGGTCTTAAATAAAAAAATTTTTCAAGTTTTTCACGCAAATCGTAAGGGTAAACAAGAGTTCCAAATAGGCCATTTTTTTTTGCTTCTACGGCAAGTGTTGGGATGTCTGATTCAGAAATATTGTCAACCAATCTTAGATTGATGTCAGGTCTTAATGCTTTACATAATCTTAAATACCAAATAGGCCTGAATTCAACATCGTTGTCTAGCAGAACAGTGGCTTTATTTGGAAGAAGCTGGAAAATTCTGCGTGCCCAAATTTCACTTTCTGAAACTCGTGGTTCAAGGTATTGCGATGAAATTAATATGGAAAGGATGACCATTATTGAAAACGAAATCCTGATGGTTGACTTATTGCGCATGTAATGAAGAGCGTGTACCGAAAGTCCTGTTAGTGCGCACATTGAAGGAAGAAGCATTTTGCCCACTTCAAAAGCATTGTAATTTAGATAAAATGTTGAATTGACAAATAATAACCAGAAAAAAGCGGAAATTTGTGGATTCAAGGGTTTTTTTTGATTTAATAAAAATAATGGGAGAAGAAGACAGGTAAATCTTCCATCAGTTCCTAATAATAGAATCCACTCTTTAAATCTTGTGAACAACTCTGGCAAAGAAAAGACACCCAGGCCCTTTGAGAATTCTCTTGCGGAAAATGCATTCCAGAATCCTGCGAGGCCGGCTCCTAGCATAGGATCGGTAAGAACTCTGTCGGGATTTTGAAGTCGAAAATAGAGGTCAACGGATGGTAAAAAGCCGACCACAAGACCCAAAATTATCCATCCTGACTTATTTTTGTAATCCTTCAGGTGTTGATAAAATGGCCACAGGAGAATAATTCCAAAAGTCTGCAAGAAGAAAGTCGGGCGGTGCCCGATACCAAGAGTGTAGGATAATCCAGTAAGGAAAAAGAAGAACCCGGATTTTTTGTTGTTAAATAAAATTTGCCAAGAAATGCATAAGAATGAACAGATCAAAAGAATTTCAAGAGAATATCCTTCCGCACCAATTGATTTTTCCCAGAAAGTTTTGAAAGAACAAAGCCAAACTGAAGCGAAGAAAGCAAAGAAATTGCTTATTCCACCCATTCTTAAAAAGAGGAAGAAAGCTGAGACTCCAAATGAGCTGATGATTGCAGTAAAAAGGTTCATTTTATAAGCTGGCTCAAAATTTAAGGGGATTTTCAAAAACAAATTTCCCAACCTTGTAAAAAGCGGGTAACCGGGTGAATGCGGCACATCAAGAGTCAATGCTGCGACTGTGAATTCCCCGGTGTTGTACCATCCAACTCCGTATTTCAGAGTTGGAATGAAAATAAAAAGAGCGACCAGGAATGTTAAAAAACAGAACAAAATGCTGTTTCTTCCCAATAAGCCAAGCTGATTGCTGGTTTCTCTTATATGATCCATTAAATTAATTTATCCTTCGTCGGTTGGCTAAATAGTGTTCTTGATATTGTCTTCAATTCGAAGAGTAAAGGATTCCTCAACATGCTCGTTCTAGCAAAGTGGATAACGAGTCTGCCGAAAAATGCCCTATTTTTAATGTTTTTATGTACCGATTCAAATTTTCGCCTCGCTTTTTGGCATCAACAGTGGGCCGCTTTGTACCGAATAAAATGTACCGAGATTTTTCGATAGCTTCTAACCCTTGGTATGCATCAAAAATGGTCTTATTTCATCGAAAGTGAAAAATCACATTTCAAAAACATGTACATTTGCAATAATGAGAAGAAATAAGTTTTTTTCCTAAACATTTTCTTCTCTACAAATATTTCAATTGAATTCTAACTCAAAAAGAGGTTTAATTGATCACTAATTTTGCATATGACATCAAAAAAACTGTTATTAAAGAAAGACAAGGAGTTTTTAATCTTCAAGGGGCATCCATGGGTGTATCGGGATGCTTTAAAGGAAATTCCTCCAAACTGCGAAAATGGAGATGAGATCGAATTATTTTCCCATAAGAAAGTTTTTTTAGGAAAGGGTTTTTTTGATTCCGAGTCCCAAATTTCGATTCGTTTGGTTCCGTGCCAGCAAACTCAGGATCTCGGGGAACAGATACTCAACCATTTAAAGAATGCGATAGAAAGAAGAAATGTTTTTTTTGATTTGAAAAAAACCAATGGTTTCAGGGTAACTAATGGAGAAGGGGATTTTATCCCTGGGTTAGTAATTGATAGATATAATGACACTCTTTCAGTTCAAACATATACTTTGGGACTTGAGAGGTATTTTTCAGAGATTGTTGCTTTTTTGTTAAAAGAAATTCCGGGAATTTCCACAATTTGGCGAAGAAATCAAGTAAGGAAGACCAGATCTGGAAATTCATCTATAAAAGAAGGATTAATCCACGGTCGAAATGAGCCTGTTGATGTTAGTTTTATCGAGAATGGCTTGAAATTCAAAGTAAATTTGGTTGCGGGACAAAAAACCGGTTTTTTTTTGGATCAACGGGAAAATCGAAATTTGATACGCCATATTTCCCGGGGACTTTCAGTTGCAAATGTATGTGGATACACTGGCGCTTTTAGTGTTGCTGCTTTGGGTGGGGGCGCCAAAAATGTAATAACCGTTGACATTGCAGAACCTGCACTGATTCAAGCCCGGAAAAACCTTGAGTTGAATCGATTTTCTGAATCTTGCAGTGAGTTATTAAAATCGGATATGTTCGAGTTCCTTGAAAATCGGAAGTATGGGCCGTTTGACCTGGTGATTGTTGATCCGCCATCAATGGCTCAGTCGCGCTCAGATGTTCCAAAAGCATTAAAAGCATATTCCAGATTGAATCAGTTGGCATTTGCCAAAACAAGATCGGGAGGTTTTTTATTTTCAGCTTCCTGTTCCTCCCAAATTACTCGAGATCATTTTCTTTCGCTTGTAACAGAATCAGCTATCAAATCTGGAAAACGTGTCTTGTTGCTTTCCGAAACTCACCACTCCGTGGATCATCCAATTTCTATTGTTCATCCTGAAGGGCGATATTTACATGGCTTGTTGATGCAAGTGCTATGAATTTTTTTCAGAAATACTCCGAGCCCTTTCTTCCAGGAAAACCCTTGGCAAATTGCTTTAAAACTGGAAAAATCGGTTCTTTAGATGACTTTGCAAGCAATATGAAAAAAGGTTTATGATTACAAAGGAAATCGCCGGAAGTAATTTGAGATCGCCGATCGAGGTTGTTGCAGGGGTGGTTGTTTTCCAAAAAAAGGTTTTGGTTGCAAAAAGAAAAGGTGGGTATTTACACGATTTATGGGAGTTCCCCGGAGGAAAAATAGAGGACGGGGAAACCTTTTTCGGGGCTATTCTTCGTGAGTTAAAGGAAGAATTGAATTTGTTAGTTGAGCCACTGGAGAAAATTCTGGTTTTGCAACACGAGTATCCTGAAAAAGAAGTCAGGCTACATTTCATTAAGTGTAAGACAACCGAGCAAGCACTTTCCCAAATTCCAGGAAAATTGATTGAAAATGAAGATGTCAAATGGATTGATCCCGTTTCATTTCCGAGGATTGAATTTTGCCCTGCAGACCAGATTGCAATGACAAGAATAAATTGGGATAATTTATTCTTGACATGAAGGTCGAGTTTTAGCAGAATGAAGAATTGCATAGCCTTTTTGTAATTTTTTCACATGGGAGAATAAAATGAATTTTTCCTCAATAGAAAGCAAATTGAAGAAGGGGAAAATACCTTTAGCGGTTTGTATGCCCGAAGAGCCGGATGTTATACTCGCCGCTGCTGAGGCTGCTGAACTTGGAGTTGTGGAAACGATTCTGGTGGGAAAACGGGAAAAAATTGAGTCTGTGATAAGGAACCATTCTCCAGGTTTCAAAGCTGAGATTGTGGATATTGAGAACGATGAGTTAGCTGCGAAGAAATGCGTAGAATTGGTTAAAGAGGGTCGGGCCAAGGCTCTTATGAAAGGAACCGTTTCGACTCCGGTTTTTTTGAAAGCCATATTGAATTCAGAGACTGGAATTAAAAAAGGCGCTCTTTTATCTCATGTGCTGATCTTTGAATGGAAAGGAAGATTCCGATTTTTGACGGATGGTGGAATGGTTCCCCATCCAACATTAGCAGAAAAAAAGGAAATTCTGAACAATGTTCTGTGGTTGGCTCATTCCTATGGGTTTGAAAAACCAAGAGTTGCAATTTTATCGGCTGTAGAGACAGTGAACGAGAAAATGCAAAGTACTCTTGATGCAGCGGTTTTGTCAAAAATGGGCGAAAGAAAGCAATTTGGTTCTTGTATTGTTGATGGACCTTTGGCGCTTGATAATGCAATCTCAAAAGAAGCTGCGCATCACAAAGGAATATTTAACGACGTTGCAGGTGAAGCGGAAATATTGATTTGTCCAGACATTGACACGGGAAATGTTCTGGGGAAATCGATTTTGTATTTTACTGATTGTAGAAGTGGTGGATTATTAATTGGAGCACAGGTTCCTGTAGTAATGTTGTCGAGATCTGACACAAAACAGGTCCGGCTGGACTCAATTAAACTGGCATTAGCAGCAGGATAAAACTGGATATAATCAATGGCAGAGATGGCTAAAAATACTTTATCTTCATTTGAAGACGCAGAAAAAAAAGTTTTCAATGCTGCGGCTGATTATTCAGCTCTTGTTGAATACTGCCCTCTAAATGAAGTTTATGAACGAGTGTTGGGCAAAAACCTTCTCGCAGATGATGACCAACCGTTGGCTGATAACTCTGCAATGGATGGATACTGTTTTAGAAGGGTGGATGCAGAACTTAGGCAGAAAAATGGACTTATAGATTTTCCAGTTGAAGCAAGAATTTTGGCTGGTCATCCGGTTAATGAGCTTTCGCCTGGTTTTGCAGCATACATTGCCACGGGAGGAATTATCCCTTCGGGGGTTGATTGCATAGTTAAAATTGAAGATGCAATAGTTTCCTCCGATAAAAAAACGATCCAGATTAAGTCTCTGCCGAAACCTGGGACTTATATCCGTCGGCGTGGGAGAGATTTGAATGCTGGAGATTGTGTTCTTCCTATAGGTGAAAAAATCACTCCATTTATTGTTGGAATAATTGCGTCAATGGGTTTTTCAGCTGTTCCTGTTTTCCGAAAACCTTTAGTGGCGATAATGACTTCAGGGGATGAGGTTGTGATGCCTTTTCAGAAACCAGAGCCCTGGCAGGTAAGAAACTCCAATTCGGCGACTCTTTTTGCTCAGGTTCAAGAAGCTGGTGGAAAACCCATCGATTTCGGGATAATGAAAGATGATCAAAGATTTGCAGAAAGAGCTATTAATGAGGTTTTGGAGTATTCTGATCTTCTGGTAACTTCTGGAGGAGTTTCACTTGGCGAGAAGGATCCATTTATTGCAGCATTTGAATCTCTTGGGGTGCAAAAAGTGGTTCATGGAGTCAGTATTAAACCTGGGAAACCATTTTTTTTCGGGTTATTCAAGGGAAAGCCCATCTTTGGCCTGCCGGGGAATCAAGCAAGCTGTGCTGTCACCTTTGAGTTGTTTGTGAGACCTTTTTTGCAAAGGATATTGAAATGTTCTAAACCAGATCGGATCACTGTTTCATTGAAAACAAGCAAAGAAATAAAGAATGACTCAGGAAGAACATCATTTGTACGAGGAAAAATAACTGTTGCAGCTAATGGCGAAATGCAGACAGAGTTCTTTTCTAAACAGGATTCCCACCTATTATCATCTTTTTCCGGAACTCAATCCCTTTCGATAATCCCTGCAGATCTTAAAGAGGTTTCTTCTTTGCAAAGTTTGAAAACACGGTTGTTATTATGAAAAAGGATATAAAGACGATAAAAGAGTTTTCGAATATTCCAGATTGTTTGCTAATGGACATAGGAACTGGAACAAAAGATGTTCTTTGTTTTTCCAGGGAAAGAATTCTGGAGAATAATATTAAGTTAGTGGTTCCAACTCCTTCGAATGTAATGGCTGAAAAATTAGAAGGGGAAGGACGGGACCTCTCAATTTCCGGTTACACTATGGGTGGAGGTTATCTAGCGAAAGTTTTGAAAAGTCACTTGGAAAAAGGTTACAAACTGAAAATGGAGAAAGCCCCGGCTTTTACCATAAGAAATAATTTGGAGGAAATTAGAGAAACTAAAGTTGAGTTATGCGAGAAAATTGAGAAGTCGGACTATTTTTTTGATGAAATTGAGTTGAAAGAATATTTTGGCTTTCTGAAAAATCATTCTGTAAAAACGGAAAAAATTTCAACAATTGGAATATCTGTCCAGGATCACGGTTATCATACCAGTGAAGAATCTTCCCGCAGAAACAGGTTTAAATATTTTTTTGAGAGGTTAGAAAGGAATCCCGATCCCAAGAACTTGGTTTTTCGGAAAGCGGGTATTCCTGATGTTTTTGGGAGAATGAAATCCGCAGAAAAATGTGTAACAGATTTTAATCCTGAGCTAGATGTATTTTTGATTGATACATCATTTTCTGCCATACTTGGATGCCCATTTGATTCAAGGTTGAATAGCATAAATGGTCCGGTTCTTTATATTAACTTTGGAAACGGTCACACGATGGCGTGTGTACTATATAAGGGAAAGATGCAGGCATTTTTTGAGCATCACACGAGAATTTTGAAACAGAAACCTGAAAAAATCAAAGAGTACCTAGTCAGATTGGTCGAGGGAAATTTGCCTTCTGACGAAGTTTTCAATGATGACGGAAATGGCTGTTTTACGTTTCAAAGTCAGCCGTTTTCTAGAGTTTCAGGAATTGTCGTTACTGGGCCTCAGCGTTTTTTGATGTCTCAGAGTGGATTAGAAAAATACATTGAAGCTGCTCCTGCGGGAGATATGATGATGACAGGTCCCCTTGGACTTCTGAAAGGTATGACGTTTTTCGACAATTGATTAATATGGTTTTAGTTTTGCTCTCAGCAAAACTATGGTAAGCATCTTACCTTACTTATTTGAAGGAAAGCGAAAACATACAGAAATGAACCCGGTGAAAAATGCCAATTCACTTAAGTAAAGGAATCTGGAAAGGAATATGGTGTAAATTGCTCTCCCAAGCACTTTCCAAAATGGATATTATTGATTTGACTTGTCTCCAAAAGTGTTTTGGCTGGTCTTTTTTGTTTTCAAAGATTGTATTTTTGATTTTATTTTTGGGATTTTTTGGGTTATTCGAAAATGTTTTATTTTCTTGTGATGATTCTCTTTTGCGCCTGTTGACGTCAGAAAACCCAGAAGATGAGTTCAGCAAGGGAGTAATTGATTTCAACCAAAAATTGAGTAATTTAGGAACGGTATTGAAAAACCGGGATACGGAAAAAATGGAACCATTGCTTTCCACATTGATGGAATCTTGGATGAATTTTTCTAATAAATATATGGTGAACGTTCCAGAGAAAGCTAGAAATGATCCATTCTGGAATGATAAAATGCAAGAAGCCGCCCAACGAATAGGTTCAATTCGAAAGGCAATTGCACAGGGAAAAATAAATGAAGCACATGATACAGTTCTTGGGTTAAGTGCTTTTTTAGGAAAATTTTTTGAAAATTTCGGGATGTCTCCGCAAAATAGGTGTTTTTTAATATGTGGGCAACTTTTTGATGAAATCGAAAGGAGCCGATTAAAAAAAGATTCGATAGATATGCTTGAAAAAGTATCCTCGCTTACTTCAATTTTAGCGACTTTTTCAGCAAATTTGAATCCATCCCTTCAAACTCAATATGAAAAGACGCTTCTTTCTTTGGAGGCGATAAAAAACTCCATCAAAAGTAATCCACCGAGTGATTTATGGACGAGGAACGAACTGCTTGAAACTGCACATCAGAGTTTCCTGAATTTCAGAGCGATTTTGGTTGCCAAAGAATGGTTTCCGGGTTTGTCTTTCGGAAATGCTAGCGGATCCAAATGAGTTTATATAAAAGAGGAAGATAAAATGAATAAGGTTACTGTTATCAAGAGTGCGAAAGCTGAATGTAAAACTTGTCATGAAGCTCACCGAGTAGTCCTGGATGCCTTGGAAAGTGGATTTCAAGGCAGGGTTACCCTTGAAGTTCTTATCAATGACGGAAATTCGGAAGTGAAAACATATGGAATTATTTCCACACCGGTTTTTGCCATTAACAAAAAAATTTATTCAATGGGTAAACCACTTTTGAAAGAAAAAGTAATTGCATGGATTCTGAAGGAAATTGGAAATTAATGTGTTAAATTGATGTGACATAAAAATATTTTGTTTAATTAAGATTTTTTTGGAAATCGAATCGAATTACCAATTTTTTTTAAGGGGAATAAAATGGCTGAAAGTTTAAGTTTAGTTTTGGAAAAAGCTCAGGTTTTGTTAAAGGATGGGAAATACGAAGAAGCACGTGATTTACTTAAAGAAACATTGGATCAAAAGCCTGATGACCCTCTAGTGTATCGTCTTTATGGAAACACTTTTGCTTATACAGGGTTTTTAGGAAAAGCTCGTAAAATATGGTCCGATGCTTTGAAAAAATTTCCTGAAAACGTAGACCTACTTTATAATATTGGGTTAGCTTATTATCTTTTAAGTGATTTTTACAAAGCAAAAATTTATTGGAAGCGAGCATTGAAGCATTCTCCTGAAGATCCTGAAATTTATTTTAATCTTGGGCAGCTTGCTAAAGATGAAGGAAATTTGAATCTGGCAATTAAGCTCTGGGAGAAGGCACTATCCTTTAATCCCGAAAATGTTGAAACGATGAATAATATTGGGGTTGCTTACTCTTCAAAAGAGATGTATGGAAAAGCTGCAAGCTGGTTTAAAAAAGCTGTCGAAAAAGACCCCGACTATGCTTTAGGGCACTTCAATCTGGCAACTGCTCTTTTTGAAAGAGGAGAACTTGAGATAGCTGAAAAGCATGCTGAAAAAGCAGCCACACTGGATCCCACTACTCATTCAGAAGCCGTTGATGAATTGATGAAAAAAATCACCCTGAGAAAAAGTCAGATTAAGGAAGAAGCAGCGGAAATTAATGAGGAAGAACATCTGGAAGAAAATGAAAAAAAAGTAAAAGAAGTTCAACTTCACGAACCAGGTTAAAAGGCTCGAAAAAAAAACCCCGATTTCGGGGTTTTTTTTATCACCTCAAAGTTCCGGTAAAATAAATCTATTGGGTGATATGTTTTTTTCTGGGTGATTTGGAAACAGAATCGAGGAATTAGAGGCTTAGGGCTTCTACTGGGCAAACAGAAACGCATGCTCCACATTCTATGCATCCATCACCTTTATAAGAAGCTTTTCCATCTTTCATTTCAAGTACTTCAACTGGGCAAGTTCCTATGCATGCTCCGCATCCGGTGCATTTACTTTTGTCAACTTTGATGGCCATTTTTTTTCTCCTTGTAAAATTTAATGATTTAAAGGTTGCGGAGAATTTTATCTTATTAATTGTTTAAAGTAAACAAAATTTTCTGTAATTTTGATGAAACGTAAATTCCCACCCTCATGTTCCAAATTCAGAATTCCAATTCCCGAGGATATAGTCTTGAGACCATTTTCCCAAAACCTGAAAACGTGAACTCGTTTGAATGAGATTCCTTCCTTAACTTTTGGATAATTTGGTTTCAAAACAAAATTCGGGCTGAAAACTTTTTAATCTCTACGGAATCGGCTTTTGAAGCTGAGCAATCGAAGAAAATGAAGCTTACGACAACAGGAATTCCGAAATTATTCAGATGAAATCTATTTTTTGGAGATTAATTTTGTTAATCCGAAGATCGGGAGGTAAAGAGCTACAACTATTCCACCAACCCCCAATCCCAGAAAGACCATCATCAGGGGCTCAATCAGTTGTGCAAAAGAATCTACTTGGTTGTTAAATTCTTCTTCATAATAAGACGAAATGTGCTCTAACATTTCCGAGAGGTTTCCAGTTTTTTCACCAACTAGTACCATACGATTTAACAGCTCTGGGAGAAGCGGTTCTTCCTTTTGGAAACTTTCTGCGATGGAAATTCCACCTTGGACGGTAACGGCTACTCTATGCACTGCTTCCTCTATCTGGATTATTCCTACCGCGGAAGAAATTATATCCAGTCCGGTGACTGCCGAAATTCCGCTGTGGATGAGAATTGAGTAGGCTTTTGTCAATTGTGCAATTTCATAATCTCGTATCATTGTTCCAAACATTGGGAGGGAAAGAATGGTTCCGTCGACAACTTTCCTACCGAATTTGGTTTTATAGAAGAATTGGAAAAAGATTAGGAAAAAAGTGCTTCCTAAAATTACTTTTCCAATGTGATCAACAAAAAGGCTGCTGGAAAAAAGTACAATTTGTGTTGGAATTGGCAATTCAACTCCAAATCTTCCGTAAACGGTCATGAATCTGGGAACAATGAAATAGAGAATGGCACCTGTAACTATTGCTGACATTGCTAAGACAAAGGTGGGATAGGCCATAGCTTTTCTGACAATTCGACGTAATTTGAGCTGTCTTTCCAACAATTGGGTTAGTCTGGCCAGGACCTTTGGCAGTTCTCCGGAGTCTTCTCCAACTTTGATAAGGTTGACATAGGTTTTATCGAAAGTTCCAACATTGTCAAAAAAAACATTTTGTAGACCCCTTCCTTGAAGAACGTGAGAGGTCATTTCCATTAGAATTTTTTTTAGATTTCTATGAGCGGTTCGTTGTGCAAGAAGGCTAAGTGAGTCCAGAATAGGAACCCCTGCTCGAGTTAGCGTTGCAAATAATCGTGTAAAGTGGTATACCTCCCCAAGAGGAACTCTGGAAAAGAGTCCTTTGAAGGGATTGGAAAAAGGGCTTTTGGCACCCTCCTCAGTTGTAGAGATTGAACTAATCCCCTTTATTTGAGCGATGGCTTCGGCTTCTTTCGCCGAATTAGCTTCAATGCTTAGGAATTCGTAACTTCCTAAGCTCCCTATGTACTTGACTCTGAATTTTTTCATGGTTTAATTTTTCGTGCACCTAATACTAAAAATGGCTTAGGTGGGTTTTTTAGAAATTGCGAAATTGCGGTGACTTTGTCTTGTGCATCAATACTTACGTATGATGTCTTTCCTCCGCTTTCTTCCATTACAATTTTCCCATGGTCAGTTAAGAGATTAAACGGCAAAGTTTCACTATTATCACCAATTGGCATAAGGAAAGTTGAACTGGCATGGTCAACAAGTGCAAGGGTTTTATCTTCAATATGAAAGATTCCTAATAGTTTTCCAGAAGTAGTGTTTCCTCCTACTGCTTCAACAACTTTAACAGGTTTCCACCAAAACGGGTTTCGCAGTGCCGGTGTAAAAGTTGACACTTTTTTTGGTATTTCCAGGATAGGTGGCAGTGATTCTAATTCTCTTGCCAACTCTTCAAGCCTTTTCTTTTCTGTTTCTCCAATAAGGTTTTGGTCCATGGAGACTTCGCTAAGAGGAGAGGCTGAATTTGGAGTTTCGCTTGGTGGAGTTGGTGGCAAAGGAGGGGTTGTTTGAGAGGAAACAGTTTCTGTGGAAGTAGTTGTCTCAGTCCCAACAGCGGCTGTGGGGACTGAAGAACCTTTTTTTGCCCGCACTACAATATTTGCTACTATTAATATGCCAAGGATTAGCATCCCAATCAAGGCAGTTTTATTTTGTTGAATCCATTCGTTCATTTTTTACCCTCTGCTTTGAATCTCGCGGAACCGGAAAGCCGAAGGATTGCTTTTCCTCGATCATCTGAAAGGGAATTTAGTTCCAACTCATTTAAAATTAGTGGATTCCTCCAGTTTTCAAGTTGTGCAATGATATTCCTGAGTTTAGCATAGGGCCCAAATAGCTTTGTTTCAAATGGAAGGGTAATATAACCATTCGCTACAACTCTTTCCTTATAGGCAAATTCTAGTCTTTTTACCTCGAAAACATTGAATATTTCTTCAAATTCCTGGAAAAAGTCTGTAATGTTTTTTTCAGCAGGCATTTTAATTGATGCCGAGGCGAGTTCTTGTATTGGTTTAGCTGTTCTTTCAACGATGTTGGATCCTCTTTGTTCGATAGATTGAATTTTTGACAACAGCGAAGAAAGGTTATCCTTCTTGCTGGCAATTTCCTGTCTTTCATTCTCTAGAAGGTTTTTTTCTTTCAAAAACTTAGGAATTATGATGAAAGCAATGACAAACACTACAAATAATCCTAACAAGGAAATAAAAGGAATGATTATTGCTAAAGTTCGTTGGTTCATGATTCTTCCATTTTGAAAGTTATTTCAATGGATTCGCCTATCCGGCCTAGATATGAAGATTTCCCCTTAGGGTTTATCAGGACGTTGGAAAAATCTTTTCCACCAGTAAAGCGTCTATGTAATATGGGCAGGGTTGAAAGATCTTCAAAAAGAACAAGCATCTTGAATTCACGATCCTCATTCTTTAGTATGGGTGGAGGAGGGGCTTTTGGTGGGTTTGTAATTGGGGCGGGTTTGTTTGATAGAGTTTCAAGCTGGACAATTACCGCATTTTCGGGAAGAATCTTTTCTAATTGAGTGAATAGATAGGCAAATTTTGAGCGCTTTCCCATTAATTCTAAGTTGTGTTGCAGTATCTGGGCTTTGATCTCAGTTACTTTTTCGGCTCCAATTAAAGCTTTCTTGGCTCTTTCTGAAAGCGTTTGTTCTTCCTTACTAAGAGCTTGTTTTTCGATTTCCAAAATTTTGTGCTGAGGTTCAAGAGTCTTTTTTAAATAAAGCGCAAGAACAACAATAAAAACAAAAGATATCAGAAAAGCTATAGGAAATTTTCTTCCTATTGCTAATCGTCTATTCTGAACGGTCAAAAATTCTAAACTAACTGACATCTAAGCTACCAGCTTTTCTAATTTTTCAATTTTCCAGGGTCGAAGCAAAATTCCCCCTAAGAGGGGAGCGATACGTGCTATCTCATCTGCTAGAAGAGGGCCGTTTGGCCCAATTACGCTGAATAGAGTTCCAATTCTGATTACAGTGAGTCCAAGATTCCCATTGATTAGTTTGTCGAAGTTTTTGAATGCACTTAAACCACCGCTGACTAATATCCTTCTAAAAGCTCCTTCCTGAGGAAACTCTTGAGAGTGCGTTTGTAGACCTTCGTAGATTCTTTTCAGAAGCTCGGCAAAGACTGGTTCAAGGATTTTGTATGTCGGAATTTCTCCTTGGGCATCACTGGTGGGTTCTTCCAAAAGGATTTTTTCCTCCTGGAGTTTCTTTTCTATTTCTTGCCTGGTTTTGCTTTCACCTTCAATTAATGTTTCGACAAAGATTTTTCCTCCTATGGGAATCGTTTCCATAAATCTTAGGAGTCCATTTAAAGCAATTCCCAAAAATGAATTTCCATGCCCCATGTGAAGAATTACTGATGGGTAGGGAGAGTTTTGTGCACTTTCCATATGCCTGATTAGCCCAGAAAGCATAATACAAGAAGGGGTTATTGAAAGAGGGAGTAATCCAGAGCTGAAAGCAGCATTAGTTATTTCTTTCAAAACATTTTCGATTCCGACTGCAAAAAGAATGGGTGTCTTATTTCCCTTTGGTTGCCCACTTTCGAAGACGAGTTTATAATTTGCCAGTGGGAGCGGCATTGAAGATTGAACTTTCCTTTCTATTGCAGCCATAGGATTGATTTTTAAAGTTACAGTTGAAAGATGAGTTATTCCCATTCCGAAAGCTTGATCCGGCAAAATAATGGACACATGTTTTTCACTGGGTAATCTTCCACCATATAATTCGGCTATTTTTTTTCGGAATAAACCGGAGTTTGAGATAGCAGTTTTTCGGTCGGGATAAAAATTTAAGATTCCTTCAGAAGGAACTTCAGCAAATGTATCCAATTTAAAGGTCTTATCTTGGAAAATTCCTGCTATTCGACGGAATTTGTGAGATCCCAATTCGAGAATTTCCGGTGTAACATCTTTGAGGAATCGCTCAGTGAGAAAATCAATTATCGACATGGTCCGACGACTCTTTCCAGTTCGTTGAAATCAACTTTGCGTTCTGCAATTAATCCCAGGCCAGATTCTAGCAGCGTTCTAAGAAGGATTTTTCTAGCGTAAGTTAATCCTGGTGCTAGTCCAGAATCCAGGAAGATGTTTCTCAATTCTTCAGTAATTGGAAGGAATTCGAAAATTCCGAGGCGTCCTCTATATCCACTTCCTGTGCAGCGTTTACAGCCCACCGGTTCACCAACTTCGGTAGGAATTTTGTCAGGAGGGAACACTTTTTTTTCATTGTCAGATAGCGGTCTAGTTTTAGAACAATCGAGGCAAAGTTTTCTAACTAAACGTTGGGCAACAATTAAGTTAAGAGAAGTAATCATTAGAAAGGGGTCGGTTCCCATGTTTTGAAGTCGTCTGATTGTTTCAATAGAGTTGTTTGCGTGAACTGTAGAAAAAACAAGATGTCCTGTTAAACTTGCTTGAATAGCAATTTCAGCAGTTTCCTTGTCTCGAATTTCTCCGACCATGATTACGTCTGGATCAAGTCTCATTAAGTTTCTCAGACCACGCGCAAAGGTGAGAGAACGTTCAGGATCATTTCTGTTTAATCTGACCTGAATTTGTTGGATTCCCTCAATTCTTCTTTCTATAGGATCTTCGATGGTAATAATTTTTATTTCAGTTGAATTCATGATTTCCAAAACAGCGTAAAGAGTGGTTGATTTTCCGCTTCCCGTAGGTCCTGAGACGAGAACCATCCCGTGAGGTTGTTTGGTTTGTTGATTCAGATGATCAATTTCGTCTTCTTTCATTCCGATTTGAGGAAGACCCAGCGCTTGTTGCTTCCTGGTAAGAAGTCTTAGGGTTAAGTTTTGATCATAAATTCCGGGGCTCGAAGCTATACGAAATTCGACATCATCTCCTTGATATTTAACTTTGAATGACCCATCTTGTGGCATAACACGTTCAGTGATGTCAAGCGAAGCCATAACCATTACCCTTGAAATGACAGCTGAAGCCATGGTTTTTTGGAGTTCGAAACGATTCTGTAAAACTCCGTCAATTCTGAATCTAACCCTAGCCCCTTTTTCCATTGCCTCAAGATGAATATCGCTTGCTCCTTGACGAACTGCCAATACCAGCATTTGGTTAACTAGTTCTATAACCGAAGATTGTTCTGAAACTGCACCGATATCAACTACACTAGAGCTGATTTCCTTGTTTTCCGAGGGGTTTAATGACTCGGCAAGCTGTTGGATGTCAGATAAAAAATCTCCTTCATCAGTATCTTGAAGCATTACCTGAGATAGCAATTGATTTAATACCCCAGGGATAGTCACTTTGAATTCAATCTCAAAGCCCGTCGAAGTAAGTTCGAGTTGATGTTGGGGAATGAGAAGAGGTTGACATGTAGCTACAACAAGTGTTGAGTCTTTCAATTCTAAAGGAAGAAGACGGCATTTGGCGCAAACTTCTTCAACTTTGGATTCGAGTCCGAAGGGTTTTCTGTAATCAGAAAGGTCGGTGAAAGAAAGGCCAAAGGAGTCAGCAAGCGCTGAAAAAACTGCTTCAGGGGCCAAATTCATCTCATTGACCAGCAGCTCTTCCAGTGGAATTCCCTGATTTGAAGACATATCCATCAAATCTTTAAGCGTTACTCGATCGATTATTCCTCGTTCAATTAGAAGGACGTCGAAAGGCCGCCTTAGAAACGACTGATTAATTAATTTACCCATTTTTTGCCTTAAATAGAAAAATTCTCTATCATTAAATCATCGGCGAATGAATAAATTTTTTCAAATAATTTAAAATATTTCCAATGATTTAACTTGAGTTGTTTTTGTCGAAAAAATTTCCTCACGAATTGTTTTAATTGTTTCACTTTGCGGATCTTTTTCAAATGCTTTTTCAATTCGTGCAACAGCTTGATTTTTCTGGCCTTTTAGAAAGAGATAAAGTGCTGAAAAGGCTAGTGCTTCAGGATAATTAGGATCTATTTTGATGACTTTTTCAATTTCAGAAAGAGCATCATCAATTTCATTTAATTGTCCATGGCAAACAGCTTTATGAAACAAAGCGTCTACATTTTCCGGATCCAGGGATAATGCGTTTTCCAAATATTCGAATGCCTTTTGAGGATTTTGCTGAGCCATCCAACAAACACCTATTAAGCCAAGGAGTTGTGGAAAATTTGCATGATCATTTTGATTTTCGATAGTCTGCAGCTCTTTTAAAGCTTTTTGATAATTTCCTGAAATTTCGTAATATCTTCCCAATAACATTTTTCCCATAAAATGATGTTTTTCGACGGAAAGAATTTCATTAATAAATTTTAAGGATTTATCTTTAGCTCCAATCATCAAAAAACAAGCTGCACAATGTGCTTTAACATCAAGATTTTTGGGGTCAAGAAAATTTGCGGTCAAAAAAGATCTTAATGCACCTAATGAATCTCCCAAATCTATTTCGCAAAGGCCAATTTTTTCATATGCTTTTGGGTTAAGCGGAAACTTGAATAAGAGTCTTTCAAGCAATCTAAGTGCATAAAAGGATTTGTCTGAAGAGCGATATTTTTCAACTCTGGCGAAGAGATTGTCTAGAAATTTCTTTTCAAATTTTTTATTAATGGAGGTCTCTTTGACGGGCTTAATACCTGATTTTTTCTCAAATTTATTCTTAATCATTTCTTAATCTACTTATTATCTAAAGGATTTCAATTTCTAATTGTTCACCTTCAGAACAAATTTTTGCCGATCCGCCATCCTTGAGTTTCCCAAACAGGATTTCTTCTGAAAGAGGGTCTTTAATCTCAGTTTGAATGACTCGAGCAAGAGGTCTGGCTCCATATCTTGGGTCGAAACCTTTTTTTGCAAGGATTTGGCGTGCTCCATCGGTGATTTCAATTTTTATGTTTTTTGCAGCGAGTTGTTCACTTAATTGGGAAATAAACTTGTCAACAACCTTTTCCATTATTTCAAGATTCAAAGGTGCAAAACAAATTATTGCATCAAGTCTGTTTCGGAATTCCGGAGAAAAAAGTTTGTTTATAGCTTCTTTACCTTTTTGTGGAATTTCCGAGGCTTTTTTTCCAAATCCAATGGGGGGAGATTCCATTTCTTTTGCCCCGGCATTGGAAGTCATCATGAGAATAATATTTCGGAAATCAGCTTTTCTCCCGTTGTTGTCTGTTAAAGTAGCATAGTCCATAACTTGGAGGAGAATGCTAAATACGTCCTGGTGTGCTTTTTCAATTTCATCCAGTAATAGTATGGCATAGGGATTTTTTCGTATAGCGTCGGTAAGTAACCCACCTTGGTCGAACCCTACGTACCCGGGGGGCGCACCTATTAAGCGCGATACTGTGTGCTTTTCCATGTATTCGCTCATGTCAAATCTGAGAAATGGCACCCCAAGAACCTTTGCAGTCTGTTTTGCAACTTCAGTTTTTCCAACCCCGGTGGGACCCGTGAAGAGGAAGGACCCGATGGGTCTTTCTGGGGCTCCTAGACCGGCTTTGGATCTTTTTAACGATTTAATAAGGGTTTTAATTGCATCGTTTTGTCCGAAGACGACCGAAAATAATTCATTTTCAAGTTTGGCCAATTTCTCAACATCTGATGATGTAAGGTTCCTTGAAGGAATATTAGCGATTCTTGCGACTATTTTTTCTACGGCTCTGGCGGAAACAATATTGGACTTTTTATAAACAGGAGAAAGTTTTAGCTTGGCTCCGGCTTCGTCAATGACATCAATTGCTTTGTCCGGCAGAAATTTTTCGTTGATATATTTTGAAGAAAGTTCTGCAGCAGTTTTGATTGATGAATTTCTATATTTTACTTTATGGAATTCTTCAAGATTATCTTTTAGGCCCATCAGAATTTGAATGGTTTCCGCAACCGAGGTTTCCTGAATCTCAATTTTTTGGAAACGCCTTGAAAGTGCACGGTCTTTTTCGAAAAAGTGTTTAAAATCTTCAAATGTACAAGCGCCGATGCAGCGTAGTTTTCCGGAATTAAGCGAAGGTTTCAGTAAATTTGCGATGTCTATTGAACCACTTCCAGTGGCTCCCGCACCAACAATAGAATGAATTTCATCGATAAACAGAATTGAGTCCGGTTGTTTTTCCAATGCCTGAAGAACTGCTTTGAGTCTTGCTTCAAAATCTCCACGATATCTTGTTCCTGCCAATAACGCCCCAAGGTCAAGTGAAAATATCACCGATTTACTCATCTGTTCTGGGACTTCATTTCTACTGATTTTAAAAGCCAGTCCTTCTGCAATAGCTGTTTTTCCTACTCCGGGCTCGCCGACGAAGACCAAATTATTCTTTCTTCGCCTTGAAAGAATTTCGATGGCGCGTTTGAGTTCTTTTTGCCTACCAATTAAGGGGTCAATTTCACCTTTTTTTGCAGCTTCATTAAGGTTTCTTGTGAATTTTCCAAGGGGATCTTTTAATGGAATTTCCAAAGAAGAGTCTTCTTGTTTTTCGGAAAGTGGTGTGGAAAACTCGCTTCCCGGCTCGAAATCGCTGGAATACTCATCTCTTTTGGAGACTCCATGGGAGATAAAATTTAATACATCTAATCTTGAAATCCCTTCAGATTCCAGAAATGACACTGCATGGGAGTCAATTTCCAGCATTAATGCCGCGAGAAGGTCTCCAGCATCGGCTTCTTCGCGCCCTGAAGATTCAATATGTGCGATAGCAGTCCCCACCACTCTTTCGAAACCTTCAGTTGGTCTGGGATAGACATTTTTTTCGGGATTGATTTTCGGAACATAGGAATCAAAAAAAGAAAGGAGTTTATTTTTTAGCGTTTCTGGATTTCCACCACAGGCGAAAATGATTTCTCTTCCCCAATCGTCGTGGATAATCACGTAAAGAATATGTTCGATGGTTAGGAATTCATGATGCTTTTTATGTGCATCGCGAATTACCCCTTCAATAGCCATTCCAATTTCTTTGCTAAGCATTTTTATTCTCTTTCAACTGAACATTTAAGTGGAAAGCCTCTTTTCCTTGCTTCCGAGTGGACTTGGGAGACCTTTGTTTGTGCTATGTCTTTTGTATATATTCCCGCAAGTCCTTTTCCATTTTTGTGGACGTGAAGCATTATTTGCACAGCCTCAACGGAGGCTTTTTGAAAAAATTCTTCGAGAATATACACCACAAACTCCATGGTGGTGTAATCGTCATTCATTAGGAAAACCTTGAAAAGTGGTGGTTTTTTTGTGATCGACCTGGTTTTCTCGATTGTTTCTTCAAATGTATTATGTTTCGTGTCTGCCATTTTTCACCAAAATATACAGTTACAGTAAATTTATACATTTAAAGGGTAATTAGCAAGAGCAAAAAAAAAACCTGTAAAAGATTTCTGGAAGTTCGTCGATTAGGAAAAAGCAATTTTGAGTCTATTTGTAAGAAGGAATTATGTTGAAAGACATCTTGTTCGCAAGCAGCCTAATAATTGCTTTTTCAGTTGGGGTTGGTGTTTTATTTGTCAGAACAATTCTTGAAATGTTGGAAATTTTTTTACGGGGTAGTGGAGAAGCCGATCAAATTAGCGGAAGGCATATCAGATGATCTATTTCTGTTTTAAAGTGCCATGGACTGAGCATCTGAGAAATCTCTTTCCATCTTTATAAAAAATGGAATACTCGCCATTCGCTGGGCAAATTGGCTCTTCCTTCAGGATTCCAGCTTCGATTAGTCTCTTTGAATCGAATTTGAATAACTTTTTGTTCATTTTTTTGTCATAAAAAACTACAGCGAGAACTAGAGATTTCATAACTGAAAAGCAACGTTGTTTCATCTCTTTCTGTTCGTGTGAGATTTTAAGGATAGCGTCCTGATATTTCCGAAAGGATTGAGAGTAGTTTTTAAAGATCTCTTTTTGCTGTTTGACGTCGATTCCCTTGGAATAATCGAGGGCGTTAATTTTGTCAATTAAATCCATGTAAGATTTTTGGTATTCATTGTGAAGTTTTGGAAGTTGGAATTTTTCGAAAATATTTTTGGGGTCGCTCAAATCTGATACAGACTCAATTGAAATAAGATTCTTTGTATCAGAAGCGGTTTCAACCTGACCAAAATCCTCTTGTTTTTCTCCACATCCAATAAAAAAAAGTGGGGTAAAAAAAATAAAAAACAAGATTATTCCAGAAAGAAAAATTTCTTTTTTTTGCTCTTTGCTTGTTACCACTAAATTCTTTATCATACAAACCTTAGAATGTGATGTCAATTTGAAATATTTTTTTTTTGAAGTAAATTAGGAAGATAATAATAAAAAATTACCTTGTCGATAATTAACTTGGGAAAAGTATTTTTAAGGAAGGTAGCTGTTTTATGGCCTTAAATAGCGAGGAAGAGAAATCTCTAAAATTATCCAGGGGACAGACAGATCCTGACGAAGAAGATGAAGATGGTGAAGAGGATGAAGGTCCCCCTACTATAACTCAACGTGTAATTGGGTGGCTATGGTTTTTCTTTAAACTTAGTTTTGCCATTACGATAATATCGTTAATTGTAATAATTGGTGCATTGGTTGGAGTTGTGAAGGGTTTTTCGGAACAAATCCCAATCATTACAGATAAAAGTTATAGACCGAACCTTACGACTCAGTTGTTTGATGCAAAAGGGCGGTTACTAGCGAAGCTTCATGCTGAAGAAAATCGGACTCGAATTCTTGCATCGAGCGAAATTTGCAATTCCATGAAACAAGCAGTGGTAGCAATTGAAGATGAACGCTTTTATCAACACTATGGGATCGATCTCGAAGGAATTCTTCGGGCTGTGATTAAGAATATTCAGGCGGGCAAGGTTGTTCAGGGAGCTTCCACTTTAACCCAGCAACTTGTAAAAAACGCTTTTCTTAATAGCGAAAAAAGCTTGAAGAGAAAAGCAATTGAAGCTATGCTGGCTTTTCAGCTAGAAAGAAAATATTCCAAGGAAGAAATCCTGACATTATATTTGAATGAAATTTATTTTGGACATGGGAACTATGGTATTGATGCTGCTTCGCATTATTATTTCAACAAGGAAGCAAAAGATCTGACGCTAATTGAATGTGCAACTTTGGCTGGAATTCCCAAGAGCCCGGTCTTTTATTCTCCCTACAAATACCCTGAAAATAATAAAAATAGGCGAGAACTGGTTCTTTCCAAAATGGTTGAATTGGGATTTATTTCTCCTGCGGAATACCAGGAAGCTATAAAGCAGACAGTTAAGCTTTCTAGAGAGTCTAATGAAGCTTTTCTTGCCCCATATTTTGTGACCTATGTGCGAGACATATTGCTTGAAAAATACGGGGCTAATTTAGTTTATAACGGAGGACTCAAAGTTTTTACTACCATTGATTTGGATATGCAAAAGTATGCAGAAGAGGCGATGGAGAATTCAGAAACTTTTCGGAAAAGGCCTCTCAAAAAGACTACTGTAACTGAAAACGGCAAAAAGGTAACGTATGAGGCAGATCCCAATCTGAATGGTGCCTTAATTTGTATTGACCCTCATAATGGGCATATCAAGGCCATGTATGGAGGCCGTTCATTTGATCAATCGCAGTTCAACAGAGTTACTCAAGCATATAGACAACCCGGATCATCCTTCAAACCTATTGTTTATGGATGTGCTCTTGAAAATGGAAGCCTTCCAGGCGATATGATTGTTGATGAACCGATTTCTTACACGAATCCTTGGACTCATAGGGTTTGGTCTCCTAAAAACTATGATTTGAAATTCCACGGAGTAGTTACCCTGATAAAAGCCCTTCAAAATAGCTTTAATATTCCTGCAGTAAGATTATTTGATAAGTTGACTCCCGCAAAGGTGATAAGATTTGCACGGAGGTTGGGTGTAACTTCCCCGATGCAACCGAATCTTTCCTTGGCACTCGGGTCAGGGAACTTTACTCCTCTTGAAATGGCTGGTGTTTATGGTGTTTTTGCCAACCAGGGGATTCATGTTTCACCAATTGGCATAATAAAAATTGAAGATCGGGACGGAAATTTAATCGAAGAAGTTCAGCCTCAAGCAAAAGAAGTGATGAAAGCTTCTCATGCTGCAATGTTGACTGATATGTTGAGAAATGCCGTGGAAAAAGGTACCGGAAAGAAAGCTGCGATTAAAGGGCATGTCGTTGCCGGGAAAACAGGAACCACCAATGATTATGTTGATGCTTGGTTTGATGGATTCACCCCTGAATACGTTGCTGTAGTTCAATTTGGATACGACCGTCCAAAGAGTTTAGGTGCAAAACAGGCCGGTGGAACCGTTGCAGCTCCTGTCTGGTATGATTTCATGTCAAAAGTTGTAGCGAATCTTCCGTATCGTGATTTTCCTGTTCCTGAAGGGTGTGCAAGAATTCCATTTTGTATTGCAAGTGGGAAACCAGCTGTAAATTCATGCCCAAGGGAACTGGTTGCTCCAATGGTATATCCTTTGGAATTTATTCCAAAATTAGCTTGCCCAACACATTCGGGAGGCGCTAAATTTGCACTTGAGACGGAAGAAGGAGTTGAGTTTGCTGATGACCACGAAGCTACTTTAGCTTATGCTCAAGCAGTGGAAGAAACCGACGAGTTCTTTAAAAGCGATTATACCCAGGAAAATGCAAATAAAAAAGTTGATGGGAAAACAAATGTTGTTTCCAAGCCTGCTGTAATAATTGAAAATTCGGATGATGACCCTGGGAAAGAGACTAATCCCCATGTGAAAACTGGGACAATACTTGATTCTGATACTCCTGCTTCAGATGATGACGGAATGGATGCAGTTGTATATGGGGGAGCTGACCAAAAAGCGTCAAAAAATTCCAAAAAAGAGCCCTCTTCAGAAGGGAAATCTGCAAATGATTTAAATAATGAAGTTCGAGAGCCGGGAGTTGTGATGAAACCCAAAGTGGAATTTCGCGAAAATTTTCAGTGAAATTGAGTTAAAAGGAAAAAAGAAATGAATATCTCCGTATGTGGATTGGTTTGTAATGAATGCCAATTTTTTCAGAAGAATTGTAACGGCTGTCAAAAGGTAAAAGGAGAAACATTTTGGGCACAAGAGATGCCAGGAAAAACCTGCCCCATTTTTGCTTGTTCAATTAACACAAAGCACTATCAAAATTGCGGTTCTTGCACCGATTTGCCGTGTCAAACATTTCGGGATTTAAAAGACCCCAATATTCCGGAAGAAGAGCACAAAAAAATGCTTATTAAAAGAGTTGAAAGATTAAAAAAATAGTTTCTCTTTAATTGGTTGAGAGAAAAACTCTTCGTTCAGGTGTTGATCCCAAATTTAACTTCGATTCCGCTCAATAACTTGGGGCATCCGGTAATTTAGGTACTCCGGTTATTGAGAAGAATCGAAGTCATTGTATTTGCCAGCGATTAATTGAGATTCTAAAAATTTTGCTTTGATTCAGGAGCTTCTTGCAAGGTTGTGCAAAAATTGCACACCGAGCAAAAAGAAATTCAGGCTTGCCGACTATTATGATATTTATCGCAAATTTGAATTTGCTAATTTTGCAAGAACCTCTAAGGATTAACAGCGAAAAAGAGTAAAAATACTTGACTTATAAACCTGCATCAACGCAAGTGCAGAAAATTTGAAAAAAATAATTTTTCGCGAATTTTTTTTTGAATTGTATGGTTAATTGCCAATGTCAATATGAGTTTTCTCTTTGTTGCTGAAGGATTAATTGAATAGTTCAAGTTGATTTTTTTGTGGGTATAATCTTTCGAGGATATCGCCCATAATCTTTGTTCGATTATTTTCTCCATCTATCGCTTCAAATCTGAATCCGAAAAAGATGGCTGAATAGCATTTATCTCCATCTAGGGGTTGACTGATGAAAAGCCCGGCACCTTTTCCATCAGGGAGTTTTGCAATTATTCTTGCGGGGAGGGTAGCTTTCATTATTGTTACGTCTTCTTCGGTTGGGGCTGAATCTTCTCCGTTTAGTTTGAATTCAAGAGTCTCATTTTTTTGTGTAATATAGCTTAATTTATCGAAATCTCTTTCATCGTCAACGTATTCAAATCTAAGTTCGCTTTCCAGAAAGTCTTTATTTAGGTTTGCTTGTTCAAATGACTGGGCAGCGATAAAGAGGCTTCCTCCGTTTTCAAGAAATTCCTTAAGTTCGCTTGAACTTGGTGCAAGTTTTCCCATGGAGGAAACAGAAACACTGTCAGCAATTACAAGACCGTTGTTAGAATATTTTGAAAGGATGTCTTTATAGTTATACCCAAAAAGTGAGGGATCCCAGAGGACTTGGAAGGCAACTTTGTTCGCATTGACCGCTTTTGCGATAGAAAACAAAGTTATGGGGTCTTCGACCATTTGGCCCACAAGTAATACGGGGGCTTCTCTTCGAAAAGAGGGAATTCGGGAAATAAACTCCGCCCATTTTGAATCTTTGGCAAATTTTAGAGTTTTATAACTGGTTACGAATTGATAAGCGGGTGGGTAATAAATAGAAATTCCATGGCTGTTTCCCATGCCTTGAGTGTGCCCTTCAGCTAATAAAGGTGAAATTTCCGGGAAATTGGGAACGACCAAAAACTCTTTGTCTTGTTTTATAGTTCTCTTGGGGGATTTCTTGCCGTTTGCATAAACTAATTGATAATTTATTTCATTAACAAACACTTTTTTGCCTAATGCTTTGTCTATAACAGGTTTGAAAGGCCCAATCTCTATTGACCAGCTTTTTTCATCAATTTGTTCAAGTTCAGATGTCGCAAGTCTTGATTGAAATACTTTTGTCCCATTTGGACGGAGCTCTTCAGGTGGCATTCTCCAGCCGTTGTATCCCCAGATGATGGATGCTGGTTGGTCTGAGGAAATTACGACTTTTTCGGAAAGTTTGTCTTTTGAAACAGGATAACCGACGGTTTGAACTATTTTTTCACAAGTTTTTCGAATATCTTCAGGAGTATCTTTTAGATCAATGAAGGAAGAGCAAAAGTCTGCTAAATCGACAAGCGTTTCATCAGCATATTTCCTGATGGAAGCGGAAAATTTTTGCGGTCCGGAAAGGAGTTTGATATAAATGTCGTGCTTGGAAAGGAGTTGGGATCCGAGAGTGTCTGTTAGTTTTACGAGCTCCGGGATTTTTCCTAGGTCTATGGCAGATTTGGTAACAGAAGTCCCTTTTATTACTTTGTTTGTGAATGACCCTTTTTTACTGTATGCCGCAACATATTTTTCAACCAATATTTTTGCGAATTCACGAGGTTCCATTTGAGGGTTAGCGGCGAGAGGGGCAAGGTAATCAGCATAGGGCATTCCTGTACCGGGTTCTGTTTCTTGAGAGGCGGTCAGGAAGTCGACAGTGTCTGATAATTCATAAGCTACTTCCAGGGTAGCCATTAAGCATGCATCAAAATCTAATAACGCAAATTTTGAAGGTTTTCCATTTTCTTGAGATAAAACTTTTTGGCCTTCTCGCAGTGCCCAGGATACGTCGGGCAGTCTGAGATATCGATTAGATTCTTCATCCATACTTACCCCTTGCCAGCCCATTCCATGGTTCCAGATGATGACGGCAACTCTTTCAGCAGGATACGTTTTCACTCCCCAGGTTAAAAAATCAGCCAAAGATTTGGGGTTTCCCATGTCTACCTCTCCGAGATTCATAACCATTTGGCTTCCAAGTTTTGCCGGATCTGAATTTTTTGTAACAAAATATCTTCTGGCACCAACCCAGTTTCCGTCAGAAATAGAATTTCCTTCACCCTGTTTTAAACGGTCAAGTTGTACAACCAGATTTATTTTATCGGAGCTTCCAATTTTCTCCATTTGTTTCATATTCATTAGCCCGAATCTTTCGAGGTCGTTATCAGCATTGATATAAAAAAGGATAGTCCAGGTTTTTTTCCCTTGGGAAGCTGGTGGATTGGGTTTCTGGCCTTCAGTGATATAAGTTACATTGTGTTGTGCTGTGTCATACCAATAAAGGGGGAATTTTTTTATAGGAGTTTTTGAATAACATTGTTGAAGAGTTGGAAAGAGATCAGATTTTGATCCGCTGGCAATTTGTTCGAAGAATGATTGCCATTCGTTGAGGTTTTTTTTCAATTCCGTCTTCTGTGATTCTTCGGCATGGGAAAGTTGAAATTTTCGGCTTTGCAGAATCTTTTTAACCATTACGCCATAACCTAGATTCCAGGGTTGGTGAGTTTTTTTTAATCTCTTGAAAATGGAAGGGTCAAATTGTGAATTCTTTGAAATGGAGTCTGCAGCAAAATCACTCAGTTCTGCCAACTTATCATTAAAATTTTGGATGAGTGGTGCTTTTCCACGGCCGAGTATGTTAAATTCAAAGTTATTGCGTATATCTTCATCGAAATCTTTGAGCAACTTTTTAAGGAAATCAGAGTTTCTTTTGTCTGATAGGTAATCTAAAGTTATTTTTTTTGTCCAGATTTCCTGAATTTGAGAAATTTCTTCCAGTAATTTATTTGTTTCAGTGGCATTTTGGGATTCAGCCTTGGCTGGGAAGGGGAAAAAGGCAAAAAGAAGTATGATTCCCATTATGCGTGCTAGGCTTTTCATATTTTTCTCCTTAGTTGGTGATTATTTTTTAATTATAAGGAAAAAAGTTCAAGTCTCAAAGGTTCATACTGATAATGTGCAAATTTTATACACCTAGTTGGCAAAATTTAGCGACTTTTGTTTTTGGAAAAAATTCTTCAAATTAGAATTTGCTAATTTTCCAAAGCCTTTCTGGAAAAAAAAGAAATATTTTTTTGTTGAACAGGAAATAAAATGGTAGTTATACTACTTTACTAGAAAAGAAAAAATTGAATCATTAGTAAATGGGTTGAAAAGGTTAATTATCGTCGTTGCTAAAACGGGTGAGTTTTGCGTTAGTTTTTTTTAAAGAGAGATTTCTTATATAGGCAAAGAATTGTTGCTTGTAAGGCTCACAAGACGAGTGTTTCTCCAAGAAAGCTACTTAATTCCTTTCTTAGGCATACTGAAAGGATACGAAAAAAATTAGGGTGAAAAATGATTAATTTAAAAACATTCTCCTTTCTGAGTACTCTTCCCGGCCGAGAAGTTGAAAATTTAAAAAAATTAGGACGTCATCTGAAATTAATTTCTGGCACTCCACTGATAAAAGAGAAAGAGCCGTTCAAAGAATTTATCCTTCTTTTATCGGGACAAATTTCGGTGGGAAAAGCTCATCATGGGAAAAGAAAGACCATTTTTTCGATTGATCCCGGAAATGCCTATGGTGAGGTGGAAATTTTAAATGGGACAACTACCCTCACTTCTCTGGTGGGAACGCAGGATTATGAAGTTTTGCTGATTCCCAAAGAAGAGATTTTAAGATTGATTGGGCTTTATCCGGGTTTTGCACGTGAAATCAGGTCAAGCTATTGCCAACGGGCTTCTCTTTTACTTGAAGAGGGAGTTGCCAAGTCTAGATCCGGGCAAATTATCTGTTTTTTTAATGTCAAGGGTGGAGCAGGGAAATCAGTAATTTCCGCAAATACTGCTTTAATGCTAAAGAAAAGTTATAGAAAAAAAGTTGTTCTGGTTGATCTCAATCTTTGTTTTGGGGACCAACCGATAATTTTAAATCTTCCCAATGAAAAGAATTTTTTTGAACTTTCCAGAATAAGACCCCCAATGAATTTTGAAAAAATTCAAACACAATTAACAGTTCACCCCACAGGATTAAGAGTTTTGTTTTCCCCGCCTCTTCCTGAACAGGGTGCTCAAATCAGGATTGATTTTGTTGAACAGGTTTTGGAGATTTTGAAAGATAATTTCGATTTTGTTATTGTTGATACACAAAATCAGTTTGGAGACCTCGAAATAAAAACGTTGGAATTGAGTGATATGATTTTTTTGATGACTACCATGGAATTAACTTTCATCAAAAATACTAAACTTATAATTGACCTTTTGCAGAAGTTAAAAATTCCAAGAGAAAAAGTAAAAGTAGTATTGAATCGTGCTTTTAAAAGTCTGGGATTGGAACCTTCCCAGGTTGAAGTTTCGTTGAGATATGCAATTAGTCATTTTATTCCGAGTGAGGGTGAAATTGTTATTCCTTCTGTGAATACTGGGACTCCTTTTGTAATGCAAAAAAAACTGGAAGGAAGCCCTCTTATTGTTGCATTGGAAAAAATTTGCTCACGATTAGTTGGCGAAGATCCTAACCCTGGGACTTGGAATATGTTTTCTGTAGTAAAGGATGTTTTTGGGTTATAATTTCCCCACTGGAAAATTCACCAAAAAAGTTGGAATTTTTCTTCAAATCCGATGGGGTTATAACTTAGTTTGGAGATTCTTAATCCTTCGATTCCAAGATCGGTTTCACGATTGATTATTTTCACTTTTGCTGGGAGATGGTTTGCCATTGCCCAGTTAAGAAGTTGATAAATGCCTTTAATTGATCTCTCACCTTTTTCAAGGTTGACTACCCAGCAATCTTCATTAATGGGGGAAGCTACAGAGAATCCAACTATTTTATTTTCCAGGTGAACGATCAAGATCAACCCACCAATTTTGTTAAGTTTGGGGAGCATTCTTTGGGCAGCAAGGTATTCAAGTTTGAAAGTGAGTCCTTCACTTGAATTGTCGGAATACCACTTTTCAAGATAGTCTAATATTTCTGCGGGGCTGTCCTTTAAAAGCTCAATTTTCAAATTTTCATTGAGCATCAAACGATTTACAAAATTTTTCTTCTGGTGAAAACGTCTTCCATTAAGTTCGGCGAGGTCAATTCTTTCATAGAGATAATCAAAATCATCTCGCAGGGGAAGAATTTGGGCTGGGGGAAGGGACTTTTGAATTTCTTCAGTAATTTTTTTTGGAACGAACCTTAAGACTGGTGGATTGCAACTATCCAGAATTTTTTTCAGAGTAGAGGAGAGATCTCCGTTTCCGAGGGGGGGGAGGAAAAGATACAAATTATCGGGGCCCTCTACTGAAATTATCAAGAAGTCGTTTAATTTAGAAATTTGAGGTGGATTTTTCAGGTACCAACCCAATAAATTGTAAATTGCAAAATCAGAGGAATAAATTTGTTTCTTACTAAGGAGAGATTCAATTTGTGAGAAATCATCTAATGAAAGCTCTTTTTGACTCGGAAATTGGGGGAGTTCAATCATTGTGAAATTTTAGCATAAAATTTGCTTCAGGTCGAATTTTTGTAAAATAATATATTATAACGGGTGTTCCAGTTGCGTATTCTCAATTGGTGCAGTATTGAAGCTAATCAAAGGCCAAAATGGCGATATTTCAAAAAATGCAGGACACTCATGAAACAATCTTCAACAGAGATTTTTACTCAAATGAAATATTGGCTACCCACTTTTTGAAAAACCGCTTTCTTTTTACTTTCTAGTGCTGATTTTAGATCATCCTCTCGTTGGAACATCAGTTGTAAAGGTGGCAATTTTCAATCAAAACAATAAAAATTTAGAGTTCAAAAATTGATACACTCGAACAAAACTGTGATAGACTTTTCATATGTTAGATTTTTCTCAGTCAACAGCACTAAAAAATAAGATTAATTTTTGGTTTTCGATAATTTTTTTTGCTGGATTGCCCATTCTTTTGCTTTTTTTTGCCTGGAATTTTGTTGAAGTTCATCGTTATCAAAATAAAAAGAAAGAAATTTTTGAGGATGCTGATAGGACATTATTTCGCCTAAAAAAAGAGGGTGGGGATTTATTTTTCATTCAGAAGAAAGTAAATCTTGTTTATGGGGAATTTTGCGAAAAGCATATCTCTTCCAAAGATATCCAGGAATTTCTTGAAAATTTTCGAAAATCCAATCTTGGTTTTATTGAGTTTTACTTTTTTGATAAAAAAAGCGATTTTATTTCTTACCCAGGTGATGATGGAAAATTCAGAAAAGTTTTGAGTCGCCTTTACCTTGCCCTTTCAGAGCCTGAAGCTTTTGGCCAGGACAAGATGCTTCAACAGTATAAGCCGGTTTTTAAATCATTGCTTGGAGATGTTGACCCAAACAGCCTAATTGGCATGAAGGGCACATTTATTCCAGTTTCATTGAGCTCGAAGCCAGGCTTTTTTTATTGGAACACTTTTTATCGTTCTGAAGATGTGTTTAACTCATCTAATAAAAGGGGAGCTTTTCAACCTGATTCTAACGAACCCATTTTTCAGGGTGGAATGATGGCGGTTTTTGAAGAGGAGAAGATCCCCAAGGGGCTTTCAATTCAAACCCTTTTAGGTGAAATTAACAAAGATTGTTCAGAGGGGAACAGCTTTGGATGTTTTGACTTTGGGGACTTAGTTTTTTCAAAAAAGTGGTCTGAATTTGCAATCACCTCAGGAATAAAGTTAGAGGAACTTGGAAAAGCTATTCGTGAGATGCAAAAAAAATTCATCAGACAGGAAGTTCTATCTGATTATTTGATCTCCATTTTACCGTTTGATGAAGAAAAGGTGTTTTTTGGAATTTATCCCCTTCGAAATTTGCAAGACTTCAAAATTAAGGGAATTTTGCTTTTAATTAGTTTATTTATTTTTTTTCTGGTAATTCTATTCGCTTATAAAATTTATATTACCCAGGAATTTAAATACATTTCGATTCGAAAGAAATTGATTGCGCTTTTTCTGTATGCAACGGCGATTCCTACCTTTTCTTTTGTTCTGTTGTGTTATCAGTATTTGTCGGACAAAAAAGATGTAATGCTAAATGAGCAATTTTCCAAATTACAAGATGCAATCTCCAATCTTGACGAAAATTATCAAATTGCTCTCAACCAACTGAAAACCAGGTTTTTGAAATTATCTCGGAGTTCTTTCCTTAAGAAAAGGGATATAGCTAAACTCGGGAAAATATATGAAAACTGGAATGAGAAAGACATTTCAGATTCCATTTTTTTAGGAGAAAGTTCAGGAGAATTTTCATTCAAGCCCCCGAAGAGCAAAACGAACGATTTTGCTGTGAAAGTCATTACGACAATAATGAGGAAAATGTTTCAAAAAAAGAATGTTGACACTCCAGGTTTAGGGAAGAACTTTTTTGCGGAAGCAATGGTGGATTCACTCGCTGAGAGCCTCGTTTCGGTTTTTGGTGGAACAGGAGGGGCCAAATCGCTTTTTGAACAATTTTTGCGGAAGACTGATGAACTCCATGAAATTTCATTGGGAAATCAGACTCAATATTTTTTCCTTAGCTTTATTCCCGGGCCAAGTGGCCCTTTTCAAAGCTTATTGATTATCAATGAAACGAAGAGAACTTTGAGTAAGCATTACCTTCGTTGGGCAGTCGAAAAAAGAGGAAAAAAGATCAGGAAAGCTTTTTCTATACAGCTGGGCTATTCAGTGAATTCCGGAAATAGGGAAATAAAGCCAGTTGAGTTTTCAAAATATCCCTTTTTGAAGGAAATAATTGAAAAAGTTCAGAGCAGTCGAAATCCTCAAACTGGTTTTTTTCAAATTAGCGGAGAAAACTATCTTATTGCCTGCTCACCATTGAAGAAAATGGGTGAATACATAGCTTTTGCTTTATTTCCACAAAAAATTATTGATGGTACGATAAAAGAGATTTCGCTAAAGATGTTTGGGATATCGATTATGAGCGGAATTTTCGCTTTTTTTATTGGTTTGATTCTTTCCAAACAATTTATTTGGCCGATTAGGGAATTAGCATTTGGAATCCAAGCAATCGAGGATCGAAAGTTCGATTATTGTATTCCTTCACTTGCAAACGATGAATTTGGTGATCTGGGGGTAACCTTTAACAGAATGATGGAGAGCCTTCAGGAAATCCATGTTGCAAAAGTGGTCCAAGAAGCTTTGTTTCCTGAGAAAAGTCTTTTACTCGGTGAATATGAAGTCACTGGTTCTTCTGAAACCATGTCGGATTTAGGGGGAGATTTTTTTGATTATTTTGTAATTGCTGATCGGTATATTTTAACCCTTATTGGAGATGTTACAGGCCATGGAATTTCAGCTGCTTTGTTAATGGCAATGGCGAAAAGTGGAATTTTCATGCTGGAAGACAACATAATACTCAATCCAGTTGCTAGTTTAGAGAGAATCAATCAAATGATATTCAGGACAGTAAAGAAAAAGAAGATGATGACTTTTTTTTATTCAGTGATAGATATTCAAGAAAATAAATTCTTGTTTTCAAATGCTGGGCATTGCTACCCAATTTTCTACACAAATTCAGAACAGAGGTTAGATTTCTTAAAATTACCCGCATATCCATTGGGAAGCCGAAATAAAACCAGATATCAATTAATCGAAAAAAGATTCGAATCAGAGGATGTATTGGTTTTATATACGGATGGTATTGTTGAAACAAAGGATATTAATGATGAAATGATTGGTTTTCATGGGATTGAGAAAATGGCACTGAGCACATTGATGAATTTTTCAACTTCCAGGGAAATACATGACCAACTCTGGAAAGAGTTTGAAACTTCAAGGGACTTTCGTCCTTCAAATGACGATGTAACTTTAATTGTAATTAAGCGACGAATTGCTCCGAAGAATAATAAAAAAAAGTAAATATTCGAATATTCGACTTTTTTGGAGTTTCGGGGTCGTTTCGACCTTACTTAAATCTCCTAAAATTCCTTGTTTGAAATAGAATTTTAGCCACATTTTCAGAATTCAAATTTTCCGTAAGCTCAGACATCCCAATCTCGAGGATTTAAATTTGGCACCATTTTTTCGATTGATGAATTGCCAACTTGCTTTGGAAGAAATCTTCTGATTTATTTTCATGTAAGTTGGTCTCAGGATAAAATCCAACCGAAAAAAATTCCAAAATCAGAAAACTACCTTTTGAAGCCCTTTTCCGAGAAAATGCAAACTATCGATACCAGGAATTCTGAAGCTCAATTTTTCGCAAGAAATGAGAAGGTGTGAAATATTTGAAAAAATGAAAGTGCAAAAATTCACAATTATTTCCCTGCACGGTCTATCGAGCCAGTACATTTTCGAATTTTTAATTTTTTCACAGCTTGTGAGTTCAGAAGATGTATTTTTTGGAAATCGTAATGTTTTATCAGATTTAGTCTTGCGACCGACTATACCAATTTCAATTAGTTCGTTCATCCGACCTATTTCGTGCTTCAGGTCTGGGTAAATAGGAGTTGGGTCTGACAGAAATGGATTCTTCAACCATCCAGTATGGGCTCCTTATTTTCATGAAAGTTACGTGTTTTCTTGGAAAATATACCGATCCAACTTCATTTTGATCAAATCAATGTTCTTGGGGTGATGCACATATTTTTTGGGATTGGTATAAGGTAAAAATGAGCCAAGAAATCTTACTGACCTAAGCTGGAATTTCAAATGGGAAAGAGGTTGCCAGAGTTTAATTCTCGATCCTTGGAATTCTGAATTTGCGGCAAAAATTGTTCATAATTAGATTAATAGCTTGAGGGGTTAACTACAAGCTTCTGAAAGGATACAGGGTTTTTTGAGGTTGATGCAGGAAAAATCAGATTTCCAGGGATTCGGGGGGAGCTGGAGTAACTTGATTTCTTCCATTTCTTTTTGAGTCATAAAGCGCTTGATCTGCTGCTTTTATAAGGGTTTCCATGCATTTTGCATTTTCAGGATAAACAGAAACTCCCATACTACATGTTATCTTAACTCTTTTTTCCAGCATTTCAAGGTCATCGGATTCGATCATTCTTCTAATTCGTTCTGCAACGGCCAACGCTCCGTTCAACTCTGTTTCGGGCAAAACAATTGCAAATTCCTCGCCGCCGTATCTGACAGGAATGTCGTGGGTTCTTAAGGCTTTTCGCATAATAGAAGCAACCCTTTTAAGAACTTCATCACCCATTTGGTGTCCATAGTTATCATTAAATTTTTTAAAATGATCAATATCCATCATGATTAGAGCAAGATGGCGTTTAAACCTTTCAGCCCTTTTTATTTCATCGAAAAGTCTGGTTTTAAAATATCTATGGAGATAAAGATGTGTCATTCCATCAGTAATGGCTTGTTCATAAAGTTTTGCATTTTTTACCGCGACGCCGAGTTGGAGCGCAAAAACTCTAATTAGTTTTTGGTCTCTTTCGGGGAATTCTGATCCGGGGGATTTTTCTCTGAGGTGCATCATTCCAAGGAATTCCCCTTGGTGCATTATTGGAATCATTATAAAGCTGTCGCCAAAAACAGTTTTTTCAAATTCGCTTTGAGGAGGGTTGGAAATTAAGATTTCACCTTTAGAGAGAATCTCATTAAGAATATCATGATTTTCTAAAGAGATACTCTCTGGGAAAGAGGTTCCCCCAAGGTGTGATTTTAATATAAATTTTTGTTGTTCATCGTCGAAAAGCCAAATGGAGCCATCGGTAACCTTTGAAATTTCAGAAGTTGCGTTCATGGCCATATCCAAGAGGCTTTGAAGTTGAAGTTCAGAAGCAATCATTTGAGTAGCTTGATAAAGAATACTGACCTCTTTGATTTTTTCGTCAAGCTGTTTGTTAGTCTCGCGGAGTTCCGAAAGGAGGAAGAAATTATTGATTGCAACGGCAACATTCCTTGAAAGAGTGGTTAAAAAGCTAATTTCTTTTTCGGAAAACGGCTCTTTTTTTAATTTATTTCCAATTGCCAATATTCCAATAAACTTTTCACGAACTTTTAAAATTGAAATTCCAAAGAGATCGTCGGTTGGAAAACTTTCTTTGATTATGGGTAAATGAGGAAAATCATGGATAGGAAAAGTGGTGATTTCACCAGAATTTTCAAGAGAAGCAATTTCTTCTTTGGACAATGAAATCTGAAATTCTTTTTTTGAAAGTTTCCAGGAGCATCTTAGGGTAAGTGTATCGTCGTTGGAATTGAATAAGAATATTCCTCCACGGCTGACACCTAATGTTCCAAGAATGAGGTGGAGAAGAGATTTTAATTGGACATCGAAACCAGTTACACGACAAAGCTCGCCGCCTATGTCACTCAAGGCACCAAGAACATATTCGTAGCGGAGAACCTGTTGTTGAAGCTGATCCGCGTCAGGCTTAATCACCTGATCCATTAATTATTCAAACTCCTCCTTTGAATGCTTTAACTGCTTCAGTTTCGGCGTCAAAAGCCTGAGCAAATTGAAGCAAGCCCATCATTTCAAAAGTTTTTTTATTTGTTGGGGTAAGGTTGGTGAATGCAAGCTTTCCTTCAAGTTCTTCAATTGCTTCAATGACCCCAATTAAGATAGAAATTCCGATACTGTTGATGAGCGGTGATTTCTCAAGATTAATTACAATTTTTTTAACTCCCTTTTTAAGGGATTCAGTGCAAATTGTATCAACTTTTTCTGCACCTAGATCATTCAAATACCCGTTGGTACGAATTATTAAGACGTCATTTTCCTGTTGATGGGACAACGAAAATTCTTCGGCCATGTCAGACCCCAAAATAAATTTAAAGATTTCAATTTTCCAATGTCAAAAAGGGGCATTAATCAAAACAAAACTTACCACAATTTCCAATGTTAAACAACTTTTCATTCTAAATTATTTTGGAAATTTTTTTGGGGGGGAAGAGGTTCCCGGTTTTGGCCTATTTTGGAGGCGAAAAAACACATCTCCAATTTTGATTATTATTTTTCCTATCCCCTTCCCATCTTCCATTTGCAAAAAATTTGAATTCTATTGAATTTGTTCCAAATTCTTTGTAGTAAGCGGAATTTTGAAATAAGTTGGTGTCAACAATTTCCCAGGGTTGTAGTTCTCTGATTTGAACGTTTCCATCGCTGGATTTAATTGTGGGTTGAAAAGAGTAAATTACAAGCATTTGTCTTCTGTCGGGCATTTCGCAAAGAGTAAGGAAATTTCTGGATACACCGTTAAAATTGACCCAGAGGTTCACATTTCCTTCTTGAGTTAATGGTCCCCAATAAAGAACTGTTAAAGCAAATTCTCCTGGGCGCTCAAGCCAATCAAGTTTGACTTGAATCGCTCCATCGACCACATCCAGCATTACATCACTTGATGAGATTGGTTTGTCGGGTTTCAAATTTTCCATAGTGTTTCCAAAAAGAAGATTTGTAATAAACATCAAACGCACAATTAAAAAAAGAGTATAATTTATTTTTTTCATTTTTTTACCTCCTAGTCTTTCGAATGACATTCAAAGCAATTCCTATGCCATGAAGTCTGTAATAGTTAAGAGGTCTGAGGATACTCATTTTTTTTAGCCTGTTTGGCTGTTTTGGTTTAGGGAAAACAAAAAAATGTGCAAATAATATACAAAAATTGGTCATTTTTCGATAGGTTCTAAAATCCCTCCCCTGAAAAGTCTATAACCATTTCTTGAACCTCGAATTAACCAAATACTTCGCATTCCTGACAATCCAAGAGGGATTTGGGAGGCTTCATCAATTTGGATTTCTGAGGAAAAAGGAATGTTTTCCTCAAAAAAATTGCTTTTTTCCCTACCCATGGAGGAAAGGGAAATTCCAATTTCACTAATGGTCTGGCCAAACTTTAGGAGTTCATCAATATCGGATTCATCGAGCCTCTCGTTACTCAATTCTTTTGTGGCGATTTTTCCTAAATGAGACAGAGTTTTCGATAGCAAGTTGTTTGTTTTTTCTAAAAGGTTTTTGTCTTCTGTTGCAATTGAACCATTCTGTTTTTCAAGTATTTTCAAAAGTTGATCAGTTTTAATTTGAATTTCTTCTGATAATATTTCTAATTGATTATAAAATTCAGGGTAGGGGTCAACATAAATTTCTGGAGAGTGGAATAGATCGACTTTCTCCATAATTTCGGTATCTGAGTGTTCTTCGGTTTCCATTATTTTTCCGGTGGTCGAGGAGTTGGAAAAGTCCTTTCGGGCGAGTGAAAACAAAGCAAGAATTCTTGTTTTGAAAAGATTTTTCCATTTTTGGTTGTCTACCGAAGTCAGTGAATTTAATGAATTAGTAAAAAAGTGGTTATTAAAAAGAAACAAGATTTCATTAAAGTAAGGTCTTTGCCAAAAATTCTCGGGCAAAAGAGATTCTTTTACAGTTAAGGATTCGAATAGTTTTTCGACCTCAGGATTTTTTGTTGATGAAAGGCTATTTGAAGAAGAATTTGTTTTTTCTGTGATTCCAAAGAGCTCAAGGACGTCTCTAAAAGTTGGATTTTGGTTTATTTTCAATCTTTTAAATTCCTGAGAAAGCTCAAAAAGGATGTCCTGATCGATAAAATTTCTGGGTGCAAGAAAAAATAGATTTGCTTTGGAAACCTCACTTAAATTTGTTGAATCCAACAAAAATTTTTTCAGAAAAAGGGTTTCCTTTTCTGGGGTCAAAAGTTCGGAGAATTGACTAGCTTTTTTGGGAAAAAAAGCGTCAAAGGACTCACATAATTCCTGGCCTTTTTTTCCGCCATGGAAGAAATCCAGTAATAGAGAGAGGTTGTTTAAAATTTCACAAATAGGAGATCCAAGATATTTTGTTGTTTTCAATAAATACAATAGAGAAAGAAAGAAGCGACATTCTTGCACATTGTTGGAATTTTCAATTCTGGTTTGAGAAAAAAGGGTGAAAAGACGGTTTAAGGCTTCATTTGATTTATCATTAATGATGCAGCTTTTTATTTGAGATTGGGAGAAATTAATTTTCTTGGATAGGATTTCTGACTCGCCGATTTCATGGCTGTAAATTATTTTTAAATCGTGAAAAACCATTGATCGAATTTCTTCTTGTAGAATCAATGCTTTTTTTTCAACTACAGAAAAGTCAGAATTTTCAAGAAGTGCTGCAAGAGAGAAAAATGCCCAGGTTTTCAGGAAAGGATTATTCAAGTCATCTTCCGAAAATTTTTGCCATTTATCAAAAGATTCTTTTTCCAAAGTTTTAACAATTTGGAAAAAAATTGGGCAGAGAAGGTTTTTTTCAATATATTCTCTGCAATAAAAAAAATGAAGAAAAAAAAGGAAGAAAGCAGAGTCGAGTGAGATATAGCTGTCAGTTTGTGAAAAATAATTGTTTAAATAGAGATCAGAAAAGGAGGAATTGTTTTCCCTTGGGATTGAAAATCCAATGTGTTCGATCTCTGAAGCAATTTTTTTTAGTTCTTCAGCATCGAAATCAGAATTCTTTGCCAGTTTAAAGAAATTGAAAGTGGAATTTTTCTTTCCACATGTTTTTTCAACCGATAAGACGAATTTTTCCCCGGATTTTTTAATAATGGCAATTTTTCCGTCATTAAAGTCGCTTTGAGCTTGCAGAGTATCGGAAAAAGTGGAATTTGAGTTCTCAAGGGTCTCCGGATCGAAGAAGCTTATTTTATTTTCTCTTTTAAGGAGAATTTCTTCAGAGTTTGGTGCAAAAACGGGTTTGAAGCTTGAATCAAATGAAAAGTCCAGAGGGCGAATTTCAGAGGGTTTCTTCAGAATTGTCTGGTTATCTTCATTCTGGGAAAAAAGATCTGCCAGGAAAATTTTTTTTGATGTGGACAATAAAGAGGAAGAAAAACCATCTCCTAACGAAAAGTGTTCAAAGTCACCAGAAACAAGACAAATATCTCTTTTTCCGGTGGTGGTAATGGAACGAAGCTCACCAACTCCATTTTTTCCACACAAAAAAAAGATTCGCTCGAATTTTTTTTGAGGGAAAAACTTGGGGTCGTTGAAAGAAAGTCTTGGTATCCAAACCTGAAACTCATCCTGAAGAGGGGAATTAGTAATTTTTTTTATTTTCCCAGTGGTTAATTCAATTTTGAAAATATCAAATGACTGATCTGATTTGCCGGTGTAAAAAATGTCGGTTCCATCATTTGAGAAGCATAATGAAGTAATTCCACCTGGGTTTTCCAAGAGCGTGGATAACTTTTTAGAGTTTATTTCCAGAATTTGAATTTTCGTCAATGCTTCCTTCCCTGATAGAAAGGCAATAGAGTTACTATCAGGGGAAAAAACTGGGCAAGAAATTTTTTCGACGGATTCAAAAACCGGGCCACCTATACAGGGTATGGAAGAAAGCAGGAGGAAAAAAAGAAATAGGATTTGCAAGGAACGAGTAGAAAAAAAATATTTGCTCAAGTTTTTTTGGAATATCATCGTGAGTAGACTTTTAGACATTCCTGGATATTTGATATTAGAAGCACTTTTCAATCCCTGGTTTTTTTGCAAAAAGCGAGTTTGCCAATTTGGAAGCCTTAATTATTGGCCTTCGAAAAATTTCAAAAAAAATTGAGTCTAAAAAACTGTAAAACCTTATTATTAAGAAAAGCCTGAAATCGGGAAGCATCATTTTTTGTAGAAGAGATTTGGGGACAAAATTTCCCCCAATTTTGCTGTAAAATGTGAATAAAAGAAATTACAAAAGAGTGGATTTTGTAGCATTCATATTCTCTGTCAATTTCCGATATAGATGAAAATTAGAGTAGCAAGCATGAGTATCCAAGCTATTGTGGCAAGAATAAGAACAATTTTAGTAATTTTTGCCCTTTTTTGCCTGGTTTTTTCGTCGTTTCCGGAAAAAAGGTTTTTAATTTGATTTTCCTGATTTGGTTGTTTTTCCTCTGCTGATTTTGCAGAAAGTGGATTTTCGGGGGAGAGATTTTGGGGTTCGGCAGACAGCGCTTTTTCTTCGCCTTTTATAAGGTCTTCAGGGGAGCTTATTTTGCCTAAGGCAATTGACAATTTTTCCGAAACTAACTTTAGAGTTTTCTTAATAGTCGGTTTAAGACTATCAGATGAATTTTTTTCGGCGGCCAGGATAGCTCTAAGAAGTTCTCTGTCAGGATTTGCAGCAAAAACTAATCCGATTTTTTCAATCAGTTCAGGAGAAAGCTCTTTCTCAAAAGCCTTTATCAGAGGTTCTCGGACTAGGGAAAAATCGACTAACATGGTTGCGGGGATTACCATTGAACGTTGACGGGGGCTGGAAGATTGAAGCATTCCCGCAATAAGGCTTTTAATTTGGAGCCTATCAATACCTACGAAGGTTCGAGTGGCCTGAAGGCGGATTTTTCCATGTTTATTCTGCATTAATTGAGGGAGGTAAATTGCAAGAAAATCTGAATCAAGATGTGCCAGTGCCTCAATAGAGGCACAAACTGTCTCGGGATTTTCACCATCAATAAAAGGTTTTATTAGGGATGCATCTTCCGATGTTCCTGATCTTCCAATTGCTTTGATTATCGCTGCTTGTTCCTTAGGTTTGGCTGATTTTAAGTTGAAAACCAACTTTCCCTTATTTTTTAAGAATTCATCTCTGGAAAGTCTGGAAAGAATTTGAAGTCGGGAAGTTAAATCGCTTTTTTCAAAATCATCGAAGGAAAGGGTTGCACCAGAGGCGAGGGAGGCTTGAGAAGTAGAAAGATCCTTTTCTTCGATTTGAATCTCCGGCAATGAAAAAGCAGAGCCCTGAGCTTTGTCTTCAGATTGAGAGGCGGATGCCGAGAGCGATTCTCGAAGTAATCTTTCCTCTTCTTTTTTGACTCTTTCCTTTAGTTGGTCATGAAAATCTTGGGCAGTTTCTTTTATTTTTTTTGTTTCGGCGAGTGCTCTTATAACCCCTAATAATACCCCTTTAATCAAATTTTGGTGTTGTTGTTTTAATGATCTGCTTAGCCAATAGAGTTTAAATGGGAGCTCGATATGCGCGTTTGCTTGCATAATCTGACTGACTCTCATCAACAATCTAGTATCATTGCATTCGCTCAGGAACCTCAAGAGGTGTGGTTCAATTTCCAGGTATGGAAATGAGATTGCGTGATGGAGAGCCAGAACTCTTTCACCAGGGTTTTTGGAAAAAAGAAGTGTAACCAAATGGCGAAGAGCTGCAGCTTTATCCCATCTGTAGAGTGCTTGGATGGCTTGAGCCCGGATACTTGTGTTGGGACTAGTCAATAATGGAGTGACCAAGCTTGGAAGGTCATTAGGATCGACGATCTCAAGGGCACTTAGAGCAGTAGTAAGAACGGTTGGGTCAGGATGACGACAAAGCTCTATTAAAGCAGGTGAATCAATAGAACTTCCAAATTTTTTTAAAAACTGGCAAATCGTAGGAAGGACTGGTGTGGGAAGTTCATTCCATCTAGCGGTTCGAAGAATGTCAGATGCAAGGATGGCTTCTGATGATGATAAAAAAGAAATTGTTATAGCAATTTCCTCAAATCTGTCAGGTTGTTTAAGCAAATTTTGAAGTTCGCCGAGGGTAACAGCGGGTTTCCGTCCAGTGAGCTTCATACTTTGAATTTTGATTGTTTTTCTAACCTGAAAAGCCTGGACGGTGTCTGAAATTTTGGGGAGTGAAGAATTGAGCAATTGCCCAATAGATGTCGAAGGGATATTTTCTTCGATCTCTGATAAGGCATTCATAACAAGCGTTCCATCTCCGCTTGTTAATGCTCCTAAGATCTCTTCAGCTTTTAATGATGATTTTGAGGAAACCATGTTAAAATTCTATTACATTTAAATATTCTAATCAATTTGAAAAAAATAAAAAATAGGATTAAGTCAATTTTCAATTTTTTCCTTTTTTTTAATTTTGTTCCAGATTTTGTCTAGCTCTTGAATTGGAAAATCTTTCCAATTCCCCATATTTTCGATAATTTGTTCGAGTTCCGAAAAGCGTTTTATAAATTTTTCGTTGGAAATTTTTAAAGCATCTTCAGGATTGATTCCAAGAAGGCGGGAAAAATTAATGACTGAAAAAAGCAGATCTCCTAATTCTTCCGTTATTTTCTCTTGATTTGAAACTGTGAGTACATCTTTTAATTCGGAAGTTTCTTCAGAAATTTTGTTAAAACATTCTGAAATATTTGGGAAGTCAAAGCCGACTTTTTTTGCTTCTTCCTGAATGTGAAGAGAAGACTTCATGGAAGAATGAAAGTTCATATAACTATTCATTCTGAAAGCAATTCGACTTTTTTCCTTTTTTTCCTCAACCTTCAGATCTTTCCAGGTTTCGACAACTTTTTCAGCAGTGAGGTTAGGATCTTTTTCTTCTGTTTTTTGAAAAACGTGAGGGTGCCTATCTACTAATTTTCGATTTATCCCTTGGAGGACTTCTAATATGCTAAATTCACCTTTTTCAATAGCCAGTTGGGACTGGAAAATAATCAACATCAGTAAATCGCCAAGTTCTTCGCAGATTTCAAGCGGGCCATTTTTTTGAATGGCTTCGATTACTTCTTCCGTTTCTTCGCTAAAATACTTTGTTAAAGTTTTGCTGGTTTGTTGGCGGTCCCAGGGGCAACCGGAAGGGCTGCGCAGGATTGCCATTATTTCAATTAATCTCAAAAAATTCTGAGAAACCTCTGTGGTGTTTTCGAGCATTTTTTTCCTCAATTTATGAAACATTAAGAGTCTTTTGAAAAACTTCAATTTTCAGGTAATGTAAGAGTCCTATGTGATAGGACTCGTGATGGCATATGAAAACAATCTTTTTTCGAATAGCGAAAAAAGTTAGTTAATTCGATTTCGATACACATAAAACAACTTCACCTGATTGTGGAGAGGATACCGAATTAGTATAAAACAAATTTGTAACAATTCATATTAAAACTTTCCCTACTGCTTCAATAATCTTGCAGTATTGATTTTCGTCCTCAATTGTGAAGTCACTTTTTTGATGGTAGTGAACTAATAGTTGAAGTCAAAGCTTTTTAAGTTCATTGAAAGATTCAAACTTAAATTAGCGTGAAATACAATTTGAAAAAGTGGATTTTCCTGTGCACATAAAACCGATTATGGAAATTGGTAAAAAAAGAGGACGTGCTTTGTCAAAAGCACGTCCTTGCATGGTCAAAATTAAGACTAATTAACAGGAACTCCGGTGGGGAAAAAACCAGTTGGAGTTATTTGTCCTTTACCAACCGAAATTTCTCGAGGTGGCAAGTTTTGAGGGTAAAAGGAACCTTGATTATTCTGGTAGCCTGGGTTGTAATACATGGTTCCGTTGCTTCCGGCTACGGACGAACCCGAGTTGATTTGCTGTGTTTTTAATAAAGAACTGAGCATGACCGCCAATTGAGTAGCTCTCATTTGGACATTGTTAAAATCATTCAAAAGTATATAGAATTTAATCTTGCTAAGACGGTCATCGATTTCAATAATCAGAGGTTGATAAGCTGGGTCTAAAGTCGTTCGTCTAAGAGCCGATTGAGCATTGTTAACATGGCCGATTACTAGAGCATTTTTTAAATAATCGCGGGGATTGAGAGAGCAACGTACCATATTCAAATCTGAAATTATCATGGTTAAAAGAGTGACGACGACTTGGTCATTTGGGTTGATGAAGAATCCATTAGGTCTAACTGTTGCTGGATTAACAGGATAAGCAGTTGTGTTTCCTGGATAGGTGGTTCCATTACTTGGATAGGCAGTCGAATTTTGAGGATACGCTGCAGTGTTTCCAGGGATGGTTTGTGGGTTTATCCATTTCTTTCCAGGGCAGGGGGGGCCTTTTCTGGATGAGAGGGTATTCCAGGGTTGTTGCGGGCAAGGGGCGCCCTGAGAAACTTGGCCAGTTGGGCATTGGTTAGATTGTCCTTGGCCGCATTGGGAATTTTGTCCAGTTGGATAAGGAAGAGTTTGCCCGGTTTGAGGCACAGGGTTCGGAGGGAGAGGTTGATATTGCCCGTTTTGGGAAGCCTGTCCAGTGGGGTCAGGGGCTGGTTCAGAACCCCCCGCAATAAGCGTGGTAGCTAAGGTAAATAGTAAACCTGCTAGAATGAGCATTTTTCCAAGTTTCATATTCTTCCTCCTTTATATCTGAAAGAAAAAAAGTTGATTCTAAAATAAATATACCATAGAATCAGAAAAACCGGAAGGAAAGCAAGCGATGAAAAGAAAAAAAAAAGGTGGAATTTCGTACAATTTACTTGCGATAGTTTTGCTGACTTTTTCAATAACTTTGCTTATTGCCTCCTATAAATCTCTGAGAAGATCATTTAGCGGAATTGTGATTCAAAAAAGCCAAAATACCGGAATTTTCCCAGATTGTTGGTTAATATTATGTAGTGAACCTGAGGAATATTTTTCCAGCATTTCTTTTAGAGGTAAGACCAACTATTCTGGAAAAATGGTTGGGATTTCAAGTATAGCTTTTGAAGATTGTCGTTATGGCTCAAGAATTAGCAAGGAATCATTTTCTCCTTTTTTGGTTGTTGATGAAGTTAAATACTTGGATTTAGGTGTTACCTGGGGATTTTTTTCATTAGCTGGAATAATTGCTTCTTTTTTGATTTATTTTCAGAAATTTCAAAAGAAGGCTGATGATGAGGAAATTTCGAGCGATTTCCTGGGGGATGATTGAGCTAAAAATGTGCAAATTTAGCTCAGGATTGTTAGAATTTGGCAGATTTTTGTTTCAAATTCATACATTTATTTTGATGTGAAGTACCAATCTAGTGTTAAAAACGCATGAAACCGTTGTTTGATACTTTGGCATTGTTTTTGCTACTAAATTAATAGAAACTTCTATTTTGTTTTTTTTTTGGCCGATTCAAGAAGCTTGCATGCGATTTAGTAGGGAGTAAAAACAATGAAATTTAATAATGTTACAACATATCAAGATTATGTATTAATTCGTATAGATTCCAAATCCAATCTTCAAGTTTGGTTAAAATTACCCCCCAAGGGAAGATAACCTCTTTTAATTTTCAAAAACCGGGAAGTGAAGGTCATTTCACTTCCCGGTTTTTGAATTGTGGGAAGTTTTAAAAAAGTTTTTTTTAAGTTTGCCACAGTCTTTCGTAAAAAAATAGTTAGTAGGAACATTCTTAAGCGGGAAGTTAGAGACGAGAGAAACTTTTTAAAAATTAGGGCTTGACATTTGAAACTTTATCTAGTACATTGCGACGTGAATCGCCGAGTCTTGATGGCCCGTCAAGAGCGGGGGAACCAATTTTTTGGGGTGAATCTCTTTCATTTTCAAGATAGAGTAGGGTACCTTCCCGATAATACCCGAACCCGACAGCTAACCTCGTAGGCAAAAATAGGAAGGAGGAAACCGGATATCGCATTTTAGCGGTCGGGCAGACCGGTAGATAGTTATGTTCAGGATACTTTTGAAGTACGTTGTTGTATTTTCTCTGTTTTTCTGTTTTGGAGTTGATGTATCGCAGGGCTTAGTTTTTACGCCTTTGCAAAGGGAAAGAATTTCCTCACATATTCCAATCAATGAGAAAGTTTGTGGTCTATTTTTTCGGTCTCTCGAACCCAAGTCTTCATTCAGAGGAATGGTTCATTCTTTTTCAATAATCGTTAATAAACCCTCGGGAAAGCAGACGGAAATGTTTGCTTCTTCCAAATTAGACTTAAACATCAAATCCTTTGTTAAAAGTTGGATCATGCCTGTAGCTGGAGTTGTAAGCTCGGGCTATGGATACAGAAAACACCCATTTCGAAGGAAGGTCGAATTCCATAGTGGTGTTGATTTGAGGGCCAACCGTGGAACGTTAATCCGATGTGTTTCATCTGGGATGGTTACTTTTGCAGGTTGGAAAAGAGGATATGGATTAGTCGTTGAAGTTGACCATGGTTTCGGAGTAAAAACACTTTATGGTCATTGTTCGAGATTAATAGTAAAAACTGGCGTGCTTGTAAAGCCAGGCGATTTTATCGGTCGAGTTGGTTCTACCGGAACAAGCACTGGAAATCACCTCCATTTTGAAGTTATTAAAAATCAAAGGACCATAAATCCTAGCCTTTTAATGAAGTTTTAAAAGACAGGATTGAAGTCGAAGAGTTCTAGCTTTCATAGGGGAAACCAGTTTCGGTAAGTTTTTGGTGAAGAAATTGAAACTCTTAATAGATTTTTGAAAAAATCTGTTTTTGCTACTTGAGTTAATCTATTTCAAAAGTAAGATTTCGCTAAAATAAAGTTTCTTCACTTAAAGTTGATATCTTTCTCTGTACTGTAAGTTATTAACTGAAAGTTGAATATTTATTAATTCACCTTCTTTCTTAACCTCTGAGGTTTACTCAAAGGTAAGATAAGGAGGTGTTTTGTTCTTCAAAATATGGTAAAATAGAACCTTAGAGAAATCATTTAGGAGATCAAAAATGTGGGATTATACCAAATCTGTAATGGACCATTTTTCCAATCCTCGAAATGTGGGAGAAATTGAAAATGCCAATGCTGTTGGGCAAGCCGGATCGATTGCCTGTGGAGATGCATTAAAATTGTTTCTTTTGATTGATCCTGCTACAGAAAAAATAATTGATGCAAAATTCAAGACATTTGGTTGTGCTAGTGCAATTGCTAGTGCGTCTGCGCTTACAGAGTTGGTAAAAGGGCATACTGTTAAAGAGGTTCAAAATCTTACAAATGATGATATCGTGAGATTTTTAGGTGGTCTTCCTGAAAAGAAAATGCATTGTTCCGTAATGGGAAGGGAAGCGCTTGATGACGCAATCGCAGCTTTTCGAGGTGAAAAAACTGGTGATTCAAAACATGAGCATGAAGAAAACATTATTTGCAAATGTTTTTGGGTTAGCGAGGCGAAAATCAGGAAAGTAATCCGTGAAGATAAATTGACAACCCTTGAGCAAGTAACAAATTTCACTAAGGCAGGAGGGGCTTGTGGTGGTTGTCAGGCTGATATAAAGAGAATTCTTTCCGAAGAAACGAAAGAGTCCTTCCCGGAAATGGAATCAGCGAAGAAAGAAAAGAAGCTGACCAATTTGCAGAAGATTTCTCTAATCCAAAAAGCGATTGAAAATGAAATAGCTCCAAATTTAAGAATGGATGGTGGAGATATTGAATTAGTTGATGTAGATGGAAATACTGTTAGTGTAAAATTGAAAGGGTCTTGTAGCCATTGTGTAGGCGCAAAGGCGACTTTGCAGTTTTTGGTTCAGCAAAAGCTGCGAGAACTTGTTTCACCGGAAATAGTTGTTTCAGGAGAAAATTGATGAACCCTGAGAAATATATTTACCTTGACAATAACGCAACTTGTTGTGTTTCCCCTGAGGTTGAGGAAGCCATGGTTCCTTTTTTTCAACAATTTTATGGAAATCCCAGTTCCATGCATTCCTTTGGAGGACAAGTATTCAGACATATTGAAGAGGCTCGAAGAAAAGTTGCGGCTCTGTTAAATGCTGACCCCGAGGAGATTGTTTTTACCTCCTGCGGGACGGAATCAGACAACCATGCTATCAGAGGTGTTTTCCAGGCTTTTCCAGAGAAAAGACATTTTATTACCACAAAGGTTGAGCATCCTGCTGTATTGATGGTTGCAGATTTTTTGGAGAAAAAAGGTTACCAAGTCACCAAAATTAAAGTTGACAAGTTTGGCAATCTTGATCTCGATGAATTCAGAGATTCAATAACCTCGAATACCGGACTTGTATCAGTAATGGCTGCGAATAATGAAACCGGCACGCTATTTCCAATTGAAGAAATAGGGCTAATTTGCCGGGAAAAGGGAATTTATTTTCATACCGATGCAGTTCAAGCGGCAGGGAAAATTCCACTGGATGTAAAAAAAATTCCGGTTGACCTGTTATCTATATCAGGGCACAAAGTGCATGCGCCAAAAGGCATAGGGGTTTTGTATATTCGACGTGGAGTTAAACTTGATCCATTTATTCTGGGTGGTCATCAGGAAAGAAGTCGACGAGCAGGAACTGAAAATGTTCCCTATATTATTGGGCTTGGAAAGGCTTGTGAATTAGCCTTAGCAGGTATCTTGGAAGAAAACAGCCGGGTCAGAGAACTTAGAGACAAGCTGGAAACTGGAATCGTGAAGAAAATTCCCTTCACACGAATTAATGGAAATCCAAAGTGGCGGCTTCCAAATACTTGCAACATTGGATTTGAGCTAATTGAGGGAGAAAGTATTCTTTTGCATATGGACAAAGCAAAAATCGCGGCTTCTTCAGGTTCAGCATGCACTTCCGGGAGCCTTGAGCCATCGCATGTTTTGTTGGCAATGGATGTACCTTTTTCGTATGTTCATGGGTCCGTTAGATTTTCTTTGTCCAGGTATAATACTGAGGAAGAAATAAATTATGTCTTGCAGGTTCTTCCTGGGATAATCGAAAAGCTTCGGGAAATTTCGCCATTTTACACGAAGGAATACAAAGAAAAAGCACAGAATTGGAATTTGGCTTGAACTGGAAGGATTTCAAATTCCAAAGAAAAGGTTTTAGCGTGTTTTTTTTGGAAATTGAATTACCCACAGCTTGGTCGCTTTGCCCCAGCTCAACGTTTAATTAAACATTCGCTTTGCTATGCGACCAAGCTTTTAGCGATTTTTTGTCCAGTAATTTATTTTTTGTGGTCTAGGGCACCCGGTTATTTGACTATTTAATCACAATCAACTCATTGGTTGTGTTAGTAAGCCTTTTCAGATCAGACGTTTCCACAACGTAGACATCTTCAATTCTAACTCCGCCCCAACCTGGGATATAAATTCCAGGTTCAACAGTGAAAACATTTCCACTTTCCACTATTTCGTTACATTTTGTGGACAAATTAGGGGATTCATGAATATCCAGGCCTAGGGAATGTCCGAGCCCATGTCCGAAATAATCTCCAAATCCGGCACTCTTTATATGCTCGCGAGCGACTTTATCAACATCGAAGCAGCTCACTCCTGGTTTTAAAGTTTTTACTGCCAAGCGTTGGGCTTCCAGAACGGTATTGTAAATTTTATTAAATTTTTCATCCGGAGTTCCAAGAAAAACAGTTCTGGTCATGTCGGAATGGTAGCCTTTGTAAACCGCTCCAAAATCAATTTTCAGCATTTCCCCTGCAGCTACTTTTTTTTCAGTCGGCTTTGCATGTGGGCAAGAGGCTCTTTCTCCTGATGCGACAATTGTGTCGAAGGAAGTTTTTTCAGAGCCGAGTGAGGATAAGAAAAATTCCAATTTGGCAGCGATTTCCAATTCTTTTCTTCCAGAACGAATAAATTTAAGGAGCTTTTGGAAAGCTTTATCGGCTATATTGAATGCTTTTTGGAGGAATTCCATCTCGGGTTTATCTTTATTTCTTCTGATTTTCTCGGGAAGATTTTTTACCATCTGGAATTCGACTTTTCCTTCGGAGTTCTTTTTGAGAATTTCGAGAATTTCAATGGTTAAACAACCTTCAATGGCAATTTTTTTTAATTTTTTTGCCTTTAGATATTCGACAAATGCTTCAGCTGAGGATATTTTATAAATCGAGATCAGTGCATTTTTTCTAACTTCCTGGGAAGATTGTTCCTGGTATCTGAAGTCCGTAAAAAAAATGATTTCATTTCTGGAAAGAAGCAATCCGCCAGATGAACCAGAGAAATTAGTAAGGTAACGGATGTTGGACATATTTGTAATCCATAGTCCGTCATATTCTTGTGGAAGGAGATTTAAAACGTTTTGCTGTCTTTCAACGAATTTAGGAGTTACTGGAATTTTTTTTGCTGGCATTCAAATTTTCCTTAATGATAAAATTATTTTCGGAACAAAGTCCCTCAAATGTTTAACTTTCCTGAGTCAAAGTTCCTTATGGAAATAGGAAGATGGCCAAAAGGGCTATTTTTCAAGGTTTCACAGGCTTTTTCAGAGGGAGAAATAACCGAAAGGGACATTTTATTAATGTCAAATATTTTACTACTCAAAGAAGAAATCTCTTTTGCAGAGACTTCCATGAACGGTTGGATTGAAGCTTCAGCATCCAAAGGTTGAACATCATAGAGAAAACCAGTAACCATCCGATTCATTCTGTTTGTTGTGCTTTCAAGAGCAATCAACAAGTTTCCTTTAAGCTGTTCTTTTGTTTCATTAATTTCGGTTTTGGAGAGTCCGGTATTTGAAATTCTTTCAATTTCTTTTGAAATTAATCTAAGCACTTTGGGGAAGTGTTCAACAGAAGTCCCTGCGTAAATTGAAAAAATTCCAGAATCCTTAAATGCTGTGTGGTAAGAATAAACCGAATAAGCCAATCCTTTTTTCTCTCTAATTTCCTGGAAGAGCCTGCTGCTCATTCCTCCGCCGAATGCTGCGTTAATAATTGTCAGGGGATACCGATCGTGAGATTGGTATGACACTCCAGGAAAACCGATAGCAACATGGACTTGCTCAATTTTTTTAGTATAGACATTGGCTTGGAAACAATATGGAGTTGAAATCTTCTTGGGATTAAAAGAGCCTGGACGAAAGTCGTGAAGGTTTTTTTCAATTAAATGAATAAGGTTGTTCCAATCAAGATTTCCTGCGGTGCATATCATCATATTGGAAGAAACATAATGTTTGTTGTACGTTCCCACGATATCAGTTCTAGGTAGTTGGGAAATTGTCTTAAAAGTCCCTAAAATAGGGCGTCCTAGGGGGGAATTCTCCATTAGGCTTTGTCCAAGTAGTTCATGTATGATTTCATCGGGTGAATCTTCATACATTTTAATTTCTTCAAGAATTACTCCCCTTTCTCTTTCCAGCTCTGTTTCGTCGAATAAAGAATTCTTCAGCATGTCGGTCAAAATTTCAACTGCTACCGAAAGTTTATCTTTAACCACTCTGGCGTAAAAACAGCAATAATCCTTAGCTGTGAAGGCATTCAAATAACCTCCAATTCGGTCAAATTGGCGGGCAATGTCTTTAGCGCTTCTTTTAGGAGTTCCTTTAAAGAGCATATGTTCTATAAAGTGAGAAACTCCAAGGGTTTTAATGTTTTCAGATACTACTCCGGATTTGAAAAAGAATCCGATAGAAACACTTTGAACGGTGTCAAATGTCTCTGCGGCAAGTTGGATGCCATTTTCGAATCTGTGGTAATGAAATGGAGGAAATTGTGGTTTTTTTGTCATGTTTGATTTTCATCCTGATTTTTTTCGGTTCCCGAAAGTTGGTTCTGAATAGAAGCGAGAGCTTGAGAGTCTGGGAGATCAATGGAAGGTATGGGTAGATCTTTTATTGAATTTAATCCAAAATAATAGAGGAAATCTTGTGTAATAGAATAAAGCCTTGGCCTTCCAATCACTTGTTTTTCGCCAGAAACATAAACTAGTTTTTTTTCAAGGAGTGTGGAAACTACTCCATCGCAGTTAACTCCCCGAATAGATTCAATTTCAGATTTAGTTATAGGCCCCTTAAAAGCTATTACGGAGAGAGTTTCAAGTGCCGGAAGAGAAAGGCTTACAAGCTTTTGCCCTTCCAATTTCTGGATGAACTTGGCAACACTTGCTTTTGTGGCTAATTGGGCACCGTTTTCGTTAATTACTACCTGAAGTCCATTCATTAAATCGCTATCGAGTTTCTCCTTCAGGGAGGAAACAATCGGAAGAACCTTGTCAGACTCAATTTCAAGAATTTCAGAAATTTTCTCGAAAGTCAGGGGTTGATTAAAAACAAATAACAGTGCTTCAAGTGCAGCAATCAGTTCGTGGTCACGAGATTTTTCGGGAACGATGAAATCTCCAGAATTATCAACTCGAGCGCTTATCATGTTCTTTCCTTGAGAGAAGAATAAATATTTCGGTGATAAACAAAATAGTTATTGAGCAAAAATTTCGTTTTGTGCTTCCTTTGAATTTTTTCTTAAAATTATGGGGTGAAAATTTCCAGTTTGTACAAGGTTAAATTCTCCAGTTTTTGCGAGTTCTAAAATAGCCATAAAAGAAAGTACGACTTCATATCGGTCTTTTGATTGTAATAACTTAGAAAATTCGACTTCCCCTTTGAAAGATTTTAGATAGGAACGAATCTCCATTATTTTTTGAGTGAGGCTTACCTGGTCAATAATTACTCTATGCAACGGTGGATTGATGCGTCGTTTAACAAGGCCATGGTATAGATTTAAAAGATCGTTTACGGTAACTGAAATTTGAAGAATTTCGAGGGGTTGATGCTCATAGTTCATTGCTCTTGTAAAAATTCGGGATGAATTTTTTTCTAACTCCCGCAATTGGAATGCAAGCATTTTAAATTTTCTGTATTCAAGAAGCTTTGCAACCAAATCTTCTCTTGCATCTTCCCCTTCACGTATTTCGAAGTTTTCGTCACCTTCATCCAAAGGATTAGATGAGGGAACTTTTGGCAGAAGCATTTTGGATTTTATTTCAAGTAGAGTGGCAGCCATTACAAGAAACTCGGAGGCTACATTCATGTCAAGAATTTCCATCATGTGCAGAAAATCAAGGTATTGGGAAGTAATTAAAGCAATTGGTATATCATATATATTGATTTTTTGTTCCTCGATTAAGTGGAACAAAAGATCAAATGGGCCTTCAAAGGCGGGGAGTTTTACCTGGTAAGCTGGCATTACTCAATAAATCCTAGGACTTTTCTGACTTGGGTCATAGTAGATTCAGCAATTTCGTTTGCTTTTTTTTCACCATGCATCAAAATATCTTTTATTAAGCCAGGTTTTTTTTCAATTTCAAATCTTTTTTGACGGAATTTTTCGAGTATTTCGTTTATAGCCAGAAAAAGGATGTTCTTGCAATCTCGGCATCCTATTCCAGCGGTTCTGCAACCTGAATTTATTTCTTCCAAGCGTAGGGGAGAATATATTTTGTGATATGCAAAAACTGGGCACACATCTGGGTTTCCTGGATCATTTCTTCTGACTCTTTGAGGGTCAGTAATCATCAGGTGAATTTTCGATTTTAGGGTTTCTTCAGTTTCTCTTAGTTCAATTGAGTTGTTGTAGGATTTGCTCATTTTTCGGTTGTCAATTCCCGGGAGGCAAGGGCAATCTGAAAGTACTTCCTTAGGCTCAGGAAAAATTTCCCCGTAGTTGGAATTAAACCGCCGAAGTATTTCTCTGGAGAGCTCAAGATGTGGAAGTTGATCACGTCCAACCGGTACTGATTCAGCTTTATAGACGGCCACATCGGCTGTCATCAAGACAGGATATTGAAGTTTTCCAAGGGAAACTCTTTCATGAGTTTCTTCATCCCTAACTTCATCTTTGAAGGTGGGGCATCTTTCGAGCCATCCAAGGGGGGTAAACATTGAGAGAATAGTAGAAAGTTCAGCATGCTGGAGTAATGCAGACTGTCTGAAGATAATTGTTTTTTCAGGGTTAATTCCTACACTTAGCCAATCTATGACCATTTCTTCAATAATTTGGGGCAATCGGTCAATTTTTAATCGATCGGTAAATGCGTGCCAAACTGCGCAGAAGAAAAGACAATCGTAGTCATTTTGGAGTTTTACCCAGTTTTTTAGGGTTCCTTCGTAGTGTCCTAAGTGTAATGAACCTGTGGTTCTCATTCCGCTAACAAGTCGTTTTTTTTGCATTATCTACCTTCCTGAAAAAGTGAAATTAATTCCTATCAATCAATTTAATTTTTTTAATGCGTCTTCGATAATTTTTTTTGTATCTTCGTCTGGGTTCAATTCCAGTGTTTTTTCCCAATATTCCTTAGCTTTTTGTTGGTCGCCCTGTTTAAAATAACCCACCCCAATATTAAACATAGATTCGTAATTAGTAGGTTCTACTTCAAGGGTTTTTTCCCAGAATGATATAGCTGAGTTGGGGTCGCCCACTTTATCATAAATATTTGCGAGAGTGAAGTAGAGCTGAGAATCGCGAAACCCTCTGGAATCGAGGTCTGACAAAAGATCTTTTGCTTTTTCATAATTTTTTTGGAAATACCAGCATCTTCCCAGAAAGATAAGGTCTTTATCCTCAAGAGCTTTTTTTTCAAACAAGGGTTCCAGGATTTTGGCGCAGGCGTCGAATTGCCCTAGTTCAAAAGCATCTTTGGCGATCTGAAGAGATTCCTTATTTCCAAGGGAAGGATCGCTTTCGGAAGTAGGAGTAACCTTTGAAATAAGCTCTCCTGCTCTACAAATGTCATTTGAATTTTTTGCTAAAGTTGCAAGGAGAACAAGAAGGTGAGGTTCATCCCCAAATCTTGTATAGGCACCTCGCAAGAATTTTTCTGCTTCTTCCTTCCTGTCTGATTCAATGAAGAATTTCCCGAGCTTTAAAACCTCTTCGAGTTCAAGGGGTATTGTTTTGCTTTTTTCAAATAATTTGGACAAATCTGAATCACAGCTTATTTCAATATTGCCAAGCTCATCGTGAGAAAAGATCAACAGAGGGCTAAAGTTTTTGTCAACGGCCTTTACTTTAAAGAGGAGTTTTCCCCGGGATTGAGTTCCTGGGTGAAGTGCAATAGTGTTAAATAGACAGCCTGGGTCTTTTTCGTTTTCCAGGGGATATTTATTCTCAAGGGAAAGAACGAAGTTTGTTGAAGGATCTATAGAGAATTGTTTTTTTCCAGTGTTGACAAAAGTGAGGGAAATTTCAACTTTATCAAGTTTATCTTGGGTAGTAAGTCCACCAGTGAAGGGGCTTCGGACGAAGGAATTGACAGAAATTACAAGTCCGTTTTTGAGAGGAGCATCTTCTCCTAATGTTAGGGTTAGGCCTGAGAGAGGCAAGGAATAAAAAAGGAAAATAAAAGCTATTGAAAATTTGGTTAAAAGACAGGATAAATGCACTAATTTCATAGCCAGGGGGCTAAGCGGTTTAAGCAAACTCGTTACTAAAGAAGAAGTGGAGTGATTCGAAAAAAAGTAAAGTTGCTTTGGCAAAAAATTCATTTCCATGGTTGACTCTGGATTATTAATGTTTTTGCCTGGATATAAAAGAAGAGATTTTGCAAGTTTCATGCAACTATGCTAACATAGATTGAATGAGACTTGAAAGGGGAAAAACCATTTTTTTATTGATAATCGCTTTATTTTTTGAGTTATTTTTTCCAGTTGTTTCTTTTTCTCAGGAAGTTCCTATTGGAACGCAGTATCAATACAAAGTTGTTATCGATCCAGGGCACCCTTCAGAGAATGGTGAGGGCTGTACAAGCCATGGATTAAAAGAATGTGAAATAAATTGGAAAGTTTCGATTCTTACTAAACAGATTTTAGATCAGGATCAAAAGATACAAGTCATTTTAACCAAAGGAACCGAAAAGGAATATTTGACTAACAAAGATAGAGCTGTAATTGCAAACAAAAATGGAGCACATCTGTTTTTGAGATTACACTGTGATTATGGAAACGGTAGCAATAGTGGTTATACGATTTATTATCCCGATGCCAAGGGAAAGAAAGGTGACTTTTCAGGTCCCTCAGATGAAGTAATTAAAATGAGCCGAATTGGAGCAAATCGGGTTCATAGTGGAATGAAAAAAATTCTCGAAGGACTCCTGAAAGATAATGGAATAAAGACTGATCGGGAGACCCTTATTGGCAAACGGCAAGGGGCGTTAACAGGTTCTATTTACTGTGAAACTCCAGTTGTTACAATAGAAATGGTGTTTTTGAGCAATACCCATGATGCCAATTTCCTTAAAACTGATGATGGAATAAAAAAAATGGCTTCCGCAATTGCTGAGGGGGTAAAAAATTTCCTTATCTCTTCCTCAAAAGGCAATTAGAAAACTTGAGAAACTAGTCTGAAACTGAATTGAGCAAGCTAGAGGCAAGTTGGTTTAAGCAACGGAATATATTTCGCCAATGTTTAGGAAATTAGTGCAAGCTTCTGTTTGAGACCCTTGAGGTTCTTGCAAAATGAGCAGATTCTCGTTTGAAAAAACTTCACAATTCAATTCTGGACGTCATGAATTGCTTTTTGGTTATTGTGCAAAAATTGTACAATACTGCAAGAAGCTTCTTTGTAAAATCAATAAATTTTTGCTTAAAAAAAATCCCAAATCGGGACAGTTTGGGATTTCAAAATTGGGCTGTATAAAATTAATACAATATTGTTGAAGTTTTTAAACGAACTCAGGTTTTACTCAGGTGAGATTTATTTTTTTATAGTTTCCAAAAATTTTTCAAAAGGAAGATTATCCTGAACAGCTTTTTCAACATTTCTGGTGAATGAGAAAGCGCCTAGTATAATGGCTCCTTTTATCAGCCCTTTTTCGGTAATGATTTTTGCGTATTTTCCCTGCTCAGGAGAATCTTCGATTATATTTGAGAGAAAATCATTATTTCCGGAAAGTTGATTTTCCAGATCGGTTTCGCCAATGCTTAAGAGGTCGACTCCGGTGATTTTAAGTCTGTATGTTTCATTAGGCATTTTTAAAGGGGAAAGTTTTCCTGCCAGGATGTTTCCGACTCTTGCTCCCCAATGTCTGGCGACAATCCATGTTCCCCAAGTTTTTCCTTGAAATTGAACATTGTCGCCTGCTGCAAAAATACCTTTGGCTGTGGTTTCACAATTTTCATCGATAACAATTCCACGTTCGCATTTTATTTCTGTAGACCCAATAAGCTCTTTTCTAGGAGAAATACCGGTGGAAAGAAGTATCAAATCTCCTGAAAATGTTTGCGAATTTGTAGTATGGAAATTGGAAATTTCTCCAGTTTGGCTTATTTCGGTGATTTTCACCCCGAGTGAAAAAGAAAAACCTTTTTTCTCGAGACATTTCTGGAGTGTGATTGAGCCTTTTTCATCAAGCTGGCGAGGCATTAAACGTGGAAAATATTCAAGCACTTGTGCTCTCAATCCAAGTTTTGTCAGATGGTAGGCTGCCTCGAGACCAAGCACTCCTCCCCCAATGCAGATTACTTCTTTTTTTCCTTTTGCAGCATTAAAAATCTTTTCCGCATCGGAAGCATTCCTGAGAGAAAAAGCATTGGTGGCTTCAGATAATCCTTTAATGGGGGGAATATTTGCCTGGCAACCGGTTGCGAGAATGAGTTTGTCAAATTGGATTTTTTTTCCGTCAGAAAAAGTTACTGTTTTGTTATTTGCCTCAAGATTTATTGCTTTTCTATTTAATAATAGTTCGATATTTTTTGCGGTGTGTTTTGCTGGGTCAGTGGTAATAATTTTTTCAACTGTGGTTTCACCAGAAAGCAATTCAGGCAATCGTGTTCGAAAATACACTGGATAGGGCTCTTCGGAGACAAGGATTATTTTTCCAGGGAATCCGTTGTCTCTAAGAGTAAATGCTGCTGTGGTTCCTGCAATTCCATTGCCTAAAATAAGAATGGTTTGATCTTGGCTCATATATTTCTCCGTTGCGGAATTAATAATATTTTTCCTTGAGGTTTATGCAAAATTTGTAAATTTAAATTTCTGATAAATACTCAATTCCGATTTATAGCTAGTCCAGCAAAGCTCTCCCAAATTTACCAAGACTCAAATTTGTCAAATTCAGTATACCTTTTTCAGCTACGAAGAGTAAATTCATATTGACATTGGCAATTACCAGTAATTCAAAAAAAATTCGCAAAAATATTTTTTTTTCCAAATTTTTTGCGCTTGTGTTGATGCAGATTTAGAAGTCAACTATTTTCACTCTTTTTCGCTGTACCTTTTTATGGAAAAAGTTCACCTATTTTCAAATAATGAGTCAAATTAAAAACAAAACTTAACCACTTGATTACTTCAGTTTCAAGTTTCGACCGAACTTCCAAGTTTGGGCTGTAAAGTTTGGCGTTACTTAGTATGGCTGATACGGTTAGCTTTGACGAGGATTATTGCTTTTTTTATCCTGAGGGATCACTGGTTCAACTTTTATTGTTTCAATGTTGTATTCGGGATTTGAATTCACAATGATTTTACTGTTAACTCGTTTTTCAATCTCTTTTAAGTGTTTTTTATCATCGGCCAAAAAAAAGTCAGCAATTTTTGGATGTGTAGTGATTGTGAATGAATCTACTTCAAAACTTTTAGCGTCGATAATTACTTGATTGCGTATTTTGTTTGCAATAGTAACGATGGATAAAACAACTCCTTGTCCTTCACAGCATGGACAGGGAGCTTTCAAAATTTCTTCAAGGGATTGAGAGGTTCTTCGGCGCGTCATTTGAATAAGTCCGAGTTCAGACATGTCGAGGATATTGGGGCGATTGCGATCACCTTTGAAAGCGTCTCTAAGTGTTTTGCAAACTATTTGGCGATGTTTGGAGTCATCCATGTCGATGAAGTCAATTACAATAACTCCAGCAAGGTTTCTCAGCCGGATTTGTCGTGCAATTTCTTTTGCAGCTTCAAGATTGACTTTGAAAACTGTTTCTTCAAGTCCTACTCCTCCGCTGAATCTTCCGCTATTTACATCAATGGTGACTAATGCCTCTGTTTTTTCTATGACCAGTGAACCTCCAGATGGAAGTCGCACTTTGGGTTTAAGGGCGTTTTGGATTTCCTCTTCAATTCCAAAGGCTTCAAAAAGAGGGACTGGGCCTTCAAAAAGTTCGAAAGATGCTCGCTGAAGTGGAGAGAGGAAATCGCCGAACTCCAGGATATGCTTATATTCATCTTGGGAATCGATTATAAATTTTTCAACTTCGTCAGTGAAAAAATCACGGGCCATTTTTAGGGGAAGGGAAATATCACGATGAATCATTGACCTGAGTGGCGCAGATTTAATCTTTTTTTCAATTTTATTCCAAAATTTTAAGAGGATTCTCAAATCGTTGGAGATTTCCTTTTCTTCTAGGCCCTCGGCAGCAGTTCGAAAAATTACTCCCACTCCTCTCGGCAAAATCTTTCTTCCGATGGTTCTCAATCGCTCCCGTTCTGAGTCAGAAGTTATTCTTCTGGATATTGCCATCTGTTCGATAGTTGGAGTGAGAACTAAATACCTTCCCGGAAGCGAAAGAAACATGGTTGATCGAGGTCCTTTGGGGGGTACTGGTTCTTTGATAATTTGGATAATTACTTCCTGATCAACTTTTAAAACGTTTTGAATTTGACTCCGAAAAATATCCTTTAAGTCATCATCTTCACTGGTATAGGTTTCCACTCCGTTTAAAGGAAGAAATGCGTCTTTGGAAAGCCCGATGTCAATAAAGGCTGATTGTGTTCCTTGAACAACGTTAGCCACTCTTCCTTTGAAAATAGAGCCAACAATCTTTTCCGAATCAAGTATTTCGTAGAAAAGTTCGAAGGGCTGATCATTTTGAAGTACAACTGCTCTGATTTCATATGGTCCACAATTGATCAATATTTTTTTTGACAAGTGTAAAAACTCCTTATTGGAAAGGTGAGGAAAGTAGTTCGAGGGTATCAAGCTTACAGATCATCACGCAGTCGCAAAGTAAAAATTATAGCCTTTTTTTTCTTAATACAACAGTTTTCTTTCAACTTTAATTACGTTGTCTTTTAAAATCCCTAGCTTTGAGGTTAGTGCCAGAATCATTTTGGAAGGGGAAATATTCTTTCCAGTTCCTGAAACGGGCTTGTATGAAAAAACAATTGAATTTTCAAAGTTTTGGGAAGAGAATGATTCTATCATTTCTTTTGGAATGAACGATAAATGCGAATTTTCCAAATTAAATTCGGCCTGAAAGTCAGGATTTTGAAAAAAGTCAATAATAAGGTTTTCTGTTTCAGGAGATTGGTTGGAAATATAAATATTAACAATCAGATCGAAAAGGTTTCCTCTCGGGAAATTTTCGGGGCAGAATTCTTTAACTTTTTCAATTTGGAATCCTTGAGGCATTTGAGTAGTCAATAGTTTTTCAATTTCAGCTTCTTTAGTGGTTTTCATTTGAGTGTAGATTGAGGATTCAGTTTGCTTTTCAATGATAGGTCGCTTTTCATCTCTCATTAGAGGTTGAACTTGGTTCTGAATCTGAATTTGAGGGGGAAGTGGGGAAAGCTGTTGAGAACTAATTCCATTCTCATCATTGCAATCGCATTTTTTTTCCTGGTTACTGGAGTGAAGCCAGAAATCAAAAAAGTCAGATACTCCATGAAAACCTAGTGGGAGAGCCGGCCCAAAGCTGCATTTAAGTCGAGGATGAAACCCTTGTGTTACAAGATAAGGGAGTTTTGTTCGACGAATTGCCCTCATCAAAGCGCTCATTGTATCGAGGTGTGAGAGATAAATTGCTGGAAAACTTTTATTATATACAAGTCGGAATCTTTGTTCAGCCATGTTTTTCACTTGCTAATTTTTCTGCGCGTTTGTATTCATCTTCAAAATACTTTCTTGGAACTCGATAGTCAATGAAATCCCATGGCAGTTTTTCTTCAAAATTTCTTTCGCGGGTGTATTCTTCTATGCTGAGATTGCATTCAGCTAAAGCTTCTTGCCACTTGTTTGGTTTGAAATGCTCGTTCCATGCGTCAAAGTGGCATCCGCGATTGTAAGCCGCGTATATTAACTTTCCGACTTTTTCGTCACCTCTTGCCATTATTGCTTCTAGCGAACAGAGAAATTCTTCCCGCCAGGAAGTTTTAATTCCAATTTTTTTTAAGCTTTTTAAGACAATATGTCGCCTTCTTTCTAGTTCCTTTCCGCTAATTTGGGGTGCCCATTGGAAGGGAGTGAAGGGTTTTGGAACAAATGGGGAAATGCTTATGGAAAATTCCTTTTTCAATTTTAATCGCCGATTAAATGCAAGTATTTTTTCCATAAGGTTGCCAATTCCATCGAGATCTTCATCGGTTTCAAATGGCAGTCCGATCATGAAGTAAAGTTTTACATTCCGGAAGCAAGTTTCACGTGTTCCTTCAATCACTTTGAGTATTTCCTCTTCAGTGATATTCTTTCCAATGATATTGCGAAGTCTTTGGGTTCCGGCTTCCGGAGCGAAAGTCAACCCAGATTTTTTGATTTTTTGAGTAACTTTCATCAATTCGAGAGTTTTATCATTCATTCTAAGAGAAGGGAGGTTCAGAGAGGAATCAGGGTAGGGAAGTCGTGATTCCAGGTTGTTAACAAGTTTCTTCAAATTTGAGTAATCTGATGTGGACAGTGAGACTAGCCCAAGAGCTTCATCTCCGGTGTTTTCAGTTATCTTTAGAGCCCAATTTGTCAACTCTTCGGGGGGACGCTCTCTTTTAGGTCTATAGAAAAAACCGGCATTACAGAATCGACAACCCTGTATGCAACCTCTGAAAATTTCTAATGGAGACCGATCATGAATACTTTCAATATGCGAGACAATTGGCTTTATGGGTGGGGGGAAATTGGGAAATCCAAGGAAAATGCGCCGTCGGACCGGTCGAGGAAAGTCGGGAACGAAGAACCCTTCTACTTCAGCAATTTCTTTTAAGATTTCCTTTCGGGAACAAGAAGAATTTTTTGCAGAAAGGGTAATTTTGCAGATTTCGTAAAGCGCTTCTTCACCGTCTCCGATTAGAATTGCGTCAAAGAAAGGAGAAATAGTCATTGGATTTATTGCTGAAGGGCCACCGGCAATGACTAATGGAAAGCCATTTCTTTCCTTCGCAAGAACAGGAATTTTTCCAAGATCCAGGAGTTCAAGAACGTTGGTAAAAGTCATTTCGTAGGGAAGTGTGATTCCGAGTAAGTGGAATTGATTTAATGGACGTTTGGATTCAAGAGAAAAAAGCGGGATTTCTTTTTTTCTCAAAAGATTCGAAAAATCGACCCATGGGGAGAATACTCGTTCAGCAAAAATTTTTGGATCCTTATTTAAAATTTCATAAAGGATTTTAAGGGCGATATTGGACATTCCCAATTCATATAAATCAGGGAAAGCCAAGCAAATGTTCAGGTCGGCTTGTTCCTTAATAGGGGTTTGATTCCATTCCCCTCCGATGTATCGAGCAGGTTTTTCAATTGACATTAAATCCCAGTGCGTGATTCCTGGGATCATGGTTTTAATGGGTTCTTGAAAGTAAAGATGAAGTCAAGATTTTTTCCAAGGAGTTCAATGTCAATTGCCAGTTGATCGGGTGAGATGTTAAGTGTAGTTGCAGCATTTTTGCTGAGATTTTCGAGAAAAATATCAAGTTCAAGTTCATTCATTTGCAAGCGGTTGGAAAGAATCAAACGTTTCAGTTCATTTCCAGAAGAAGGAGTTCCCCTTTTTTCATGATTGTTTGGAGGGGGGGAATTTTTTTGAATCACCATTATTTGGGTTCACGCTCCATAAGTTTTTTCTCCATTTCAGCAGCTTTTTTCTGGAGATAGGGGTTTTTAGGATTGATTCCCAAGGCTGCGTTATATGAGGAAAGCGCCGAAGCGTATTCACGTTGAATAGCGTAAATGTCTCCCATGTTAACATATGCGTCAGAATAATCGGGAGTAAGTTCGAGTGTTCTCTTGAAATGAGAAAGCGAATTAGAATATTGTTTTTTTCTTTGATAAGCTATGCCGAGTTGAAAATGAACCATGGAATTTTTGTCATCAATTTTTGTAGCTGATTCAAATTCTTTCAAGGAAGCTTCCAATTGACCAACCATTAAGTAGAGCTCTCCAAGTGAGATTAACACTTCGAGATTTCCACGATCTTTTACTTTGTAGGCTTGAAAACTTCGTATAGCTTCATAGTTGTTTCCAAGTTTTTGGTATGTTTTTCCTAGGGCGAATCTAGCTTTGAGGTGGTAAGAATCAATTTCGATACAGCGGTTCAAAAGCAATATTGCGTCTTTGGTGCGTCCATTTTGCATCAGGAAAACCGAAAGGTCATAATATGTTTCAGCATACTTTGGATCAAGGTGGAGAGTGGTTAACCATTCCTGAACAGCCTCGTCAATGCGCCCCAGTTTAAAATATGCCAAACCTAGGTTGTGATGAGCGTCAATAAATTTTGGTTCAAATGAAAGAGCTCTCTTGATGTGGTCAATAGCGACAAATGTTTTGCCATATTGGCCTGCAATAGTCCCGTACATATACTCCTCTTTGGCTTTTTCGGAAACATCTTTTTTTAGCTTTCCAGTGCGTGGGCCAGCGGGGGGGAGTAATTCTGAAAGTGGAATATTTAGGATTTTATCGGTTACAGATAATTTCAGAGCGGAGGATTTTTTAGAGCTATCTGTGGAATAAGGTGACTCTCTATTTTTCGAGCAACCCCAAAGGAAAAGCGAAAATAGAATCAAAGAAAAGCAGAAAAATGCGAAACGGGAAGAAAAAAAGTTGAATTTAATGTTAGATGGAAAAACAGGATTTTTATTCAATTGAAAGTATCCTTGGGCAAGTGTTCATTCAAATAGAATCGAATTCGAAGGATTCTACCACACAAGTAAAAGGTTGCCAACCTTTGAGGGGAATTTTGTTGTTAAAAATAAACACGTGCAAAAGTTCTTTATACTGGATTTTCAAAAATTTTTGTCAATTCGATTGGTTTTTTCAGAAAATAGACAGCTCCGGCTGATTTTAGCTCCTGGAAGTCCCGGAAACCCCACAAAACTCCTACTGGGGTCATTCCGGCATTTTTGGCGGTTTGCATGTCAGTTCCGGAATCCCCAAGGAATAAGGTTTTTTCCGGAGGAATTTGTAAGGTACTGCTGATTAAAAGAGCTTGTGAAGGGTCAGGTTTTTTTGGATAGCCTTTGCGTGCTCCAAAAATTGGATAAAATGGAATATCAGGAAAAAATTTTTGAGTTGTTATTATGGTGAACTCGTGCGGTTTATTTGATAAAATAGAAAGTTTTATTCCATTAGGGATGAGAAAATCAATCAGTTCTTCAATTCCTGCAAAGGGTCTGGTTTTATCTTCCCATCTTTTTCCGTATTCAGCTTTTACAGTGTCGATAATGTCATTAAGTTTATTTGATGATTCAACCTCTTTTGGGATTGCCCTTCTGACAAGCATTTCAATTCCATCGCCAATCATGGTTTTATATAATTCATTTTTGTGCGTGGGGAATCCAAAGTTATGCAGGACCACATTCATGGAATTGGCTAAATCTTCGAGAGAATCCAGAAGTGTTCCATCAAGGTCAAAAATAATGGCTTCAAATTTCATAGGAAAGTACACCGGTCTTCAAAAGATGAGTCAAATTCTAAAATGCATTGAGTAATTCTTGCAATTCTTTGACTTGGTTTGGGGACTGAACTTTCAACGATTTCTTGGTACTTTGTTAAGATTAGAAGAGGTCAAAAATCGAGGTTATTTTATCCAGATAGGGGTTTTGCCCTTGCAAACGATTTTTTGGTCAAGCCCATTTACGCGACTAATCATGATATTATTCCCCGATTCATAACAAATCCATTTGTCATCCGGGGAAATGGAAGGATAGAGCCCGACTATTATTGGGCGCATAGTTTCAAGAGTGTCTGTATTCATAAATTCAATTTCACTGCGGCCATATTTATCGGTGATGTAGGCAATGTGCTTTCCGTCATTAGCAAAAGCAGGAAATGACTCGCTGACCCCTGGAGTATCAGTTAACCTTCTGATTCCCTGGGCTTTTGTGGAGATCATAAACAAATCACTCGACCCGTCAGGAAGGATGGCTGAAGCAACAATCCAATCGCCTTTGGAAGACCAATTTGCGGAGGTGATTTTTCGGTCGGAAAGTTTTACAAAAACATGTTTTTTCAAGCTATAGACTACTAAAGGGGATTTATCGTCAGCGTGAGTAAAAAGAAAAAAATTACCAGTGTTGGAGAAATCTTGAAAAACAGCTCCCGAAGTGACCATTCGAATTTTTTTCTGGCTAGGTTTCAAAAAATAAACTTCAGTGCGAAGGTTGTATCGTCGATTGGTAACCCCGATAATTCCCAATCTTTCAATAATTTTGGGGAACATAGCATTTTCAAATTCGGGAGAAACAATTTTTTTGCTTGTTCCATCTGGTTTAATTATTGCGATCGAAGTTTTGCCAGGTTGAGAAGTATCTATGTAGAGAAGTCTACCTGGAAGAGGAGCTGCGAATGAAGGTGAGTTTAAAAAAGGAGCGAGCAAAACAAGTATGAAAAAAAACTGAAAAAATCTTCCGAGCTTCACTTTTTTTTGCCTTCCTTGAGGAAAAAATTAAAATCAGGGCGAAAAATCGTTTTCGCCCTGAGTATAATCGGAAAAAAATTCAATTTCCAGAAGTTTTTATTGGGATTTTTTTTTAATTTCCGGAAAAAAGTTCTTGAATAGATTTGAGTTGGTTAATGATCTCTCGTTGTCTTTGACTAATTGATAGAAGCTGTCTTTCTCGGATCAGTAGCCGAGTAATTTCGCTTGAATCTTCAGGTCTTGCGCTTGCTTTTAGGCTTTCCAATTTTGAATAAACGCTTTCAAGTTCGGTACAACTTTTATCGAGTGTATTTTGAGCAGATAGAGCTTGGGTGTTCAGCGTTTGACTAACCGGAGCGAACTTAGCCCAGGCTTCACTTAATCTTTGTTTGTATTGTTCCACTTTTTGAGCGGCCTCATTTACTGAGGGGCGCCATAAGTCCCAATGTTGGGTGGGGCCTCTTTTCCCTGAAACGGTGGAAGCAAATTCTTTTTCGGCTACCATGAGAGATTCCTGTAGGGTAATAAGACAATAGGGGCCCTGGATTTCCATAAATGGGGCAAGAGGTGATTTATTAGTTGATGGATCTAAAGGAAGAATTGGAAGGGCATTTTTCAACGCATCGAAGTACTTGTTTTCAGTTTTCGTTATAAGATTTGGCATTCCAAGGTCAGTTATTGCTGATTGAAAATTGCGTTCAGCTACTCTTGTGGTGCGATCGGAAATATAAGTCCCTGTGTCGATAGTGCTTCCCGTGGACGTGCCAACTGGAGCTGGAGCTCCTGTGTTCGTTCCTGTTTGGATTGCGGTTTGAGTGTAAGTTGGGGGAATCGTAAATCCTGAGGGGACGAGAGATATGACTCCACCCAATATTTCCCATCTGAAGCCTTCAGGAGGATTCAAAGCCAACCAATCTTCAGCACTAAGAATTTTTCGCTTGATCATTTCGTCGACAACCGAGGAGCTTAGCGAAGTAAAAGTGGTGCCTAGTGGGGCAAATTCAACTGTAAGTTCGTTAAATGCTTTTTGGAGATAGTCACGTTTTTGTTGTTCATTCCAATTAATAATTTCGGGGTTCGGGGTAATAACCGGGGATGTTGAAGTAGAGCTTGCAGTGGAGGTTGATGAGGCGGAGGCAGTGTTTGTAAAAGTTGTATAGTTAGTGTAGGTATTAAGATACGTGAAGGTATTCAAATTTGTGTTTGTGACAGTATTTGTGTCAGCTGTGGTTGAGGTTGAAGAAGTGGATGCTGTGGAGGTGTTTGGATTTGTGTTTGTATAAGTTATGTAATTGGTGTATGTGCCGTAAATCGTGTTTGTTATGGTATTGGTGTCTGCAGATGTTGCTGTTGGAGCCTGGGCACTTGTGTCGGTTGAGGAATTGGGACTGGTGTTTGTATAGGTTGTGTAATTGGTATAAGTAGCGTAAATCGTGTTTGCTGCGGTATTGGTATCTGCAGATGTTGCCGTTGGAGCTTGGGCACTTGTGCCGGTTGAGGAATTGAGACTGGTGTTCGTATAAGTTGTGTAATTAGTATAGGTGTCATAAGCGGAGTTGGTTAAGGTATTTGTTAAGACATTGGTTTGGGTGAGAATGTTAGTGTATGTGTTGGTGTTGGTGTCAGGATTGGTATAAGTCACAGTATTAGTTAAAACGTTTGTCTGGGTCAAAATGTTGGTGTAAGTATTGGTATTGGTGTCGGGGTTTGTGTAAGTCACAGTATTGGTTAAGACATTAGTTTGGGTCAAAATATTCGTGTAGGTATTGGTGTTTGAATTGGTATTGGTATTGGTGTTTGTATTAGATAAGGTGTCAGTTACTGTAAGGACATTGGTGTAGGTATTGGTGTTTGAGTTGGTATTGGTATTTGTATTTGTATTAGATAAGGTGTTGGTTACAGTAAGGACGTTGGTGTAGGTTACTGTGTTGGAATTTGTATATGTATCAGTGTTGGTGTTGGTGAGGGTGTTTGTTATAGTATAAACATTTGTATAAGTATTTGTGTTTGCGTTCCAGCCGTTGGGGCTGTTCCAGGTTTGGTTGTTTCCGTTGTTTGCGTTCCAGCCATTATAGGAGGGGTTTTGAGAAGTTTGGTTGTATGTATAAGTATTGGTGTAAGTATACGTATTGGGGAAGGTTTGACCATAGGGGTTGGTATTTGTGTTGTTGTAGGTATATGTGAAGGTGTTTGGAGCTTGTCCATATGGATTAGCATTCGAGTTGTTGTAGGTATATGTGAAGGTGTTTGGAGCTTGTCCATATGGGTTAGCATTCGTGTTGTTGTACGTGTAGGTATTGGGCCAAGTGGTAACTGTGGGATTAGGTCTTACATTTGTATTGGTAAAGGTATTAGTAAGTGTAAAAGTATTTCCATAATTTGGTGTTTGAACAGTTGAATTGGTGTAAGTGTTCGTAAGAGTGAAAGTGTTTCCAGGTGAAGGATTTGGAATAGAAGAATTTGTATAAGTTAGGGTATTTGTATTGCTTTGAACTGGATTTTGAGGGGCGGGGGGTCTTGGGGGAACTTTGGAAACTGGGGGGCCATCGTCTGGGATGGTGTAGGTGTTAGTATAAGTATAGGTGTTGTTATATGCTGGATTGTTGGCGGTGTCCGTTTGAGTATTTGATCCATTTGTGGAATCTGACGGTGCTTGTGCGTCATTTTTTGGTGGGATTGGGGGGATAATTGATGTTGAGGTTGAAGTTGAAACGGAGGTGGGTAATCCTGTCGTGGTGCCTTCAGGAATGACCAGCGTCCAGCCGTTGACAATTAAATCAGGGTTGTTTAACAAAGAAGGATAACGATTCCTGTTTGCTTCAATAATCTCAGTATATCTGGATCCATCGCCTAGATATTTCTTTGCAATTGACCAAAGAGAATCATTTTCACAAACAGTATGCGTAAGCTCGTTTTCGGTGGAACCAGTGCTCCGTATAGTGGGAGTTGTACTTGCAGTTTCGGAAGCTAAATCAGATTCGATATATGTTTCAGTGGAACCTGAAGCAACAAAGCTGGGAAGTACAATCTTGCTGGTTTCAGCAAAGGGTTTGGCGGAGGTTGCGAGTGTTAGGGAGGGGACGACTAAAATCAAAAGAAATACAATAGCAAAACCTAATTTTTTCATAAACAAACCTCCCTGAAATTTGATTCCACTTATAAGATACCAAATATTTTAAAAATAGTTTCAATTTTTTTAGCAATTTCAAAAAAAACATAAAACCTAGCTCTTTTTAAGTATGAAAAAAATGATTATTGTTATTTTATCCAGATGGGGGTTCGTCCATGACAAAGCACTTTTTGATCTAGTCCATTAACGCGGCTAATCATTATTTCGCTTCCAGACTCAAAACAAATCCATTGGTTATCAGGAGAGAACGATGGGTAAGCCCCAACAATCAAAGGCCTTTTAGAGACATGGGTTTCGATATTCATTAGTTCAATTTCGCTACGTCCGTATTTGTCAGTAATATAGGCAATATGTTTTCCGTCGTTTGCAAAAACTGGAAACGACTCATTCACGCCAGGTGTTTTAGTCAATCTAACAACTCCTTGCGCTTTGGTGGAAATCAAAAAAAGATCGCTTGAACCGTCGGGAAGCAAGGCGGAAGTAATGATCCAATCGCCTTTTGGAGACCATCTCGCAGAGGTTATTTTTCTATCAGAAAGTTTAATAAAAGCATGTTTCTTAAAACTGTAAACCATTAATGGGGATTTATTATCAGAGGGAGTGAAGAGGACAAAATTTCCATTTGTTGAAAAGTCATGAAAAACTGCTCCATTGGTTACTTTTCGGATTTTTTTTTGATTGGGCATTACGAAAAAAATTTCTGAGCGGAGGTTATATCGCCGATTAGTTACTCCGATCATTCCCATTTTTTCAACGGTTTGTGGAAACATAATATTCTCAAATTCTGGAGAAATATTTTTTTTGCCGCTTCCATCAGGTTTAATTACCGCCAAGGATGTTTTTGCGGTTTTGGATGTATCAATGAATAAAATTCTACCTTGAGGAGGTGAACAGAAGGCAGATAAATTAAAAAAAAGGGTGGAAAGAATAAGAACAAACAAAAGCTCAGAAAATTTAATTCGAGGGTGAGCAAATCTTCCTTCGGTTTGGCAAAAACTAAATTCTTTCACCTCTTTGCAATTGTATAACAAGCCATCCCCCGATTAATCAGATTAAAATTTTGCTCCCAGGCTATACCTAATACAGCCATCGTGGAAAATTTGCCAACTAACAGCTAACCAGGTGTCGTGTTTAAGACTCATATTTAGGATTAACATATTTTATTCAAAGTTGTAAAGGAGAATGCGACTTTTCAGAAAAACAAAATAATTAAATTAATACGTAAATTAATACGTAAATTCCAACTTATATCAATTTCAATTAGTTCGCTCATCCGGCCTAATTCGTCTTCAGGTCTGAGGAAATTGGAGTTGGGTTTGACGGAAATGAATGCTTCAACCATCCAGTAAGGGCTTCTTATTTTCATGAAAGTTTCGTGTTTTCTTGGAAAATATACCGATCCAACTTCATTTTGATCAAATCAATGTTCTTGGGGGATGCACATATTTTTTGGGATCGGTATTAATACTTTAAGCGACTCCTTGCAAAGTGAATTTCTACGTATGTGCCAAAAACTTCTGAAACTCCATTAATAGGTCCAAGAAAAACAGGGCGAAATTTCTTTCGCCCTGCAGTGTACTCAAAAATTGGGAATTCTTATTGAGAATTAGTAAATAATTGCAACATGGGTTGGTACTCATTGCTTTGTTGAGCTTCGACTCGTATAGAATTTTCAAGCTCAATGGATTTTTGAGTTAGTTGAGTAATTTCAGCCGCATCTTCTGGTCTGGCTGCGGCTTTTAGACTATTTAATTGTGCCGAAACTGATGCCAACTCTGCAGCATTTTGGTTAAGTTCTGTTCGCAGCACTTCTTCTTTGGAGTTCAGGATTTCCATGACTGGTTGGAATTGGTTCCAGGCTTGGTTAAGCTTGGACTTATATTGTTCAACGCGTTGTGCAGCTTCATTAATGGAGGGTTGCCAAAAATTCCAGTGAGAATTTGCGGTTCTTCCGTGGGATAAAGCATCTTCATATTCTTTCTGGGCTACCATAAGTGATTCTTGGAGGGTGAGGAGACAGTATGGTCCTTGAACTTCAAGGAAAGGAGCAAGAGGTGATTCCTGGGTTTTGGGGTCGATGGGAAGAAGTGGAATTGCGCTTCTAAGGCTGTTAAAATAATTCCCTTCGCCTGATGGTATAAGATTTGGCACACCGATTTGGGTTATTGCGGATTCATAGTTTCGCTCTGCAATACTCGGTGAGGGGGCGGTTGCTCCGGTTTGTGTCCCAACGCCGGTGGTAACACTGGTTTGAGAAGTAGATGAGGTTCCAGTGGTGGTGCCAATCTGCGTGATTGGAGTGATATTGGGGGTTGGAAAATTTGAAGGAACGAGGGTAAGCGTATTTCCTACAATTTCCCAACGGAAGCCTTCAGGAGGATTAAGAGCCAGCCAATCATCAGCAGTCAAATCTCCACGTTTGATCATGTCGTCTACTTCAGCAGGGGTTAAGGGTCCCAGAGTTTTTCCTGATTGAGCTAATTGACTCGCATAAAAACTAACTGCCTGTTGCAGGTAATCTCTTTTTTGTTCGGTCGAGTAGTTTCGGATATCGGGAGCAAGCGAAGTAGAAGTAGTAGTCGTAGTCGTAGTCGTAGTCGTAGTTAAGGGGGTGGTTCCGATTCCGGAGGTTGGATTTGTGTAGGTTAGAAGATATGTATATGTATCTGTAGAGCCGATTGGGCTGGTAATAATGGATATGGTTGTTCCAGTGCTGGCACCGGTTCCTGTGCTGGATGTAGTACTTGTATTGGTGCCGGTTGTATTGGAAGTAGCAGTTTGGGTGTAAGTTAAGAGGTTGGTATAAGTGTTTGTCAAGAAATTGGTGTAAGTTTGGGTAAGTACGTTTGTGAATGTTTGTGTGAGAAAGTTGGTGTATGTTTGGGTGAGAACATTGGTATATGTTTGGGTAAGGATGTTTGTGTAGGTATAAGTACTGGACCCGAGCGACGTGGAAGGAGCTTGGGCTGAAGTTCCGGTGGAACTTGCAGTATTGGTGTATGTCAAAAGGTTCGTAAATGTGGCGGTCATAAAGCTGGTATAGGTGTTTGTAAGAATGTTTGTTGCAGTGAGGGCGTTTGTGTAGGTGAAGGTTTGGGAAGAGGTAAGGACGTTTGTATAAGTAACAGTCAAGGGCATGGTGTAAGTGTTGGTGAGTGCGTTGGTAGCGGTTAGCATGTTTGTATAAGTGTTGGTATTGGAATTAGTGTTGGTGTAAGTGCAAGTATTAGTGGTTGTGAGAACATTCGTATAAGTGTTAGTCATTGCGGCGGTATAAGTGTAAGTATTTGTGGTAGTGAGAACGTCTGTGTAGGTATTGGTCAAGGCTGCAGTATAAGTATAAGTATTGGCATTTGTGTTAGTGCTGGTATTTGAGAAGAGATCACCGAAGCTTTTTGCTAAAATTGCAAGGCTGCTTAGGGGATTGTTGGGATCCATGCCTGTTACGCCGTAGGGGTTCTGGGCGGTCCCATAGGGGTTGGAGCCGGTATTAGTTCCAAATATGTTGCCTGTGTTCCAGCTGCTCCAGGTGGGGTTTTGGGCGGTTCCATAGGGGTTATTGACATAAGTATTTGTATATGTCATGGTATTGGCATAAGGTGATTGAGCACCAGGATAGGTATTATTAGTATAAGTCATGGTATTATTGGTAATTTGCCCGGGGTAGGTGTAGGTATTGGTGTTTCCGTAGGGGCTGGCGTAGGTGTTGGTGTAAGTGTTGGTGTAAGTGAAGGTGTTCCCAAGTGAGGAAGAAGTGTTGCTGGTTCCTGGGTTTGCGGTAGGAATTTCAGGTGATTGTGCGCCAAAATTGGAAGTTCTGGTATGGGTTCGAGTGCCTGAAGCTATTGTGGAAGTTGATGTGGCAATTGAAATTCGGGTCGAAGTAGATACTGAAGTTTGTGTGGAACCTGAAGTGGAAGTAGAATTTGATGCTCCAGGGATTACTAGTTTCCAGCCATCGATGATCAGGTTGGGGTTGCTCTCTAATGACGGATATTTACTTTTATTCGCTTCAATTATTTCTGTGTACCTTGAGCCGTCCCCCAAATATTTTTTTGCAAGCGACCATAGGGAATCGCCTGCTTCAACTGTGTGAGTGATTTGGCTAGACGGGGCCGAAGCAACCTGTGGAGCGGCAGCCACAGCTGTAGACGTTGGCGTAGGTGCAACTACCTCGGAAGGTTGAGAAGACGGAATTTGAGCAGGGGTCACTCTTACGTCGTCAAAAGGGTTTGCTTTTCCTTGACAGAGGGAAGGAATTGCCAGTACCAATAAAACCAACAAAATTTTCAAGCTTTTCATCAGGTTACCTCCCCGATATTATATAGATCTATTAATTCTAACCATACTAATATTACGTCCAAAAACTCAAAAAGTTTCAAATTTATTTCTTTTCTCGAGTACTTTTTTGTAAATTGCTTCTGTCCGAACAAAAAAGCGATCGAGATTAAAATTTTTTTCAATATGACTTCTTGCTTGTTTGCCTAAATTAAATCTTAACGAAGAATCGTCTAAAAGTCGAGCGAGGCTTGTAGAAAGGGTTTGTGGGTCTTTAATTGGAACAAGGAAGCCATTCTCCTCATTAAAGATGATTTCCGGAATTACACCGACAGCAGTTGCAACCACTGGTTTTCCTGTTGCCATAAATTCTAACGTTGCTCTGGAATTTGCTTCAGACCCAATGGAAGTAACCATTCCTATGTCAATTCCATTGATAATCGAACTAAGGTCACTTCTGAACCCAAAAGAGCGAATTTGATCACCGATCTCCAATTGGGAAGCAGTTTTATGTAACCAACTAAACGTTCTTTCATTTTCATAACCCAAAAAAATTGCTAAGAACTTTTTGTTCTTTGCTTTGAGGAGGCGTAGAGCTTGTAATGCATACTCATGTCCTTTGATTGGGTCTAATCTTGCAACCATTCCGATAATTAAGGTTGAGTAGTCCACATTAAGTTCTTCCCTGAATTTTTTAGCTGCCTCAAGATTGGGTTTAAATTTTTCGGTATTGATTGCTCCATAGACAACGTCTATCTTTTCTTGGGGAAAATCAAGATTTTTTGTGCACAGACGTTTGTGTAATAAGCTGGTTACGATTATATGGTCGGTCCATTGGTGATGTACAAATCTATTAATAAAATGGCTCTTGGGAGGGTCAATATCAGATCTCGACCGAATAACCACAGCGTGAGGGGAAAATTTCCGAGCCATCATTCCAGCCATCCATGCTCCTTCGTTAATATGGCTGGAAATAATATCCGGTTGGAAACTTCGCAAGACAGTTTTTAATCTTTTCAAGGAATGTACATACAAAATGGGGTTTCGATGATTGAGTCTTAAAGAGTCATCGTAATTAATACCGTATTCTTGAGCTTTATTGCATGGTTTTCCTGGCTCAGTAAGCAAAAGGACTTCATGCCCATTTTGCGCAAGCAATTTGCATAAAGTCAGGCAATAATAGGAGGCTCCACTCCAGTTTGGTGAATTAAGAATTTGAAGGATTTTCATTTTTCTGAGAATTATTTTGAAGTATTTCAAGATATTTGGCGTAAGAAAAAATTTGAGAGAAAACATCGCCTGCGGCTGCTGTAAAACCTTGCCATCCATCGAGGAATCCTCTTTTTAAGATGAACCGTCTGAAAAATCGGATAGTCGGAAAAATAAAGAAATGAAAAGCGGTGTTGAAAAAATTAGTCTTTTTCCTTTCTTTTTTCCAAAATTCAGATTGAAAAGAAGTGTAGAAATCCATTTTTTTGATATAAGTTGAAAGGTCAGGATATGGATGGTGGTCAAAAGGGTTGAGAAATTTTCCAATATTTCCGTTTACTTTCAGAGATTCATGAACGTGCTGGTTCGGAAATTTTGCTTTACCATTTTGGAAGAGTCGGATTTGATAATCGGGGTAAGCTCCACCATGAAGCAAGGGTTTTCCAAAGAAAAAATTGCGACGTGGGATTTTATAAGCTGAAAAAGTTAAAGGTGTTTCATTCAGCTTTTTTCGAATTTCAACCCAGAGAGGGGGTGGAATTTGTTCATCGGGATCCAGGTAAAAAATCCAGTCTGTATGTAGTTTTGCGAATCCAAAACTTTTGTTAATATTTAGATTTGGATTATTGGGTTGCAAAAAAACTTCAACGTTTGGGAAAGCTCTTGCTAATTTTAAGGTGTTGTCAGTTGATTCACAATCAACAACCACGATTTTGTCTGCTGGGGAGGCCGAATTTAAAGCTTTTTCAATAAATTTTTCTTCATTATGCGCGATCAACGAAATTCCAATTGTAGGCATAATTTTCTCCAGCGAGACAGACATTCTAAGCAAATTAACATTAATTCTGCAGAGTGAGCAAGAAGAATTTGTATTTTCTTAATAATTTCAGGTTTTATATTTGAATTGCTAAATTTGTCGGTAGTTAAGAAGAATTTAGACTTTTCAATGGAAGGTAGTTAGATATTAGGAAGATTACGAATTAACTTATTTTTGATTTGCTAAATGATTAAGAAGGATATAAATTAAATGCCCACGAATTGATTCAATTTTTCCAAATAGTTATTTGGATTGATTGGGCTTAATTGGAAAATGAAAAATTCAAAAAAAGTTGGAACTTTTTTTTGAGGTAGTAGTCAATTGGCATTGAATTAAAACAACTATTTTTAAATGAGGAGGAAACGGCGTGATAGAGGTGAAAAATGTCACCAAACTTTATGGTAATTACAAAGCCGTGGACAACATTTCTTTCTCTATTGGGAAAGGCGAGGTAATCGGTCTTCTTGGTCCCAATGGAGCTGGAAAAACGACCACAATGAGGATTTTGACTTGTTTTCTTCCGGCAACAGTCGGAACAGTAAGTGTTGCTGGATTCGATGTTTTTGAAGATTCGCTTGAAGTTAGGCGAAGAGTTGGCTATTTGCCGGAAACTCCACCGTTGTATCCTGAAATGACGGTTGCTTCTTACATGAGTTTTATTTCTGACATCCGTGAGGTCCCACTTTCCAGAAAGAAACAAAGAATTAGTGAGGTCATTGAACGAACTGCTTTGGGAGATCATTTCGATAGAACAATAGGCACTCTGTCGAAAGGTTATCGGCAGAGGGTAGGTTTGGCTCAAGCTCTACTTCATGATCCCGAGGTTCTGATTCTTGACGAACCAACTGTTGGATTGGATCCGAACCAGATTATTGAGATAAGGAGTCTTATTCAGAATCTGGCAAAAGATCACACCGTGGTTTTGTCAACCCACATTCTTTCGGAAGTAAGAATGACTTGTAAAAGAGTCATAATTATTCATGAAGGAAGAATTGTGAAAATAGATACTGTTGAGAACCTCGAAAAGCAGAACCAGGATATTATGCATTTTTCCGTTGAGCTGAAGCCATCGGGTTTGGATTGGAAAAATTCCTTCGAGGGAATCTCAGGAATCAGAATTGAGAACGAAGAAGTTCGCAACGATAAAGTTCGATTCATGCTTTACACCTCTGGCAATAACGCGTATGAAAGCTTTTTTAAAGGTGTAATTGCGAAGGGCCATATGTTTACTGAAATTACCCCGGTAAGAGTTTCTTTGGAAGAAGTGTTTCTTAAACTTACTCGTGGTGAAGAATCTCATTCTGTTCATCAGGAGCCAACTCCGATGCAGGAAGAAAGGACGGGCGCGGCATGAAAATTCTTGCAATACTAAAAAAGGAATTGCAGATTTATTTCTTTTCCCCAATAGCGTATATTGTTTTTTCCTCATTTTTGTTCATCTTGGGTTATCTTTTCACAGTTGGTCTTCTTGCCAGTCGAATGGCGAGCCTTCAGCCTCTTTTGGGGAATGCTGGGTTCATCCTTCTGTTGGTTTCCCCCGTATTAACGATGCGTTTGATAAGTGAGGAAAGACGTTCAAACAGTATTGAACTATTACTGACTTCCCCCATTTCGGCAATTGAAGTGGTGATTGGAAAATTTTTGGGGTGTTTTACAATTTATCTTGTATTGATTTTCTTCACTCTTCAATATCCTCTCATCCTTTCAAGGTATTCCCAGAATCTTGATGTAGGCCCAATTTATAGTGGATACATTGGTTTGGTTCTTTTATGTGCAGCCTATACATCTCTTGGATTGTTTGCGAGTGCTCTAACCCAGAACCAGATTATTGCAGCAATGCTGAGTTACGGTGGGCTATTAATATTCTGGATTTTTGGATTTATGAAATATGCTTTTGACAATCCATTCGGAGAGTTTCTTTCCAAATTGTCATTGTTAGACAAGTACCAGGATTTTCTAAAAGGAGTCGTTGATTCGGGAGATGTTATATTCTTCATGGTTTTCACGATTATTTGGCTTTTCCTGGCTACTAGGGTTCTTGAGTCTGAGCGCTGGAGGTAGTCAGAATGAATAGCAAACGAATTGAATCTGGATATTTTGCAGTAACTATTCTTTTACTTGGAGTGGTAATTATTTTGGCATCTGGGGTAGCTTGGCTGATGTATCCAAGCCGGGGAGACGTTGCTCTTTGGATTTTGGTTGCCGGTGCTGGGTTTGCCGCATTGTCGTTCATTATTCATCCCAAGCTTCTGCGGGATATCGTTACCAGTCGAAGGACGCTATTGTGGATTAACGATGCTTTTTTGATATTAGCCATCATAGGAATAGGGTTACTTCTGGGGGTAATTGCAGCCAGGCGTCACTACCGATATGATTTTACCCGCGACTCGCTTTTTTCGGTATCAGATAGCACCAAAAAGGTCCTTGTGGGATTAAGCAAGGAAGTCAAAGTTACAGCTTTTTTCCCAAAAGGTTCAGTGGAAGGAGCTTTAGTTGAAGATCTTTTGTCTGAATATCGCAGATATACGGACAAAGTCCAATTCAAAATGATTGACCCTTTCCGCGATCCGTTAACTACAAAAGCGATGAACATTTCAAACGCCGGAACTGTGGTAGTACAGTGTGAAGTAAATCGAAAAGACATTTCTCCGAATGAGCTTTTCCAGCAGGCGAACAGATATATGCAGCAACAGAGCGAGTCTCCAAAATTTCAGGGAGAGCAAGCCATTACTTCAGCAGTTGTCAATGTAACCTCCGGAACAAAGAGGAAAATATTGTTCGTAACAGGTCACGAAGAGCCAAGGATTTCATCATATAATTCTCAAGGTTTGGCGGGTATCCAACAGTACCTCACAAAGGAAAATTATGAAGTTGGGGAAATTTCCCTGATGGAAAATATTCCAACAGATACAGCTGTCCTGGCTATTTTTTCTCCAAAAAAGGATTTTCACGAAACTGAAATCAAAGCTTTGACATCATTTGTCAAAGACCAGAAAAAGAATCTTTTAATCGCATTGGATCCGGATAATAAAGCCGAGCAGTTGGATTCATTCTTAGTTAGCAATTATGGGGTGGTTCCAAACAAGGATATCATCATCAACCCGTCGGGAATTGGAAATGACCCCTCTTTGGTAATACCGACTTATGAGATGCATCAAATTGTTAAAGTTCAGATGGAAGCAAAATCGGGTGTTTTGATGCAGTTGTGTCGATCGATTTCCTTTGAGAAAAAAGATCCTTGGCAAATTACTGCGTTTTTGCGAACCAGCCCTGAAAGTTATGCAAAGCGTGATTCCAATGAAGTAATGTCTGGCAAGATCGAATTCACTCAAGGAAAAGATGCTAGAGGTCCTCTTAATCTGGGACTTGCAATTGAAGGAACTGGTAATGCATCCGGATCCAGAGCTGTAATCCTTGGTGATGCGGATTTTGCTTCCAATAAGTTGCTACAGGTCCAGGGAAATTCAGATTTAATAGTAAATGCAATTAATTGGCTTGCTGGCCAAGAACAGATGATTTCTATCAGGCCCAAAACTTTGGATTTTGGCACAGTTACGATAGACAGGGATTCAGGCAACTTCATCCTTATTTTGACAATGCTGGTTTCGCCAATGGTCATATTTTTGATTGGCGGAGCTGTTTGGTGGACGCGCAGGAGGGTATGAGAAAATGAAAAAGCGTTTTGTACCAACAATAATTGCAGTAACTGTCTTTTTATTGCTATTCGCATACGCCAACTTTTATGAAGTTGAACCTATTCCAAAGGCAGGTGAGGATAATCCGATTCTTCTTTCGTCCATCAAGCTTGATGATGTGAAAGCCATCACCTGGAAGAAAGGAAATAGTGAAGAAATCAAGGCTGAGTGTCGTTCTGAGAATGGAAAAACCTCTTATAAATTGGTGAAGCCCCATGTATCGAGAGGTGACGAAAGCGAATTCAGTGGCTTGTTGAGAATTTTTGAAGATTTGAATTCCGAGAGGCTGATAGCTAACAATGCCACAGATACCTCCCTCTACGGGATTTCGACACAATCTCCAATCTTGACGATCGAAACAGCCTCAAAAACTTTTCAGTTTACGCTGGGTTCGACGAATCCAATTGGGAATTCGGCTTATTTTCAGCGAGATTCAGACAAGGCTGTTTATTTGGTTAGAAGCAATGTCCCTCCCGCATTTTCAAAAGCGTTTAACGAACTTCGCTCCAAGAATATATTTTCCGAAGATTTTCTGGGTGTGAACTCTGTTGAATTAATAAACTCTTCAGGGACTTTCAAACTTGAGAAGCCCTCATCCGGCGAGTGGAAGGTTATTTCTCCCAAGGGAAGTCCGGCGGATGGGAGTGAAGTGTCAAATTTGATTTTCTCGATTCATGATCTGAAGGCATCAAGGTTTGTGGAAGATGAATGGGATCAAAATGGGAAGAGTGCTGATGCAAGCGCGACCTCAAAGTATGAGTTTGAGAAACCTGCATTTTGTCTGACTTTGGCTGAAACAGCAACCAAAAGTTGGAAACTGTTAGTTGGGAAGGAAGAAAACGGTGAAAGATTTGTAAAAAGGGATGATTCTCCAACCGTTTATGCCGTTCCCACGGCCAATCTTGCGCCATTAAATAAGGATTTCAACTCTTTTCGAGCAAAGGATTTGCCCTTGTTAGCAAAGACTGAGGTAAAATCTTTGAAGCTTAGGAGTGCGAGTGCATCGTTTGAATTGGATCTGGCCAGCAATACATGGACATGCAAAGGTCGGAAAGTTGATTCTGATAAAGTAAATGCAATGTTTGAGGCCTGTGTTACAAACAAGATTAAAGAATTTCTTCCGATGTCTGAGTTATCTAAAGAAGGACTTGAAAGGAAGGAAACAGCTGACAAGATCGAATTTGTAGGTTCAGGAAAGAGCACTTCGATATTATTTGGAATGGGCAATGTTACTCAAATTGCAATTCTTATTGAGGGCCAGGAGGAAATATACCGAGTTCCTATTCAGATACACGAAGCGTTCAAACACCTGCTTGATGTAACAATGCCGCCTGTTGATAAAAAAGCGGCTTCTGAGCCAGGAAACAAGGGTGCGGAAATAAAAGCACCCGAAACAATGCCGGTTCTGCCATCGGTTCCGAAGTCATCAAAATTGACTACAGAGCAGATTACCATGCCAAAACCAGTGATAAATTCAGATACTATTCCCAATACAACAAATCTTGTGGCTGAAAAGAAGCTGAACAATAATACCCAAGCGGTAAAGGAACTTTCGGTTCCTGAAAATCGGCAAGTTCTACCGAATGAAAAGCCGGTTAGCAATCCTGTTGTAATTCCAGGATTAGCTTCTCAGGCAATAACTCCTTTGCCAATTCCAAATGGTAGTTTAAATTCGCTTTCTTCGGCAGGTTCGGAGTTGAATAAAAAATAGTTTTCTGATTTGAAAAACATCGTTTGCACAGGATTATTATGTGCAAACGATGTTTTTTTCAATTTTTCAGGATAGATTTGCGGGCTGTGTCTTCTTTAAAATAAGGATTTTGGATTTACGGGGAGTAAATTCATTTTTCAGGACTTCCCAGCCTTCGTTCGAAACTCTTTCCAGGTCGGAATCCTTGAAAGGTCTTAAGAGCATTCCTTTTCTGGTGCCGGAAACAAAGAAGTAAGATCCGTCTTCTATAACTTGAACGTCTTTTGATGTGGCGGGCGGAAGTGAATCAATTGTCATTAGAATGATTCCATTGGATTTGAGAGTTCTATAGGCTTCTTTAAGGCCGATCCAAAAGCCCTCGGAATCGAGATGATCAAAAAGGTTGTGGGCCAGGATGGCATGAAAAGCGTTATCATGAAAAGGGAGTTTTCTTGCATCTCCGGTGAGGGCGATTCCTTTTACTTCTTCCTCAAAGAGATTATTGTAGAGCAGTTTAACAGCAATGAAAGATAAATCTATTCCAAAAACTTTGTAGCCTATTCTTCCAAGGTAAAGAGTGTTTCGACCTTCTCCACAACCAAGATCGAGGATTGAGGCATGTCTGGGTAGATAAGGAAGGAGTAATTGTACAAGTTTTCCGGAGGGGGCAATTAAACCAGGGTGCTTGAGAAATTTGCCCCAAATTTTTTCCCAGTAATTTTTAAGGCTGGTTTCTATTTCCTGCTTCATTTAACTTTTCCTTCCGAGAAAAAATATGGATACTGCGGTTATGTCATCATGGGGTGTGCATTCGCCTATAAAAGATTCTACATGTTCTGTAAGGTTATTTGCAAGATCTTTGCCTTTATAGCGGGCCAGAAAGGATTTCAACCTGGAAATCCCAAATTCTTTGTTCTCCCGATTTCTTGCTTCGGTGATTCCATCTGTATATAAGAGAATTCCTTGATTCGGTTCAAGTTGGCTGTATCTTTTCTTGTAAGGCATGTCAAAAATGCCCAGGGGGAAATCTGTGGCTTCGGGGGCAATTTCAATTAGGCTTTTCCCTTTGATCAAGATAGCTGGTTGGCCAGCGCAAGCATATTCAAAATGACCATTTGTTGAATCGATAATAAGAAACATACAAGTTATGAATCTGTCAGGAGTAATATTTTTCAGAATGATGCGATTAGCTTTTTCGAGTATCTGTTCAGGCCCCAGGGTTCCCATTTCGCCGTTTTCATAAAAAGTTGAGAGAACTGACTTGAAGACAGTCATAATGATAGCAGCAGGCACATTTTTTCCGGCTGCATCTGCGATTACAATTCCAATACGATTTTCAGCGATTTTAAAAAAGTCGTAGTAATCTCCTCCGACTTCGAAAGCAGGTTTACTGATGGCTGCAATGTGAAGTGATTCGATATTGGGAATTTTCTTTGGTAAAAGATTTTCTTGAATTTCACGTGCTAGAGCTAGTTGTTCCTCAGTTTTATGTTGCCTTTCGCGAACCTGAAGAAGAATGTTGCTCTCGATCAAAATAGAAATCTGCAGTCCCATTATTTCTATAAACGAAAGATCTTGTTGGGAAAGATGCATTTCTGGATCTGAAAAATAAATAAATAATGCTCCAAAAACATTTTCTTTATCGTAATTTCCGACTTCCAAATTACTTTCAAGTTCTCCTGCGCTGTTTCCTGCCATGATTTTCCTGAAAAACCAAATTAGGTGCAAGCAGCCGTTTATTCCTTTTTCAAAGTTACGATCGGTGAAAGTAGGTGCTTTGGATAGGCTGAAAAGGGGAATCTTTTTTGAAAACGAATCTTTAGATTCACCACCTGACGTTGGTAGGGAAATTTCCCAAATTGAAGGATTTCCGATTAAACCATCTCCGTCGGGAATGAATTCCTCAAATTTGGAAATTGATTTACGCGAATCAACGTAAATTTGAAATTCAGGATTTTTCAAAAAGCTGCCGCTGAAATAAGTTTCTCCCAGTTTGTACCATCCGGAAGGGGGATTTTTTTGAGATTGCCCGTTTACGGGAGTTTTGGAGTCTTCCTGGTCTGTCCAGGTGGGGAATCTGAGCATTACTTTTGCGATATCTATCCCGGAAACGCTTTCGATTAGTTTTTCCAGGATGTGATTAACGGCATATTCCAGCCCAGGTTGGGTATTGTCAGGAGTTGGTGGACTTTCATGGAGTTTGATAAAAACGTCGCCCATTTCTTTTATTGCTTCGATGTATTTTGCATTAACTTGAGCAGTGAAGTTCAATCTTTCTATGAATCGAAAGAAGGATTGGCGTAATTCATCTATTTCAAGGATATTAGAAATAGGTTGAGAAATTGGTTCTTCACCGATATTAAAATGGGCCATTTCCTTATTTAGGATAATTAATGGTTTTGCGACTTTTCCAGGGTAGAAAAATGAAATCCAGAAACCGGTAATAACCGTAAAGAGAAAAAATAATCCCCCGATCTTTAGGTCAAAAGAAATTTGGTTGAGCAAATTTTCGGAAGATTTGGAGATTTTTTCCCAGTAAAAGTTGGCTTCGAAGTTGGCGGATTTTATTAATCTGGCATTGGATAATTTCAGTTCCGTAATGATTGTTTTGATTTCGTCGTCCATTTCCAGACGTTCGGTTTCTGGTTGTTCCAGAAGTTCCTTTAGCTCATCGAAAGATTTTCTGAAACTCTGTACGTTAGTTTTTATTCTACTGAAGACTCTGAACTGAACAGGATTTTTTACTACCTCAAGGGATTTACCCAATAAATCAATAACTGCCCGGAGCCGTTTTTCAATTCGATCATCGAGATCTGATCTATCGATTTCAAAGTTTTTAAATGAGTTTTCATCTTCAAAAAAAAGAAATTTGCTTACATCACTTTGAGCAATGAGTAGGTCGCGTTCCATTTTGGAAACTGCCAACATTAGATTTGCAGTATTTCCGATGGCGAGTTGAAAATCCGGTTGTCTGAGGGTTTTGCTAAGATCGTCGATCATTCTTTTGAAGCCATCAAGAAGAGTTTGAACTTGTTTTTCAAAGAATTTCTTTTTTTCCAATCTTCTTAATTTTTCATTTTTTGCGATGCCATTTCTTTTAATTAAAAGTTTTTCGAGAGTTCGAATTTTAATTACATGGTCTTCAAAAATTTGATTAATTCTTTGAAAAGCGTTCTTTCTTTCAGTATTTATTATCAATCCATCAAGTTCAAGCAACCCTTTCCGCAGTTTGTTCAATTCACTTTCAGGGAGAAGATTTTCGGGAGAAAATTCAAGTGAAACGATAATTTTTTCAGGTTCCGGAAGATTTACCCAGTTTGAAACTAAAGTTTCGTAATACCTAGCAATATTTACTTCCCTGAAAAGATCTTCAGAGATGAAAGTTTCTGTAGCTTTCAGAGAGGCGCCGATTATGGAAAAAAAGATGATCAGAAAAAAGGTTACTGCAAGGATTGAAATGGTTAGCTGACTTTTAAGGCTCATTTTAATAAAGACCTAAATTCTGTAATTTGCAACCAGACAGGCAAAAACCAAATTGATTCCATGTTTGTTTTGACTCCGCTCAACGATGGAATTTGGAGGAATGAACTGAATCAAAAACTTGGTTGTAAAGATCACATGAAACTGGTTTTTGAGCAAAAGTGTAAGTTTGTTTTGGCAACCAGAGAAGGCAAGGAACAAAGCAAAAAAGTAGATTCAAAGTAAAAAGGTCGATTATTTGGAGTTTGCTCAAGGCGAAGGTTTTGGGTTTGCCTGGTGCGAGTACTTCGAGTTTGCTCTGCAAACTTTCTTTGCTTTGTTCACTATGCCACTTTCTGGGTTTTGATTGCATATTTTGTCAGTTTGGTTCTCCAGCTAGACTGCAAATCTAAATTCAATGATATCGCCATCTTTAACGGGATATTCCTTGCCTTCAAGTCTTACTGTGCCAGCAGTTTTCGCAGCGGCAATTGAACCGTGCTTAATAAAATCTTCATAAGCAACTACTTCTGCTCTTATGAATCCTCTTTCTATATCGGAATGAATTTTCCCGGCGGCCTTTTGAGCAGGGGTACCGTTTTGTAATGGCCAAGCCCGAACTTCATCTTTTCCGACCGTGAAGAATGAAATATAATTTAGGATTTTAAAAGCTTCTCTAATAAGTTTGTTTCTCCCTGACTCTAAAATTCCGTATTCTTTTAGGAACGTTGCTTCATCTTCAGGGGAAAGATTTGAAATCTCCATTTCAGTTTTTGCGGAAATCAGAAAGCCATCCAGTCCTTTTTTTTCAAGATAGGAAAAGAAGTTTTTGACATTTTCATCATTTAGATTTTTTAATTGATCATCACCGCAGTTTCCGATAACTAAAATTGGTTTCTGAGTCAAGAACCTGAAACCACGACATAAGCCATCTTCCTCTGAGGAAAGGGAAAGTGTGGAGAGAAATTTTTCTGCCTCAAGAGTGGATTTGAATTTTTCCATTAGTTCCATTTCTCTGAGTAACTCTGGTTTTTTCCCAGCTTTCATATCTTTTTGGAGTCTTTCAATTTTGTTTTGCACAAGGATGAGGTCAGAAAAAACAAATTCCAAGAAGATTTCGTCTATGTCGGAAACAGGGTTTACTCTATCATGGACATGAGGTATTTTTTCATCATTGAAAAGCCTTACCACAAGGCCAATTGCTTCACAAATTCTGATGTTAGAGAGAGTTTTAGATGAAAAACTAGCAGAATCTCCTTCCTTTTTTGCAACTCCAGGAATATCAGTAAATTCAACGTTGGCGTAAATTGTTTTTCTGGGTTCAAATATTTCCGTGAGCTTGTCAATTCTTGAGTCTGGGACTTTAATTACCCCGTTATTTATTTCTTCGCTTTGTGAAATGTAATCTCTAAGTTGGGCAGAAGCTCTGGTGGCCATATTAAAGATAGTTGTCTTTCCAGACATTGGGAGTCCCGCTAATCCGATGTTCATTTTTTCCTCCAGTTCTTAAATTGCATTTAAAATGCAAAACTTGACAATTTTCGTAAAATCAGTAAATTATATTATAGAAGGTAGTGAAAGGGGAGAGTTATTTTATGAACATAAGTCAAACAAATGCAAACAAGGTCCAGCCGGTTGCTCCCAGACCGCAACCACCCGAAAACAGGCCCGTTGAGCGAAATGCTCCTGTTGCACCTGCTGCTAAGCCTCAAAAACCCAATGTTCCTCCTGTTCAGCTTGGCAGAAATGTTGATGTAAGAGCTTAATTTCTTTTTAGAGGGCTTTGTTTTTAAAACGCTAGAACCTCTTAACGGGGGGTTTTGGCGTTTTAGCTATTTTAGTGAAATAATTCTGATGTTTGAATTCCAGTTCTTTAGAAAGAAACCAATTCCTAAGATTGAAGTGTGAAGATAACAGCGATATTTGAGCTTTTTTTCGAGGGTTAATTGATAATGGAACTCCCCCCTACCTTGGAATAGAAGAAAGAATTTTTTTATGATATACTTTAAATTAAGGGTGGAGGACAAGAATGAAAAAAATATTTTTGGTAATTGTGATTTTGCTAGCTTTTCTTTCATTTTTCCAAAAGGGTTGTGGTGAACAAAAAGCTCAAAAAGTTCCGGCGGCCTCGGTTCCGATGGCTACTGGAGAGAGCATATTCAAATTGGAAAATGATGCGGAAACGTCTATATGGCTTGAAAGAAATGGGAATAAATTTGAGACTTCTGCCGGAAAAGGTTTTAATTTCTTTATAAATGACCAGATAAAAAACCTTTCTGAAGCAGATGTAGTAGTGAAAGCTACTGCAAATGATTTTAGGTTTCTTTTAAGACCACTTGCAAAAATGTGTTTTGAAGAATATGCAGTAACGATCTTGGAAGGCAACACCAGACTGGCGTTTAACAAAGTTAAGGGAACCTACAAGATAAAAATACCTGGTGCAATTCTGGCGATAATCGGAACCAAACTGGATGTTTTAGTTAACCCAGATCAAAGTTCAACAATTTTAGTGCATGAAGGCAAGGTGGTTCTTATCCAAGGGGGAAAAGATACCACCATTAACGAAGGAGATAAAGTTACTTTAGGGCCAAATGCTTCGAGTGTAATTGTTTCTTCGCCAGATAAAAGCAGTTTCAACACTTATAATCCCGATAAGAAGTGAAAATGGAAATTGTGAAAAGAAAAGGGCATACAAAGAGGACTAATGCATTTGAGGGAAGAGAACTAGGGGAAGTTGTTTAGTTTTTAAGTGGGTAAACGGTTGAAAAGAAATACGGATTTCATTCAGCCGTTGTAGTTTGATATTTCGACAAAGGACATCCTGGAACCCATACCCGAGTTAATTTGTTGTTTTGTTTTCCTATAAACGGAAATTTATCAGATTGAAAAAAACAAAAAACTGGCTGGTTTTTGTAGAAATTCTGTAATGAGATAGTTTTTTGGGAAAAGAAACCTGAATCGAGAAGAGTTTTATGATTCATTCGAAAATTAGGTATGGTTTTTCTTTACTGGAAATTATTTTAGCACTGTTCATTTTTGGAGTGGCGATTTTGCCACTCCAATTTTTGTTTTCGGAAGGAATTGATGCTAATAAGGCCATCAAAGAGTATTCTACTGCGATAAATTTAGCGGAGAGCCAGCTTCATAAATATGTGAATGTGATTAATAATCTATCAAAGACAAGCACAATCTCAATTTCCAAACAGGATGACACTGCAGAAATTGTAAGCGGATTCGCCGATAAGTTAAAATTTTTAAATGGTTTGAAAGTGTCAAGTACGGTGCAGGCAGTTCCTCCAACACTCGCCAGTTCAGCCTATGAGATTACTATTGAAGTTGAATGGAACAAAAAAGAAAGATATCATTTAAATACAATTGTTGTGCAAAGAGAAGATTGAATTGAAAAAGAAATCCAGTATTAAGCAGAAAGGAATTACTCTTGTAGAATTAATTGTAGTGTTTGGAGTATTGATGGTTGTTTGTTTGCTTTTTGTTCAAGCCATTCGCTGGGTTAAAGACTCTTCAAGATCTTCTGAGAAAGCAAGGATTTTGGCGAAATTCAAAAATGCTTCATTCATTTTGAGTCGCGAATTAAGCTGTGCAAGTGAATTTCTTTATCCGAACAAAATCGGAGGTGTGCCCTCGAATGTTCTCATTTTTAAAAATTTTGATAATGAAATTTCACTTCTTTATTTGGGTAAAGATGGGTTAAATTTGTTTAATTATCAGAAAAATGAAGTAAAAAATCTTTTTACTGAAGCAGTATCGCTTAAGACTACATTAATACAAGATAACTATATTGAATATGAGGTTGAATTACGGGGTAAGGACAATCAGTTTGTTTTGAAAAACAAACTGACAACTTTAAATTCCTTACCCTGATAGGCATTAATTTTTGGGCGGGCCTCAATAAGTTTTATTAGTTGGTAGAAGAAATTTATATATTTTTTAATTTGCTTTCAAAAAAAGGCATTGGTGTAAATTTGTCATTTTACTAGTTGAGATCTTGAATGAGAAACAGATTTCTATTATTTCAAAGATTAAGGGGATACAGCGAAATGGATCATTGTCAGCCAGGTAAAGGGATTTTTGTTTTTCCCTGCTTGAGGAGTGATTTTTTAGACAAAGAATTTTTGGCAATGACATGCTTTCCAGAAGTATTAAGCTGATATGATGCATTCAAAATCTGGAATGGCGTTGATCCTGGTTTTGGTTGTAATTGGAATGCTTGTGATTTCTATCTTTGCCTCGACCTCTCATTCCCAAAATGAAAGAAAACTGCTGGAAAAAATAATTTCCAAAAAAAAGCTGATTTATCAAACCCGTGCTGCTTTAGCCGTTGCAGAGAACAGGTTGGCCGCTGAACGTTGGTATGGTGCCACCAAGACCCGCGACGTACTTGATATGCCTTCCTCGGAACCGAAGTCCAGTACCAAGATATATCTGGATGATTATGTCCAGACTCTTCCTCGAAACTATGGGAAACCCCCTTATTATAGGTTGCTCGATCACGTAAAGGTATTTGTTGAAGCAAAAAATAAAGGAGATGTTTTGTATGGTTTCGGAAAGTATGCAATGAGCCCGGAACCTTTATTTGAAGGTTGCTCCACCATTGGAGTCAGAGGGGGAATCACTGGAAAACCTAAGGCCGCCGGTCTTGTTTCGAAAGACAAGAAAAACGGGGGAGTCCCTCCGCCACCAAAACCTCCTGCGGCTTCGATAACTATCACTATCAAGAATGTTCCAACTTTAAAGCGTATGATAAGTGTAAAATTCATGACTGAGGAAGACGTGTTGAAGTACGTCCCGACTTTTATGGGAATGCAGGATCCTGATAGTCGAAAAGCTTTGGGAAGGGCACTGGCTGCGGAGCATATTTGTTTTGCCAAAAATTATGCCCAGAACAAGAAAATTTCCCAAAATTTGGAATCTTTTTCCAGCCCGATAACTTTGGCAAGCCCACCCGCCCAAGAGGATTGTAAGAAGTTAATTGAGTCTTTTGAATCTGCAGGTAACATTTTTGCGAATGAAACACTTGAAAATAAAGTTAAAAATGGTTTTCTTTGTATGACTCTCGAGAGTTTTTACTTAAGCACCAATTGGGACATCAATCGTGCATCGAAAGAGGCAAAAGCAAAGAGTATTTTATTTTGCATAAAAGATATCCCTGAAAAGTGTTCTGATTCAAGCATTGAAACCGCTATTAACGACGTTTTCGGGGGTCCTCCTATAAGAGTGGTGGAAGGGAGGGATTATATCGCTACTATTTCTTATGACTCAGGAACATCTGAAACGGCGGCTGAGAAATATATAAAATTTCGTGGATTCGACAAAAGTATTCCGGATGAAACAGTGAACGAGTTTTCTCACCAAATGGGGACAATTAAAACTGCAAATTTATATTCATTCAGTTGGCAAGCCGATTATGTGACAACAGGTGAGGGAGCTGGAAATAGTTCGACTGGAGGAGGTATTTTGGATTCGGCAGAATATTTGGATTTGAAAAGCAAGGTGGGAACTGTTGTTGAAAGCGATGCAAGCCACACAAAGACCCTAGTAAGTGTAAATGTAACCGGAAAAAGTGGTCCAAATCCTTATCTTTCAGACATTATGGTTTCTGAAACTGGAACGGCAAAAGAATTTCCCCTTGAAATAGTATTGAATTTTTTTATGAAATATGAAGAAGAGTTTTTATTGGAATTCCCGCCCGATGAGCAAAAGAGAACAGGTTATTGCAGTCCAAGCAGCGGAGATTTTGAGCTTGATCCAGATTATGGGTATTCCCCACAAGTAGCATTTTAGATTATTTTGAGAAAGCGCAGTAATGCCATTTTAAGATGCCGAGCGGTGAAGAAATTTGAGTGTGTTTCTGATGATCCTCGGATTTTTGAGAAGACAGGAGTTTTTATGCGCCGTATTCTAATGTGTTGATTTTTTACAAAGAAAAAGGCAGCGAAAAAAGAGCAAAAATACTTGTCTTATAAATTTGCACCAACGCAAGTGCAGAAAATTTGGAAAAATAATTTTTCGCGAATTATTTTTTGAATTGTATGATAAATTGCTAATGTCAATATGAATTTACTCTTTGTTGCTGAGAAAAAGGTGAATTTCGCGAATTATTTTGTTATTAGAATTGTAAAAGTTCAACTAAAGTAGCTTAACGGTAAAATTTCTTTTACATTTTTTATTAAGTAATAGTGGAGGAAAGCATGGTTAATTTTATATCTCTAATAGAGGATGAAATAAAGAACGGGACGCCTCTTTTTCAAACAAGGCCCTGGAAAGCACTTTCAGGGCATTATGAAAAGGTGAAAAAAATTCACATGAGAGATGTCTTCGATCAACACAAAGACCGTTTTAAAAAGTTCAGTGTAACGTTTGAGGAAATCCTTGTTGATTTTTCAAAAAACAGGATTTCAGAAGAAACATTTAAATTATTGCTAGAATTGGCGAATGCATCAGGGGTAAAGGGTGCGGCAGAAATGATGTTTTCCGGTGAAAAAATAAATTGGACCGAAAACAGACCTGTTCTACATGTTGCCCTGAGAAACCGTTCAAACAAGCCTGTTTTGGTTGACGGGAAAGATGTCATGCCCCAGGTAAATGCAGTATTGGAGAAAATGAAGAGTTTTTCCGAAAAAGTCCGTTCAGGAAGCTGGAAAGGACACACTGGGAAAAAAATAAAGACCGTTGTGAATATCGGAATAGGTGGGTCTGATCTAGGACCTGTAATGGTGACCGAAGCTTTGAAAGATTATTCAAAGGATGGTCCGAATGCGCGATTTGTATCCAACGTTGATTCAAACGATTTTTATGAAAAGACCAAAGATCTGAATCCGGAAGAAACTCTTTTTATTGTTGCTTCCAAGACTTTTACAACCCAGGAAACGATGACCAATGCCCAGACAGCTAGGCAATGGGTTCTGAGAAAATTAGATGATGAGGAGTCAATCAAAAAACATTTTGTTGCAGTTTCCACAAACAAAAGCGCGGTGGAAAAGTTTGGGATTGATCCGGCAAACATGTTCGAATTCTGGGATTGGGTGGGGGGTAGATATTCGTTGTGGTCTGCTATTGGGCTTCCTATAGTTTTGAACATTGGATTTGAAAATTTTATTCAATTGCTGGAGGGTGCGCATGCGATGGATAATCATTTCCTTACGACTCCTCTGGAAAAAAATATACCAGTGATTTTGGCCTTGTTAGGTATTTGGTACAACAATTTCTTCGGTGCGGAATCAATGGCAATTTTGCCTTACGACCAATATTTACACCGTTTCGCGGCTTATTTCCAACAGGGAGACATGGAAAGCAACGGAAAAAGTGTAGATCACGCAGGGCGAAAAGTTGATTATCAGACTGGACCGATAATATGGGGGGAGCCGGGAACAAATGGTCAGCATGCCTTTTATCAACTGATCCACCAAGGGACAAAATTAATTCCAGCAGATTTTATTGGATTTTGTGTTCCGCTGCATCCGATTGCGGATCATCATCAAAAATTGATGGCGAATTTCTTTGCTCAAACTGAAGCTTTGATGAAGGGAAAAACCGAGAATGAGGCCCGAAGAGAGCTTGTTACCGAAAAACTCTCGGAAGAAATGATTAATACTCTTCTCTCGCATAAAGTGTTTGAAGGAAATCGCCCTACAAATTCCATTCTTGTGAAGAAGCTAACTCCGAGAGTGCTTGGAAGCCTTATTGCCATGTATGAAATGAAAATATTTGTACAAGGTGCAATTTGGAGAGTGAATAGTTTTGATCAATGGGGAGTTGAGCTTGGAAAAGTGCTTGCCAAGACTATACTATCCGAAGAAGAAACCTTGTTAAAAGGTGGTACTCCAGATCTTTCGCATCATGATTGCTCCACAGAAGGCCTGATCAGGCATTTCTTTTCAGAAAGATGAATTATGACAAGAATTATTCCTATTTTAATGCTGATTACGAGTGCTTTATTTATCTTTCCAATAATCGGATATTCCTTGCCAGATAATAGAGATGGAGAATATGACACCTTTAAAGTTGAGGAAGGCAGAAATATCAATCTTTTCTATCAAAAAGATGATTTGAGTTGCCACATAGTTTTAACGAATGAATTCAAACCCAAAGTTGTAGTGGCTTTTCCTCAAGGGAATTCGGGAGCGGCAATCTTTTTTGATGAAAATTGGGTTGAAAACAATGGATTAAAAATGGAACCGATTGGTTTTCCAGAGAAAGTATTACTTGAAAACGGAATGATTGGGGTCAAATTTAAAATCAGACTGAATAAAGGAAAGAGCCTTATCAAATCTCTTTATCTGGAAAGTATAAGATATCTAAGAGACCTGGATTATCCAGAAGAGAGTAAAAAGAGAATAGAAAAAGTCCGGTTGTTTTCTCAAAAAGCAAAAATTCCTGAGCAGGGAAGAGTTTTCCCTGAGGTGAAAATACTCAGAAACCGTATTGATGCTTCGAGGATTACATTAACTGGGAAAAACCATTACAGGCTTATTTTGGAGAGCAGTGATTCCGATTTTGCTTCACAGAATGGTGGAAGAATTTTATTGAAAGCTCAAAATGGTGATCAAACCACTCTTCAAATTATTGCTTGCTGTGATTATGAGAATTTAAAACCTTACTCAGTAAATGAAATTCTTAACGATGGTGTGAATGAGTTTATTGAAAGAATGCGGAAGGCGAATACACCAACTGCTGAAAGGCTTGCCGAGGCTTTCAGAGCTCTAAAATTTTTGAGTTATCAGGATAAAATGCTAGCAGGTTCATGGCGTTTTCTCACTTATTTTGGTCGGGATACTTTGCTAACTACTTTGCTGATGAAAGATTGCTTTAAGCCGCAAATTATTCAAAATGCGATACGAGCGGTTTTAGACAGAATCTCAGACACTGGCGATGTTGCTCACGAAGAAGATATCGGTTGTCAAGCAATTTACAGGAATATAGATTCCTGGCTTGAAATTGATGGGAAAATAGAGACTGAAGCTGCTTTTGCAAGGAAACCTCAAAGAATCAGCTCCGCTTTGAAGAAATTTTCACCCCCAAGCGCTTGTTTATCTGAATTGGACAAGCCGGTTTATGACTATAAAATGGTTGATGACGATTTTCTTCTTCCTATTGCGGTTAGGGAATATTTGGATGAAAAAGGGTTTCGAAAATCTGAAAAGCAGAAATTTCTTTTTTCGAAAAATTTACGTGGGGAATCAAATCTAATAAGCATTTTAAGGAATGTTGAATTTTGTCTGGAATCTGCAATACCCTTTGCTTCAAATTGCGAGTATTCAAAATTGATAAAAATCCGGCATCCTTTCGTTGGTGATTGGCGAGATTCAAACATGGGTCTTGGTTATGGGAAATACTCAGGTAATGTAAATGTTGATCTTGTCCTAGCTTCTTTGAAATCTATAAAAAGGATTCTAAGTGGAGAAATTTTCTCGAAGAAGCAGATTGTTTGGCTTTCTGGGACCTATAATTTCAAGGAGGTCCTTAAATGTTCTCAAAATGCGGAAATATTGGATAATTTTATTGAAAAATGGGGTAAGAGCGCGGAAATCTATAAAGTTAATCTGAGTGTTGATGAGTTGCGCGAATCCTTAAAAAAGCTTTTTGAAGGAAACTACTTTGGGAAACCGGAAAAAGATTATTTTCTCTCAGAGCTTTTGTCAAATGGTACGAACCTTTCTAATTTTCTTTTTCAAGGTCGAGTTCCTCAAGACTTGTCCAAGGGATTGACTTTTTATGCGCTTTCTTTAATGGAGAATGGTAGCCCGGTAAAAGTAATCAATAGTGATTTTGGTTTTCGGCTTTTTTTAGGAGATCCTTCAGAGGAAGAAATCAGAAGTTTCCTAAATTTAATAAAAATTCCTTTTCCACTAGGATTGAAAACCTCTGCAGGAATATTGGTCTCAAACCCATTATTTTCAGGGAGTGACGAACTTATTAATCAAATGAATCGAAATGGGTATCATGGTACGGTTATTTGGTCCTGGCAGCAGGCTATGATTCAAAAGGGCTTGATGAAACAGATTAAAAGGTTCATCGTAAAACCTGGAAATGAAAAGTTAGTTAAGGAAATGTTCGGAGTGTTGGAGGAAATTGAAAACTCTGAAAAGAATTGTGGAAAGTTGATTAATTCTGAACTTTGGACTTATGAGGTAATTCCTGGAACGATTTCCGAAATGAAAAAAAAGGTTACTCAAAAAGCTCAAGTGGAAACTGAAGAAAAATTGAATGAAAATTGGGATAGAAAGCCGCAGTATGTTTTGGATAAAACCTTTGATAATAAAGAAAAAGCGACTCAATCTGATGGAAGTTTTCTCAAATCAAAGTTTGTTGATTGTTTAGGCAAGCCGGTCAAACTTGTTCCCACTCCTTTTGGGGCTAAAGCTGAAGCCCAGACAGAGGCAAACCCGGTGCAACTTTGGAGTACAGTAAGTATTTCGGTCTTAAAGGAAAGGGAGGAAATTAAGAAGTTGATGGAGGGTTTAAAATAGGGTCCTGTGCTAATCTTCATTACTTAAGGTGATGCGAACTTTTTAGTTCAACAATTCTTGGTTAATGTTGAAAATGGTTTCAGACCTTTTTAAGAAATTTTATTCACTTTATTCATTGCCAAAAAATTGTTAAAATGTAAATTTTCCACTTTACTCATGGAGAATTGCTATTTCTAAATTGTCGAGATTGCATAAGGATTCGAGATTTGGTATTTTTTCCAGATAATTAGTTTTTTTTGAAAATAGTTTGGTAAGGGAATTTTTTTTGTAAATATTAATTCAGATCAAGTGGAAAAAATGGCAACTTTTAATAATAGCTGGTGGGACGGGTTAACATCTTCCAAAAAGTCTATGCGACTTCATTCCATTGAGCAGGCATTAATTCATGGGAAAAACCAGGAAGGTCTGGAGCGGCTTTTAACGCACCGTCAATTTGAGCCGGATGAGGAATGCCTGGCATTTCTGGATAGTGCCATAAGTACATTGCAAAACATGTTGGGAAGGCCTTCCGATGGCGTAGAAAGTTTTTCGCTAAATGTTGAGACTGTAGCAGGGATTTTTGAAAAGTCCCCTTCAACTGCCCGCATGGACATCTTGATGAAGCTTAGACAAATCCCTCTTCAACCTTTTTCAATTATTGCCACTGAATGGCTCAAGAATGAAAAAAATTCTACGGTTGCCGCAACTATAATAAAAACCTTTTCGGAAGTTTGGCCTGAAGAAAAGCAGGATTTGCTGATTTCCCAGATTAGTTCTAAATCTTTGGTGGTTCGTCTTTCTGCGATTGAAGCTATGGTTAAACTTGCCCCTGCAAAGCTTTTTAAAGAACTACCGGACTTTTTGTGCTCTGATGAACCACGAATCAGGTCACTTGCAATAGAAGCCTTGGAAAAACTGGATCTTGAGGAAGCTTTAAAACATTTGGAAGATCTTCTACTCGGAAACGATTATTCAAGAAAAGAGGCTGTAATTCCGCATTTGTTTATGCTTCGTTTTGGAGATATCAGAAAAATAGCTCTTAAATTTCTTATTGTGGAAAAAAATCTTGATTTGATTTCCACTGTAGGGATTTTGTTTCAAATGAACCCTGATCCGGAAATTCCTCTTGCGCTCTGGGAAATATCTGAAATCTCCCCAAAACCTAAAGCGGAAGTAATAAAAGAAATTCTATCTGGTGCTCTTGCTGTAATCAAACAAACCAATCTGCTAACCGAAGATTTTGATCATTATTATGCACGCCTGAAGGAAGCAGTTCAAAAAAGAATGGCTGTAAGATTTGTGAAGGAATGTATATCAAGACTGTCAGTTGAAGATACTTTTATCGAGGATGAAATTACCTCCTTAATGGAAAAACAACTTTCTCATCCTTTGATCAGAGCTGCTTTTGAAGAGGCTTTGTCATGGCCTATTTCTGACCGGATCAAGGATTTTTTCAAAAAGAATCTTTTTCCGGGAAGTTCAAGAAAGATAGAACCTGAAGGGGCAAAAGAAGAGTTTGTTCTTGAAAGAATCAGACAAATAGCAAATTTTGTTCGGACAGAATTTGATATTGCTTATCCGATAATTCGGGATGTTCTTTCCGATCCTAATTCTTCCAGAGATTTAGTTGCGGTCTCCTTACGAACTGCCAAAAAGATTTGTCCTCCTGAAAAAAAGGAGTGCTTTGTGAGCCAAATTGGAAATGTACAAGGATTCCTGGAAAAAGATGACCCCAATTTGATTAGTGCTTCCATGGAATTTTTGGCTTTTTTCTCACCTGAAACAATTACTCCAATGCTAGCAACTTTTCTAAAATCTCCAATGAAACGTGTTCAGGGAGCTGCTATTGAAATTTTGGTGGGAATTGATACTAACAAAGCTCTTTCAGCTTTATTCCAAATGCTTCAAGAGACTCCGGCCAACCATAGGAAATCAATTGTCGCTTTTTTTATTTATTTTGATTTTTCATTAATAAGAGAACGTTTGACTGAATTCATCTGTAAAAATCCAGAGAAGGAGTTTTTTGAGACTTCTTTATTTTTGTATCAGACGAATCCTGATGTTGAGAATCTTTATTTTTTGTATAAATTTGAACATGTCATGCCAAAAGCGTTACAAGAATTGGCAAAGAAAGCACGGATGTCTGTGGTTACTTTTTTGGTCGATCAAAAGATGATAACTACTGAGGGTTTAAAAGTATCCGATGAAAAATTTCGACTTCGCTTAGAAAAGGAACAGATGGTTCAAAGTGCAGCTTTAACTCCTTATTCTTTGAAAAAAATCAAAGAGCGGGAAAAGGAAAATGAGGAAGAGCCGAAGAATTTTTCCGGATATGTTCGCTCGCTCTTCCAGCCCTATTTGACCAGGGTATCTGAATATGTAAGCGTTGGAGAACTTCCACCGGAATTGGGAATTTTTCTGGCGGGAGTGCTGGGGATGACCTTTTTTTGGTTTTTTTTCCTGCGAGTTGATGAAACGGTTGAAAAAACAACTGAGAGCAGAAAATCATCCAGTGATATTAAGGTTGTTGGGTCGGTACTCAACGTAGAAAAAAAATCCTTAAAAGTTTTAATCAAGGCAAAAGATGGAAAGACTTACCTTTTCGAGTTGTTGCCAAATGAAATTGCCAGCCTTACGGTGGGGGATAATGTTGAAGCTACGTTAGTACCATTTCGCTTGGATGTGTCAGGAATTTACATATCTAAAGAGAAGACTTTTCGTAAAAAATGAAAGGGATTTAAAGATGGCTTCTTTTGAAATCAATATCCGTGAAGAGGGAGCAGGAATCCTTCTGATTTCGGTTAAAGGTTACTTTGATGAAGAATGCGGAGAAGATTTTAGTTCAAAGCTCGATTTTTATTTCCGAAAAGGAATAGACAAAGTAATACTTGATATTGCTGGATGTTCAGCGATCAATAGTCTTGGAGTAGTAGCAATTTTAAGGACTGTAATATTTGTTGTAGATACTTGCAAAGGGAAATTTTTGATTGCTGGAACGAATAAATTGACAAAAAAAGTATTTGAAATAACTGGTGTAGTTACAATGGCCAAACTGGTGGCAAGTATTGAAGAAGGTCTGGAACAACTGAAATTAGGGTAGAGGGCTCTAAAACAAAATTACGATTTTACTTCAGTTAAAATTCTAGAAAACTCCAAACTATACAAAACTTTAAATTTAAATCAGAGTGATTGAATTTCTGCTACTATCGTGCTAGGTGGGTGTAAATATGGGCGAAATTCCTGGAAAGGTTTTTCTTGCAATAAAAACGGACCGCTTTGCGGTCCGTTAAATGTCTAGTTTTCTCGCTTATTGCCAAGTAAATCCAAAGAACTGGGGACGCAATTTTTTCTCGGCAAAGTGCATTTTGAGAGTTATTTTGGGTTCGTTCAAATTAGAGGTCTGATCCATTGAATTTTTCGAAGAAAGTTAAGTTTTTTCATGATTTCTGTGGAAGTGTGCTCCTCAGGGCCAAAAATTACTTTTATATTATTGTCTCTATCGATTTCAATTTTGTATTCGAGGCAGCGTTTAAAATCTTCACACATGTGAAGTGCTGTTCTGGTGGCAAAGGGTCTGTCATTGATAACAGCCATTTCTTCAGAATTTACCACAGCGCTTAGAGGATCAAGGTTGTAGGTTCCGATAACAGCTACTTGCCGATCAATTGCGAAAGCTTTGGTATGGAGACATCTTTCACCTTTTGGGAAAACCAGGATTCTTGCATTTTTCATATCAGTCAGGATTTTTTTCCAGTCGTTCATGAAAAAGGCAACGGTTGATTCATGGTTGGTTGATTCGCCACTGTTGGTATTGATAACAATTTTCACTCCCCTGTCGGAAGCACGCTTTAATCCTGCCCAAATGTCATCTTCTAGCACTACATATGCATTTTGAATCAAAATTTCATTTTTAGCAGCATCAAAAAGCTTTAACAAGTTATTCCTGATGTCATCTCTGGGTCCAAATTTGGAATTTTTGTCAAGGATTTTGATAGGTTTTTCTCTTTCTCCTTGAAATAGTTGGAAAGAGGAGTATGAAGAAAGTTTCTTATATTTTACGATTTCGGAATTATATTTTTGCAGGATTTTTTTGAAGGAATCAGAGACATTAAGTTTTGTGGGGTCTTCCACGCCTGCGCCAAGAAGATACCGGTTCATGACACGGTAAGCTAAATCGAGATTGTCGGATTGATCTACTAAATTAACTAAATCGGGTTTAATGGTTGAATTTCTGATACATCCCCATTCTTCCTCAAAGGCCATTAGTAAGCGATCTGCAAGGTTTTTACCTTGGATGACAACGTCCATGTCTGCGAAAACATTGGGGTCTTCTCCATATTGGATGAAGTAATTTCTTCCAATATTGCGGCCTCCAGTCATGCTGAGGTTACCATCGATTATGATGATTTTGTCATGATCGGATACCATTACATTTTCCCAATCTCTTATGCGGTCAAAAATAACCTTTGGAATTGAATTGTACATTTTTATTTCGACATTGGGGAAACGAGCGATTTCATCCAATTCATCGTAATCCATGAACTTACGTTCCTGGGCAAAAAATCTATCATCGATCATTAAGCGGATTTTTACACCTTCCTGGGCTTTTTTTCGCAAAAGGCCTAGGAAAGACATTCCGAAGACATCTTTGTCGACAATGAAATAGGTGCAAACGATGCTCTTCTTCGCCTGATTTAGTATGTTCCAGCGGGCATACCATGCGTCTTCATTGTTGAATATCAAGCGAATTCTTGCTGGAACAGGTGCTCCCGGGGGATCGAAAGAATTGAATACATTGTCCAGATTCGGGTTCTGGGGAAAATTGGGAGCAGAGGTATGAGCAGGAATTGAATTTTGGGCAGAGTGCGGCTTTTGAGTTGAGCGAATATTCGGGGCGGGGGTAGAAGCAGAAGAGACAGCCGAAGCTGAGGAGGCATTAGAAAGATCATTAGCCGCTGTAGCGAAGTGAGAAAAGGCTAAAAATGACATCAGAATAAAGATATTTAATTTTCTGAAAAGGGGTTCCTTGCTAATCATTTTTTTCTCCGATTTGAAATCGTTATCAAGCGAAAGAATTTCTATCTTTCAATTTTGAGGCCTTTGAAAGCTGGATTATTCCTGCAAAAAAAAGAAAGATGCCATAGATTTTTATAACTACAAAATAATTCTACAAATTTTTTAGGGAAATGGCAAATCATGCTTTTGAAATTTATTTTGAATTCCAGCAATTTGGGGCTGGTTGGGGAATGATTTTTGTGCTTAAGAAATACAGTATTATGCTGCCGTTAGTAGTAGACCCTATGGCGCTCTGCTAAATTGATACGGTTTTTCTCTGCTAAATTGTTACGTTGATTCACAAAAGTTTCTGATTTGGAGCTTAAAATTTCTTTCTTTAAAAGAGATTGTTTTTGCTTTTTTTCTTTTC
>JADFXM010000024.1 GCA_015233565.1 Candidatus Rifleibacteriota bacterium
CACTTTCACTTTTAGATAAGAAATGAGGATGAAAATGAAAACCAAATTTGAAGTGCCTGAAAATAGAATGAAAACTAACTTTTTAAAGTCCATGGAAGTTTTTTTGCCTGGCTTTATACAGAATTTGAAGTTGTCCGGAGAATTTTGCCGAACTGTCTCTGGCAGCACTTTTTGGGGAAAATGTACCAATACTAATTTAGTGCAAGCCTTCTTGCTTATTTTACTGATTGTTTTTCAAAATTCGCCGGTTTTTTCGTGCAATCCTGAGCCTGGCCCGCACCATTTTGTCATGCCAGAAATTCCGGATCCTAATCCACCTGTAAAGACAGGTTATTTTGAAGTTCATAATACTTTGAATGGCTTGCCTTCTAATGAAGTACTCAGCATTCTGGCAACGGAGGGAAGGGTTCTCGTTGGGAGCGCTGATAAAGGAATTTTGGCGTTCGACGGGAGCAGATGGATTGCATATAATCCTGACACAACACCAATCTTTCCATCCCGAACGGTTTCCTCAATAATAAAAGTAGATGAAAACAAGTTCTGGGCGGGAACTCCGGAAGGGATAATCCAAATCTCCGGAATCGGGGGAGATTTTAAATTTGAAAGAATCTCTAAGCAGGAAAATATTTCCCAGAAAATTAAATTCCTGATGAAAAATGGAGAGGACATCTGGGTTTCTACTGACCAGGTTGTTGCAAAATGTGATAATGGAATTCTTCAATCAGTAAGTGTCAGCGAAGATTTGAAACCAATCGGAATATGCTCCGGAATAGCATGGAATGATGAAATTCTATTCGGTGGAAGCAACGGTGCCTTCCAATTAGCTGGAAATTCCCTTTTTCCTTACAAAAAGAATGAAATTGACCTGGGATGGATTCAAGCCTTTGAAAGAACTGCTTCGAGCCGGTTGATAGGTTCCTCAAAGGGGTTATGGGTAAGCAATAAGGTTAAAACTGAAATTTATATTCCCGATGTATGGGTTACGGCTATTGCTTTAACTCCGGGTTTGGGCGAAATTCCGACTTCTATTGACCGCTCAGAAGAAGTTGGAGACATTCAAAGCGTGTTTGACAAATTGGAGGGGGAAGTTAATTCAACAAAAGGAGACTCTGTATATGCGAAAAAACTCGAAGAAATGCTTCCCTGGTTTCAGGATAAAGCAAATTATACCTCTCCGCAATGGGCCGAAAAAACTGCTCAATATTACAACCTGGTTGAAAAAATGCTTTCGGCGGCTTCTGCTGATTCGAAGATACAAATTGCAAGTTCCGCAAGTCCAAGATTGCTAAAAGGATTGTGGATAGGTTCTCAGGATTCAGGCGTAGTTTTAATTTCAAATGACGGACAAAAAAGAAACTTTACAACTGAGAATTCCAAACTCCCCAGTAACAAGATTACATGCATATCCTGCGACATCAATGGTGAAACATGGATTGGAACAAAAAATGCGGGTATTTTGCGCTACACTACCTTGACCTTGCCTCCAAATCAGAAACCCGTTACTGTCTGGTCAGGGAGGACTAATACTATCAAAGTAGCCGGGGACTATCTTTATGTTTGTACCCCGAGTGAGGGGTTATTGGTATTTTCCCCTCTGGATCTTCAAAAGGTGGCACAGTACAAAGACCCTTCGCCTCCAAATTTTCCAACTAATGTCAATGACGTCGGTATGGATCAGAATGGGCGACTTTGGGCTGCGGGAAATAATGGTGTTTGGTTGTGCGATGAAGCCAAAAAGTGGCGTCATTTCCAAGTAACCGATGGTTTACCGGCTGAAAAAATGGAGATTATTCAAATTGATGTTGATGGAAGAATTTTAACCTCCGGAGGTTCAACTAATCAAATTTCGGAACAACTTGCACAGTATGACGGTCAGTATTTTTTCACATACGGAGCAGAAAATCTGAAACGAATTCTGAAGATGGAAAAAGCTTCTACTACTGCTGTTTTGAAAGCTTTGGGTTACTTGGACACGTACCAGAGAAATTTTGATGTTACAAATGCTTCCAAGTCAATAGAACTGTATGACAAACCTGGGGAAAACCCCGAAAAAATTTCAGCGCTTCTGGGAACTCGTTTCTATATATTGATGGGCACTCAAAGCGGCAAAATGTATATTTTTGACGGCCAGGGATTTAAGCCTTTGTCAAGCGAACGAACCGGGAATCTTGGTGCCATAAGATCGCTTTGTCGTGCACCGGATAATACGATTTTAATGGTTGGGGAAAAGAAAATTTTCCGTTTTGATGGAAGCAAATTTATTGATATTATGAATGTTCCAAATCTTTCCAAATATACAAGTGCTGTTTTGGATGACCAGAACTACACTTATTTCTGGGTTTCTTTTAATTCAGTCATGGGTGGAGGGATTGCAATTAACGAAGGTGGAAAATGGCAACAATATCAGACTCAAAGCCGTATGCAAAGAATAGCTTTATTTGATCCATATATGTTTGTTTCAGATGATGAAGGTGTCTATAGGTGGAAGAAGAGGTAATGATCCCGATTCCTCTTAAATTGTGCATTAATTTTGAGGATGAAGCTGCTTCATTGAGTAGGATAGGCTTGTTTGTGGGTTGTTATTAATAGCTATTTCACACCTTATCCGCCATCAGCTTTTTGCCGCGCACAATTATCCGACTCATAACGATTTTGGTTTCTTTAATAATATTGGTGATGCCAGGGGCTAGCCTTTTTTGAAAATTGAGCTGGAAAGGACACCCTTAATGAAATTTCCAGATTTGCCCATCACGCCTTCTCTCGGAAAGATAAGGGAAATCCTTTCCTCAAACAGTTCACTGGTACTTACCGCCAGTCCCGGGGCAGGGAAAACTACTTTAATTCCACTTGCACTCCTTGAGGCACCCTGGACACAGGGCAAGAAGATTGTAATGCTCGAACCTCGAAGAATTGCAACGAAAGCTGCTGCTCACCGCATGGCGAGTATTTTGGAAAGTAGGGTAGGGGATGTCGTAGGATACCAGATTCGTTTTGAGAAAAGAAGCGGACCTCAAACCAGGCTTGAAATTCTTACTGAAGGCCTTCTAATGAGGCGCCTTCAATCCGATCCATATCTTGAGGATACAGCATGTGTCATTTTCGACGAATTTCATGAAAGGAATCTTCATTCGGAAATAGGGCTGGCGCAAATTAAGGAGCTTCAGCAAACAGTCAGAGAGGATATCAAAATTGTTGTGATGTCAGCGACATTCGATCCGGTACCAGTTTCCAGATATCTTTGTAATTGTCCGATCTTTGAAGTCTCTTCGCCTCCACATCCTTTGGAGATAATGTGGTTCCCTTCGCCTGCATTTTCAGAGATCCCCGAAGAAATTGCAAAAACCATTTTGAATATTGTTGTACATGATAAGAGCGACGGGGACATCCTGGCGTTTCTACCTGGCGAAGGAGAAATTTTCAGGACAATTTCCTTATTATCAAATCGTCCTGAAACGGCTGGTTTTCTGATTTTACCACTTTTTGGATCACTTCCACTCGAACGACAAGAGGAAGCAATGTCTCGCCAAAGTCGCAGAAAAATCGTTGTTGCAACAAACGTTGCCGAAACCTCAGTCACAATTGAAGGAGTGAACAAGGTGGTCGATTCAGGCTGGTGCCGGCGTATGTACTTTGACAGAAACACTGGACTTGAGAAACTTGAAAACAAGCGTATCAGCCGTGCAAGCGCCGATCAACGTTCTGGCAGGGCAGCTCGAACCGGTCCGGGAGTTACATACCGACTTTGGTCTCCTCTTGAACACGCTGAAATGGAAGCTGAAACCCCTCCTGAAATAACTCGTTCTGACCTTTCCGGATGTTTGCTTGAACTTGCTGTCTGGGGAAAACCTGACCCTGAGAAAATTGATTGGCTTCTTTCGCCACCTCCCGATTCAATCAAAAATGCCATAGAACTTCTCAATTTATTGGGAGCAATTGATAAATCGGGAAAACCAACTGTGCTAGGGGAATTAATGGCTGGATTACCTTTATCCCCCAGGCTTGCAGCAATGTTGCTTTATGGCAAATCTGCCGGATTGGAAAACGACTGCGCCGAAATTGTTGCACAATTGTCGGAAAGAGATATTTTTCAAAGAACCCAGGAAAGCGTTTTTCCTCCAGCAAATGTTACAAATTCCTCAAGCGATGTACTTGTACGTTTGGATGCTCTCCATAATTTCCAGGATTACGACTTTATCGACAGAAGAGCTCTGGAGAACGTAAAAAAAATTGCCGAGCAATTAATTGAAATAGTAAAAAAGTGCAATTTCGATCGAAATAGAACAAGCTTGTCACATCCTCAGAATGAAAAATCATTCCAGCAAAAAGCGCCTGGTACTAGTGCTGCTAAATTTGACCAAAACGCAATTAAGTTGGATAAAAACCCGGCAAATTTTGTCAAAAGCGCTTCCGAACTGCAAAAAGAGTTTTCGGGTTCCAAGAGTAATTCCAAAAAACTCAGTTCTCCTGATTGGCAAACGGGACTTTTGAAATCAATTTTGGCAGCGTATCCCGATCGAGTGGCCAAACGAAGAAAACCTCTTTCCGAAAGAGATTCGAAATCCTCCTCTTTTTTGATGGTAGGGGGAAGGGGATTCAAACTTCACAACCAAAGTTCAGTCCGGGATGCGGAACTGATTGTCGCCGTCTCGGCAGATTCGGGACAGGATCGCGAAGGCACAATCAGAATGGCGTCCAGGATTGAGAAAAACTGGCTTATTGAACTCTTCCCTCAATTAGTTTGTACATCCAGAGGATTTGTATGGGATGCTGAAAAAGAGATGGTTTGTGCAAAAACAACTATCCGCTTTTTGGATCTTCCGATTTCAGAATCTCCTTCGGATATAAAACCTGATGAAAGTGAAAAAGTTAGTGAATTGGTGGCACAAGAAGCCAGAAAAGATTTGTACAAATCAATTTCGTGGAACGACGACGCATTTCAGATAATAAAAAGAATTGAGTTGGCCCGCTCTTGTCCAATGGGAAAAAACATCCCATTGATTGATGAAAAATGGCTTTCTGAAAACCTTTCGCACTTTGCGTTCAATTGCAGATCTTTTGCAGAATTAAGGGAAAAAAGCATCAAACGCTTTATCGAAAATTCTTTAGAGTACAGGCAAATTGAAACTCTGAACTCACTGGTTCCGGAAAAAATGACTGTACCATCCGGAAGCAATATTCGAATTCAATATCCGCGCGACAATAGTCCATTTTTAGCCGTCAGGATTCAGGAAATATTTGGTTGGACATCAACTCCCACTATTTTGGGCGGAAGATTGCCTCTGGTCATTCATCTTCTTTCACCGGCTTCAAGACCACTTCAAATAACCCAGGATTTAACGGGTTTTTTCAAAAATGTGTATCAAACCATAAAGAAAGAGATGCGGGCAAATTATCCCAGGCACTACTGGCCGGAAGACCCATTCACAGCCGTTGCCCAAAGGGGTCCCAAAAAGAGAGGCAGTTAATCACAGCGTGAGGAGGTGTCGAATAAGCTTGGTACATTTTATTCGGTATAAAACAACCCTTTCACGTTTTTTCACTAACCTGGACTTTTACTTAGCAATCAACAAACTTAACGAAGAGTTTGTTTTTTTCTCAACTTCACGCAATTCCCATTTGGATAGCGACTGAACAATTACTTGGTAAAATTCATTAAGTGTTGGATATTTTTCCCGGTTTTTCTCATAAATTTCAAGCAGTTTGTAGTAATCCTCTATGAATTCAATTTTGTCATCAATTTTTTTAACTTGTCACTAAGCTCGGGGAGCTTATTTTTGGCAACATCCCAAACAATTCTGTAGTCCACTCCAAAGTAGCCGTGAATCAATTTATCCCGCATACTAGCATTTTTCTCCATTCGATGTCCGGTTGTAAATCCCGAATGTTCTGCGGAATACTTTTCGTAGCTTCACCTATTATCTCCAAGCTACGAACGAAAGCCCTTTTCAATGTTTCATTTTTGCTGAAAGATTCGAAATCATTTTCATTAACTTAGGATTGAACATACTCGGTCTCCAGAATAATGTGCCGAATAAACTCAAGTGGAGAGAACGACATTTTCAACCTCCCGAATTATGTAGGGACCTATATACGGGCTTAAAGCATCTGAAGTTACGACTTCCACCCTTCTTCCGAGAATATCTTCAAGTAAAAAGGATAAGTCCCTGAAATTATCAAAAGATTGTGATTCCGGAGAAAACTTAACTAGGATATCGATATCGCTTTCCGTAGATTGCTGATTTCTGACAAAGGAGCCAAAAATTCCAATGTCAGTAACTCCAAGCTCCTTCAATTTTGAACGAACTGTTCTAAGACGTTCAATTGCTTCAAGTTTATTCTCTACGGGCTTATTAATTTAAATTTCTCCAAATGTGGGGGTTCTTCCCAAAAGCATGGTAAATATTCTAAACTACCTGGTATATATTAGTCCAGACAATTTCTATGATTGGAGGCATTAATGATCATACTTAAGAGAATAAATCGTTTATACAATACAAGGCCGGAAGGTTTCCCCCAAATCAGGGTGTACCACAAAAAAGGATCTGGCAAAAAATCACCCAGATACCTTTTGAAATGTGGTTGTTGCGATGGAAAATTGGAGATTTACTTTGACAAGGAAGGTCTGGAAATTAATGGCGTGAATGGTTCAATTGAAGATTGGCGCGAGATTCTTTTTCCTTTGTTGCAAATTGAGAAGGAATACAAAAACAGATTTATAATCTGAGCAGGAGCAGTCCAGAAAAAACTTTTCCGAGGGTGTTGCTAGAAGCGATAAATTCTATTTGAATCTGTTACAAAGCCAAGGAATCACCAAGACTTCCGAAGAGAAGATCGGACAAAAGCTTAAGTCTGCTTTTGACTATCGGTCTTGTTCATAAACATTGGGATTTCTTGTAACGGATGGATTTAAGACAGAGAAAATGCCCATCAAATCACTCCAGCGGTTGCGGGCCAGCCGTGCGGGTGAGCTCCTGATTTTCCTTCACTAGTCAGCAATTCTCGGCGAGAATCTTCTCTTGATTTGATCACTTTTAACGGAATTTCCAATTGTTTGATATCTTCTGAGATCGGCATTTTTCGTTTTAGCCGAACACAATATTATTAGAATTGGAGCGGTTTTTGTTTGTGAGCACATTTAATTTCAGAATTCCTGATGTCGCAAACTTCATTTTCTTCGATTGCTCAGCTTCAAAAGCCGATTCCGTAGAGATCAAAAAGTTTTCAGCCCGAATTTTGTTTTGAGACCAAATATTCCAAAAGTTAATGCAGGAAACTCATCCAAACGAGTTCACGTTTTCAGGTTTCGGGAAAATGGTCTCAAGACTATATCCTCGGGAATTGGAATTCTGAATTTAGAGGCATCTAAACTCCTGTGTCTATGATGTACAGGAAAACCATTTTCTTTTTTGTTTTTGTACCAAAGTCTGAACTGCAAAACGATTCGAGGGTTACTCACCAAGAATCGTTGAAATAAATGTAACTTCAGAATTCAATTCAAAACGATATTTTCATTGAAATGTCCAAGGCTTTTGCTGAATGAGTAAGAGCCCCTACGGAAATGTAATCAACCCCGGTCTCTGCTACTTTCTTAACGCTTTCAAGGGTTATTCCTCCCGAGGCTTCCAGAGGAACTTTCCCAGCCGCGATTTCAACGCACTTTTTCATCTCCGAAGGGGTCATATTATCCAGCATGATCATGTCAACATCAGTATTCAAGGCTTCTTCAAATTGTACCAGATTCGCAACTTCCACTTCGATTTTCAAAGTTGGTCCCACAAGTTGACGGGCATTGGAGATTGCGGATTTGATCTTCCCACCCATGGCTGTAATGTGGTTGTCTTTGAGCATCACCATGTCATAAAGTCCAAAACGATGATTCATTCCCCCGCCGTGTCTGACAGCTAACTTCTCCAGTGATCTCATTCCTGGGGTAGTTTTTCGAGTATCCAGAATTTGAGATTTGGAGCCTTTGATCGCTTCGACGAAACTTCTGGTTAAAGTTGCAACCCCGGAAAGTCGCTGAAGCAAATTCAAAATGGTTCTTTCAGATGTTAACAAAGTCCCTACCGGACCATTTATTTCTGCAATCAATGTTCCTGAGCTTGCGAAGTCTCCGTCCTTGCACATGTACTCTACTCTTGCCGGGCAGAGGAACATGGACACTGGCCTGCTAAATTTTTCAACTTCCTTAAGAACTTTTTCCACCAGCCACAGGCCGCTTATTACACCGTCTGACTTGGCTACGACTCTTCCCTTGGCAATTCGCTCAGAAGCATTTCCAAGTGAGAAAACTGAAACATCCCGGACTCCGGGCCCGAGATCTTCAGCTAAAATTTCCGAAATGTAAACATCAAGATTCTGCATTGGTTTTCTCCAAATTCTGTTTTGTAAAAAATACTTGAATAACCACGGAATTTACCTTCGTAGGGAGACAGGTGAAGTGACTCGTTAGCACAATCCTTGGTTTGGAAACACTCGCCATGGAAAACAGCTCACCCCCTAAACGCGCGTCCAAACCTATTTATCCTAATTTTTGTTTCTCCGAAGAACCGCCATCTGTTGCCAGCACACCCAACCAACCGAAAAATATCCCATCCCTTGATCACGTCCCCAACGAGCCCTGTTGTCCCCAACCAAATAAAATCCTTTAGGAAATTAAATTCCATTGTAAGATTTAATATCCCTGAAAGCAAATCCGACTGTCCTAAACAATTTAGGCTGTTTTTCCGAGTAACCAGCCCTGCTGCGGAAGAATATCCCGCCTTAAAATTTCAAAAAAGTCAACCATATTTCGGGTTCCCCATTCGAAGAATGAATCCATCAGGGAAACCATCCAAATTCACGTTACCGCTTTTCTTCGGGGGTTGCAATCCCTAACTCCGAAAAATTACACAAAAGAAAATGCCTATGAAACAGCGGTTAAAACAGGCCTTTTATTAATTAAGTGAGGTTTCCCCCCGAACCCGCCGAGCTAAAGATATCAGCCTGACAGAATAGTGAGCGGTGAACGGTTAAGATTAGTCATCATCTTCCTCAGATATGTTCTCTTCGGTATCTGAAGATTCGATTTTGGTCAAGATCTCGAGGAAGTTGGTTCTCCCTTCGAAATTCAAATAGGTAATAATCCCTTCAACAATATCTTTGGCCGCCGACAATTTTTGTTTATGAGGCTTGGCCACCACTCGTAGAAGTTTTGCCTCTAATTGTACAAGGAGGGAATTGAGCTCATTCTGGACCGAGTTGTTTTCCGGACTTCCTTTGGATAAGAAATTCTTTTCGCGTTTTCTGTACCGAAGAAGATAAAGAAATCGTTTGAGGCATAAATGTATTCTCTTGTAATCGAAGGGTACTCCTCAAGTACATCCTCAATTGAATCACCGGCCTCCAAAAATTCTAATATGGTTTGGATGGGAATCCGAGTTCCAGTAATTACTGGCCGGCCATTACAGATATCTGGATGAGTGCAAATTCTACTTTCCATGGATTCTCCTAGAATATACAAACATTAGCAATTATCAATGATAAGTATCCAATGCTTCCTATCTTTGCCATGCTATCCTTGCTCTGAGGGAAAAGTCAAGAAAGTTTTTCGCCTGAAAACAATTCTCAATTGAGTTTCGTGCCTGATATTATTTTCGAATATTATCCTATTTAGGGAAATAGTCAGATGTGGAGAAATTGATTCTTACTAAGCCTTTTGATTGGGAGTGCAATTTTCGGCCCCTTTTGCGAAAAAAAGTATTTTCAATGCCAGTGCTGGAATCAATGATCCAGATTTAGGTTACAAATACCTGTCATTCCACAAATTAATCGGCACCGCCGGTGGATCTTTGAGCAGACCTTTCCAAAAAGAATTAACGGGGAGATCGAGAGGCCGAGTCTGTTTCCCCAAGAGCGGCCAAGGCAGCACTTTCGCGCTTTTGGTAGGATTGAACTTCCTCCCGCGTTTTCACCACGTTAGGGAATGCGGCCTTAACGATGGGATGAGTCCCACCTAACTTTTGATTCAGTTCGCCAGGGGTTATTGTCTCCCATTTGGCCAGAAGTTCCAGATACTGGCGTTCGGGGCTACCCGAAAGAAGTCGATGCAGAGCGGTAGCAAGGGGGGCTTTGCGCCGGACCTGCTGGACCAGGAGTTCAAAGCTTTTTTCCTCGCTTTTCCATGCCTGGGCGAGAGTGGGGCGTTCCACGGAAGCCTCCTTCCAAAGACGCAGGAATAGCTGTCGATCAAATTCCCGCAGGGCTTTCCGCTTGAACATTTCGGCTAGAACTTCAACCGTTTGGGCCCGGATGGAAATGGCAAGTAGGTGGTTGATAACCGCACGATCTGACTGTTCGAGCCCGACGATCAATGCCACCAGAAACCTGATGACAGGTTCCTGACTTCCTCCAGGAGGGGTGCCCGTCGAACTCTTCAGATATTCTTGGACTACCTCGGCCGAAGAACGGAAAAATCGCAGGGGAAGATACGTCGGCTTCCCGGCGAACAGTCGGCGGAGGGCGTCCGCGGTCAGAATCTTTCCCGGTTCGCTCCATTCCCGCAACAATGCGGAAACATCCGGTTTGTATCCTCCGAGTCCATTCAACGCCGAGGCAAAAGCCTTTATGCCGGCATGGGATTCAAGTCGAACCAGCGATTCGAATTGCACCCGGGGCTCGCCCCCGAAATTGACCAATACTTCCGCGATCAGAGAGTCATACTGACTCAGTCGCCAAATGGAATAACCCACCCCGAAAAGGAGGAAAAATACCAACCCAAGTGCAACTCGACGACTCATTACGGTACCTCACTTTGATTCTGATAGAAAAAATTCGGGGTCCTGATTCCTCGGATGAACTGTCCGATTGTTCTCCTGTCCAAAGTTTTTGCCCAGCCTGGATCGTCTACACTGTAGAACAAACCAAATCGAACCCTTAAGGAAGTTAATTGACTTCATACAAAATTCCCTCCTTATCTCCCTAATTTTTCCCCCTAAAAAAAACATACCTGAAAAAATCAAATTATTCAATTATTTCCTGCATTTTCTGGAAATAATCGGTAGTTTAATCCTCTTCCTTGCCATCTGCCTTAACATGTGATAGAAGCTGACAAAAAATCTCGGAACATTTTGTTCGGCACAAAGTGGCTCACTGTTGATGCGAGAAAGCGGGACGAAAAATTGGGTGGGTACACAAAAAAAGTGAATTTTCGGGGATTTTTCGACAGGCTCGTTCGGTTGCAACTCATAAGGAAATATAAGGGGAATGTAGAGATGCTGGTTCCCCAGCATCTCTGCTGCGACTCTAAAAATCAGCCATTCTCCAGACATGCTTGGCAGTAACGGGGCTCCACTCGAATCCCAGCCTTGACAACAGGCATTTCGACTTCTCGTGCATTTCGAAGGCTTGAGTAGATACTTTCTCATCCAGCAACCCCTCGTGCAAAAGGATTGAAGTCGCGGCGCGGGACACGCCGGGATCGTCAAGATGGATGGCCAGCCATCGATAAAACGCCCCGTCATCCATCCCTTCGCATCTGGGATCGGCGTGCCCAATTGCTTCCGCCTCTGCAAGGCTGATCAAACGTTCAATGTGGTGGGTCTCATTGGCAAGGGATGACTGAGAGAACAGTGTCAGAATAGCGCGGCTTACTTCATTTACGGGACAGAATGAATGCACCAGGGCTCCGATCGGAATTCGTCCCAGTTCAAGGAATCCCCGCATCTTTTGCACGAAGGCACTGTCTGCGGCGTTCTCTTGAAAACGTCCGGAATTGCTGTCGGCCGTTAAAAAGCCAACGCGGAAAATGTTGCAAACCCTGCCCGTGTTTCGCAAGTTGAGGGCGAGTTTTTCCGCCTCCAGTTTAGTTCGCACATAGTGGTTGCCTGCTGTTTGCCCCATGTCGCATTCAAACTCGCTAAAGAGCACTGCATCTCGCCCGGGAATCTCCCCCGCTCCCACGGATACGGTTGAAACGAGATTGAAGTCCGCGCTGGCGGATGAGGCCAAATTGACGACGTTTTCGGTGGCCTTCACATTCGCGGCGACGAAATCGCTATAGTCCCCGTAGTGCTTAGTCAGGGCAGCCGAATGGATGATGCAGTCAACGCTTTGTCTCAAACTGTCAATATTACCAGGATCCAACCCCATTGAAGGTTCTGATAGATCCGCGAGCAAGAGAATGATTCGACGTCGATGGTTCTCCAATGCCCCGGGACCAAAATAGTAATCGGCACGCGCTGAAAGCCGCTCCCAGGCATCCCTTCGGGTCTTTGCCCGAATAGGCAGGTAGACCTTGGCTTCAGTTCCCCGTAGAATGTCACGCAGAAGATAAGAACCCAGAAACCCGGTAGCTCCTGTGAGAAATATGTTTCGATAGTCTTCACGCTTCTCCAGTGAAATCGTTTTATAGAGGCGACAGCGTTCCAGGTAACGGTCGTGATCAGGTTGCATCTCTTTAGGAAGAATCTCCCCCTCTGTAACACTGTTAGACGCCGATTGCGCAAGCATCTCGACTCGGGCACTCAAATCGCCACCACGCATGGGAATCTCGTCAGCGATGCGGCGTGCGGTGCGGAGCCGGAAAAGGTCGTTTGGTGTGATTTGAAAATCCGCAGCCAATGTCGCCACAGCGGAAACAGCTTTCAAAGAGTTTCCCCCGAGATCGAAAAAGTCGTCGTCAATGCTGATTTCGTTTCGTTTCAATGCCAGGCTAAAGGCCTTTATCACCAATGAATCCGCAATGGACCGCGGTGATACAAGGATGCGTTCGCGGTGACGAAGTACGGGTTCCGGTAAACGACGACGGTCCACCTTCCCACTGCCGTTAAACGGGATTTCGGGCAGAAGCACGAGCGCAGGAGGAACCATGTATTCCGGAACTTTCCTGGTCAAATGATCGCGAATATCCTGTTCGGAGACTGGGAACGATGTCACATAGTAGCCGCAGAGATATTTTTCGCCGGAAGCATCTTGTAGATCAACCACCGTCGCTCCCCGAACACCGGGGACCTCAAGAATTGCCTGCTCGATTTCTCCAAGCTCGATTCGGAACCCGCGAATCTTGACCTGCTTGTCGATTCGTCCCAAGAATTCGATCATTCCATTGTCAAGCCAACGTGCAAGGTCACCGGTGCGATACATGCGATTATTGCCTGAAATCGCATGGGTTACAAACTTCTTCGCTGTCAATTCAGGATTTCCCAAATAGCCTCGTGTAATCCCCCGTCCAGCGAGGCAGAGTTCACCAGGGACTCCAGGGGGGCAAAGCTCATCTGATGGATCCAGAATATAGGCTTTGGTGTTGGGATTGGGTTTGCCTATTGGGATATTCTCATACTGTTTGTCGACGAAGAATGTTGTCGCACAAACGGTAAACTCTGTCGGACCGTATTCATTAGAGAGAGTGAAGGATTGGGGAACAAAGCGACGCAGACGGTCTCCTCCCACAACCAGCCACCGAAGGGCAGTTTTTCGCGGGTCTTTGGAAAACTCCTCCCCCAGCTGGGTTGGCAGGAATGCCCACGTGATGCCGGATTCCCTGAACCATCCCTCAAGGCCATCAAGCGAAAGCCTGATTTCATCCGGCACAACGTGAAGTTCCCCGCCACAACAGAGCGGTGGGAATGTTTCCATGATGGAAGCGTCGAATGCAACCCCGGCATATTTTGAAAAGCGATCCGACTCCGTCAGGGAGTAAAGGGCAAAGGTGCGATGGACAAAATGTGTTAGGGAAAGATGCTCGACCGCAACTCCCTTGGGTCGTCCAGTGGAACCCGACGTGTAAATCACGTAGGCCAAGTCATTGCATTCTGAGCAGACCTCCGGCACGTGTGTCGGGCCGTTACTCATGAGGTTTTTGTCAAGAATGAGACGAGTCCCCGGCCAATCGATGTCGTCGCCCAATCCCGGGGCTGCCAGGAATACGCGCGCGCCACTGTCGCGAAGCATGTATTCATTGCGATCCCGCGGATAGCGATGGTCAAGAGGCATAAATGCCCCACCGGCTTTGAGTACAGCCATTTCAGCAACAATGAGCTCACTGGACGGCATGCTGAGAATTCCAACGATAGATTCGCGCATAACACCAAGCCCGATCAGGCGATGAGCAAGGCGGTTGGCACAAGCGTCCATTTCGGCATAAGTATAAGATCGGGCGCCATCCACCAGAGCCCGCCGGTTTGGAAAACGCTGAACAATACGTTCAAACATACGGTGGACCGCCACTTCGGGGGGGAACGACATTTCCGTATGGTTGAATTCTACATCGACCAACTGTCGATCTTCCTTGGAAAGAATGGATAGCGAACTTAGCACGCACTCCGGGCGTGCAACGATGTCCTGGAGGAGCGTCATAAGACAACGCAACAATCGTTCTATCGTTTCAGAACGAAAGAGGCTTGTCCGGTATTCCATTGCAAGACTCAACGAATCACGGCTTTCATCCACCATCAAAGTCAAATCGAATTTGGCCGTATTGTTCTCGACCATGCATGGCTCGAAAATAGCTCCATCACGGTCAATTCGCTCATCCCTGTTCTGCAGAAGGAACATGACATCGAACAATGGGGAATGCCCGGGGCGGCGGCCATCCCCAACCATTTCGACAAGATCGGCAAACGGGAATGCCTGATTGTCAAGGGCTTCGATCGTGTTGTGCGCCACCTCACGGGCGAACTGATGGAACGTCGTTTGTGGAAGCGGTCGGTTCAACAAAACAAGCGTGTTGACGAACATCCCAAACGTGTTTTGCATGTCCACGTGCCATCGCCCACTGACAGGGGTTCCCACAACGACTTCCTCTTGTCTCGTAATGCGTGCCAGAAGAACGTTGAATGCCGCCAGGAAGAGCGCGTAGAGGGAGACCCCTTGATTGCGGGATAGATCTCGGATTCGATTTGCCAATTCCAGAGGGACTACTTTCGCAATCGTCGCCCCCTCTTGAGTCGGCACCGGAGAACGCGGATAATCGGTGAGAAGACCCAGCGCCGGGATGCCCTCCTTGAAGACCTTTTCCCAGTAGCACCGCTGTTGAGCGATGGCGTCCTGAACTTCAGGCCTGTTTTCCCACACGCAACAATCGACCAACCCACAACCTGGCAATGACAAAGAGTCCCCATTCAGCAGTTTTGTCAAATCCTCTACCAGGATGCCCATCGACACCCCGTCTGTCACAATGTGGTGCATATCGAAGAAAAGAAACCGGTTCGACTCGGTCTCAATCCAAGCCACACGTGCCAATGGTGCCACTGACAAATCGAATGGTTTGATTCGCTTGGCTACCGTTGCGTGGAGACTTGCCTCGCTTGTCTTAATGGTCGGAAAGTCCAGGCATACTGTTTCTTCTACGCAAAAATGCGGTTCCGTTCCCTCAAGAAAAAACGAGCAACGAAACGCCTCATACCTTTCCACAATAGATCTCAACGCTTCTTCAACCTGCCCCTTGCTAACAGTAGTAGAAACGATCTTGAATAAGCTCGCCACGTTGTAGCTTACGTCCGAAGGTTCCATTCGCTGCAAAAGGTACATGCGTTTTTGCACTGAAGAAACCGGGTATGATTTAGCCTGCTCGTGAGCACTGACCCTGCGCAAGCGATCGGAACCCTGGGAGCCTTGAGTGATGAGCTCTGCCAGAGACCGAATGGTAGGATTTAGGAAGATGTCGCTGATACGGAGATTGACCTTGAATTCCCGAAAGATCTCGCCAACAAGGGCCATCGCTTTGAGGGAATGTCCGCCCAAATCGAAGAATCCGGTTGTGACACTGACCTTTTCGAGACCGAGCACCTTTGCCCAGATATCCCTGAGCCGCGTTTCTATTTCCCCAACCGGTTCCACGATTGACACTGACTCGTGTTTCACTGCGGGCAAGGAATTGCGGTCAACTTTGCCATTAGGCGTAAGCGGAATGTTTGGCAATCGAACAAAATGAGCCGGAATAAGGTAATCGGGAAGTTGTCTGGACAGCAAAATACGAATTTGCTGTGTGTCCAAATCGGCTATGGCCACCAGATATCCGACCAAAAACTTCATCCCGCTACCATCTGTTTGATCTATAACAGTGGCTTCTTTTACTCCGGGAAGCTCCAGCAAAGCCTGTTCGATTTCGCCTAGTTCAACCCTGAAGCCGCGAATTTTTACCTGCGAGTCGTTGCGCCCGAGAAACTCCAGGTTGCCATCATCCAGCCAACGCGCCAGGTCGCCGGTTCGGTAAAGGCGTTCACCCAAAGTAAATGGATGGGAAACGAACTTTTCCAGCGTTAGGTCAGGCCGGTTCAAGTATCCTCGTGCCATGCTTCGACCTGCAACGCAAAGTTCGCCAGGGACTCCGATAGGGCAGAGTCGTCGCTTTTTGTCGAGGATCAATACCTGGGTGTTCCAAATGGGCTTGCCGATAGGGATGTTTTCGAAACTTCCTTCTACGAAAAAGGCCGACGTACACACCGTATATTCAGTGGGTCCATATCCGTTCATGACCTTGTACGGGGTAGCGCGATAACTGTGCAGTTTGTCACCCCCAAGGATTAACACACGCAGCGAGTGGGTTTCAGCAAGGCGAATGAACTGCTCGCCCAGCTGTGTTGGCAGGAAGGCAACAGAGACTTTCGTCTTTTCGAAATATTCGTTCAATTCCAAAAGCGAAAGGCGAATCTCCCTGGGAATAATACTCAGCGTCGCGCCGCTCAGGCACGCTGGGAAAACTTCTGAAATCGATGCATCGAATGCAAAACCAGCGTATTTGGAAAGCGTGTCCCGTTGCGTGATTCCTAGGTAATGGATGTACCAGCTGGAGAAATTAAGGAGATTGCGGTGTTCGACAATTACTCCTTTCGGTTTTCCGGTGGAGCCAGATGTGTAAATCACATAGGCTGCATCTTCCGGGCGGACGTCCGTGACTTTTGCCGTTGCCTTGCAAGCTCCCACCGCCTCAGGATCCAGACGTGAACCTGAAAACTCCAGCCCCTGGTCCAGACCCGCTTGCGTCAAAAGAACTTTGGCGCCGCTGTCGCTCAACATGTAATCTTTTCGGCCCGGAGGATACTCGGGGTCAATGGGCAAAAATGCCGCTCCAGCTTTGAGTACTCCCAGAATGGATGGCACCTGTTCCACGCAGGGGTGGAGAAGTATCCCGACAATATCGCCACGTCCCACTTTCAAACGGCCCAACTCTGCGGCAATGTTTTCTGCCCGATGGTTGAGTTCGGCATAACTCAATTTAACATCCCCGCAAACAACAGCTTGGGCGTCGGGACTAACCTTCACCCAGTGATCAAACAATTCATGGACGCCTGAAACAACAGGTAGTTCATGCTGAGTGCCATTGAACTCAGTCAGGATGCGGGATTTTTCATCCTTGGGGAGAATTTCGATTTCTTCCAGCGGAGTATCCGGAGACTGAAGAATGCTTCGAACGAGCTGAACAAAGCTCTTTGCGAACCTTTCCATAGAACGACGCAAAAACAACTCCGTGGGATACTCGAACGCTAGCTCAAGCCCAGCCTCAAGTTCCGTGGCGATTAGAACCAGATCCATTTTGGCCGTGCGATGCCTGAATTCGCAAACTCGAAGCTTTGCGGACCTGGTAACTATTGTCTGCTCCTCTCGCCCCTGAAAGACAAACATGACATCGAACAAGGGGCTTTGACCAAGTTCCGTTTGAATCCCAAGATCGTTGACAAGGTCTTCCAGTTGGTAGTCCTGGTGAGAAAGCGACTCAATCAGCATCTTCGCCGAGGAAGCCAGGAATGTTCGGAAAGATTCAGATTCCGGCACCCTGCTTCGCAGTGGAAGCGTGTTTACAAACATCCCCACGACATCCTGGATGTCGGGGTGGACGCGTCCTGATGCGGGAATCCCTACTGTCACATCCTCCTTTCCCGTCAGACGTGATAGAAAAACGAAATAGCAGGAAAGAAGAGTTGAAAAGAGCGTCGCGCCCTCCCGTCTGGATAGATTCGTAAGCGCCTCATGCTCCTCCGCTGTAAGGTGAACGATCGCGAGATCGCCGTCAAGGTTGCGCACCTTCGGCCGACGTAGGTCGAACGGCAACTCCAGAGGGGGCGAAAAGCTCGAAAACTGTTTCATCCAATATAGTTGTTGCTGTTTAACCTGCGTTCGGTATTCCGCATTCTGCTGCCAGCAAGCAAAATCGGTGTAGGCAATCTGCAGAGGCGCCAATGGCAGCCCCGACAGGAGTTGGGTCGCCTCACGCCACAAAATGCTCATGGATATGCCGTCGGCGATGATGTGATGGAGGTCCACCACTAAATAGGTCACTTTTGAACGCATGTGAACAAGCCAAACGCGGGCCAAAGGTGCTACTGACAGATCGAAAGGCTGCATCAACTGCTGCATGAGTTCGTCCAGGTTTCCGGCCATGTTCTCCAACACCTGAACATGGAAATCAACCGAATTATGAATATACTGAACGGGTATACCCTCACGCAACTCAAACGTCGTTCGGAAAGAAGCGTGCCTCCGGAAGAGTTTTCGAATCGTTTCTTCTAAACCCTCCATGTTGATTCGACCTTCGACAGCGAAAACTGTTGGCATATTGTATGAGACACTATCAGGGTTCGCTTGATTCATGGCAAACAGACGACGTTGAACAGAGCTAAGGGGATAGTATTCCTGAAACGGAACACGTGGAATCGGCACAATGCGTTGCAAATCCCGGCTCTCAATAAGGGTTGCCTGACCCCTGAGCGTGGGTGTAGCAAATACGTCAGAAGGTGTCAACCGCACCCCGAGCGCACGATGAATCCGAGTGATCAGCAGCATAATGATCAGGGAGTGTCCGCCCAGTTCGAAAAAGCTGCGCGTCAGGGGGACTCGCTCTCGCGGGGTTTTCAACAAATCGGCCCAGATATCGAGGAGGCGTTCCTCTGTTTCCGATGCTGGTATGTCACTGTGACTATCATCATCAAACTTTGGTTCTGGCAGTTTTTTGCGGTCCACCTTCCCAGAAATCATGACCGGCAAAGTGTCCATGAAAACCCAGCCATCCGGAACCATGTATGAAGGAAGTTGCCGTCCCAAAAAACCGCGCAACTCGTTTATTGAAACCTGTTTTCGGGGAACGACGTAGCCGTAGAGTTGCGGCGAATCGGCCCGGCTATGAACCAGGACCACCGCCTCAGACACCGACGGATGTTTGCGAAGAGCCGCCTCTATTTCCCCCAGCTCAATGCGGAAGCCACGAATCTTGACTTGATTGTCAGCCCGTCCCATGAAATCCACTGAACCATCGGCACGCCAGCGTGCCAGGTCTCCTGTCCGATAAATTCGGTCCCCAGCAACGAAGGGACTCGACCGAAATCGCTCTTTTGTAAGTTCTTCATTGTTGAGGTAGCCACGCGCTACGCCCAAACCTCCAATATAGACTTCCCCGGGTACACCGAGCGGTGATAGATTCCCAGTCCAGTCCAGAATATAGACCCGCGTATTTGCGATGGGACGTCCGATGGAGAGCCTCTGGGAAGCCTCATCCATGATACTGAATTTGTGTCGAAGTGATGAAATGGTTGTTTCAGTGGGGCCGTATTCATTGAATACCCTACAGCTCTTGCTCCAGCGACTGGCAACCCCAATTGGGCAAATATCCCCCCCAACGATAATGCGGCGGAGAGGCAATGGCGCTTTGGGAACAAACGCTGAAAGAAATAGTGGAACCGCATCAAGGTGAGTTATTCCCTTTTCCCTGACCAGCGTCTCAAAGCGATCAAAATCAAGCAAGTCTTCTTTTGTCGGTATTACAAGCCTGGCTCCGGTCGCTATCGCCAGTCCGATTTGGGCCATTGATGCGTCAAAAGTGAATGACGAAAACAACAGGATGGTTTCGTCCTGATTTACACCTAACTCATCGATTGACCCGAGGAGGAAATTCACAACCTGCCTGTGTTCTATGACGACACCTTTGGGTTTTCCAGTGGAACCTGAGGTGTATATTACATAAGCGATTCCTTCTGAAACGGCGCGAGAATCCTGCAGTCCTGGTCCATTCCAATCAAGTGATTTCCAAAAGATTACCCGGTCAGGCTCAGTTCCGAACGCCTGATCGCATGTCACCAACATTCGGGCGCCGCTATCCTTTAGCATCAACTGGACCCTATCCTGTGGCGAATCCGGGTCGATTGGCAAATACCCTGCTCCAGCCTTCATGATGCCCAGAATACCAACGAGAATGTCACTTGTTCGTTCCGAAACCAGTGCCACGATATCGTTTTGCCTCACTCCCCTTCCAACCAGTTTTTCCGCCAAAATCGATGCCTTATGTTCAACTTCGGCAAAAGACAAACTTCCTCGATTGTCCATGACTGCGACCTGATCGCCGTTCGGATAGAGATTTGCAGAAAACAAGTCGACAAGCGTTAAGTCCATGGGCAGGGGAACTCTTGTTCTGTTTAATTCCCCGAGCAAAGTTTCCCGTTCCCAGGGAAGCAATATTTCGAAGTCGCGAATACGCGTGTCAGGATCACGTGCGGCCTGTTCCAGCACGCTGCGAAGGTGGCTCGCAAACTTTTCGGCCGTCGCATGCCTGAAGAGCTTTTTTGAATATTGAAGGATGAGGTTAAGGCCATTCTTGAAGTTCTGCACAGTGAACTCCAAATCGAATTGATTAGGAGGAATTCTCATGGAAATTTCGTGCAACCCTAAGCATCCTCCCTCGCCAGGGGTCATCTCATCGCTCTCCCACGCAAACAGAACGTCAAATATGGGATTGCGGGAAGGATCTCTGGACACGCCAAGATCTGCCACCAGGTCGTTCAGTTGATAGGTTTGACGATCAAAGGCTTCCTGGGATTCCTGTCCAACGCGCGATGCCCACGTTGAAAACGACTCGTCACCCAGCAGATTCATCCGCAACGGAACTGTGTTCACGAACATTCCGACAATTTTTTCAAGCCCCGGGAGTTGCCGTCCGGAAGCTGGTACTCCGATAACGAGGTCGGGAGTGTTACCAAGTCGGGACAGGACGACACTGTAAGCCGCGAGGAACACGCTCATCGGGGTGATGTTTTTTCTGCGTGACAATTCCATCAAAGCCTCAGCGGTTTCACCGTCCAAAGCAAGCCGAACCTGATTACCCTCGTCGGAAAGCCTTGAAGGCCGCTCAAAATCATATGGAAGCACGAGCTGAGAAGGCATTTCCGCGAACCGCTCCACCCACCACGACTTTTCAAGCAACTTTTGTTCTTGCCCGGCAGGGCCTTGTTCCCACCATACAAAGTCTGCATAGGTGGGACCTTCCTTTGAAAGAGGCTTCTTTTGATAGATGTCCTGCAGCTCCTGAAACAGGATGGACATTGATATCCCGTCGGCCACGATGTGGTGAATGTCGAGTGCAAATATTCTGCGTGACCCCGTAAGGATGATCGCCGCCCGAAAAAGTGGCGGATGAGACAGGTCAAATGGTTGGACGAAGTGTTCCAGTGTCACGCGAAGGTTTGTCTCATTCACGGTCAATTGTTCCACGTTAAAAGTTAAATCGTCGTGGAATTCCTGTACAGGCATTCCTTCTATGACTGAAAAGGAAGCGCGTAAAGACTGGTGACGACGAATTAACTCCTTCAATGCCTCGGACAATCTGTTAAGATCGACTTCATGTGCCAGTTCAAAGGCAAACGGGATATTGTAAGCTGTGCTCCATCGCGAGAGTTGATGCACGGAAAAAATGCGCGACTGTGATGATGACAGAGGAAAATGACGTTGGGAGGGCGCCGAAGTCCATGAAAAAGCTTTTGTTAGATTTTCGGGAGCGGTCTGATAGGTTCGCAATATTTTGGCAAGTTCAGCTATAGAAGAGCTCTTAAGAAAGTCGGCTAAACGAATTTGAACCCCCTTTTGATGATATAACTCGGAAAGGAGTGCGGCAGCTTTTAACGAGTGTCCCCCTAGTTCGAGGAATCCTGACTCGGTACTGATTACCTCGGCGTTCAAACCGAGAACCCGGGAATACATGGCGCGAAGTTCCGTTTCCTGCTCACTAACTGGGGTGACCATCCGCGTTTGCTGCAGGGTCACCTCCGGCAACCGTTTTCGATCAACTTTTCCATTGGAAGTAAGCGGAATGCTTTCCAAACCTATGATACGGGATGGAACCATATAGGAAGGCAAAGTTTTCTTTAGGGCTTCCTTGAGGCCCGTTTCATCGCTTTTGGAAGAGCCGGTAATGAATGCAACCAGAGCCAGGTCTCCTTTTCCTGTCTTGGATTCACGGGCTATTACTATCGCTTCTTTCACGCCGGAAAGGGCCATCAATGCTGCTTCGATTTCACCTAGTTCTATGCGAAAACCGCGAATCTTTACCTGAGTGTCGATTCGCCCCAGGAATTCTATATTGCCGTCATCTAGCCACCGGGCTAGATCACCCGTCCGGTACATGCGTTTTCCAAGTTCAAACGGATGATTGACAAATTTTTCGGCAGTCAATTCCGGCCTGCCCAGATAGCCACGTGCCACCCCCGCGCCTGAAATGCATAGTTCTCCGGCGGTCCCGATGGGGCAAAGCCGGCCAAACCGATCGAGGATCAGCACCTGGGTATTCCACACAGGCTTTCCAATGGGGATGTTGTCGTAGAACTTGTCAACGGTTAAGGCCGAGGTGCAAACCGTATACTCAGTAGGGCCATAGGCATTGACGAGTCGGCAGTTGCCCGGTTGGTATAGGCGAAGCTTGTCCCCGCCGACATACAGACACTTAAGCTTATGACGGCTTGCGTGTCGCAGAAACTGTTCCCCGAACTGCGTGGGAAGAAATGCGACACTTACCTTATGTTGTTCAAAGTATTGGTCAAGTTCGTCAATCACTAATCGTGTCTCGGTTGGAACGATACAAAGGCACGCACCCGAGAAAAGGGCCGGAAAGATCTCAAAGATCGATGCATCAAAACCAAAACCGGCAAATTTGGACACACGGTCGGACTTGCACACATCCAGGAATTCCTTTGCCCAACAGCCGAAATTGACCAGGTTTCGATGCTCAACGAGCACCCCTTTTGGTTTTCCCGTAGAGCCTGAGGTGTAGATCACATAAGCCAGATCCTCAGGCCGAACTGAAACAGTGGGTCGGGCGATGTTCTTTTGGTCCAGGGGCAGACTGGAGACGTCAAACGTAGGACCGTTGAACAGTTTTCGCAACTCGTCGTTCGCTGGCGACTTGTACAACAACACTTTGGCGGAACTGTCAGTCAGCAGGAAGGCTTTCCGTTCCGTGGGGTAATCGGGATCAATCGGCAAAAAGGCACCCCCCGCCTTTAGCACTCCCAACACGCTGATTACCATTTCGGGGCAAGGGTCAAGCAAGATCGCGACGATGGAGTCTCGTCCGACACCTTCCTGCAACAGTCGATGGGCAAGTGCGTTCGATCTCTGTTCAACTTCGCAGTAGGTCAGGGTCTTATCCCGAAAGATGACGCAGGGAGCCACGGGACGGGAATCAGCATGCTGTTGAAATATTTCCTGGGCGGCGTTGACATCGGGCAACACATGGTTCGTACCATTAAAGAGCTGAAGTAGGCGGTTTCGTTCGGCTTCCGTCATTGACGGCAAGTCACCCAGCCGGACTGAATCGTTTTTCAATACTGCGGTCACTATGTTGGAAAAGCCTGCCGCCAATCGTTCCACTGTCGATCGTTTGAAGAGATCGCTGGAATACTCAAATGTGATGTTGTAACCGGATCCACTTTCCCGGATAACGACGACTAAATCCATACGAGCCTCTTGCTGGGGAATTCTCCTCTGTTTCAATGACCCAGTCCCGCACTGAATTGATTCTATTGTTATGCCTTCATATGAAAGCATCGTGTCGAAAATCGGGTTGCGGCTAGGAGGGGTTTGAACGCGCAGTGTTTCAACAAGTTCTTCAAATGGGTAATCCGCATTTCGCAACGATCCCTTCACCTGGTTCATAACCCCCCCAAGGAATTCGCCAAATGTAGCGGACCGGTCAATTCGATCACGAAACACGAGCGTGTTGACGAACATTCCGATAACTTGTTCGAGATCGGGATGGGGGCGATTGGCTGAAGGAAATCCAAACACTACCTCGGGACTGCCGGACATATTGGACAGAAACAGCGAATACACTGCACAAAAGAATGCAAAGGGGGTGGAATTGCATCGTTGCGCACAGACACCTATCTGGTCAGCAACTCCACGGTGGAGGTGAATTTCTATTTCGGCGGCGGTTTGCAGGCGAGACGAGGGACGTCTGAAGTCATAGGGCAAGTCCAAAATCGGCGTTTCTTCCCTGAGGAGATTCATCCAGTAGGTTCGCGACTCTTCCACGCGTTTTTTTGCACCAGTGGTGTCCAGCCACGAGGCGTAGTCCAGGAAACGCAAGGGAATTGGGTTGGGTGATTCCTTTCGTAAGAGTGAGGAAAGGTCTTCCATCAGGATTTCAAGGGAAATGCCGTCCGACACAATGTGGTGTATATCTAACGCCAGGAAACGAACCGATTCCGCTTCCATTAACGCTGCAGCGCGGAAGAGTGGAGAATTTTCCAGGACAAATGGACGAACAAATTCGCGAAACACCTCCTCGACCGAGCGTCCTCTCAACTCGAAACGGTCTAAGGAGAATTTTGGACGCTGGGAGATTTTTTGGAGTATTTGCCCTTCCTGAAAAAGGAAGGCTGTGCGTAAGCTCTCCTGGCGTTCAAGCAAAAGATTACAAGCAGTTTCTAGTTGGTCACAGGACAGTGTTCCCTGGATTTCATACAGAGTAGGAAGGTTATAGGATGTGCCCTGTGGATTGCCTTGTTGTATGGCATGAAGACGCCGTTGAACTGACGTGGCGGGGTAGACATCGCGCGCAGTTGTTCGAGGAATTACGAGCCCCGGATTCCTTCGGTCGTCGGCAATGAGCGCTGCAGCAAAGCGAATCGTTGGATCTAAAAGTATAGCGGATGCGTTGATCGTTACGGAAAACTTTTGACGAACTCGCGCCACAAATTGCATCAGAAGTAATGAATGGCCGCCCAGTTCGAAAAAGCTCCTGGTCACACCGATGCGTTCCTTGGGCAAATGCAACAGATCTACCCAGATTTCACGCAGTTCCTGCTCCACCTTATTGCAAGGGGATTCCACGATCCCAGTATCTAGCACTGGAATGGGAAGGTTTTTACGGTCGATCTTTCCCGAAGTTGTTTGGGGAAAGTGATTCAATTGCATGATCAAATCAGGAATCATGTATACCGGAAGTGATTCAGCCAATTGCGTTTTGATCTCGTTTTCCGTCGAATGAGTCGCCCCGATGAAATAGGCACACAGTCGCTTCGTTGCGGTGCTGTCTCCAAACACCTGAACGGCTGCCGATTTCACACCGGGAAGCTTCAAGAGGGCTGCTTCGATTTCAGCCAGCTCGATGCGGAAACCGCGAATCTTGACCTGATGATCGGATCGACCAATGAAATCAAGGCTTCCGTCCTGTAACCAGCACACGATGTCGCCCGTACGATACATTCGAGCCGATGAATCTGTGACAAACGGATCGCCAACGAATTTTTGCTGCGTCAAGTCCGGTCGGTGGAGATAACCGCGAGCTACACCAGCACCGCCGATAAACAATTCCCCACGCACTCCGACGGGAACGGGGTGACCGCCCCAATCCAGGACATAGGCCCGGGTCAAGCCGATGGGATATCCGATCGGAACGCGATCGTTCTTTTCGGAGAGGTTTTTTGCGTGGTATCGCAGTGAAGCAATGGTTGTTTCGGTGGGGCCATACTCATTGAAGAACTTCACTTTTCCAAGCCACTTGCGGGCGACTGAAACTGGACAGACTTCACCTCCCGCCACAACCCGTTTGAGCTTGGGAACGTCCTCGGGGTCCAGATTGGCCAAAAACCCCGGAACTGTATCAAGATGAGTAACGCCTTCTTCATTCATACGAAGGGCAAGCTTTTCTCTGTTGAGGAGCGTTTCCTTGGTCACCAGCAGCAGTTTGGCACCACTGGCCAAGGCCAGCCAGATTTGCTCCACTGAAGCATCAAATGTGTACTGGGAGAATTGAAGCACAGCCTCATCACCGCGAATGTCGAAGGCTTCTTTTTCTGAGAGAACGAAGTGAACGATATTGCGGTGTTCCAAAAGTACGCCCTTCGGGAGCCCGGTTGAACCGGAGGTGTAAATCACACAGGCGAGGTTGGTTGGCTCGCAGCGCCGCGACAAACGGGTCTGAAGGGCTTCATCAGGGAAAGGTTCGTCCGCAAGGACGATCTCACAAAGGCCTGACACAGTTGTTGCAAGCTTTCGAGTTGTGACCAGGCAATTTGATTTGCTGTCTGTAACTAGGAGCTTGATGCGATCCAGTGGAGCTTCAGGATCTATCGGCAGATAGGCCCCGCCAGCTTTGAGGACCGCAAGAATCCCTATAATCATTTCCACCGAACGTTCCAGAACAAGGGTCACTATCACATCCGGACCTACTCCCATTCTAGCCAGGTTGTGTGCCAGCGCATTGGCTTTCTTGTCGAGTTGGACATACGTCAGACTTTCGCCTTCATAGAGGATTGCCATTGCGTCAGGATTTTGATCGACCCTGGCCTCAAACAGCTCATGCAGAAGGATGTGCCGGGCCCAATTGAAGTGCGGAACGGAGAACTCTTCAAGGAGACTTGCTTGGGAATCGCGTCCAAGCAGAGGCATATTTCCCAGAGTGATTTCGTTTCGCGCTTCGATCGTTGTTGAGAGGAACTCCCCAAACGAACGCGCCAGGCGTTTGGCCATCGACGGACTGAACAACTGTTCTGCATAGACAAGTTGAAACTTCCAATTCCTGGCATTGTCGATCGACTTTGAATCTGGTTCGACTGCAAGCATCAAATCATACGATGGCAGAATGACCGAAAAAGATTCACCCTGTGAAGACGTTTCGGTTCCTTGAGGTTTAAGCTCATCATTCCATTGAAAAACGACGTCAAAGAGTGGGTGCCTTGCTGGATCGGTCCTCTTTCCAAGAGATTTTGCGATGTCGCGGGCAGATTCCCCGCGATTTTCCAATGACCAGGACAGACGCTCATCCGTCTCTCGCGAAAAGTCGGATAGTTCCCGCTCCGGGTCGAGTTGAAGCAAAACAGGAACTGGTTCACAGAGTGAACCATCCGTGAGGTGAATTCCTACGACAACATCCTTCGCATTGCTTATCTTTCCGATGAAAACGGAGAATGTGGAAAAAAGAAGGGATCGCGGTTGAATACGCATAGCCGTTGCGGTCTCTATAAGACGCCTCAAAACAGTTTCGGACAGCTCGATAGGAAGACTATTACCCGAATTGCACAAGAGAGCCGGACGTGCCAAGTCGCACGGCAAATTGAGTGGTTCTGGGAGTTCCGCCAGATACTGGCGCCAAATTTCGATCCTGCTGGAAAACTTTTGATTGCTATCCAATGTTTGCTGAGACATAATGTATCCTCCAGTGGGTATATGCCAGGGAGAAAATAACATTACCCATTTTAAAATATTTCCTATATTGTGAAGGTAGTATAACTGGAGCATGTGCCTGACTCAAGCAAATTAAAATTTTAATCGGGAGAGCGCAAGAATATCCTTTGAACATAGACCTGTAGCGTCAAAAGTTTGCATACAGGCTTGGGGAACCCGACAAATTTTTGGATTCGGCACTAAGAATTACTGGTCTATCCCTGCAGGCGCGGGAAACCCGCTGATGTTCCAACCCGGAGCATTTTCAAAGGCGGTCCATCCCCGCAGGCGCGGGGAACCCGCCAACCACTTATTTATCTGTCGGTTCCAAAACTTTCCAATGTCCATCCTTGGTCGAACCAACACGTTGAAGTTGGCCGAATTTTCGAAGTTGTACAATGATTCGATGTATGGTTCTTTCGGATTTTTCAAGTCGTTTGGCTATTTCAGGAACCGTAAATTTCGAGTTTTCGGAAAACAATTTGAGGACAAGTCCTGACATTTCTCCTGACATTTCTCCTGACATTTCTCCTGACATTTCTCCTGACATTTGGTTTTCTTTTGTTGATGGACGGGGAAAATTCAGCGTGAAAAAAGCATCAAAGGAGATTTTGACCTTGGGGCACTTCTCTTTCGATAACGCTTCTCGAATTCGATCGATTCCTGTTCCCATTTTTTCAATATACCCCGATCGTAAAAGAAGTGATGCGATCAGCGGATTCCGACAAATGCTGCGTTTTCCGAAGTCTTTTTTAGAAAGACCTTTGGGAAGACCCCCGGGATTGGTTATTTCAACACGATCATCAAAAATCTCGATCATAACTTGAGCTCCTTTTTCGAAATAATCCCGATGGCAAATCGCATTTACCACAGCTTCCCGAAGGGCCACCTCGGGTATTTCCCATGCCTCGTGACGCTGAAGGCCGTTAATTTCCTGGCGTAGGTTGAGATGTTTTTTCAAAAAAAGCAAAGCGTCTTCAATATTTTCAATAATGTTTCCTGTCAGTTCTTTGCGGTCCAGTATGACTGCCTTTCCAGCCCCTTTGTACAAGGCACAAATTACACTTACGTGAAATAGCCGGAGATTCGGCTCTCGGCTGAAAAACAGGACACCCGCCTGATTGAAGAAAAACGTATGGTTCTTTACCTCAGCTGCGCCAAGGTTAAGAAGCAAGGTGTTTATATCCTTCCTATGAGTGATTCTTGCCAGATCAAGAAAGTGTTTGATTCTCTTTTCATCGAGCGCTTTTTTCCATGGCAAATCCTGTCGCAACTGTTCATCAAACCTGACTTTTCCTTCGGCCTGGATAAATGCGGTGATTTCTGTTGTCCCCATTTTCTGGGAATTGGCTCCGTTACGTAGGTAAAACCCCTTATTGCATCGGTAAGGTTTGTTTCCCCCTTCTGGGATATGGATAATCAAAAGCTTATCTCGAAGACATTTCTCAAGCCGAATCAGAACGGCAGGATCACATCCAGCAGCCAAATCTTCGATTTGAGAAAATGTATGATTGGAAAAATCCGTCCCAACTACCTGATTTGCATCATCAATTCCAATTATGATTCTTCCACCGGACGCATTGGCAAAAGCGACCATTTCCTTGGCTAAATCGGTGTTGATAGCTCGCTTGAATTCGAGCTTATATCCTTCTCCTTCTTCCAACAACATTACCAATTCATTTTTTGTCACCTTAAGGCTCCTTTACCGTATAACTCAGCCAGTGCCCCGAGTAAGTCAAAGGAAAAGTTTTTTTCGGAAATGTTTCAAGGGATTATACCAAACAAAAAAAAAATTACAATTTGCTTGAGGAAAAAAATCAGCGAGCCAGAAGAGATTTAGATGATTTGCAGGCAGAAATAGGTTTTTTCAAACTACTTAGTGGATGTTGCCCCTCAGCACTAAAGAGAAAAATTTATCAGCCACCATAGGCATCTCCGTAAAGAAGATTTAATTATTAGGGGTATATGCTACATTCAGTAAAATTCACAAAAAGCTGCTTCAAAGGCTTTGTAAATGCTACTTTAGAGGGAATTCATGAAAATCCTGATGGAAAGCGCAATACTTGATTCAAGCGAATACCCCAGTTAATTATTTTTCCCGAATGCAACAATTATCCATTTAGGTTCAGACGCAGCTTTGCAAGAAGTTACGTTTTATAAGCGGAAAATTAATAACACGATGAAAAGACATTTTTTCGAAAAAAGTAATGCAAATTGGTAAAAAATTAATGTTCATTAAACCCTTTTTAGAGAGAGCGAACTCTTTATGTGGCGCGATTTTTAGCAACACTCAAACGGAGTGCTTCTGGACTTCGCTTCAACAATCAAATGGATAATTGCTGGCACAAACTCAGCGAAAAAGAGTAAAAATACTTGACTTATAAACCTGCATCAACACAAGTGCAGAAAATTTGAAAAATTTATATTTCCGTGAAGTTTTTTTGAATTGCATGGTTAATTGCCAATGTCAATATGAATTTGCTCTTTGTTGCTGGTACAAACTTATGGCGATTGGTAATAGACCTATTTCATGCTATACTTGGGTGGCAAAAGTAGCACACCACAATGAATGAAAGCAAGGAGACCGGAGGTCCTGCAGGATATGGAAATAAACTCCGACCGAGCAATTTCCCTCAGATCCATATGGATACTGATCGGGATTGAAACGCTCGGCTTTTGGGGCCCGAAATTCTCCTCTTTTGGCGTTTTCGCCTGGATCTGCCAGACAACCAACTATATCAACGCTTTCGTCATGCTGGTTCTAGCCACCTGGGGGGGCACCTGGGTTGGTGAAATGGGGTTTCTTTTTTCCGTGATCGGAGTGTTTATTACGGCGGAATTTCTCATTGTTTCGCGCATTGAGGATGTCCAGAGAGTTCAAGAACTTTGAGATCCATGCTTCGTGCCGATCTCTTTTCCAATCAGCCACTTGATTGCAACCCTTACAATGTCTTTGTTCTGCGCGAAGGCGAGGTTCACATTTGGCGCATTTTGCTCAACGACGAGTTGTTGGCGAATGCAGGTTCGTTGGTTTCCCTACTTTCCCCGAACGATTTCGAAGACATCGCGCGGGTGAATTTCGAGATTGACCAAAACCGCTTAATTGTGCGGCGTGCCTTTGTCCGAGTGCTCTTGTCCCGATACCTCAAGATCAATCTTCAGAATCTCACTTTTACGCGTAACTGTTGGGGAAAGCCTTTTGTCAGCCCATCGGAAAATCAATGCCTGGAATTCAACTGCTCCCGTGCCGATGACGCGGTGCTGTTGGGAGTTTCGCGGTTATGCACCCTGGGTGTCGATATTGAACGCATCGGTGTCGATATTCAGTTCGAGGAGTTGGCCCCAGTGGCCCTCTCTGAAGCGGAGCGGGAATTTTGGGGAAACCAAACTGGGCTGGAAGGAAAACGTCAGTTCCTGAGACTTTGGTGCCGCAAAGAGGCATGCCTCAAAGCCATTGGAATCGGTTTGCTCGACGATTTGACGATGTTGACGGTGACGCCCGCCGTGATCGATTTTCGGGGGTTTCCGGACGAACGTGCCCGGACTGCCGGTTGCAACGAGGTATTTCTTCAGGACATCAACCTTGGCCACATGCACGTGTCCGCCTTGGCCACAACCGCCCCTGTGGCTCCCGTCTGCGAGTCCCCTGTGTTGAAAGACTTGGCTATCGCGGGATAGTCTGATGACAACCCGATTGCATCCGGTTTTAGGCCTGTAATCAGTTGATGAAACCAAGAGTGATCCCTCCAGAATAAGGTTTCAGAATTTAATTTGAGATTAAAAGCGGACGACAGAACCCACTTCAAGGACTGACGCATTTTTTGCCGGAAATTCCTTGTTGAATTCAGGGGAGTTGATGACCTGTTCGGAAAGGGTTTTACCGGCTGGAACTTGATATTCAGCATAGTAAACCAGCAGCAATCCGCTCAAAAATATTTTTTTTGGATTGTGAGGCATGGGAGATCGCGGAAGTTCCCGAACACGAAGGGATTCACCTGAATCTTGATAACTGCAAGAGATGTAGCGTTCCTGCAGGAATTATACTCCTAAGATTTTTTTTCTCCCAAAACTTTTCTTTCCAGAATCAAAAGTGTGATATCGTCTTCCTGAGGCCCTGGGTCAACGTAAGCATTGTGCCATTCGATAATTTTCTCATAAAAGGCTTGGGGAGAGCAGTTGATATACTTTCGAATTTCCTCGATCGTTTTTTCATACCCAATCATTTCTTTATCATGTTTAGCTTCAATCAAGCCATCTGTATAAAAAACAATCTTCTCACCCGGTTCAAGTTTCATTGTTTGGGAATTGAATTCGATTTTTTTCTTGCTGCCGAGAGGGAACGCGGTTGATAAAAGGTAAGTTGGTTCACCCTTTTTATGGAAAACCATTGGATAGTTGTGTCCGGCATTTGCAAATTCCATTACGTGAGTTTCTGGATCCAGAATAACTATAAAGCAAGTCATCATGCGCGTGCGTTTCAGGGTTTTGAACAAAATTTTGTGGATTGCGCTCAGGATTTCGTCAACTTTCCTTGTATTATCACATTCCACCTCAACAATTGCTTTTGCCATAGCCATGACCAGAGCTGCTGCGACTCCGTGTCCTGAAACGTCTCCGATTATAATCATGATCTTTCCGTCACTCATTGACTGTACATCAAAATAATCGCCTCCAAGTTGACTGGCAAAGCGGGTTTTCCCATATATTTCATAATCTGAGATGGAAAGCCCTTTTTCGGGGAAAAGGCTTTCCTGTACGATTCGTCCGATTTCCATGTCTGAAAGACCTTCCATAACAATGTTGAAGGTGTCGGCCAAGTCTCCAAGCTCATCATCGTCCAACTTTGGGACCCTATGCCGAAACTTTCTATCCTGGATTGCTTGTACTCCTAATGAAAGTTCGGATATTGGAATCAACATCTTTTTGGAAAGCAAAAATCCCAGAAAAAAACTCATGAAAACACATATAAAGCAAAAAGCAACCAATCGTTGCTTGTAACCGTTGATCTCCAGTCTAATTTGAGTGTCAGGACATATGGAAATAAGGAAATAGGTCGACAATTCCAATGGATAAAGGCCAGTCAGAAGAAATTTTGTGCTTCCGATTTGAATCGAAGAAAAAATCGAGTTTTGCTTTAAAGAAACTTCTCTGATAAACCCTAAAATTTTATTATACAGAGGCAAATTGAAAGGAAAAATCTTTTGGGGATCCCCTTCACGGTGGATTGCCATGAATCTCGCTCCATGAATCTCTCGTTGCGCCGAAAGCAAGGTACTTCTGAGGTAATATTCCTCCATTTCAGCTTTTCTCCAAAATACCCCAAATAGATGAGTAAATTGTGAAGTTAAACCTTTGATTGGATGCAAATATGTCCAAGTGCGTTGGGTTCCGGCGAATGCCAGGTCAAAAATCTGATCCAGTTTTCGGATAAAAAGAAAAATGGGATTTTCCGCTCCGGACATCGTTTCAAGGAAAATCTCAGCTGTGCTTATTTTATCTTCATACTTTTTGTTAAGTCTTGCTAGAACTGATTTGGTTAACTGTCCTATTATCTTGTTCGACCTTGCAGTTTTTGCTGTAGTTCTTTGATCGTAAGCCCATTCCCTTTTTCCATCCGCTCCAAAAATTACCATATCTGTTGGTAGGAATTCCGAATGCATTTTAGCCAGGATTTTCAAATTTCGCTTATTTAATAACCCATATTTCAAAGACAATTTTCTGGTATAGAAATTAATCTTGCTTTCAGTTTTTACCCTTGTAATTGGAAATTTGGCATCGTATGATGATAAAGTGTTCAATATTTCCTCGTGCGCGGCTCTGGTTTTCGCTTCAAATTTTTCATTAAGGTAATCCCAGCCTGCGAGAATTACTACCGCCAAAGGAATACCCCCCGTAAATCCGAATAATAAAAGTAATTGGTTCCTGATTGATATTCTTAACGCCTCTTTCTGAACGATAACTCGATGCGAAAAAAATGCAAAAATCGAAAATACTAAAGTTCCCAAAAAAATGAAAATTAAACGTTTGTTTGTAAAATCTATGGTTTTAAGATTTCTTTGCTTAACCCAAAATTTATGAGATGCTGAAAGTGACATGATTGAATAGAGAGCATCCCCGATTTGAAAATGAGGTCTATTGTTTCTGGAATGTTGACGCAAAACATTAAAAAGATCGGAAGGAATCTTGTTTCGATTCTCAGTGATTGAAGTTACTCCGATTTTAATTCCGGAATTTTTGTGGAAATAATTGAAACGAGCGGATTGATCTTTCAGAGCTTGGTAATCCCATTCAGGGATTTGGTTCAAATGGGTGAAAATTCCACCTTGATAATTTATGGAATAAAAGAAAAAGCGCTTTTCATTTTCCAAACTGGATTCTCTCACTTTAGGTCTTCCTGAACAGATATCATCAGGTGAAGCCATTTCGCCGATTAATTGTTTTATTTTCGGAAAAATCTCTTTTAAAGCATTTTGAATTTCCGGACTTTCAGGTTTCAGACCTTTACAAGCCAGAAAAAAGCTCCTTAATATTCCGGTGGTTCCTGGGAGGAGCTGGTCGGTCAGATTTTTGATTATGTTTCCATTTTCATCAACATTGTAAAAAATGAACATTCCAGGAAACCTTCTTTTCAGGCTGTGAATGCGCTTTTCTATGGTTTTCCAGAATGGCGAGGAAGGATTCATTACAGATATTTTTTTCAGAAGTTTTTCAATGTAAAGTGATGTATCTTCACGGCTTTTAAAAAAAAGCAAAAAAGAATCCAGTTTTTCGAAGGCTTTGGTTAATGATCTTTCTTCCTGGTTTTTCCAGATGTTCCCAAGACCCCAGGAAATCAGATAAAATGGGAATGCAAAAAAAACCAGACAGACCATTAGCCATCTGACTCGCGAAGCCCATAAATTCAAATTAACAATCATCTTAAACTAAAAAACCTAACATAAAAAATTTGAAATTCCTATACTTTTAAAAAATTTTTGATATAATATCAAATTCTTCCCGATAAATTTTAAGTGGTAAATAGTATCACTCTTTGGAGATACATACTAACTTACCAAATTCTTGCTTAGGGAAAAATCATTATAGGAATTTTTGTCTTGGAGGCAGAATGAAAAAATCTCTTTTTACACTCAAACCTATTGATCAAATAATGTCCGAAGCTGAAGGAGGGGAACACAAGCTAGCTCGCACGCTTGAGGCGTCACATCTTATTCTTCTCGGAATAGGCGCAATTATTGGAGCAGGAATCTTTGTGCTCACCGGACAAGCTGCGGCTTCTTACGCCGGTCCTGCAATTGTTTTGTCCTTTGTTATTTCGGGTGTTGCCTGTGCTTTCGCTGGTTTATGTTATGCTGAATTTGCCTCAATGATTCCAATTGCCGGAAGTGCTTATACTTATTCATATGCCACTCTTGGAGAATTAATGGCCTGGATCATTGGTTGGGACTTAATTCTTGAATATCTTTTTGCTTCTTCCTGTGTTGCTGTTGGCTGGTCGGGATATGTTGTCAGCTTTTTGAAAGACTTTGGAATAGTAATTCCTGCATCCCTTTGTAATGCGCCTTTTGCCGGTGACCCTGGGCAAATTACCGGTATTCTTAATCTCCCGGCTATGTTTATTACAGCCATGGTCACAATTCTTTTAGTTGTTGGAATAAAGGAATCGGCTAACTTCAACAGCCTTGTAGTTTTCCTCAAAGTATCTGTCGTACTGGCTTTTATACTTCTTGGCTACAAATACATTAAAATGGAAAACTGGACTCCATTCATTCCGGAAAACACCGGGGAATTTGGAAAATATGGTTTTAGCGGAATTTTAAGAGGTTCAGCGGTCGTCTTTTTCGCTTATATTGGGTTCGACGCAGTCTCGACTGCGGCGCAGGAAGCTAAAAATCCTCAAAGAGACATGCCGATCGGAATTCTTGGTTCTCTCGCGGTTTGTACAATTCTTTACATTCTTGTTGCATTGGTTTTAACTGGAATTGTAAGCTACAAATTCCTTAATGTTCCCGATCCGATTGCTGTTGGAATTGATGCCGTCGGCGATGCCTTGAGATGGTTCAGACCCTTTATTAAAGCTGGTGCCATTGCTGGATTGAGTTCAGTGGTTCTCGTAATGATGATGGGACAACCCAGAATTTTCTTTTCAATGGCTAACGATGGCCTGCTGCCAGCGATGTTCGGAAAAGTCCATCCCCGGTTTAAAACACCTTATCTTGCCACAATTGTTACCGGAGTCACTGCCATGGTGCTTGCGGGAATTTTCCCGATAGGAATCTTGGGAGAGCTTGTTTCCATTGGAACTTTGCTTGCCTTTACTTTGGTTTGTGCCGGAATCCTTATTCTTCGCCATACCCGACCGGAACTGGACCGACCGTTCAGAACTCCTTTTCTTCCCTGGGTTCCGATTTTTGGAATTATCAGTGCTGTCGCCCAAATGGCTGCTCTTCCTCAAGCCACATGGATCAGACTTCTCGTGTGGTTGGCAATAGGGTTGACAATCTATTTTACTTACGGATATAAAAACAGTAAATTTGGAAGAGTTGTAGTTCCTACGGAATAAAACTATTCCTAAAGAAATTCCGCCAAAACTGTTGTTTCGGCGGAATTTTTTTTTTGGCAAAAACTATTTCAATTTATCTGGCTCCGGTTTTCTTTGCAAGCTGGTCGATCCTTTCTAAAAGCTCTTTTGCCTTTGCAATATCATTTTCCTTCTGGGAAAGGTTATTCTTCAAAATTGATCTCAAATCTGAAAAATTATTTGTAATTTGGAAGGAATATTTTAAATATTGTGGCGAGAATCCTTCTGCGAATATTATCCCATCTTCAACTCGTTTGTAATTGCCGTTTTTTGCTGCCTCACAAAGAAGGTGACTCATTTTGAGGTTTAAATTTGTCAGTTTCTCTTCTCTCAATTTTATTTCTTGGGGGGCCAGCCGGTTTTCTACTTCATCTAATGATTGATTTGCTTTTCTGATAAAACTTAAAAGATCATTAAAGTTTTTGTCGCTTTCCTTATCAAGGACTGTAATTACAGGGTCAGGCTGCATCGGATAAAACTTTCCGGGTTCGCTTTCCAGACTGGCTGAACACAGAAATGCATATTTCCCTGCCACGGAGGGAAGATGGACATTTAAGAATTGAATCTGAATCCATGAATTGGGACCGTAACTTGGAATTTGAGCGTCTTTTAGCTGGATTCCCCTTGAATTAATTACCAACTTTTCATTTTTTGTCGTATCTTTGTCATTTCTGAAAATCCTGATGTCTCCAATTGTCTGACTGGCCGTTTTCCAGCGAGCTGGAAAATCTATGTTCAACTCCTGTATCTTTCTTCCATTGCTAAACAAAGTTAAATCCAGGTCGTCTATGGTGGAACCTGAAAATGGGAAATCTGCATAGTTTATTTCAGCCGCTAACGAGATAGTTTTGGAAAAATATTCGGAAAAAGTTTTGAAATAAGCCTGAGCTGCAGATTTAGAATGTAGTATCAAGACATTTTCATCGTTGGTACTGTTTCCATTTTTTGAGGCATTTTCTGAACCCATAACAACGATAGGCTCCTGGCCATTTGGGTCAACAATAAAAACTTTATGATGGAACTTTCCATCTTTGGTGTAAATTAAGACTGGAACTTCAGCTTCAGAAAGTTTCGCAAATTCTCCAAATGGACCGGTGCTACGATAAAGAATTCTGTCAAAGATCCCCTTTACCACTACGCCGGATTTATGCTTCTGAACTAATATATCGCTAAGGCCATCATCGGTAAAGGCAAATTGCATAAAATAAATTTCAGATTTGGCATTCTTGAGAATCTCCGCAACTCGGCCGCTGGGGTTGTCTTCCGGAGCGAAGAAGAGTTCCATTTTTGTGTCGCCAACCTGAAAAGTTTGAGTTGTATCCCTTTTGGTTGCTTTGGCTCCAAAGATTCTTTTGGTGAACATTTCTTCAAACTTTGCTGAATAGACTTTGGAAAGTTCGACAGAATTAATTTGTATTGCACTGTTTGCATTTATGTAACTGCATGTGTCTGTTAGATTGTAACTGCCTGTCCATACGCAACTTGAGTCGCGGATGGCAAATTTATTGTGCATCAGGGCTGATCTTCCGCAATCGTCTTTAACTTCAATTCCGGCATCGATCAAGGCTTTGACAAATGGATTCAAAGCTCCCGATGCGACTGAAGTTCCTGCGGTTTCTCCTTCTTCGACCGGCAATTTGGCGGTAATAGGCTTGGTAGGGTCGAAATAATAATTGTCGTTATCAACTACAATTCTAACTTTTACACCTCGTTTTTTTGCATTGATTAAGGCTGTAACAATAAGATCAAGGCGAATTTCATAGAATGCCATGTCCAGTGTTGTTTTCGCAGCATCGACATAAGCGATGAAATGATTTGCTATTCCGAATTCCTTGGGGGAATTCGGGCCGAAGAATATCTGAATATCATCATTTGAAGCACTAGCAAGGCCGCAAAATAGCGAAAAGACAATGCATAGAAACAGGAGGACTTTTCCAGACAAAATATTTTTCTTCATGTTTTTACTCCAAATAGATAGATCCTTAATAATTCTATCAAAATAAAACGAAAGTCGGAAGTCAGTGCATTTTTCTTGTGTTAACAGACTATGATAATGAGACTGTCGGAAAAGTCCGGTACATTGAATTCGGTGCAAAGCGACATTGATTTGATGCGCGAAAGCGGAGCGAAAAAACGGGTTGGTACATGAAATTATTCAATTTTAGGGGTTTTCCGACAGTCTGAATGTCATAGTTTACGCAGACTGAGAAAACGCTATCTTATTGTACGAACCATGGAAGATCAGGTTTTAAAGAGTTAAGTGGGACTGTAAAGTTACAGGAGACAATTTCTCAATCTCTTGACGGTGAGGGGGAGCACGATATTTTATGGAAGTTTGATCAAAATAAATTAGGGCGAAAAGCACTAAAAACAAAAGCTAGCGACTAACGAAAAAGCCTTTCAACAGAAGGTGTGTGGATTTTGCCTACTTCCTTGAGGAAATTTGATCAGATTCTTGATTTTTCCCATGAAATAATTTGGCTCCACTCAACGGCATTGGATTTGTCAGGGAAAATCCATGGCCAGCTCTTGTTTGGGATTGGGTTCAGAGAAACAAAAAAGCGCAAGGGGAATCAAAGACATCCCCTTAGCCAGGAAATTCGGGGCTCCGAAGCGATTTTACCACTTTTTCAAATTCTGTGGGGAGTGGAGTTTCCCACTCCATTTGCTTCCCTAGAATAGGATGTTTCAGGGAAAGTCTTTTACTGTGAAGAAATAGCTTTGTCTCACCCGGAAACTTTTTGCCGTTGTATAAAACATCACCAGCGATCGGGTGTCCGATATAGGACATATGAACCCTTATTTGATGAGTTCTTCCAGTTTTGATAGTTACTTTCACAAGAGTATATCCCTTGAATCTTTCGAGAACTTCGTAGTGACTTAAGGCCGGTTTCCCTTTTTCGGGGGAAGTGGCTTTCATTCTTTTGCGATTTACGCGATCTCTCTCAATGGAAATCTCGATTGTTCCTCTTGTGGCCTCTGTTTTTCCTTGAACGAGAGCAATGTATTCCTTTTCTACCAGATGCCTGGTGAAAGCTCGACTCAATTTTTTATGCGCCGCTTCGGTTTTTGCAAGGACCATTACTCCGGAAGTGGTTTTGTCAAGTCTGTGAACAACTCCGGGGCGAAGAGGAGCACCGATGGGGCTCAATTTTGTATGGCTCAATAATCCGGAAACTACGCTTTGTTCTTCGTGCCCCGCGCCAGGATGGACAACCAGCCCATAAGGCTTGTTTACTATTACAATATCTTCGTCTTCAAAAAGAATGGGAAAATCAAGAGTAGTTGGGGAAACAGTTTTAATTTCAGGAGCCGGGGGAATTACTATGAGGACTTTTTCCCCGGTTTTAATTTTATAACCAGGCTTTACTTCTTTTCCGTCCACTTTGATGAAGGAGTTTTTTATCAAACTCTGAATTAAAGATCGAGAAAGCTCGTCAAGTTCTTTCGACAGCATCACATCGAGCCGTTCGCCTTTATAAATCTTTGCGATAACAATTTCTTTTCTGGTTTCATTTTTCAAGTTCATTAATTTTTCTGCTTTCTGTATTATTTTGTCTTAAACAGAAGTATAACCAAAAAATCGAGAAAATAAATCCTAAAATTGAAATTGCCTGTGAAAAGGACAGATATTTCGCAAGGAAAAAATTTCCCCTATCATCATCACGAATAAATTCTACAAAAAAACGAAAGATGGAATATGATAGAACATAGATTCCCCAGACGCTCCCATCAGGAATTATTCCTTTTTTTCGTAATTTAATATTCCATAGAGAAATAAGGCAAATAATAAAAAGGAAAAAAGACTCATATAATTGCGTTGGATGTCGGTGGATATTATCATTCAGATTGGGAAATACCATTCCCAGGCAGATAGTTGTGCGCGTTCCATAGCAGCATCCGTTCAGGAAGCATCCTATTCTCCCGATAGAATGTCCCAGGGCAAGACAGGGAGCTATCAAATCGCCTAAATCGCGTAACCTTCTCTTTTTTATTTTTGCCCAAACTATAACAGCGGTCATGGTTGCAAGGAATCCTCCAAAAAAAACCAGTCCGCCCGAGGTAAGCATAAACATTGATTTAATGTCCGTAAACTCGGAGGGGTATAGCACGATATAAAGGAGACGAGCTCCAAATATAGCTGAAAAAAGAAACCATAAAGCTATATCTATGATTTCATCGATGGAAAATCCAAGAACTGCACCAACACTGATTCCCATTCTTATTCCTGCAAAAAAAGCCAGGGATAAACATACTCCATAGGAAGTGATTGGAAAAATGAAATGTCCTATTGTTGGATACATTTTTTACATTATTCCTTCTCTCAATACAGGAAATCTTTAAATAGGAGAGGTTCTTGCAAAATTTGCAAATTTAAATTTTCGAAAAATATCACAGTAATCATCAAACCCGAATTTCTTTTTGTCCGATGTGCAAATTTTATACAATACTGCAAGAAGCGCTTGAGACAAAATAAAAGAGCTTCTTCCCGTTGAAATGACATTAATGCGCTTTCCCTATTGCAAGGTCAGGATTTTTCCTTAATTGCGACAGAGTATAGATACCCAGGCAAAAAATAATAATACCCAGAAACTGGGAAAGAGTCAGCGGGCCGAAAAAAGTCGGATTATCACCTCTGAAAAATTCAATATTAAAACGAAAGAACGAGTATAACATAAGACAAACTGTAAAAATCTGCCCAAAATGCGTTCGCTTTTTTCTAAATATTTGAAGAATTATAAAAATTAATATCCCGCATATTGACTCGTAAAGCTGTGTGGGATGGACTTTATGCAAAGTAAAACGAGGAAAATACATTCCCCAGGGATAATCGCAAGGTTTTCCAAAACAGCAACCGTTGAAAAAACATCCCAGCCGGGCGATTGCAATTCCATATGGAAGGCCAATTCCAACGCAATCCATTGTTTGCCAGAAAGGAAGCCCTTTAATCTTAATGAAAATTAAATTACTTGCAATTGAGGCTAATACTGCTCCAAAAAAAGTCAGTCCACCGCTTTCAAATTTAATGAACTCCGAACTTGTTGCAGTTTGCGAACCAAGATATTCCCATAAATACAAAAATCTTGAACCAACAAGTCCGGAAATCATCTGAATCAAGAGCATGTCAAAAACTGCTTCAACAGAAAGATGACTTTTATGAGCTTCCCAGAGGATGATTGCAGTTCCAAATGCGTATCCCAGGGCCATCATGGTTCCATATGAATAGACGTTGAACCATGGTGTTGAGAAGAAAATTGGGTACATTATCAGACCGGATTGGGTGCTTCCTCTAGCTCTTCATCATTTCCGAAAAAGAAGATGTCAATGAAAAGGAGGAAAACTCCCAGGTCTATAGCTATATCAGCAACGTTGAAAACCGGAAAATCATATTTTCCAAAATGGAATAAAAAGAAATCAACGACATATCCATACATCAGTCGATCGTAAAGATTCCCTAATGCGCCACCAACCAGCAGTGCTAATGCCCATCTGGTCAGTTTCTCACTCTTGGGAAGCTGAAAACTGTAATATGATATTATTCCGATCATAGCTATAGCCATTAGAATTGGCGGCAATCGCCATTCGGGGAATAATCCAAATGCAACTCCCGGATTTTTCACAAAAGTCAGGGAGAAAAAATCCTGGAAGATGCTTATTGGTTTTTCAATAAGCATAATTTGTATGACATACTTCGAGAATCGATCAAAGAAGAAAAAGAATGTAGCGTACAGAAAGATAGAAGGAGCCGTTAAAAAGTATCCGAAATTCTTAATGACAAAAACCGGATAGAAAAAAATCATTGAAAAAATGCTTGCTACAGAAAATAATGCCGTTTTCAGGAAAAAAGATATTTGCTTCATGTTCTTCCCAAATATTTTGATATAGAAAGTATAATTTTTATTTCGTGCTTCATGCAACCGTAAAAAAAATTCGAGCTATCTTCTTTTCGGCAGTTTTTGTTTTTTTTTAACCTATTCAAAAAAAGGCTTTTCAATTTTTCCAAAAATCTGCTAAAAATTAACACATCAGAATATTTAATAATAATTATTTTTAGGAAAATTAATAATGAAGACAAAAGTAATTTTTTCGCTTCCCCCCGGCCCTCTACAAATTGGAATTATTGAAGCTGATGGTGTAAGAGTTGCCCCTTCCAATAGTGATTATCTGAGCGAAATCAAAAATGCAATTTCTCCAATTTTAGACCCAGAGTGGATCTATCCTGATTCTTTACAAAAAGGTATAAGAAGCCTTCTTAAAGTGTATGGATTTCATCCCTCAGGTCGAAATCGTCCTGCTTGCGAATTTCTTGCAAAAGACCTTCAGAGCCGCGGAGAATTCAAACCGATCAACAATATAGTTGATATCAATAATCACATATCCATGCTCTCTTTTCTACCAATCAGTGTGATTGACCGATCCAAAAGCGGCGAAAATCTAATGATCAGAGTTGGAATGGAAGGAGAAAGCTATATTTTTAACAAGGAAGGGCAGGAATTAAGCTTAAAAAACTTGCTTGTTATAGCTCGAAATGGGGGAAATAGCGCTCCCCTTGGAAGCCCGGTAAAAGATTCCCAGGAAACGAAAGTCTTTGAGGATAGCCGCAATATTGTCGGGATAATTTATTCTTCATCCAGCCTTATATCTTCTGAAAAGTTGTCTATCTGGCTTGAAAAATTTTCGTCTCTGTTAAAAAGTGAAGCAAAGGCCGAAAGAATTGAATGGGAGATCCTTGATTCTCCTCATTGATCTCTTAAAAACGTTTACAAAATAGCTTCCAGCAATTATGATATCATTGCGAGAAGAACCTCAAGATTTACGGCTTTCTCATAGTATGCTAATTCCTGCGGGAGGGAAAAATTGTTCGAATATTTTGAGTGGAATGCAGTCGGATATTACTTTCTCTACCTTTTTAAGCTGTTAGCCCGCTCAGGAGCCATGGCAGCTTTCCTTTGGGCTGCGGTAAGTCTTGTTTTTCTGGTGGTTGTCACCTTCTTCTTGCTTCTGTGCATTCCTAGGGTTGTTGAAGATTATGTGAAAATCAGAAATTGGTATGTTAATTCCGATTTTTATGGAATTTTTGAAGAAAAAATCGACACGGGGCTATTTTTCAAGCTTGCAGGACTTCCATTCCTTTTGGTTTTCTCGCTTGTTTTTATGATCCTTGATTTGGTGGTAAAAACCGCCTATTCACTTGCCGCAAAATTAGGATTGATCTCTTGTGTAAATTGCCATTCCTATATCGAATGGAAGGAAGAGATCACCAAATGCCGTTTTTGTGGCGAGGAATTTTCCGGGGTTCCGACTAAAACTTGTCCAGCTTGCAATTTCAAGCCCAATTCCCTTCGATGCCCTTATTGCGGTTTTGTAGTCTTTATCGGACTCTTTGGACAACCCCCGTCCTCAAGATTTCGCCAGGACAAATGAAATGAATTTCAGACCTGGAGATAAGCTCTATTATTATGAACGGCACATTTCAGAGGCAATTCAGCGTTTGATTATTTTCTCTTTGAGTATTTTTTTGGGTCTATCAAGCTTTTTGTTTTTATTCTGGACCGATGAAATGATTAATATGGTTTTCTGGGTTCGATTCCAGGAAGAGCTGGCAGACATTGCCGGCAGAGAAGTCCCAAAGCTTGGAACCTCTGAAAGATCTATATTTACTACTGCTATGCAGGAAATGCAGAAAGTGGGAGCGCCTCTGACTGAATTTCCCGAATTTGCGGAACGCATTTCCCCCAACAACTTTATGGTACAAGCCATACGATTAAAATTGACCCGCCTGCGAATTTTAACAAAGTTCGTCGGTTTGGTTTTTTTAGCTTTTTTCATGATCTCTCTACTTGCCGTCAGAATCATCTATGGAACAGGGGAAAAACGCTGGAAATGGGTCAAATGGCTTTCCAGATTTTTCAACAGGGATTTGGCTGAAAGACGGCCTTTTTCTGCAATCAGTACTTTCAGTTCTTTTCAGAAAAAAATCTTCGAGATTGTATTTGCCGCTTCAAAGGGAAATCCAGATGGCTCCTTCAAACTCGATCTTGACTGGTTTTGTAAAATGTTATGGCCTAACGATGAACAAACCTGGCCGAAACGGAAATTACAGGCAGCAGTTGCTTTCACAGAACTTTCCGAGCAATATTTCTTTTTTCAGATTCCCGCTGAAAAATCTACAAATCTTTTAACATTTTGCCCGATTCTTTCAACTGATCCAGGTTATAAGATGGCAATCACAGTAGATTCATCAGGTCGCGAAAAACATGTTTTTGTTGAAGGAAATTTTAAGTTTTCCCCACCCCTCTATCAGCAATATTTGAAATTCCGTTACTCCAAAATGCCGCATCCTTCCTCATATTCTATTGACGATAAAAAGCATCCCTTCGCGTTCCGTATTTATCTTTACCTCTGGGAAACCAACCAGGAAAATCGTAAAACCGCAGAGGAATTTGAGACCGGGCACATAAATTCAAACCTTTTCAAACTCATAGATCAAACCTGTCTCGAAATGACACAGGAACACGATAAAGAGCTTTTGGAAAGATTTCACCGTGATTTGGCATATCTGAAGGAAAGTGGCTTTATTAAAGCTTGGTCCATAGAAGAACATGGCGAATCAGTAAATTTGCTCTGGTACAAAACAGTTGAACCTTTTGTTTACGATCCAAGAGAAAATGTGTTCTTCCTGAATACTCGCGTTTTAAACGCCAAAACATACCATTTTGATATCACTCATTACGCAGAATTGGAAAAAGCCAAACCACTTAAAAGGAAGTGTGCTTTTCTTGATGAATTCAAGGCTCCATGCCCCCGACATGCTATTCCCGGTAGCCCTTATTGCAAAAGGCATTCTCAAGCTCTTGGACATGACGGAAAAAGGTTGTTTTATGAAAAGATCAGATCTCTTCCCCCTCCCAACCAAGAAAACCAATCCCCTTCTTCTCAGTCTTCAACTGCAAATACACGTCAACAGTGGCCGACTTATAAAGAATCCAGTGAGGTAGAGGATATTACGCCAATTGTAACTTCCGCATCCCAAATAAATTCTGAGATTATCAACCTTCCTGACCAATCCGATTCAAAATCAAATGAAAAATCAGATCTCAAACCCAACGGCCAGCCCGATTCAAAATCAAAGGAACAATCGAATTTCAAACCTGACGTTCAATCTGCGGTAGAACCTAGTGATCTACCCACTTTCGGATCCATCAAACCACCTGACTCAAACTCAAACTCAAACTCAAACTCAAACTCAAATTCAAATAATTAACTCCTCTTTAACTAGAAATTCGATTCCTTAATTACGTAGCGATAACAAACATTACCGCTAATTTTTGTAGTATGGAAGAAGTGACTTTCATGAATGAGAAAAATTTATTGTACAAAGTCTTTTTTTTAGGGGATTCATTGCAATGTTAATTAGAGGAGGGTCCATTAGATGAAAAGCAACCCTTGCGATGGTAGCATTTCTTCTTCTGAAGGCAGTTTTTGGAATTCGATTAAATCGCTCGAGGGGCTATTTATCATTTGCGGAATGATTTTGTTTTTGGTAAAAGTATATCAAAATCGTTTTCCGATGACTGATTTCAAGGTTTATTACGATGCGGCCCGACATTTTTTGAATTCCGACAATCTTTATAATCCATCGCTTTTTTATCGCTTTAAATATCCCCCTTGTTCACCGGCTTTCTTTACTCCTTTTCTTTTGCTCCCTTTTTGGCTGACAAAAGTTCCGGCTTTTCTAACGATTTTAATCTCCTTCGCTCTGATTTTAAGAACTCTTTCTTATTGGACAAACCAGGAAACCAGAGGCTGGTTAGGCGTTGTGTTCCTTATGGCTTGGGCGGGGCTTGTGCAATTCGAAATCCACCTTGGACAAGTCACTTTCTTCGAACTCCTGCTCCTTCTTTGGATGTTCGAATATATCGAGACTGAGCAAAATTGGAAAGCCGGCCTGTTATACGCCGTCAGTTTGCATCTAAAACCATTCGGCTGGACCATCGCACTTTGGGGAGCTGTTCGGGGAAAATACAGATTCCTTATGCATTCCGCAATTTTTTTTGTAATATTGTGTTTTGTTCCTATGCTGTTTTACGGTTTTTCCGGTACAATTTCCCTTTGGCAAGGTTTTTTTACTGAAATGATGGATCTGGAAAAACAGAATTTAAGCCTGTTTGCTCTTGGCAATAATTCAATTTCCAGTATCTTCTTCAGATGGACCGGCCTGTCCGGGATGCTTTCAGAAAGCAATGCAAAATACATCGGAAGCCTGATTAATCTTGCTGTTCTGATAATTCCTTTAATGCTGCTGTTCAAAAAGGATAACTCGGGAAACGCTCGACTGGAAGGAATCTGGATACTTGCGATTATCCCTGTGATTGGTCCTTCCGATCAGAAATACTTCTTTCTAACACTACCGCTTGCCTGGGTTGCGATAAACCGATTCAGAGAACTTCCCCGTTCAGCCAAGATTCTTATAGTTCTTGGGCTGACTTGCATCGGATTCAATATTTACGATCTCTGGGGAAAGAAAATATCGCATTGGCTAACGGACATTTCAATAACTGGAGTAGGCGGCTTCTTTATCTATCTGAGCGGTTATTATACTTCCTTGAAAGAAAGCGAAAAAAAACTTTCCTATGCACCGGGGATAGTAAATCTATTCAACATCAGAGAAATAAGGATATTCGCTATCGTTATTTTTCTATTTCTTGTGCCCACAATCTATTTTAAAGCTATAAATCGCAACTCAGGATTCATCTGCTTAAAATGCCATGAAATAATGATCCAAGGAAATCGACACCATGGAATCAAAAGCCTGGAGGGGCGTCCAATTTGTAAAAGTTGTGGGTCCGCGAATATCATTTCTCTAGATGAATACGAGAAGATGAATGATCTCTCGAGCAAAACTGTTCCTGCACTTTAACTTTTTAATACCAATTATTATTAATCCGTAGGTATGCTTAAATCCTCCAAAAAAAGATTTTCCATAAAATCATTGGAAAGCGTTGGACGTTTTTCTGAATATTCAATTTTTTTCGAATAAGGTTGCTTCATCGTCTATGGCTCCCCACGTTGTCGGAAAGTTTCTTCAGCAGCCAAGAAGATTGAAACCCACGAACTAATTATGAATGGTATAAATGGCTCAAATTCATTGGTATAGAGTTTAGGCACGCGTTCAACCCGCTTAATTGAACGTGAGCACGAAAATTCCGGGTAATATGGGCAGAATAAATCGTGGAAACACAGGGTTTTTGTGAATATTAAAAAACCAGCTTCGAATTTTCGAAGCGGGTTAAAATTTGAAAATTTTGTGATTAAAATTCTTCTTCGTGACTGCTTTCAGCCCTTCTTTCCGAATTAAATCAGGACAACAGGCTGCGGTTATTGGGTTCAGACAACAAAAGAGAAGCGAAGGTAATACCGTATGCGAGAGTTGCTACCACAAGTACGATAGTATAGCTGAATGTCATAGCAAGCATCATCCCGAGAGTTGAGGCAATAACTCCGCAAATCCCGTTGATTCCCCACATCCATGGAACCAGGCTTTTTCGTCCGGTTTCGGTCAAGTTTCTGATTCCCAAAGGGCAAATCATTCCCATTAGTAGTGCCAAGGGAGAAATTGAGACTAACGTTACAAAAAGTCTGGCAATCCAACTCCCACCTGCGAAGTGCTCCAATAGGCATGGAAGAACCCAAGCAGTCAGCAGGGTTGCTGCCATTACTCCTGTCAAGGCCCACTGAGTTTTTCGAATCAAATCTTTAGAATCGAACCTTGAGGTAAGAAAGCTCCCTCCGCTTCCAAACAGTAGCAAAGCAAAAAGGACCACTGAAATTGAGTGGGAAGGATGACCCAAAAAAAGGATATAACGCTGAATCAACGCAACTTCGATTAGCATAAAGCCAAGTCCTATTCCACCAAAATACATAAAATGAGGGATAAGAGCAGGCCTCGAAATTGACAAAGCATCGGGATGTTCCCTTTGAAAAGTCTGAATTGGTTTCACCAGGAAAAGGATACAAGCATACATCATCCCGATGAAAGCCGCCCCTAAAATCAGGGTGGCACGGCTACCATGGCTAAAATCCCCCATTTTTAAAGCATCGACCCAACTTTGTATTGGACGATCAATATTAAAGAAAAATGGTCGGTCGTCGGATGGGGAACTCAAATCAAACGGATCGTTGGCAAGGGATTTAGAATCCAACCGTAAAAGGTTCCCTAAATCAAAGCTGGTTGTTGAATTCGGGGTAATTTGGGGCCATAACAGATTAAATCCGCGACTTTCGCACAGTTTCTGCAATACAACCTGTTCATTTTGCGTAATAGGAGAGCGTTTAAGCAACATCGAAGCAACATAGGTTGAAAGATATCCTGGACATGTCAACATGGCAATATGCTCTTGCGGTTTTTTTACTCCTGCCCGACGAAGCGTTTCTGCCATCATCACAGCAACCCGAGCCGATTCACCATATCGTACAGGATCGAACCATCGTGAAACGCTGAGAATACCATCCGGCTGCAAATGCGAAAAATAGAGATCAAAAGCTTCTTGTGTATATAAGCTGTTTTCCGTCATAACCAGGGTTCCTGCCATTGAAGAAGCCCAGGTATCAATCATTGACATCTGGATTAAATCATAGTTCTGAGCGCGTCGGAATAACTCATGGCGAGCTTCCCCAACAGTCAGATGAACACGTGGATGGGAGTAAGGCCGTCCACTGAAGTCGCCAAAAACATTTTCAACTGCATCTACGACAGCAGGGTTCAATTCCACAACATCAACCGCTCCGGAGGCAAAAGACAAGGCAGTCAGCACGTCACGGCCGCCACCTCCACCGATAATGAAAGTTTTCTGGATAGGTTGTCCCAAAGCCAAGCGCCAGGAATATCCAGCTGCAGTAACATCCCATGCGAGAAAATCGAGTTTTCCCTTTTCCCCCATTGCCCCAATACCGTTCTGAAGAATTGGAGTCCCTGCATCTGCGTCGAGTTGTAACCACAGGGTGGGGAGTACAGTTCCGGAAAAAGTTCTGCTAATCCCCCAACCCACTTGCCATAAACGGCGCAATTCCTCAATTTGTTGTGGCGTGACTTTTATCCCCTGGCGGTTTTGAAACATTTCAATTGCTGCACTGGAACCGGGAATTTCAGTTGTCACAGAAACCCGAGCTAAGGCATTCCAAGTAACCCATTTTACAGAACTCTGGTCCTGGCCTTTCGCAAAATTTAAACGAAACCAATCCTGCCAGATAACACTCCCACAACATACTGCTACTAAGGTTAGCGTCAGGACTAAGCCTCCCCATTTTGTACGCGAGTTCCCAAGACTCAATGAAAAAAGTGAACCAGCCCCAGCGGTAGCAGCAGCACACAAAAAAATGACATTCACAGCAGGAAAATAATTGAGTAACGGAACAACCAGTAAACATCCCCCTGCTGCTCCAATCAAATCATATAAATAAAGGCGAGATATGTCTTGTGAGTAGCTTCCCAGGATTACTGCAATAACATAACCACTGAAGTAGAAACAAACAAAAAATAACGCTGTTCCAAGAGCTATCTGAATTGGTTGGAATCCTGGTCCCCAGTTACGGGCTACAATGAAAACAAATCCAAGAGCAGCCAAGAGAGTACCTATCGCCGATAGAAAAGCTGCACTTATGCTGTCAACAGCGGTTACGGGAGGGTTCCTAAATCGCATCCCCTTAAAAACTGAAATTGCTGAAGCTGCGATGCCGAGCATAACTACCGAAAGTATGAGAAATGCAGAATGATAACTAACCGTAACCGACATTAGACGTGTCAAGGCAATCTGTGCAATCAGAACACTCATTGAAGTGAGTGTCAAACCAAAGACCACTGAGATTGGAGCTCGCGATGTTTCGCTTGGATTTATATTTGTTGCTGCCATGCTTTTACTCACTTAAGATATCGAATTTCGAATCATATTAGAAAATGGCGTAAAACTTCGGACGAAAATCAAATGAAATTAATTTCTCCCTATATTTTTTGTTTAAATAGAATTTCCTAAAGGATTAAATTTACTGGATGCGAAGGCTTGCCACCTCCCAGAACTTCAATCAAAAGTTGGGCTTACTTCCTTCACCCAATGAAGATGCAAAGGAACGATGAAGAAAGTGAAAAGACCAATGCCACAAGAACCAGGTTTCTCATTTTTTGCCTGAACAAGATCGCTCAAAGCCATCAATTCAATGATTCCACCTTTTTCAAATTCTATAGTCGTTCTTCTCTTCCAAAGCTGCTGAAAATCAACAACTCCTCGTATTTTAGACATTATATCAACCCTCATTCCATCGGCTTCAGGATGATAACAGCGGAAATGAACCGCATGTCCCTTTTGAAGGTATTCAATTTAAAAAGGAGGAACAGCAATTACTTTAGCATGTAATTCATTCATGGCCGCCTGGAGTTTCTGAAGATTTTCAGATTGACAGAAAATTGCTAAATCAGTGTCGCGGCTAAATTCGGCTCCGCCGTATAACACGCATGCCTGGCCGCCCATAAGCAGATATTTGACCTGATGCTTTTGGATCGTAGAAAGGACTTTGTGTATCTGGTTCGGGGTCAAGTGAGCCTCCCAGCATAATAAAAGTATTCCATAATTGTTGTGATCTTGCCCAGCGTTCTTGGGGCGTCAGAGTATACCATTCGGTCCATTCATCTTCTGAAAAGACTTCAAATGGTTTGGAATTCTCGGGAATATAATTTGTTTTTTTCATACTCACTCAATGATTTTACCACAACAATTTCTTGCCACAAATGTTTGATTTATTTGGTCGTGAAAATAGCTGATGCCAGCTATGATGGGTTTGTGTGTTGATTGTTGTTTCATAGGTTTTTGGTTTTATTTTTTTTCGGCAAGTTTTGGGTATTTTTACTTTTTGTAGAAAAAAAATAAAAAAGTTGTTTTTGGGTATTGTACCTGTGTTTCTACTGTGGCATTATTGGAAAATGAAAAAGATAATTGAGACTCTTCAACTTAACCGTCTTCTTCACGGAATCCGCAAAGATTTTTTGCAGGTTGGTGATTCTATAACAACCTCTGCAAGTGATTTCCAATATCCTATCGCAGATGTGCTTATGTCTGGTCTAGCAATGATGTTTGTTCAGGATCCAAGCATGTTAGAATTTCAAAGACGACTTCAGGAAAGGAAAAGAAGCAATAATCTGAATACCATTTTTGGAGTAGAGAATATTCCCGAAAACACTCAGTTCCGCGAGATTCTTGATCCTGTAAATCCAAGTGAGGTACAAGTGAGTTTTGAAACCTGTATTCGTGCCTTACAACAAACTCGCATATGGTCAAAATTTCGTGTTCTGGATGGTCGTTATGCTGTTTTATTGGACGGATTTGAGTTTTTCAGAAGTGATAAACGTGGTTGCCCTCATTGTCTTGAGTATGATCATAAAGATGGTCGTAAAGATTATGCTCACAAATGTCTTGCTGTTACGCTGGCACATCCAACAGCCAAAACTCCTATTCCAATTCTTCTCGAGGAAATTAAACAGGAAGATGGAACAAAGAAACAAGATTGTGAATTTAATGCCGCTAAAAGGGTTATTCCTGTTTTGGCAAAACAATATCCACATTTAGACATGATACTTGTCGGTGACGGGTTATTTTCAAAGGGACCAATGATTATAGAAGTCAAAAATGCTGGTTTAAGCTATATTTTTGTGGCCAAGCCTACTGATCATACCACTCTTGAGGAAAATATTGCAGGATTGAGGCTTTGCAGTGGCGTCGAGAAACTTGAAATTGCAGAAGATAATGGTACAAAAAAGGTTTATGAATGGAGCAAAGATGTTGAGCTTAACGGAAGCAGTGAGCTGAAAACCAATTGGTTTAGTTATACTGAGACATTAAAAACAGGAAAAATAAAATATCGTAATTCATGGGTTACCGATATAAAACCTACTCGAAAAAATATTCAGGAATTGGTTGAGGTTGGAAGACATAGGTGGCAGATAGAAAATCAGGTTTTTAATGTACTTAAAAACCATGGGCATCATCTTGAACATAATTTTGGTCATGGAAAAAAACATCTGGCTTTTATTTTCATTATTTTAAATTTTTTGGCGTTTATGCTTCATCAAATACTTGCTTTGTCAGACAAACTTTTTCAAGCAACTCAAGAATGGGTTGGAACAAAAGATGGACTGTGGTTGGAAATAAGAGTGTTACTGAACCGTTTTGTTTGGAAAAGTTGGGAAGCGTTACTAAATCACATGCTGGATCGAAGTGATGAACAATGCTTGGAATGCGAATCGCAAAGATGAATCGAACAAAAGTCTTGTCGAAATGGGTACCCAGACTCAAACCGATAATTGCTGAGCTGATGCAGAAATTGCATAGTCTACTCAATGCCATGTATAATCCTTGATTACAGAATGAAAATCTAGCGAAAAAAGTGAAATGATGAATTTTAGGAAAAAATTAAGAATTTCCTTTTTGTTGGTTTTGTGGGTTAGCTTATGCTCTTTCGCAATAGCAGACCCCGGATCTGATGAAACCGGAATTCGAAACTTGTTGAAGCACTACGAATTGGCATACAATGCTGGGAATGCCTCTGAAATGGCTGGACTTTGGACAACTGACGGGGACCTGTTCTCCTTGTCTGGAGGAATTATTCGTGGACAAAAGGAAATTTTAGCATTCTTCTCTGAGAGTCTTGCCAAAAATTACAAAGATAGCCAATTTCATATGAGCTTAGACCAAGTTCGTTTCCTTACTCAAAATTTGGCGAATAATTGCCGCAAGACCAAGTGTTCCGCTGAAAGGTCACACTGGCGGGCACGGTCGAGGTGGTTGATTTAAGGAGGGGTTATGATTGATAAAGAATGGGCTCGCTTGTTTGCTGTTGATTGGATTGATTCATGGAACTCACATAACATTTTGCGAATACTCGAACACTACTCGGATGACTTTGAGATGTCTTCACCTCTCATTATTGAGCGTCTTGGCTTAACCGAAGGTAAGCTTAAAGGAAAAGTTGCTGTTCGCGATTATTGGCTTCCAAGTCTGTCAATTCAGCCACCATTGCGATTCGAACTTATTGATGTCCTGGTTGGTGTTTCTGAGGTTACGATTTACTATTCGAATGTTGGAAGGAGAATTGTAGCCGAAACATTATTTATCGACGCTGCAGGGAAAGCAACTCATGGATTCTCACAGTGGTCCGTTAGCTAAAGTGAAGAGAACTTCCGATGAATTTTGACTCTTTTGAAAATGAACGTTTGTACAAATGTCTTTCCAGGTTAATGCCACATGTGAATCGAGATGAGGTTGCACTTACCGGCGGAGTTGCAATTGAAATCATTCTGGCCTTATATGAAGAACCATTTAAGCGAAAAAAACTTTCGGATGTCGACTTCGTTGTTATGAGTCGTGACTCGATTTTCCCGACGGTCTCCGACGATTTTCTGGTATCACATTACCATGTACCTCAGCCTGGTTATTCAAAATTTCTAATTCAACTTGTAGATCCAATATCACAACTTCGGCTTGACATATTTCCCGGCCTTCTTGGATCAATCAAATCTGCTCCTTATATTCACTTGGGTAATGAAAAGTTGCTCGTTTTGGACTGCAACGACATACTTGAACATAAGATCCTTACTCTTTCGAAATCTTCCATTGAACAACCAGTCGACCAAAAACACTACCGAGATGCTTTAAGATTGGCAAAGGCGTGTTCTAAGCATATTTCGCCAATTCCTCCGAGCCATTTCGCAAAGGAAATTTACTCCACCGATTTAAGCACTTCTTGCTTGCGTTGTGAGTTGAGCGTGGATACTGCTTTTCCTCTAGCGTCAAAGCAAAACATCTTCGATATATTGGGGTATGTATGACAGATTCATTGATAGCCCCCAAGCCACTTGCAAAGAAGCTTGGGATAAGAAGTGGAAGCAAGATTTTTTTAATCGACCCCCCCACAATTACCTGCAACTATTGGCCCCCCTTCCCGCAGAAGGTGTGAAAAAATTGATTTTTTTGACCGTTGTTGAATAATTTTCATATTGTTTTAAATAAAATTTTCTAATTTTGTCTTTTCAGTTCTTTCATTTCTTCCTTTTTCTTGAAATAGAAGATTTACTTACCCCTTCTAATTTCTAAAATACCTCCTTTTATCATTTTGTTTCGGCCTACCCTTCATTTATTTCCCAGCGGCACCTCCATTTCAACCCAATCCACCGTTGAATATTATAAGTGATACACGCCCACATCGCTTCCATACTTACCTTTAGCAAGCCTCTTAATCGGAATTGACGCAAACCGATCTTTTCTTTTATCCAAGCATTTGGAAATTCAGCCGTCTGCGATCTTTTTTTATAAACCGCCTTGGCTTCTTCCGTTTTCATTTTTTCTCGAAAGGCAAGGATTTCCGGCGCATAAATTGTTCGCCTGACTGATCGTCCTCTTCTTGAATTTTGAGGGCAACATTTCGGTTGGAATTTACATTTTTGGCAAACCCCTTGTGCCGCCAAATAACGACAATTTATGGTTCCAATTTCCTTACTCTTTGATTTCAATAGCATGATTTGCCCAGCCGGACAAATAAAAATGTCATTTGCTGAGTTGTAGGAGAACTTCTGAAAATCAAAATAAGAATCGCCACGGCGCTTTTCTTAACTTTCAGAGCCTAAATTTTCTGGTATTGAGCCAATAAAATCTATCGATCTACTACTCATTTCCAGAATACTTCCCTTTGTTGTATAACCACTGTCGACAACCATTTGCTTAGGAGCTCGACCGGTTTTTTCCTCAATTCTTTCTATCGACGGAATCAATTCATGAGTGTCATTTCCCGCTTGGCTTACCCCGACGCCAACAATGAGATCATTTGCAGCATCAGTCGATATCTGGACATTGTAACTTGGTGAAAAACCCCCATTGCTTTGTTTCATATTTCTGGATTCCGGATCCGTCATGCTTGCCCGCGCATCTTCCTTTTCCTTTTGACTTTTCTTTATGACTCGAAGTTTCTCCAATTCTGAAAGGCTTTTCTCTAGTTTTTCTTTCTGCTCCCTTGCCGCCCGTTCCTGGGCTTTTTTCCGTCGCAAGCTTCCTTCCTCTGTTGTTTGAAGCTCATTTAACGCTGCAACCTGTTCCTGGGCAAGTTTCAAATTCTCCAGAAAAGTTTTCTCCCGGCGAAAACTCTTTCCACTGGCGTTGGCCTTGATCTTGGTCCCATCATGCATGACTCTTTCCATTGTTATTAACTCTTCGGCACTCAACAAGGCCAAAACCTGGATCAAAAGATCGTCCAACGCTTCCTTGTGGTCGACTCGAAAATCGGACAAAGAATGATGGTTTATGGAAGTCATCCCGGTTAGCCACTGGCATGCGGGATCGAATTCACATAATTGAGCTATTTCGCGTGCAGAGCTTTCCCTGCAATTAACAGACGACACCAATTTCATTCACATTTTTTCAACAAAAAGAGAAGGGTTGTCGCAAGCGCTTTGTTTGTGTCTAAAAAAATTGAAACAAGATGGAATGATTTGGGTTTCATGGCCAAAAAAATCATCGAAAATCCCGACTGAAATAACTGATGATACGATTAGAGAGATGGCTCTCCCGCTTGGTCTAGTTGACATAAAGGTTTGCGCGTTGGATGAAATTTGGTCTTGCTTGAAACTGGTCATCAGAAAACGAATATCCAAAAGCGAAAGTTATACATAGCATATTTAGTAAAATGATTTAGTGTTAAAAAAGTGATACAATATTTCTGTCGATGCCGATTCAAATTGTCTGAGAGAAAAATTAAGAATCTGAACAAATTCCTCAAGGGAGTAGGCAAAACTCGCATCAACTTCTTTCGAAAGGTTTTTCCTTTAGTCGCGGGCTTTTGTTTTTGGTGCGTTTTTTCCCTAATTAATTTTGTAAAACTCCCATAAAATAACGTGCTAACGCTCAGCCAATCCTGCAAAATGAGACTGGCCGAAGCGCTTTTCGAAATGTGTATTCGGAAAATGTTTTTTTTAACAATCTTCACCCGAGTAGTGGCGAAAAATAAAAATTCTAAAGTAAAAAATATCGCAATTGTTTTTTGGTGGGGTTATTGGCTCTACGATATCGTTTTAAGTTGTTTTTCATCTGCTGAAACCGCTTCAACTATGTTGATGGAATTGGAATAATCTTCCTTGGAAAAGGTTTCCGGCATTACGCACCGAATATATTCGCGACTGAAGCCTTCCCAATGGTGGTTTGCCTGAAATTCCCAGAGGACTTCGATTTTCTTTCCAATAAAAGACTGGTGAAATTTAAGGGCGGAATTTTTCCAGATTTCTTCAACTGCTTTCGACCTTTGTTGCTTAACAGAAGCAGGTATTTGATCCGGAAAATTGGCTGCAGGAGTGCCATTTCGAGGAGAAAATCTAAAAATATGGATTCTTGAAAAGGAAATTTCTCTTAAAAAATTAGTGGTTTCATCAAACTCGGCATCTTTCTCGCCAGGAAATCCAACTATTAAATCAGTAGTGATAGCGATTCCAGGAATCAGCTTCCGCGCTTTTTCAACTATTGTCGAGAAAGTGCGAGTATCATATGGGCGGTTCATGCGTTTCAAGACTTCAGAGCTTCCCGATTGCAGAGGAATATGCAGATGATGACATGCCTTTGGGGATTCTGCCATCCAGGAAAGCAAATCATCGTTTATTTCGAGAGGTTCGATGGAACTTAACCTGATTCTTTCGATACCTTGCAGGGGTTCATTATTATCAAATTCCCTTAACAAGTGTGTCAGCCCAAATTCGTATTTTCCTAAATGGATGCCGGTAAGGACAATTTCCTTTTTCCCTGAAAGGGCAATTTTACTGGCTTCGGTGATAGATTCTGCGAGAGGTTTGGAATATTCCTTTCCTCGGAGGAATGGTACAATGCAATAGGTGCAAAAATGTGAGCATCCATCCTGAATCTTTAAAAATGCACGGGTTCTTTCAAAAATAGGAAAAGTGTTTTCGTGAAATTGATTTTCTGACCTGTTGCAATCAAATCCAAGTTTGGTAAGGATTTCCCTGATCTGCTCCTTGGTGGAATTGGTATCGATTAATTCGTATTCCTGATGTGATTCAGTGCCAAAAGCTTGATCCGTGCTTTGGATTTGCGCTCTTCGTGCCTCACATCCGGCTAGAAGAATTTTGGCGTCTGGCCATGTTCTCTTTGCCGATCTGAGCGATTGCCTAACTTTCTGGGAAGCTCTTCCGGTTACAGCGCAACCGTTGATGATTACTAAATCAGGAATTTCAGTGGCAAGAACTCGCTTTAATCCAAATTCCGATATTGTTGCGGCAAGTTTCTCCCCGTCATAATAACTGACTTTACATCCAAAGGATTCAAGATAAAAAGATTGCATCTTATTTTCCTATTTCATTGTCCATGGACTTTCGCACATTTTTAGAAACTCCCTTATCTACAGCATTTCGCATTTTAAATTTTTTTTGGAAAGGAACTTATTTTGGAAAATCTATTAGTCTGGTTCTTTTGTTGATCCCCACAATTTGTTGCTCCCCTTTTCCGGAAAATTCGGAATGCTACATAGGTGCTTTTCAAGCGAATTTCCAAAAAATATTTTGGTTAAAAAGTGCGAAGTTTCATATTGGCAAAAACTTCACCGAATAAAATCGCGGATAAAGCCACAAGTGGAGCCGTATCCGCTCTGAAAATTCTTTTGCCAAGGCAAACTGATTGCCAGCCTTTTTCCTGAAAAATTGCCGCTTCATTCTCAGAAAATCCGCCTTCGGGGCCTGAGGCTATGAACAAATGTCTTTTCAATCTGATTTGATCACTGCATGTGTTGAACTTTGTGTTTGATGGCTGAAGGTTGTCGGGTGGTAGAACTTCATTGGATTTTGGAACTTCATGAAGCAGAATAGCTAAAGTATTTTCGCCGGATTCAGGAATTTCAGAGGTTTTAATGGGGTCATCAATATTGGGAAGAATGCATCCTCCACATTGGAGCATAGCAGAAACAGCTATTTTTCGCCAGCGGTCAAGTTTAGAGGGAGACGGGCTGCCTGCAACGCAACGTTCAGCTAAAAGGGGAGTAATCCGTAAAATCCCAATCTCGACAGATTTTTCAATAAGCGTTTCAATTCTATCTCCTTTGGTGATAGCAGCAAAGAGCCTTGTTTCGATTTGAAGTTCGCGGTCAGGCCTGCTCCTGGATGTGATCTTAAAATTTCCTTTTTCCCCTAAAATGGCCTCTATTTCCTCTCCTTCGCCATCAATTATTAGAAAGGAGTTTCCCGGCTTAAGTCGCATTACTTTTTCAAGATAATGAGTATTTTCTTTGGAAAGTGCTGTTACACCTTTGGGTTCATAGATTCTTTTATGCACAACTTTTGTCCATCAGTAATTTCTGATTTAAACCATCTTTTCAATGATTTCTTGACTGGAAAGTTCAGGGGGGTCTTTTTGCCATCTGGAAAAAAATTCCAGGTTTTTCTGGGAGTGAAAAAATGGCAGCGGAAAAAGGTTTTTTAGGAAAATCCCATTTATTTTTCCAAAATCTGAAAGTTCAAATATCAGGTTTTTTTGAACTTCTTGATCTTTTACGATTCCTCCGGGTTCCACCAATGCTTTTGGGGCTTCAAATTGAGGTTTTATCAAAGCCAGGATTTCTCCCTGTTCTTTCAAGTATAGAAAGGCTTTAGGAAAAATATGCTTCAAGGATATGAAAGAGACATCCACAACTATTAAATCAAATTTTTCGGGAAAAAAATTATCGGGAATTTCTCTGAAATTCGTTTTTTCAATTACTTTCACTCGAGGATCATTTCTGATTTTTAAAGAGATTATTCCGTAGGCGACGTCAAGGGCTGTAACCTGGTTAGCTCCGTGTTTCAAAAGGACATCTGTAAAACCTCCTGTGGAGGCTCCAATATCCAGACAATTCTTTCCTTTTAAAGGAAAACTGAAATGTTCCAGAGCAGCATTCAGCTTCATTCCACCCCAGGAAACGAAAGGGCAGGGGTTTTTTTTCAAAAAAACAGGAGTATCAGGGGAAATTTTTTCCCCTGGTTTGTCCAATGTTCGATTCGAACAATAGACTTCCCCGGCGAGGATCATGGCCTGCGCTAATTTCATATCTGGCGCCAGATTGCGTTCGAGCAGCAGTTCGTCGATTCGTATTTTCTTTCTTAAATTCATATTATTTCTGAAAGTAAATCAAAAAATGGAATACACATTTACTTCTATGATATACTTTCTCCGAAAAAAAATCATCGAAAAAAGAAATTTTAGAATTATCCCGAAATTGTGGGTTTGTGCACTGTGGTGATACAATCTTCAAATATTTTTATCCGTCCGGCTAGAGAATTGAAAAATTGAGTAAAAGCGAGGTCGGGTTGCGAGTGAATCTGTTTATCTGTGATCAAATACCTCAGGAATCTTTTTACCGGCGCCTTATTGAAAGCGATTTTAACATTATTCCTTTCAATAAATCCAAAAGAGGTTGGGGAGACACTGAATCTGCAGGGATATTCCTCATCCATGAAAAATCCTTGTTTCATGAATATCTTGGACTACTGGATTTGTTTTTTGCATCCCCGGAAAAAAGACCAATAATAGTAATTGGTGACAAACTTACAGAAGAATATGTTAAGTCTCTTTTTGAAAATCGGCTATTTGTCTATATTGGACACCCGGTTAATTTTGATGAATTGGCAAATGAAATAAAAAAGTTGCCGCTTGAGCATGTCCAGGAACAAAAAGTTGAGTATCAAAAGGAGCTATTAAGAGCTAACAAGCAAATCGAAGATTTATATCAGATCGGAATGGCCCTTTCTTCAGAGAAAGATCACAATCGACTACTGGAGTTGATTCTCACCAAAAGCCGGGAAATAGTCGGGGCGGATGCCGGAAGCCTTTATTTGATAGAATCTCCATCCAATCTGAGATTCAAACTTTCGCAAAACAGCTCTTTAAATTGGCAGCTTAACGAAAACGTGGTTATTCCCATAAACGAGAAAAGCATTTCCGGACAAGTTGCCTTGAGCAAAGAGCCGATAAATTTGTTGGATGCTTATTTTATTTCTCCCTGCTTCTCTTTCACTTTTAATCGAAGTTACGATGAAAAAACCGGTTATCGTACGAAATCAGTTCTTGCGGTTCCAATGATGAACCAGGCCGGCGAGATAATGGGAGTAATTCAATTACTGAATAAACGAAGGGATTTCGAAAGCCATCGTAGCGGTGAACCCCTAAAAGAAGCAAATATTATCCCATTCAACCGTAAAGACCAGGACCTCTTGAGTTCACTTGCATCACAAGCAGCTATTGCACTTGAAAATTCAAAATTGTACCAGGAAATAAAGAACCTTTTTGAGGGATTTGTAAAAGCATCAGTAGTCGCTATCGAATCGAGAGATCCGACAACTTGTGGGCATTCCGAGCGGGTCGCTCTTCTCACAACCGCTTTTGCAGAAACAATTACGCGAATTTCTGATGGCCCCTTTGCCCGAATTAATTTCGAAAGTAATGATCTGGTACAAATACGATATGCTTCTCTTCTTCACGATTTCGGGAAAGTAGGGGTTCGCGAGGAGATACTTATTAAAGCACGTAAGTTATTTCCTTTCGAACTGGATCTCTTGAAAAGCCGTTTCAAATATATTCGCAAGAGCATCGAGGCGGACCATTACCACTATTGCCTTGATTGTGCTATGCGAGATGGAATCGAGAAATTCAAAATTTTGCATCCTATGCTTGAAATTACATTTCAGGATAAACTCAAAGAGTTGGACGAAATATTGCTTTTTCTCATTAAATCAAATGAACCAACCATTTTGGAAGAAGGTAATTTCAATCGTTTGCTTGAAGTCGCAAAATTAAAATATACCGATATGGACAATCAGACAACTGAATATCTGACGGAAAGAGAGACACATGTACTTTCGATCAGAAAAGGCTCTTTGTCGGAAGTTGAAAGAATCGAGATTGAATCACATGTTACTCATACCTTCAATTTCCTTTCCAAAATTCCCTGGACTAAGAAGTTGAATCGAATTCCGGAAATAGCCTATGCTCATCATGAGAAACTTAATGGCCGAGGTTATCCCAATCACCTCGAAGAGGCGGGTATTCCGTTTGAATCAAAGCTCATGACAATTTGCGACATCTATGACGCGCTAACAGCCCAGGACCGCCCCTACAAAAAGGCGCTTCCTACCCAAAAAGCATTGGATATTATGTACAGCGAAGTAAACCATGGGTTATTATCCCGAGAGCTATTGGACATTTTTGTCAGGCAGGAACTTTTTAAAGTTATCGAGGGAAAAACCTTCAAACCTTAAGGGGGTAAGTATTCCTAAATGGATTAAGAGTTTTTGGGTGTCGGAAAAATTTGTAAAAATGAAAGATAAATGTCACTATCAAAACCTTGATCGTCAGTGATTGCAGGAGTCAAAGGAGACCTTGGTGATCTGCATTAAAACTAGCCTTTGGCAATGGTCTAAACGGATTAAAAGAAGATAATAAAGAGTGCAGAAACCTAGCAATAGGCACACAGTTTGTCAGAAATTTTTTATCAGATTGATTTATCAATCAATATTTGGAGTATTTTTTTATTCTTTTTCTTTAATCTTTTCCTTTTTGCCTTTTTTTTCACAAAGGATAAAGGAGGGATTGAGAAATTATTTTGGCTATTATCCGAAAAGGAAGACGGGGCCGTTCATTTGGGTGCATGGGGTTTCATTGGGTGAAACCCTGGTTGCTGATTTTTTTGCCGGAAGGTTGTCGGCAATGTACCCGAAACTTTCGTTTGGATTGACTACCACACACCCCGATTGTTTGAAACTGGCTCGAAAAAAATCCTTTTTTTCATCATCCGTTTTTTTTCCATTGGATTTCCGGCCATTCATCAAACGGGCGTTATCCTCATGGAATCCTGATTTGGTGCTTATTTGTGAAACCGATTTCTGGCCCGAATTTTTATTCCAATGTTGGCAAAGAAGAATTCCAGTGGTTTTGTTGAACGGTCGGATCAGCAATAAACATGAGTGGTTTTTTTCCAACTCCAGAAGAATCGGAGAAATGATGTTTGGATGTTTTACAATTTTGTTGGTACAAACCGAAATCGATAAAAAAAGACTGACAAGAATGGGAGCCCCCCTGGAAAAAATAAAGGTTCTAGGGAATATCAAGTCAGATATGACTCCCGAAATAGACTTTGAAAAATTAGATTCTATTTTGCGTTGGGTAAATGATAAAAAATTAGTCATTTTTGGCTCTCTTCACCCAACGGAATTGGAAATCTTATTCCCGAGCATTTGTAATTTAGCGAAAAAGGAAGGACTAAAAGTTCTTATCGCACCGCGCAACATAAAAAATTGCAACATTTGGAAAGCCCGATTCGAAGAAGAAGGCGTTTCCAGCATGATGAGAAGTGAAATTGTGGGAAATCAGACAAATCTGTTATTTCTGGATACGATTGGTGAACTTGCTTCAATTTATTCGCTATCTTCTATTGCTTTTCTTGGGGGAACATTGGATGAAAAAGTTGGAGGACATAATCCTCTGGAGGTTATGCGATTCGGAAAGGCACTTCTGGTAGGGCCTTACGCAAGAAATTTCCAGGATATTGTTGATCAGTTGATTGAGTTTAATGGGTGCAGGGTTGTTAAGTCCGGCAAAGAGTTTGACGCAATTGTACAAGAATTATTGAATAATCCCAAAATAAGTCAAGAAATCGGAAGTTCTGGCAAACAAGTTTACGAAGCAAATAGAGGATCCCTTAATAAGACGATTGAGTGTTTGCAACCACTTTTAAATGGGATAGTTTATAACAAAGTCTAGAAATTTTCTGGAGCGGATATGTCATATTTGATGTATATTTCTTATATCCTATGGGGAATAATAATAGGATGGTTAAGCGGGCTATTGGGCTTAGGCGGAGGAGTATTTGCAATTCCAACTCTGGTCTATCTTTTTGGCCTTTCCGAAACAAAAGCACATGGAACTACGTTGGCAATGATGCTTCCTCCAATTGGTTTATTGGCGGCCTATAGATATTGGCAGAACGACAATGTAGCAATTCCAATAGCAATTTTTGGAGCATTGGGTTTTTTTATCGGGGGATATTTTGGAGCGGGAGCAGCTTTGTACATTAGTGAGGAATCTTTAAAAAAAGTTTTTGGCGTATTTATGGTGTTGATGGGCATAAGAATGCTGATTTAATAGCTTTCACGAAAGGTAAAAATAATCTTTTCAAAAATCTTTTCAAAAAGACTTGCCCTTTTTTTAAAAATTCGTAAAATTAATTGAAACTTTCCTAAACAAATCAAGTATAATAATTTACCGAGAGTTGAATTTTATTTTAAATTTAAATTTTCATAGGAGGTCTTAACCAATGAAGTTGAGATCAATGTTGGGAGTTCTTCTTCTTGTTACGCTGATTGCCGGCGGAACTGCATGGGCCTACAACTACAATGATTTACAGATGGCTCATTCAATGAGAGATCGTGGCGACTTCTTGAACGCCAGAAATCTCTACTGGAACATCGCTTCTTCCCTCTTCACCGACAATGGCATCCGCAGAGAAGCCGGATACTTTCTGGGTTTCTGCAATGTCAAGATGAACAACAGCTGGGCTGCAATTGATGATTACAGATGGTTCATCAAAACCTTTGACGATGGAAATGCGACTTTGATTCCAGATGCAATTTTCGTACTTGGCCGAACTTATGAAGTAGTGAACGATGTACAGGCAGCTATCAATTGCTATAGAAGCTGTCTCTCTCGCTTCCCCTACACGGAATTTGCTGGAAAGTCACGTGAAAGAATGAATTTCCTCGGCGTCTATGCCTCCATGGATTCAGTTAACTATGCTGATTCCAACGGCCAACCAGCAGTAGGCATGGCCCAGGAAAAACCGGGCGCAGTAACTGTTAAGGCTTCCACCAAAGCTAACCCAATGATGGATCCCTACAATGGTTTCCAACCCGACCAAGCCAAAATCAAAAGAGTTAACACTTTCCTTAATGCAGTAAAGAAAATGCAGGGTGTTGACGAAGCAATCCGCGGTCTCGCTCCTGAAGATGGCCGCATGGGCATTATAAAACAGAATCTCCAGATGCTTCAAGAAAAAGGCAAATTCAATAACGTCCAAATGGAAAAGTAATTAGTAATCACATTGGGCTCCCTTAACAGGGAGCCCAATTTTTTTGTTAAGGAGAAAATTATGCGAAGATTTCCCGGGAAAATAGTTATAACTTTGTTTGCTTTGATTGCTTCCACTGGAATTCCGTTAATTGCGGATACTCCCTTCTCTGACAATATTATTAGCATCACCCAGACGGCTAATTCGGGTACTGACACAAATACCAGTTCAGTTCCCGCAGGATCAGTTGACCAGATTCTTACACAGGTAGCCGCTGGAAATGCCTACGCTGGAGCTTATGGCGAGAATCATTTAATCAAAAACGGTATTGTTAAAGTAAGAATTAACCTGAAAGATGAAACAGGAGGCGAATACAAACGTGCTTCCCTTCTAGCTCAAATTCTTTCCGAACATGGCTGTAAGATCACAACTCAGCAAGTTGGCGAAAAACAAACCGGAAATATATTTAATCGCAAGAAGTGGATGGAAGCTTCTTATGATTTTGAAGCCAAAGATTATGTTGCAGATAAGCTTGTACCATACTATGCTGGTCAGAAATTAGGCGATGTTTCGCCAGCTTCTATTCCTAACGCACCAGAGCTTGCCGATGCGGTAGCAGTTGAAAAACATTGCATTGAAGATGAAAAAGCTGTTATCGATCTGGAACTCGAACTGGATAAATTGTACATTAGTTTGAGCAAAAGAGGAACCTTCGATCTTTCCGGAAAAAAAGCTGACAAGGCCAGAATTGATGAAATCATCAATAATCTGATTCCCGCCAAGAAGAGTGCCATTGCCAGTGAACGCCAGGATGTAGACAAGAAACTCGCTGATCTGGCTTCCAGTTATCAGAAGAAGGGTGATTACAATCAGGCTCTGGCGTATTATAAACTTCATGGAATAAATGACAACACTTCTCGACAAAATGCCGGAGATTGTTACAAAGCTCTTAAATCTTATGATTCTGCAATTTCAATGTACAAATCGATAAATCCTATTACTGAAGCTGCGTCATTGAATATTGCCGATTGTCAACATGCCAAGGGAAATGATCAAGATGCAGTTAAGAGCCTTTTTGATGTATTAGGGAACTTTCATAATTCCCCGGAAGAATTATCAGCTCTTCAGAAATTTGACGATTGGAAAATTGTGGATAGAAGTTCTGAATTTCCCAATGTTGCTCCTCAGTTAGGTGATGTGTATCTATCAAAGAGTTTTTTGAACGCAAATTCTCCGTCTTCCGTTGGCACAGCAGCCCAAGATTACAAAAAAGGATGCGGCCTCAAAGCAGCAGGGAATGCCGCTGCGGGTTCCCAGCAGTTGATCGCGGGGTATCAAGCTGCAGTTGACAAGGGCAACCAGGATCTCTCGTCGGCTAGGCAGCAAGCCAGCAACAGATTCCTCCAGGAAAGGGAAATGCAGCGCCAAAACCTGGTCAGGGCTGAAACGAATTACAATTTGGCTTTGACGAGCGCAGCAGTGGCTTATACAAATGATTTGAACGCTGCAGCTTACAGGCTCAGAAGAGCCCAGGAAAGACTCACTTATCTTCAAAGTCTGCCTCCCACAACCAGTGGCGGAACTGATCCTTACAGCCGTCCAACCTCGGGTGGAACAGATCCTTATAGCGGTTCATCTTCCAGCCATGGTAGCACCGATCCTTACAGCGGCACCTCCTCCAGCCATGGTAGTACAGACCCTTATGCCCCTTCCCACAGCAGTAGTACAGATCCATATTCCCAAAGTTCAAATTACGGAACCGATCCTTATGATTCCTACAATTCCGTTTCTGACGCACAAGCCGCTGTTTATCAATTCCAGAATGATTACAATTATTTAGCGTACCATCAGGCTGCTTATGTTGCCACTCGGGTTGCTCCTGAACTTCTTATTTACACTACCGCTCAGGCAAACTACAGGAATTACGATCTCAGTAGGCAAACTGCTTACGTCGAAAATGATCCCACTGTTCTTCAAATTAAAAATGTCATTGCAAATAATCAAAAATGTCTGGCGACCTCAAAGCAATTAGCTACGGCGAATGGCTTTAGTTCCTAGTAATTTTTGCAGTACTATGCAAAACTGATTTACTGAAAATCAGGCGCTTCTTTCGGGGAGCGCCTGATTGATTTTTTTTGAAAATAAAAAGTTTTTTTAAACTTTCCAGCAAAAATAAGGTATATTAATTTATCAAGGTGTTTTAAAGAACAAAATAAATTTCTCAGGAGGTCTTAACTAATGAAGGTAAGATCAATTTTGGGTGTTCTTCTCCTCGTCGTGTTGATTGCCGGTGGAACTGCATGGGCATACAACTACAACGATCTTCAGATGGCTCACCAGATGAGAGATCGTGGCGATTTCCTTAACGCCAGAAATCTTTATTGGAACATTGCCTCGTCATTGTTCACCGACAATGGCATTCGCAGAGAAGCTGGATATTTCCTTGGATTCTGCAATGTCAAAATGAACAATACCTGGGCTGCCATTGATGATTACAGATGGTTCCTTAAGACTTTTGACGATGGAAATGCCACCTTGGTTCCGGATGCAATTTTTGTCCTTGGTCGCACTTATGAAGTGGTAAATGATATTCAAGCTGCTATTAACTGCTATAGAAGCTGCATTTCCCGTTTTCCCTATACCGAATTTGCTGGAAAATCCCGTGAAAGAATGGGCTTCCTTGGCGTTAACTGCTCCATGGATTCAGTGAACTATGCAGATTCCAACGGTGCCCCAGCAATGGCTCAAGAAAAAGCCGTTACTGTAAAGCCATCAGTTAAAGCTGATCCTTCCCACGATCCATTCAATGGTTTCCAACCTGATACCGCAAAAATTAAAAGAGTTAACACTTTTTTGAGCGCTGTCAAACAAATGAAGGGTGTTGATCAAGCTGTTCAATCCTTAGCTCCTGAAGACAAAAACCTTGGAATCGTAAAACAGAATATGCAGATGCTTCAAGAAAAAGGAATGCTCAATTCTGATAGATAAGAAGTAAATTAAACCAAATTATTCAAGGAGGAGTTTATGCGTCGATTACCTAATTTAATTGCCGTGGCGGCAATACTCGGAGCTGCATGCACTGGAATACTAATTGCAGACACGCCATTTGGTGATAACACCATTAGCATTACCCAAACTGCAAACTCAGGTTCTGATTCCGGAAATGCCAATTCAGTCCCGGCTGGCCAGATTGACCAGATTCTATCTCAAGTAAACGCTGGAAATGCTTATGCCGGCGAATACGGAGCGAACCGTTTGATCAAGAATGCTATTATTAAAGTGCATATTGATCTGAAAGATGAAACCGGAGGCGAATATAAGCGAGTAGCTCTTCTTGAAAGTATTATTTCCAGTCATGGTGGTCGAATAACCAGTCAGCAAAAAGGCGAAAAACAAACTGGAAATATTTTCAATCGCAAGAAATGGACAGAAGCTACTTATGAATTTGAGATCAAAGATTATGTAGGAGACAAGCTGGTTTCTTATTACAATGGAAAAAAACTTGCTGATGTATCTCCTGCTTTTGTTCCTACTTCTCCAGAATTGGCAGACGCGATTGCACTTGAGAAGCGCTGTGTCGAAGATGAAAAATCAGTTGTCGATTGGGAACTCGAACTTGACAAACTGTATATCAGCAGAGCTGCCCGTGGAACTTTTGATTTATCCGGCAAGAGTGCCGATGACAAAAGAATTAATGAAATCCTCAATAACCTGATCCCCGGCAAAAAGAGCGCCATTGCTGATGCAAGAAGACAAGTGGACAGCAAGCTCGCTAACCTTGGAACAGCTTATCAAAACAAGGGTGATTTTAATCAAGCTCTTGCTTATTACAAACTCCACGGAATCACCGACGATGCCACTCGCTTGAACGCGGGCAACTGCTTGAAGGGTCTTAAATCGTATGATCAGGCAATAACCATGTTTAAGGCGATTAACCCTCCAACTGAAGCTTCAATATTAAGCATCGCAGATTGTCAGCACGCCCAGGGAAATGACCAGGACGCAGCAAACAGCCTTGTTTCAGTGTTAAAGAACTTCCATAACACTCCGGAAGAACTTTCAGCTCTTCAAAAATTGGAAGAGTGGAAGATCCTTTCTGATCCTCAAAAATACGCGAACATAATTCCTCAAGTTGCCGATGTCTACCTGCAAAAAGCGTTTTTGAATGCGTCCAAACCCTCCACCACCGGAACAGCGGCCCAAGATTACAACAAAGCTTGTGGTCTGAGAGCAGCTGGAAATGCCGCTGAAGGTTCAAGACAATTGATTGGTGCTTATCAAGCAACTGTTAACAAAAATTCCCAGGATCTTCAAGTTGCTAGACAGCAATCTGAACAGAGATTTTTGGCCGAACGCGAAACCTACCGCCAGAATTATGTCAGAGCTCAGCAAAACTACGATTATTCGGTTCAAAGAGCACGCGCTCAGTACAACGAAGAAATGACTTCAACAAGTTATCAACTTCAGGAAGCCCGAAGAGCCCTTGCTCAACTTCAGGCTAACAAACCAGCCCCAACCAGTGGCTCGACGACTGACCCTTATGCTAACAAGCCCTCGACAGGCGGCTCGACTACTGATCCTTATGGTGGCAAATCCACAACCGGTGGCTCGTCATCTGATCCATATGCTAGCACAGCCAAACCAAAACCCACTACCAGCTCTGATCCGTATGCTAGCACATCCAACCCAACAACCAGTAGCTCTGACCCGTATGCTAGCACAGCCAAGCCAAAACCCTCTACTAGCTCTGACCCGTATGCCAGCACAGCCAAACCAAAAACCAACAGCACCGACCCGTATGCCAGGACCTCCAACGACGGAACCGATCCTTACAGCAATTCCGGAAGCACAACAGACCCCTATGCTTCCCAACTCTCTGATGCCCAAGCAAAAGTTAACGCGTTGGAAAACCGCTACCGCTACCTGGCCAGCAATCAGGATGGATACATTAGCGAAAGAACCGTTGGCGAATATCAAGCTCTTCAGATATCTGTAAATAATTACAGGAATTACGATTTGAGCAGAAAAGATGCTTATGTCGAAAATGATCCGAATGTAAATGCTAGCAGAAATGCCCTTAACGCCAGCCAATCCAAACTTACTACTGCTCAACAACTTGCAGTTGCCAATGGGTTCAGTTCATAAAGCAACTTCAATTATTTAATTCTTCGCATTGATGAAGAATTAAAATGTAAGAACTAAGAAAAATCAGGCATTAATTTTATGCCTGATTTTTCTTTTTTTTTTAGTTTGTTGCTTTCAAGCATTTTTAGAAATTAGCTTTTGGATACTGTTTCACACACCAAAATTCTTTTTGCCCCAACTCCAATTTACGCAGACCTGAAGCCTGAAATAGGTCGGATGAACGAACAAATTGAAATTGGTATTACTGGATAATTGCCAATGTCAAAACGAATTTATCCTTTGCAGCTTCCAGAATTTACTGCGAATTATTATCAAGAGACTGAAAGTGGTATAATCTTCTGACTAATTTAAATCCAAAATACTCTGGTTTCGTTTTATTAGAAAAAGGAGGTTTTTATGTTGAAAAAAGTTTGTTTATCAATTTTAATGGTGGTTCTTTGCTTAACAGGAGGATTTGCGATGATTCAAACCTTATCGGTTGATGAACTGGTCAAAATGGCTGATTTGATTGCTATTGCGAAATTGAAGGAAATTAAACCGACAGATAAAAGTCCTGAAGGTTTCCAAAAACTCGAAAATACGATAGTTTTGGAAGAAATATTGAAAGGTGAAGAAAAAAAGGGTGATGAACGAACTTTTATCACTTTTTCGGGACTTGAAGACAATCCAACTATTGCCTCTGATGGATTATTTTTAATTTTTCTGACCAAAACTGCATCTCAAACCTGGGATTTAACCAATCTTATACAGGGTTATTGGCCATTTTTAAAGGATGGAAGATTGGGCGGAATGGGCTTAAGATATAATCTCGATATTGTAAAACAAGCAATCAATAAAAAATAATTTTTCAGCAAACAAGTGGAAACAATGAACAAAGCAGTAATTTTTGATATGGATGGCGTTTTGGCTGATACCGAACCAGCGTATATCGAAGTTAACAGGAAATTCTTGACAAGTTCTGGAATTGATTTTTCAAATCTTGATTATTCTGAGTTCATAGGGATGGCGGCTCCTCGGATGTGGAGTCGTTTAAAGGAGATGTTTTTGCTGCCGCAATCCCTGGAATGGCTTATTGCTAACGAGAAAAACAATTTTTTCTCGTATATTCAACAACTTTCATTCCTTGCTCCCATCCCTGGGATTCCCGAAACATTGAGGCAACTTCGGAGTGAGCAAATTAAAATTGGCTTGGCTTCTTCTTCTTTTCGGAAAAACATCGATCAGATTCTGAAAAAAACCGAATTGAATTCTTTTTTCGAAAAAATTACCAGTGGTGAAGAAGTTGAAAACGGGAAACCCGCTCCTGATATTTTTTTGTTGGCTGCTCAAAAATTGAACATTCAGCCGAATTTTTGTCTTGTGATTGAAGACTCAAATAACGGTGTTCAGGCAGCTGTTAAAGCAGGAATGACGTGCGTAGGTTTCAGGAACCCAACCTCGGAGAACCAAGACCTTTCAGTAGCAAAACTTCTGATAGATGATTTCAGCCAAAATAGCATCGAAGCAATTTTCGAGTTATTGCGCGAAATTGGAAACAACTAGTTTCCAAAAAATCCCTTTAAGGGGTTAGGCGAATTTTACATGCTTTTTTGAGCAATTTTTTTTAATATTCCAAATAGCTCAAAGAGAAGTTTTAAAATTTAAAGAAATCGCTCTTGAAAGGAATGGCCTAAATCGAGTATCTTATATCGTTAAAGATTTAGTTTTCTGCAATCCTGCCACGGTAGAATATGACAAATTTGCAGTGTGTGCAATTAAGGGTATGGTAGGGAGAGTTCCTTCCGGTATGTTTTTTTTGTACCATTGGAGCATTGCATTGTGGACAAAGCATTTTTGGCCTCCTAGTGAATAATATCCTGATTTATTATCGGCTGAATTGATTAAGGTTCTTAATCAGGCCGATTTTTATTTGAAAAAAAGAATAATGAAAAATTTGAAAGGAAGTTCGGTTTGCTTCAAAATGAGTATTTTCCCGAAAAATTGAGGCGATTCCAACTATGTTAAGTCAAATTCCCGAAATGGCAAGAAAAGAGAAACAGGATTGAATCCAAAAGGCGACCCTACAAGAATAATTTATTTGTTCACTGGGCTAATAATTGTTTTGATTTGTTATCTATCCTGGGAATCCATCACCCGAGAAAAGGATGAGAAACTTCAGGCGTCTGGCCAGGAGTTGAGTGTTTTAGTTGACTTGGCGGCTGATGGAATTATCAGGTCTCTCAATTCCGTTAGAGATAGTCTACATTTGATATCCAAGATGCCGACCTTGCGAGAATATTCGTTTAGCGGCAAGTTCACACCAGCCCTAAATAAAGTTGCATCTTCCTGTAGTGAGTTGTTCGAAACGCTCCTTGATGAATCCGTAATTTGGGAGCGGACTATTGACGAAAAAGCTGACGAATACCTTTATTATCTGGAATATTCTGAAGCGTTTGTAAGGAGGGCTTTGTTTTCGTTGGGTGCCGCGATTCCAGATCCCTCAGAGAATCCGATGTTAATTAATTTTTCCAGAGCCACCCCTCCTTTAAATAAGCTTTGTCAAGCGACTCAACAAATTTCTTCCTTGTTTTTTTCCTCACTTGAAGCACCTTTTTGTTTACTTGACACTATTTTTAAGTTGGGTTTTCCGGAACCAAGTAATCTACGAATGGCCGAAGGTCTTTTGAGAGTCAGCCTTTCAGATCGCAATTTAATCAAGCACATTGGGATTCAAACACTTGAAGGGAACGAAATTGTCTCGGTTTCGCAAATATCCAGAACCCCTTTCTTTCTGAATGGCTGGGTTCGCAAGGCTGCATCTGCCTCCAGACCTTTCTTTTCCGGGCCTGTTTGGTTCAATGAAGGCTTGGGACGCCCAGTTTGGCAAGCTGCGGTTCCGCTTTATGATCTTTCCAGAAAACCTTTTGCGCTCCTTTCTGCTATTGTCGATCTGGCTTTTTTGCATGAACTTTCTGCCAGATCACAGATTTCTTCCGCTGCCCAGTTATTAATTGTTGACGAAGAGGGGGTTGTTATTGGACATCCCAAGTTAGCAAAAATTGTTCTTCAACTGAATCTTTCACATTCCGGCAAGGCTTTTGAGAATGTAGTTTCAGGAAAAGACGGAATAGAAGAAGTCAACCTTGGTGGCGGAAGCTTTCTTGCAGCTTATAGAAACCTCACGAATTATGACGATTCTTCTTTGCCTGGTTGGGGAATTCTTTATCTGAAACCATATTCTGAAATAATGTCTTCGGTTTGGCTATATGCATTTAATACCTGTATGATTGCCGCAATTACAATCTATATCCTTCTTCAGCTTGTTGGCATGATAATCGCCGGGATAGAAGAGGATGAAGAGAGCTGAGAGATGTCAAAAAATTTGATAGTTTTTCTTACTTTTCTTGCGATGAGCGCCTGTTCGATCTCTTTTGGAAGCTCTGTAACCTTAATGGAAGAAGCTTTGAGGGAAAAAGCAGCCGGAAATCGTGAAAAATCCATCAGTCTACTTAAACAAGCTGTTGTTGAGGCAAAAAAAAATGAGCAGAAAGTTTTAGCACGCTTGTTGTTAGGTGATTTTTTATGCGATACAGGACAGGCAATGGAAGCCAAAGAAGTTTTTGAGGAGATCATAGACTCCAACGTAAATCCTGAGTCAGAAGCAGAAGCAAGATTTAGACTGTCCCAGGTTTTTATGAAATTGAATAATGTTCCTAAAGCAAAAAAATGTGCCCGTGATTTAATGGAAAAATTCCCCGAATCCGAATTTTCCCAGCTTGCCAAGCAGTTTTTGAGTACGAGCACAAATCTGGAAATCTTGGCAAAATCCGATATCACCGAAAAACCGGAAAATTTGGAGAAGAAGCGGGGAAACGAACCCGATTCGGCATGGGAAAGAGAGCCAAATAAAGAACTAAAAAAAGAGACTCTAAAAGAGCCAATTCTAAAATCTGGAAAAGAATCTGGAAAAGAAGTTGAAAAAGAATCAGGGAAAGCATCAGAAAAAAAATCTTCGAAAAAATCAGAGCGACCGGCTGGAATAGAAGATAGTATTGACAACAAGGTCCTCGCCCTTTTGAAATATCCAGGGTCCGAAAATGTTGAAAAAGAATCTCTGGCAGGGAAAATTTGTCTACTCCAGAATAAATTGAAGGATGAAAAGAATGTTTCCGATGCTGAAAATATTCTTTTTGAACTTGCTGACCAAACAGGAATGTTTGGAGAATCCCTGGAGGCATGCCGACTTTATGACAAATTCCTTAGTTCTTTTCCAGCTTCACCTAAGGTAGAAAGGGCGTATTTTGAGGCCGTCCGACTGAGAGCAATTTTAAAAGCATTTCCTGGAGCCATAAGCTGGGGAAAAGCATTTATTTCTTCTTTTCCAGGCTCCCGGTGGACAAAGAATGTTGAAGAATTAGTTGAATATGCTGAAAAATCTCAAGGGAAAAATATCAGCAAACCTGAAAAAAACGAAACAAACAGAATTAGTGAGACGCAGAAAAAGGTTAATCCAAATAAAGCCGAGGTGGTGGGAAATTCAGAAAAAAAGTCTGAAAAAGACCGGGCTCTGAAGGAAAAAAGACTTTCAAATGCACGCAGACTGGTTCGTGAAGGAAAATATTCTCTTGCTCTCATGGAATTAGAGAATATTTCAAAAACTTTCCCCAATGATCCGGAAATATTATTGGAATCGGGATTAGTAAAAATCCAGAAGCGTGATTTTAAAGGAGCAGAAGGAGATTTGAAATCTCTGCTTGAGCAACAACCTGAGAATGCTCAGGCTAGATCAATGTTGGGTTACATTCACTATCAATCCAAGGATTATGAAAAAGCTGCGGCGGAATATGATAGAATAAAAGCTCCACAAGAGGATGGGTTAGCTTTTTTTGATCCGGGTTTTGCCGCAAAAAGACTGGAAAAAACCGCTAAGAACGGTAAGCGTTCAAAATACGCAAAAGGAGAAGAAGAATGAATTCAGACAATCAGCAGATGATTGAATCCTACGTAAAGGATGGGGATTCATGTTATGACAACAAAGACTGGGGAGGAGCCAAATTAAGTTATCTCAGGGCAATTGAAGAATACCAGCGATGTGAAAGTGAAGAAATGGAAATTACTCCCGAAGACAAAAAGCAACTTGAGGAGATCCAGGGTAAAATTGCTCAGACGGATGAAAAGTTGGCAAAAATCCATTTTGATCTAGGTGAAGCGGCGTTCGTTGCCAAAGATTATCCAAGGGCGATTGATGATCTCGAGGAAGCTATAAATCTTGCCTCAGAAAAAGATGTTGAATTTCTGGAAAAGACCAAGGTGTTGCTTGACAAAGTAAGATTAAAAAGTCGTGATCAGGAAATGTTTTCCAAATTGGATCCGCTGGTTAAAAAAGGCGAAGAGTTTCATGAAGATGGTAACTATGCGGAAGCTGTACTTGAATTCAGCGATGCTTTAAAAGCTTGTGCAGGTCTACCGGAAGAGCATCGGTACAAGAAATATATAATTGAAAATATCTTGGAATGCAAACGACAATTGGTAAAACCCTATCTTTCAAAAATTCATCGAGCTAAGGATGCTGGAAAATTCAAGTTGGCATATAAAATTCTCCAAAGAGCACTGTTGCTTTTGGATGATAATGATAAAATATATCAGGCCTTCATTGGAAGAATTCGTGATGAATTGAAGACAAAACTTCCTCCCGGCGAATTTGAAGATACTGATGATATCGAAGTAACCGAGGAGTGGACAGAAGCATTAAATGATTACGATGAAGCTTTAGCGCTGTATTCTTCATTTACTGCTGTTGATCCACTTGCTCCTGTATACCGAGATTCCAATATTTATGAAGATCGTTTTCTGTTAAGCAGAAGAAAACTCGCTACTCTCTACTTCAAAAGAGCTGAAAAACTTAGTGAAAAGGCTGAAATAAAAAAAGCCATAAAAACTTACAAAGAAGCCTTAAAGTTATTTCCCAAATCCGACCGGGAATTCCACAAGACTTTCCAACGAATTCGGCAACTTAGAGGGCAACTGGCTTCAACTAATCCTCAGTGACTGAGACGAAAATAAGTCCCCCGCGATCGCTCCCCAAGCGGGGGATTCGCTCGTTTTTCAGGTTTGACGCCAGACAAAAGGAACATCCTTTTTTCAAAAGTTGGGAATTTTATGAAGCCATTGTTCTGGGCTTTTTAATTGCTTTTTTGTTCCATTTTGGATTTTTTTCCTGGCTGGAAAATGTTACTCTCGACCTGAGATTTCGATTCCGTGGCCCACTTCCGGTTTCAAACCAGCTGGTTTTAGTCGAAATCAGCAATACTTGCCTGAACAATATCGGGGCTTGGCCATGGCCGCGATCTTATCACTCCAAATTAGTAGAGATTCTTAAAAAAGCCGGAGCGAAAATCATTGGATTTGACATGATTTTCAGCGAAAAAACTCCTAATGATACACTTTTTGCATCCTCAATAGCTTCGGCGGGAAATGTAATTCTTTCAGTTGCACCAGGTAAAATCGTTTTAGATCCGGAGTCATGTGAAATGGTGACGGATTTGCAAATTTTGCCGGAATTAAAAAATGTGGCTACTGGTGTCGGTTTGATAAGTATTGAACCAGGTGATAACAACCGGGACGGTGTTTTCCGGTATTTCTATCCTTCCAAAACAATTAATGGCACGGAAATCTTACCCCTCGGACTTCAGATTTCCTCCAATTTTATTGGGGATAAGATAGATTTTAGAAAACTTCCTCTTTTTACCAGAAAAGAATCATTCGATGGCGACTTCCTTTCATCTTTGATTTTAAACTATTATGGCCCCACAGGAATTTTCAAAAGCGTCTCTTATGAGGAAGTCTTAAATGCAAGCTTTTCGCATGGATTCAGTTTGAACGATTTTCAGGGAAAAGCTGTAATCGTAGGGCCTAAATTCAGCGGATCCTGGGAAGATTTTCGTATTTCTCCATTTGGTCAGGTTGCTGGTATGGAAATTCACGCTAATATAATGGAAAATTTCCTCGGGAAGAGCTTCTTGATGCGTTTTCCCGTCTGGGCTTCAAAACTGATCATTCTTCTGTCAGCAATTTTGTTGAGCTGGTTCCTCTTCTCCTGGACAGGAGCATTTGCAAATATTCTTACCGGTTTAATTACATTTCTGATAATTCCCGGGATTGCAATAACCCTTTTTTATTGGGGAATCGTGGCTGATATTGTTCCGATAATTTTTATGTTTCCTATCCAATGGGCTTCAATCCGATTGATGCAACAGTTTGTTGAACTTGTTGACAGAAACCGGCAACTTGCCAAAAAAGTCAGGGAACTCTCGATTGTTAACGAAGTTAGTCAAGCGGTTAATTTCATGGGAGATTTGAAGAAAACGTTGGATAAAATTTTATCGCGAGCTGTAATGGCGCTTGGTGCTGAACGTGGTTCGATATTACTTCTGGATGAAAGATATGAAAATCTAGTCGAAGAGGCAGTAATAGTGGGGATAGACTCCCCCGCGGCCTTCAACCCTGATTTGAAAGCCAGTTTCCGAATTGGTGAAGGAATTGCCGGTGAAGTGTTTTTGAGTGGAAAACCCAAAATGATTAAGGATATAAAAAAGGAAAAAGGATTTCTTCCTTCGGAAAAAACTGAAGTCAGAGTCAAATCGCTTATTTGTGTTCCTTTACAGGTGAGAGAATCTCCTATTGGTGTAATGAATATCGCGAATAAATTTGAGGGAGATTTCGATGAGGAAGATCTCCAATTGACTTTGACTATGGCAAATCAAGCCGCAGTTGTTATCGAGAAGGCTAGATTGTTCAATCTCGCCACAATTGATGGCCTGACAGGATTGATTGTTCATCGACATTTTCAAGCAAAGATTGAGGAAGAGTTCAGAAGGGCGCGCCGTTATGGCAAACCTCTTTCATTCATTATGACAGACATTGATCACTTTAAGAAATTCAATGATACATATGGCCATCAAACTGGCGATTTGGTGCTTAGAGAAGTCGCTCGAGCAGTGAGCACATCAATTAGAGACACTGATATTGCTGCAAGGTATGGCGGAGAAGAGTTCGCGATTATTCTTCCTGAAACCGATGAAGATGGAGCCTGTCTTTTTGCAGAAAGGTTACGACAAAAGGTTGAGGACAGCGTTTTTTCTTGTTCACAAGGAGAGTTGACCGTTACTATCAGTCTTGGAGTTTCAGCAATTCCTTTAAATATCGCCGACAGTGCGCTTGAAATGATAAAGTGCGCCGATGAAGCGCTTTATGAAGCGAAAAGGTCTGGACGAAACAAATTTATGCTGAGCGAAAAAAAGCAAAAATAAAGAGCTTCTTGCAATGTTGTGTAAAAATTGCATCTCGGACAAAAAGAAATTCAGGTTTGACGATCATTGTGATATTTTTCGGAAATTTTAATTTGCTAATTTTGCAAGAACCTCAAATATTTATAGATATTTTGGATTATATCTAAGGTTTTAAACACATAATATTTCGGACACAAGCTCAACGCAGTGAGGCAGATTTTCCCTCCTGGTAATGAGAGCAGCAAATTTACCCTGCGAAAAATATTTTCAATTGCCGGTTTGCAAAAAAATTGTTAGAATTTAACATAATATTATTTGCTTGGAGTGATAATAACTATGAGAAATGATGAGAAAATGATGGGCTCAGCTCTTAGAATTATTCTATTTGTTTTTCTTTTTCTAGCATTGCACCTGCCGATGAGTTTTTCTGATCCTGCTTCTGAAACAGAAAAGCTCCTTAATATGGAAGAGAAAAATTTTTTCATTTTAACCTCTACTGGCGATTCTCTTATGAGCGAGATGGATAAAACCCTTCTCAGATGTCCAGAAGGAAAACCCTTATCTCTTCAGGATGAAGAATCCGTAATGGGTTGGTATTTTTCCTTCCGGAATTTAAGAAAAGCCTATTTTCTTACCGCTAATAAATGTCAGCAAATAATGAAAGATACTTCTCTTCCCAAGGAAATAAGAAACCGAGCTTTGAAAATTTCCTTTGGAAATTTGATTGAGTGGTACAAAATGGCCGCATACTTTTATTCCGCGCCAACAAAAAATTCGGTTTTTCACAAGAAATTCAATGAAGCCATGCCGGATTTTAACGTTCCGGAAAATGAGGCAACTACTATCGAAAAAATAATGGCTGACGGGAAAATGAAGGACAGAATTTATTCTGCACATGCTCAGTTAGATAAAGCTCTTGATCTAAACTGTGATTTTGATAAAAAATTAAATTCTCAGATTGACCTGGATTTTGAATTTATCAATAAAAAGGCTCCATATCTTTTGACTGCAAAACTTGAAAAATGGAAAGATACAGCAGAAGAAAAACTCTTTGGAGTTTTTTACCCTCTTAACGTTGCAGTCTCCACCTGGATCGGTGACACAAAATACCTTCCCAAAGAACACACCATTACTTACGACAGAATTCAGGAAATGAAGAGCCATCTGAAACCCGGTGATATCCTGTTTGAACGGGAAAATTGGTTTATGAGTAACATCTTCCTGCCAGGCTTCTGGACTCATTCAATCATCTATGTTGGAACTGCACAAGACCTCGAAAAAATGGGGTTAACTGAAAATCCATGGGTTGCAATGCATATCAAGGATTTTTCTCAACCCGACCGCCACGGCCATGAAAGAAGAGCTCTTGAGGCAGTTAGCGAGGGAGTAATAATGAGCTCCCTGGAAGACGCTTGTGATGCGGATTATATTGCAGCTTTGAGACCTCGCTTGTCTGATGAACAAATCAAAGATGCAATAATTAAAGCTTTTGCCTATGTTGGAAGGCCGTATGATTTCATGTTTGATTTCCAAACAGACGATAAGCTTGTTTGCAGTGAGTTGGTATACCGCTCTTTCCGTGATAAACTTTCTCTTAATTTGATCAGAAAAGCCGGAAGATGGGCGCTTCCTTCATTAAACATTCTCCAAAAATGGGCAAATGAAAGAAATCGCGAAGATAGAGAACTTGATTTTATTTTCTTTGTTGACAGCGATATGAAAACAAGGAAAACCCGGTTTGCCACTGAGCAGGAATTGATCAAATCTTTAACCAGACCTGGTTTTGATGTTCGTTTAGCGATGAGCAAGTAGCTTGGTTGCTTAAAAAATGCGGAAGAGCCGATTTGCCATACGATCAAGATCTCTAACAACGGAATTCGTAAAACGAAAAGTCGCGTTTTCACTAGTAGAGATAATCCTTGGGCTATTCTTTCTGGCAATTGCGGTAATCCCGGTCGCAGGATTAATCGGGTCTGCGATGGGCGATACAGAAGTGTCTGCCGGATTTCAATTCGCTCAAAAAAACGCCAGAACAATAATGGATTACCTTTTGGATGAAGTTCCTTTCGTGGCAATTGTTCCCGCAGCAAAATCAGTTCCCGACCTCGATGGGACAAATCCAAAGGAAAATACGGCTGAAATTGTGGCAACTCCCAAATTTACACCAATCAATTTCCTGAAATTATTCGGGAATATCGGCAAAGATAATTATGCGCGTGGAACATTGAAAAGTGAACGGGGTTTGGAGTATAAGATAAGACTGTATGTTTTCCCGGTACAATCAGCTTCAAGCACTGATGGAGCAGGTTTTTGCTTATCCTGCATTCCCAGACCTCCCTTTGAAAATTCCCATGATCAAAAAGGTCTTACAAATTGGTTTTCCACTGACGAATATGTCAGAGAAGGAGTTTTAAGACCATATGATTACCAGGTAGCAACCACTGTTAAGATGGTTAGTGAACTTGGAGTGGAAAAAGGCTCTTTAAATGCTTTTCCCTATTGTGTACTTAAAAAAGTATTTTTGAAAATTTCCTGGAAAATGAAAGGAAGGGATCAATCCATTGATTTTCTTTCGATTAAAGCTGATATCTGACGGTGACCTGGTTTTGAACCGAAAGATTATGGCCAGGAGAGGTTTTGCTCTTCAAATGGCCATGCTGATATCAACGATTTTGTTGGTTTACGGCGGATTTCTTGTTTTTAACACTCGTATCCAAAACGATATCAGTGTTTCGGAAAACTATCGATTGCAAGCGTATTTAACCTCAAAAGCCGGTATTCAGCAAACTGTATTAAAAGTAAAGCTGATGCAGAGAGAGCTTTATGATGATATTTGTCTCATGCAGGGAAGGAATCCACTTTTTGACTTTTCAAAAAAAATCGATGCAACAAATCCTGGGCCAATTTATCTATACCATCGAGGAGAAGCTGACGGCCATGATTTCTTCACAGCCAACCTTGATGCCAAATTGCAAAATTGTGTGACAAAGCCGTCGACATGGCTTGATTGTTTTAAAAATGATTTAAATTCTGAATGGGAATTTGGCGTTTCTGAAAAAAAGCGAGTTTTGACTCTCCAGGACTTACCGAGCGAAATTCGCAGCTTGATGCGCGACCCTTTTCAGGCTTCTTACAAGATTCAGGATTTAAAGATCATCGCTCAGAACACTACTGAAAATGCGAAATCAGTTGTTCAGGACCAATTTATTGCTGAAATTGAAGTGGGAGCAGAGGTAAAGTCTTCCCATGATGCGGTGTTTAGGCATTCAGTGCGGCATACTCTCCGAGTATCAGGTGGATAAAGTGAAAAAATCAGGGGTTACGCTTGTTGAGACAGCTATTGCAGCAGTTGTTTTTGCATTATTCCTTGTGTCTGCGTTAGCTCTGTTCAGAAGTGGCAAATTAACCGGAGAGAAAGCTAACTGGATTCAGGCAAAAACCGGGAGTTTTCGTAATACCGAAATATATCTGAATACATTGATCAAGAAGGCTTCTTATCCTTGCACGTTTGTTTTTCCATCTAAAATACTGGAAAACAAAAATAAAGAGTTTGGATTTTGGCTCTGGGATGGCAAAGAAATTAAACCGTCTCCCCAATCTGAAAAATCAAATGTAAAAGCAATAAATGGGGAAACGATATTTCGTTTCACTGAATCTTCCCATGAAAGAAGGGGTGGCGAGAAAGAAGAGCCACTAATTCTAATTTACCATTTTTTGGTTTTGTCTTCCGATGGTAAATTACGACATGAAGCTTTTAAAGAGGCTGATTTGCTGACTTCTCCACCAGAGTATGCAAAAGCTCTCCATCGTGATTCAATCCCCCCAAGCGGACTTGAGAAAAGCGAACTGAAGGATTTGATTGACGATGTCCAATCAGTAAAAGTATCTCTTGGAGGAGATCCAAATGGCCGCAGGCTCATTAATTTGATGGTTAAAGTTTCCTCAGCAAAAAATCTGGGGGCCAGAGATGAAAAAATTACGTTGATGCCGGAGAACGAAATATTCCTTTTTCAAAAATAACTCAAACTCCGACTTGTTTAGAGCTTTCCCCGGGTTATCTAGACCAGCTTAGTTCGGCAAATCTTATTTAAAGGTGCCAAAAAGTTGTGGGTGAGGAAGGTGGCTGAATGAGGTAGAAGTTGGTCGCTGGGCGAAGTCGAAGCTGGTTGCTGAGTGGAGTTGAAGTTGGTCGCTGGGCGAAGTCGAAGCTGGTTGCTGAGTGGAGTTGAAGTTGGTCGCTGGGCGAAGTCGAAGCTGGTTGCTGAGTGGAGTTGAAGCTGGTCGCTGAGCGAAGTCGAAGCTGGTTGCTGAACGGAGTTGAAGTTGGTCGCTGAGCGGAGTCGAAGCGACCGAGGGATTGGTTAATTCATTGATTAACTAGGCTCCTTATTTGAAATTAGGTGTTCTAAGCAACTGAAAATTTTTGGAGAAAATTAATTGGACGAAAGATTATTTGATATTCTAAGGCTGGCAAAAGAGATGTCAGCTTCAGATGTGCACTTAAGACCGGGTTCGCCACCTGTTATGCGGGTTGGAGCTAATCTGGTGGTATCTTCAATTCCAAGTCTTTCTGAGGAAAAAATTTCGGAAATTACCCAATCAATAATGCCACCCACAGTTTTCAAGAATTTTCAGGCTAAAAAGGAAGCTGATTTTTCAATCTCATTGCCGGGAATAAGTCGATTTAGGGTGAACTGTTTCCTTCAAAGTAGTGGTGTGAGCTTTGTTTTCAGGCAAATTCCAGTTTCTGTTCCAACTTACGATGAAGTGCAACTTACTGCCAAGATGCTGGAGATCCTGAATTATGATTCCGGTTTGATCCTGGTTTCAGGTGCCACCGGCTCAGGAAAATCAACAACAATTGCCGCAATGCTTGATTGGTTGAATAAAAACGATTCCCGAAGAATAATAACACTTGAAGATCCGATCGAATTTTTGTATCGTGATAAGAAGTGTGATTTTGTTCAACGTGAATTTGGAAATGATTTTTTTTCTTTCCCGGAGGCATTAGCCGCAACTTTAAGGCAAGATCCTGATGTAATGCTTGTCGGAGAAATGCGGGAACTTGCAACTGTTGAATTAACGCTTACTGCGGCAGAAACAGGACATCTTGTTTTTTCTACGGTCCATTCTTCTTCTACCGCATCGGCTATTTCACGTATTTTGAGTGTTTTTCCAGGTGATTCAAAGCAGTTTATTCAGGAACAAATTGCATCCGTGCTGGTTTGTATAATTTCACAGGTTCTTGTACCACTTAAAACAGATAAGAGAAAAATGATTGCAGCCAGGGAAGTTCTATTTAACACCCCAGCAATGGCAAATCTGATTCGATCAGGAAAGCATGAGCAAATTCAAAATTTTCTCCAGAGCGGTCGTGAATCCGGTATGAATATTTTGAATGATTCTCTTGTAAAATTGGTTAAAGCGAATCTGGTTGACCCTGAAGATGCGATTGCTAAGAGTTACGATCCTACAGAATTGATAAAGCTTGTTTAGTCAGGTATTATTCAGTGATTGAGCTATTAAGAGCGCTGGTTTTACAAACACTTCAAGCAGGTGGGTTCGACTTGAACATAAAAGTCGGAGCTCCGCCGACCATTCGAATTGCCGGGGAAATAAAACATTCCACAAGTCGAGTCTTTTCGCTTGAGGAAATGAGGCAATTCATCACCCAAATTCTGGACAAGGAAGGTTATAAAAAGCTCCAGCAAAGTGGCCAGGTTGACGCAATTTTATCCTTCAGTGAATTATGTCGGCTCAGAATTAGCGCGTTTATACAGCGTGGAACGCCTGCTATCTCAGTGAGAATTATCCCCCCAAAAATCCCCAAATTGGAAGATTGTGGATTTCCTGATGTGGTTTTGAATCAGATAAATGAAATTAGAAGTGGTTTAATTCTCGTTACGGGAGCGACAAATTCCGGAAAATCAACAACGCTGGCGGCAATTATTGATCATATTTGTGCGAAAAAGAGTGTTCATGTAATTACTATTGAAGATCCAATTGAGTACAAGTTTCCGGAATATGAAAATTCAATTGTCAGTCAACGTCACGTCGGTGTTCATACAAACGATTTTCAGTCGGCTCTGAATTCTGCACTTAGACAAGATCCGGATATAATTGTAATCGGAGAATTGAGAACACCCGAAACTGTCACTATTTGTCTACAGGCTGCTGAAACCGGGCACCTGGTACTAGGCACGCTACATACAATGAGTGCGGCACAGAGTATTTCCAGGTTGATAAATATTTTTCCTGCGGATAAAAGCGATGGAATTCGCTATGGGATAGCAAATTGCTTAAGGTTGACAATTTCCCAGGTATTACTTAGAGGAGCCGATCGAAAATCGAGAATCCTGGCTTATGAAGTAATGCCGACAACAGGAGCAATTGCCAATTTGATAAGATCAAACAGAATCCATGAAATAAACTCGCTTCTTTTGGCAGGAAAAAAATTTGGAGGCTGTTTAATGGTACAAACTATTCAAGAGTTAGTTAAACAAAAAAGAGTTCTTTTGGAAGATGTTCCGTCAGAATTTCGTTTTGAAATCGGAAAAAAACAGGATCAAAACTGATGGCTTCGGGAATATTTGATTATCTTTCCGGTAAAACTGAACAGGAATTCAAGACTCTGAAGATGGATAACTTCCGGCTTTCGGAACGTCTGAAGAAACTTGAAGTAGAGGTCTCAAGAAGCCGCGAATTTTCTGCAAAACATGCTACTCAAATGGTCGCTCTTTTAGTTCAGATCAGAGAGTTAGCTGGCTGTGTCGAGTCTGAATCAAGCTTGGAAATCGCCTGGGGAATTTTGACTAAATCCCTTGAATTAAAAAAGGGAGCTATATATCTTAAGAGCGGGGAAGCATGGAATCCGGTGCGAAGTACAGGCTTTCAGGATAACGCACCAATAGTTCCTGACTCTGAAGATTCGGTTTTTTCAGCGACCATTAAGGCCAAAGTAATGTTAACCCTCAAAGCGGTTCGTCAGGATCCCGCATTTTCCGCCCTCGAAGGAAGAGGTTTGATCCCAGATATCTTAATTGCCAGTCCTTTCAAGATCGAAAGAAAAGTCGGCGGTTTGATTGTAGTTTGCCGTGCATTGGGGAAAACATTTTCCGAAGACGACTCCATGGAATTACTAAGACTCTTGTCTTCAATTTTGGGCCTTTCTCTTTCGAATTCAAATGTAATCGCCAGGCAAAAAGAGACGATTGAACAAAAGACCAGAGAAGCAGACCATTTAAAGGGTATTTTTTCGAAAATGGTTTCCCCAAAAATTGTGGAAACTCTCACCAACAACCCTCAAGGAATTGTCCTGGGCGGGAAAAGAGAAAAAATTGTAGTATTTTTCACTGATATACGTGGTTTTACTTCGCTTTCAGAAAAACTTCCCCCCGAAAAAACAGTTGAATTGTTGAATAAATACTTTTCTACTGTATCTGAAATAGTGATTAAGTACAACGGTACCCTGGATAAGTATATCGGTGATGCAGTTATGGCACTTTTTAACACTCCGGTTTCAATCGATGAGCCAGTAAAAGCTGCGTTTTTAGCTGCTACAGAGATTCAAAACGCGCTTAAAGAAAGCGCTATTATCGGGAGGCAGGAAGGCTTCCCTGACTTTTCCATCGGAATTGGAATGAGTTTCCAGGAAGTAGTTGTAGGCTACGTCGGCTCTGAACGAATGGCCAGTTTTACCGCGATCGGAGATGGAGTAAACATAGCTTCAAGGCTTTGTTCCATTGCCAAGGGTGGTGAGATAGCAGTAAGTGAGGAATTTTTTGAAGCTCTCGAATATGGAGATGGTTTTGAAGTTCGCGAAGGAATCAAACTTAAAGGGAAAGAAAAGCCAACTCGGGTGTATGTTTTTCATCCCAGCTGAAAAATATCAATGGTTCGTAGAGACTATCGGAAAATCTCGGTACATTTTTTCGATACAAAACGACTCGCAGTTGATGCGAGAAAGCGGGGAAAAAGAATGGGCAGGTTCACCAAAAAGTGAATTTTAGGGTATTCTTCAGCAATCATTGTTAATGAGACTGTCGGAAAAGTCCGACACATTGCATTTGGTACAAAGTGGCATTGATTTGATGCGCGAAAGCGGGGCGATAAAACGGGTTGGTACATGAAATTATTCAATTTTAGGGGTTTTCCGACAGTCTGAATACCAGGGAACGCTTGTGAATTCGGTGCCCCGCCTATCCTCGCGGGAAGAGCATGATTTAAATAAGTGAGATTGAGTTCATGAAAAAGTTGTTGGTTGTTTTTTTTCTTCTGTATTTTTCAATCGCTCTTTATGCTGAATTGCCAAAGGTTTTGGATACATTTGAACCGGAATACTTTCACAACAAAGTTAATGCTGTCCGGGTTGGAATCGATGATGAGAAATTATTTATTTTTCAACCTGATGATCCTAAACCAGCTACTGCTTCGGTTGTTTTGTTTCTCAGAGGCTGGACATTTCATGCTCCATCCTTCTACCAATCCTGGATTAATCACATTGTAAGACGAGGACATATAGTCATTTTCCCTGAATTTCAGGGAAATGGAAGTTCAGCTAAGGATTTCACAATTAATGCCGCACGTTCTTTGAAAGAAGGTTTAAGATTCCTTGAAGATAGAAAAGGCGTAATTCCTGATCGGGAGAACATGATCATTTTGGGCCATGAATGCGGGGCTGTGATTGCTGCCAATCTTGCTGTGATAAACAAAAGGATAAAACTTCCTGTACCAAAAGCTCTTATGCTGATCGAACCGTCCAGATCTCCATCAGATGAGGAGGGCACAGCTATCCCTCTCGCAAATCTTTCAAAAATCAAGCAAGATACATATCTATTGATGGTTGTAGGTGAAGACGACACGAAAAATGGAATGGGGACAGCGATAGATCTTTTTTATAGATGCAGCGGAATTCCATCGGATAATAAAATATTTTTGACTGCTTTGACAGATGTTCGTGGAGTGCCGGCGCTGGTGGGTGATTCGATTTCCCCAACTGCTCCGAATTGGCGTGAGTCTGAAAGAGCGATTGAAAAATACAAAAATGATTTTATCCGCTCCTATCGAGATCCTTTTAATAATAGAATTTTAAGAGGAAAAGGGGTGGATTTTCAGGATTTCTCAGGTTTTTGGCGCTTATTCGATAAACTTTGTTATGTTGGTTTTAACGGTTTTTACCGCGACAGCTTTTTTCTTGAAAAAAACCCGGATTTTCGAACTCTCGGGAAATTCTCAGATGGCCGAGCAATTAGAGGGTTTTTGGCCACCAAGCGGCCTTGAGGGATTTTATTCGCGAAGGTCTATTGAAGAATCTTAACTTTACTGGGGCTTGCTCGTTCACAGCGACAGTGGGCTTAAGTTGGATTCACTTTATATTTGCCTGAGCTGAAGCGATCAAATCTGTAAGGCTTTTAGGAATGTATGATTTGGGAGCATCGGGAGGAGGAAGTTTGGGAGGTGATTCAGAAATAGCTACGATTTTTCCAGCTTTTTCTGCATCCATGGTAGCCAAAATGAGTGAGGCCCTTTCAGGAGGAACCCCTTTTAATATGTTGTAAATAAGCTGATTATCTGAAACTTCATCGAAAATCTTTGCCATTTCTTTGGGATCCATTGCTCCTACCATTTGTTGAACCGGTTTCAAACGGTTTTCGCCTTCCATTAACTTGGAAAGACTGGACTCTATTTTCAGCGCTTCAGATGCAAGCTGTTTTGAAAGAATGTCGACTGAATCTTTTCGGTTTTCAAGATCAACTTTCAGCTCTTCAAGCTTCTTTTTTTCAGCCAAATTTTCTTCCTGGAGTGCCAATAACTCAGTTTGACGGCGTTTATATTTCTCCTCCTGAGCACGAACCAGTTCTTTGTAAGAATTCTCAAGCTCTGATGCTCGTTTTTGAAGATCGTCGCTTCCTGAAGTTATCAAATCGCTGAATTTAGTCTGCTCCCGCTTGATCAAAGCCTGAAGTCTCTCTTCACCAGGTAGTTCATTGATTTTGATGAAGTCATAATAATAATTCAGTGGAAACGATTTTCTATAGTTTTCAGGAATTTTGTACCTTATGGAAATTACATCCAAAAAATCAAGCATCAGGATTAACACTACTAGGAGGGATCCTAATACCCCGACTAAAAAGATAAACGCAAGATTCATAATCGCGTTTAAATAACGGGAATAAAGTTTTTTTACTGCTTCAATCTTAGACGGTTTAGCCTTTTCCGTCTCTTCAGCAGCTGTAGAACCTGTCTCTTCTTCTAAATCAGGACCCTTTTTCGAGTCTCCGTTTTTTACGGGAGCACCTTTCTTGTCCGGAGGGCCTTTTTTTTCAGCAGCCCCCTTTTGTCCAGGTTTTTCTGGCTTTTCTGATTTTTCAGGTTCCTCTGTTTTTCCCTTTTCCGGGGAACCTTTTGGGGGAAGGGTTTTTTTCCCTTGGGGGGGTGTGGGTGTTTTAGCCATTATTTTTACCTAAAGAATTTAGCCTCTTGTTAATAAGATGAAAAATGATAACAAATTTATCGGAATTTTCAAAATTTCATAGGAATTTCAAGATCACCCGTCAAGTATTTTTTTTTGATTTCCCTTATTTTCTCATCAGGAAAACCATGCAAAATTTTTCTGACGTATTCCTGAGTTTCCGGGAATGGAGGAATTCCCTCATACTCTTTCACCGCATTAGGCCCTGCATTATACCCTGCAAGCGCTAATCGCAGATCCCCGGAATTTTCTTTAAGCATCTCAAGTAAGTATTTTGTACCACCTGCAATGTTCTCTTCAGGATTGAAAGGATTTTTAATTCCAAGATCTCTGGCTGTTTCAGGCATTAATTGCATTAATCCTAATGCTCCTTTTTTGCTGATTGCGTTGGGGTCAAAATTTGACTCAATTTCGACCAGGCGCTTTACTAATTCAGGATCTAAGCCATTTTTCATAGAATATTTCTTAATCAATTCGTCAAATTTTTGTCCGGAATCGTTGAATAGTAGTTGAGAATTGTTAAAATGGGGAGGAAGAACAGAAGAAGAAAGGGAAACAGGCTTTACTTCGTTTTTTTTGGGCTTCAAAATCTCTTCTTTTGCTTCATCCAGAGCTTTTTGAAAATCTTTTTTTTCGTCCTGTTGGGCGCTTTTTGTTTCTGAAGAATTCTTATTGGTTTTTAAGTGTTTAGGAAACATGGTGCCAAAAGTCTGATTTAGTTCCTGAATTCTCTCAAGAATAGATTGTATTCTGTTAAACATCCTGGTTATCCTCAGAAGAAGACTTCAGCAAATGTCTACCTCGCCCGGCGAAGTCATCCATTCGTTTTTGATCAATCTTCAGCTGCTTTTTCTGGTATTTTTTTTCATCTCTTTCTCGCAATTTTTCATAGATTTTTCTGACTCGTCTTTTTTCAGTTAGTTCTTGAAGAATTTTTTCCCGCTGTTTCTGCAAACGGCCTTTTTCTTCTTCATGGAATTCTTTGGCTCTATCTAATCGGAACATGTATGCCGGAAACATTCTTACAGTAATCATATCTCCAGCCATGAGAGCTTTGGATTTATTTACCAAAGCGGATTGTTGCTCCTGCATTACGGTTTCAATTTTCCGATCCATTTCGGCAATTTGAGCGTCTTTAGCTATAAGCAACTTCCGAACTTCTTCCTCTTCATGAAGTGCTAATCTCAAAACTGTCGCGAAACGGAATTTAAAAGCCATAAATCAGACCAATCCTTCAATTGCCTTAATCGAATTTTCCAACGGATATCCCTCTTTGATTCCCTGTTTGATAAACTCGGTAATTTTTGGCATTTTCTGAACGGCTTCGTCAATTTTCGGATTTGCTCCTGGTTTATAAGCTCCGATATTTATCAGATCAGCAGCTTGCTGGTAGGTGGCATAAAGGTCACGGATTTTATTTGCAATGTCAATATGTCTTTTAGCGCATATATCGTTCATTACCCTGGAAATACTCTGGAGTATATCGATGGATGGGTAAATATTCTGTTGAGCCAATTCGCGACTCAGCACAAAATGGCCATCGAGAATGCCTCTGACAGCGTCTGCGACAGGTTCATCCATGTCGCCGCCTTCAACGAGGACTGTGTAGATAGCGGTTATTGTTCCTTTATTGGAGGTTCCGGCTCTTTCAAGAAGTTTGGGAAGGAGAGAGAAAACGGAGGGAGTGTAGCCTCGTGTGGTTGGAGGTTCACCAACTGCAAGACCAACCTCGCGTTGAGCCAGCGCGAATCGTGTTACGGAATCCATCATCAACATGACCGTCTTTCCCTGGTCGCGGAAGTATTCTGCTATCGCGGTTGCCGCATAGGCAGCTTTTATTCTGACCAGGGCCGGTCGATCTGAAGTGGCAACTACCACGACTGACCTTTTGAGGCCTTCCGGGCCAAGGTCTTTTTCCACGAATTCCCTTACTTCCCGGCCTCGTTCTCCAATGAGTCCGATTACGTTTACATCTGCTTGGGATGACCGACTGATCATTCCCATCAAAGTACTTTTTCCAACTCCCGAACCCGAAAAAATACCTATTCTCTGCCCACGGCCTAGTGTCAAAAGGGAATCAATCACCTTTACACCGGTTCCCAGCATTTGAGTAATTCTTTTTCTGGAAAATGGACTTGGGGGATCGCGATAAATTGAAATTCTTTCTAGTCCCTGTGGCAATGGCCCCTTGTCATCAATTGGATCTCCAAGGCCATCAAGAAGGCGTCCAAGAAGCGCTTCTCCAACCGGTACGGTTAGCGGGCGTCCAAGGGGAATAACCTCACTTCCTTGTCTGATTCCCTCAATTTGAAGAAGGGGCATCAAGAGAACCGCTCCTCGTCTAAACCCAACGACTTCGCAAGGAAGAGCTCTTTCCCCTGCAAATATTCGACAAACTTCCCCAACAGACATTTGAGGACCGGTTGCTTCTACAATCAGGCCTACCACTTGTGTAACTCTTCCGGAAAGTCTTACAAGTTGGGCTTTCTGAATCACTCTTTCAAATTTGGAAAAGGGTATTGTCATGCCGGTGGGGGATTTTCGTCATCCGGAAGATTCAGTGCTTTTATCAGGGCTTTTTCAAGTTCTTCAGCTTGTGTTTCAATTGTGGCATCAACAGTTCCAACGCCTGTTTCAATCTTAACCCCGCCAGGAGAAAGAGAGGAATCTTCCACAATTGTCAGTTCGCTGACTCCTGAGAGTCGGCTCAAAAAGTCCTGTTTTCTTTCTTCAGCAAGGCTTTTGTCCCTGAGGTTGATTTTGAGAACTATTTTATCTACAGATGAGATTTTATTAATGGCCTCGTCAATATTTTGTAAAATTACTTCAGGTTGGGCTTTAACTTCCACCTTAATAACTCTTTTTGCAAAACTGATTACAAGTTTTAACATTTCTTCCTGGGAAGATTTTAAAATTCCCATTCTGCTGGTCTGAAGTTCATTTATCAGGGCTTCGGTTTCCTGGATTAAACCTTGCCATTCGAGTTTTCCTTCGTGAAGTCCCTGTTTTTCACCTTCCTGAACTCCTTTTTCTTCGCCAAGGGCATAACCTTCTTTGTAGGCTTTCTTCTTGGTGTCTTCATATTCCACTTGAATCGATTTTTTTATTGTGCCGGCTTCGGCTTGTGAACTTGAGATCAAATTTTCAGCAGCCTTTTTGGCGGTATCAATTATTTTTGCTGATTCTTCATCGAGCGCTTTACGACGTTGAAGGTAATCCTGGTGTTGCTTTTTTCCTTCCTCTTCTACTTCTTGGGCTTTTTTCTTTAATTCCGCTTCCCATCCTTTTAGTTGGGTTTCCAGGGCAGCTAATTCACCGGCTTTTCTATTTGCATTAGCCAATGCTGCGGTGGCTCTTGCTGAAATCAAATTGTTCAGGGAACTCTGGGAATCTGCATTTGTTTGTGCTTCACTGACGGTTGAAAAAAGAGGAGGGGCTGCCGGGGCGGGTGCGAAAACTGGGGGAGCAGCAGAAGCTGGAGTTGAAGCTGGTGCTGCTTCATTGCTTCCAGGAGGGGTTGGACCGGGGGTGGTTGCTTGGGCTGCCGCCCCAGGGAGAGGGGCAGGTTTCGGGTGGAGCTTTGGAGGAGCAGGACTAATCGAAACTTTAGCTACCTGTTTGGGGTCAACCTTTATTTGAAAAGATTTATATATTTTTGCCATTGTTTCCTTGTATCATTCCAAAAATTTTTTGTTAATCAGCAAAAATTCTTCGCCTTGTTTGAGGCGAGTGCTTCGACAACTTTAAGACGAGTGCTTCAATGTTAACATTCAGTGTTCCTTTACAGTCCCATTTAACCTCTTTAAAACTGCACATGTTGCTAATTACAACACGATTCAAAGAAAATCACTTTGAGAGAAAGCAAATCACTATTAAATCAAGCTTTGAGCGACTTGGAGAGATGTTTAAATGGAACAGTAGAGGTACAAAAAAAAGTTTTCCGGTGGCATTGTTGTATTTAGGTTATCATTTCCTCTTCGTTGGAAGTGAATCCCATTTGTTTTTTCAAAATTAAATCTCTTGCGACTTGCAAAATTCGATCCCGTGCAGATTCAATTTCATTTGGTTTTGATGGACCTTGTCTTTTTATTTCTTCCTGAAGCTCTCCAATTGCTCTTTTACTCATATTTCCGGCAATGTTTTGCAATACAGGCTGTGAAGCTCCTTTTAGCCCAAGTGCCAGATCGGCCAGGGAAATTTGCTTCAACAAAAGTTGAATTCCTCGGCCATCGCAGTCTGCAAGCCTTTCAAAAGTCAAAAGTCTTTTTCGAAGTTCAGTTGCAACGTGAGGAACCTGTCCACCAAGATTTTTCAGCAGACTTTCACATGCACCAGGCTTCATGTGTGCCATTATATCGGTGAGAATATCGATGCCTTTTCGGCCAGCCCATGGATCAACCAACTAGCTCCTCCTCTCCCGGTCGGGATATAATGATTTCCTCGGTTCTTTCGAGGTTCTTAACTAACAACACTATTCTTTGTTGTGCCAATTCCACATCGCGCATTCTTACGGGGCCCATATAGGACATTTCTTCTTTGAGCATTTCGGATGCGCGTTTTGACATATTTTTGAAAAACTTTTCTTTGACTTCGTCGTTGGATCCTTTTAAGGAAAGTGAAAGATCCTTTGGATCGATCTCCTTCATTAATCTTTGAATTCCACGATCGTCGATAAGAACAACATCTTCGAAAACGAAGAGGCGTTTTTTGATTTCTTCGGCAAGTCCGGGGTCCTGGACTTCCATGGTTTCGATGATCGTCTTTTCCGTGGCTCGACCAACGGCGTTCAAAATGTTGACTAAAGTGTCGATTCCACCGACGCTGGTGAGATCTTGTCCGATGATCGAGGATAGTTTTCTTTCGAGATAAACCTCGAGTTCTTTAGTAACATCCGGACTTGTTCTGTCCATTAATGCAAGTCGTTTGGCAATTTCGGTTTGGATCTCAGTGGGCATGGATTCAAGAATTGTTGAAGCTTTGTCAGCTGGAAGGTATGAGATTACAAGTGCTATGGTTTGAGGATGTTCAGCTTGAATCAAAGTTGCAAGTTGGGTGGGGTCAGCATTTCTTGCCGCTTCAAAAGGTCTGATGGTCAAAGAAGTTCCCATTTTGGAAATGATTTCCTGGGATTTTACCGGTCCGACCGCCTTTTCCAGAAGGATTTTCGCGTAATCCATACCACCTTCGGAATAGAATTGGCGAGCCATCATCAGTTGGCAAAATTCTGCCAGAACGCTTTCCTTATCTTCCGCTGAAATCTTTCTTTGTTTGGCGATTTGGAGAGAAATGGCCTCTATTTCCTGATCGTTAAGTCCGGCGAACAGATTCGAACTTTGCTCTGGTCCCAGGAAAATCATAAGTATTGCTGCCTTCGTAGCACCTGATAACGGCGGGCGATCAGGATCAATCGAGCTCAGGGATTGTAATATGCTTCCCGGTTTTTTTGATGGATTGGCCATTTTAAATCATGGTCTCCTTAAAATTACTCAATATAATTGTTAAATTATTCTTCAAGCCAGATTTTGACAACCTGAATTGCGTCATCTGGTTTTTCTTCAATCATCTGCTTGACTTGTTCTTCGATGTTTACTCTCTTCTGAGCTTCAGCCTGCAGTTTATCCAATTCGACCTGTCTTTGTTTCTCACGTTCTCCAATGATAGTCAGCAATCGTTCGATTCCTTCAGCAAGTGTGCCATCTGTTTTTCGTTTGAAGGATTCTCTGTAGAGGAATTTTTCTTCCGGCATCATTTCTTCGAAATCTACTGGGAGATGCTCGTTGTCTCGAGCGTATTGATATGCACGTAATCGAGTTTCCTGGACTTTTCGTTTCTTCTCTTCAAAGTCAGGAATATCCGGAAAATAATTTTTGATATCTGCGAATCGTTGTTCCCATTCTGCCTGGGATTGTTCAATAATCTTTCTTTGTTTAAGCTCTTCGCCTCTTCTAACAACTTCAGCTTCAGCAACAGCCTTCTCAATCTGCCGTTTTTCTATAGCAAGAGCTCTCGCTCTTGAAAGTTTAGCAACCAGCCATATTACCCCAATGAAAACAGGAATTGACATCAACACTCCAACAACGATCATGAACATCTTTTTCTCCTGCGTCTGACGTTGGCTCATATCAACTCGCGCCTGGTCATCAAGGTCTTTATTGAAGGGAATTACCATTAAGGTGAAAATATCGCCTCTTTTTTTATTAAATCCGACCGTTGCCTGAGCAGTTGATCTGATCTGTTCTTCGACGTTTGCACCGAGTTTGAGCGGGTCAGAATCGAGAACTACAGAAACGGACAATCGTTTAATACTTCCCTGGTCTTTGACAAATTTTTCCTTGGAACGGCTAAATTCATAATTTTTTATACTTGCATTTCGTCCATATTTGTTGTTTACTTTTCCTTCTCCGCCGGGATAGGATGGAGATCCTGGTGGTAAATTAGAATTTACGCCGGGTTCACCCTCCTGAGCGATATCAGTGCCCTGATAAGTTTCAGTTTCAACTTTTTCGGAAAGAGGAACCCCTTCAGTGGCGCCTTCAATTGGAGGAATAATTACATCGCTGATAGCTTCTTTTTGATCGAAGTCCAGGCTGGCTGAAACCCTTACTACAGCTTTTCCTGGGCCAAATACTTCTTCGAGTTGGCTTTGAAGCTTCCTCTCAAGGTTTTTTTCCATTTGAGCAGTGAATTTTGCCTGCGCTGATTTAATTTTGTCCAGGGACATGTCTTCATCTTCTGCAAGTATCCTGGTGAGGTCGCGGGCCAGTGTGTCAGTGATTTTCACATTCTCTGGTTTTAAGCCTTCTACAGCAGAAGAAACCCAATCTCTGATAGCCCGAATCTGTTCTTTGGTAATTTCGTAATTTGGCTTCAGTTTTAAAAAAATACTGGCGGTTGGATCTTTTTGATCTTCTTTGAAAAGTTCTTTTTTTGGTTTTACGATATAAACTTTTGCATTTTCAATCGGTTCAAGTCGGATCAAACCAGATTCGAGCTCTTCCTGAAGGCCTCTGAGAAAGTTTAAATCAAATTCCTGTTGTGTTGTGCCGGCAAAAATTGAACGTTCATCAATGAGTTTTGCCCATCCGGGGCGGGCTTGAGGAAGTGATTTCTCTTGAGCAAGCCTAAGGAGGATGTAGCTTTTATCAGTTATTGGGACAAGTATGTCAGCGCTGTTTTTTCCCAGGCGGAATTCAATATTCAATTCCTTGAGTTTTGCGGTAACTTTTGCGGCATCGTCTATTTTGAGTTCTTCCTCAAAAAGTTGTATGTATTCCTTTTGCGAACCCCACATTGAGGCAACGATGATGCCTACCGTAACAATTCCAACGAAAGCTCCAAGACCAATTTTCTGCGCCCTGGTTAATTTTGAAATTGATTCCCATAGTTGACGCAGGAACTCTGTCACCTCAGCTACTCCTTACTAAATTACCTAATTCTGAGCTATTTGCAAAATTCGAGAAAAAGTTGAGATTGTTTACTTGGCTTCGCTTTGTGCATAATAATATTTTTGCGCCTGCCCTGACTCGCAATTCAATCGATTACAAACAATATCATTATTTAAATTAGAATACAAGTGAGCTTAAAATATTTTGGAAAAAATTAATGTGTTCTTCCGATGGGTATTCAAAACAGCGGCTGATTTTTTGAAATACCAATCAACAGCGAATTTGTTTTTGAAAAAACAATTATTCAGGCTAAGTGGTAATGAGGTTTTTATGGGTAAGTGCTTAGGAAAAAAATCTTTTAGAACGACATCCTTGTAATCTGATTGTATGCATCAATTACTTTGGATCTGACTTCCAAGGTAAGGTTCATTGCCGTTCGTGCTTTATCTGCTGCAATCATTACATCATGAATATTTTCTACTTTTCCGAGGACCGCATCTTCTGTAAGTTTTAGGGCATTTTTTTCCATGGAATCAAGTTCGCCTACTACATTTTTTATTCCCTCAGCAAATGTCGCCCATTGCTCTTTTGAATTGGGTTTTAATACGGGTGCTTTTGGCTCAAAGGAACCTAAAAAGGGATTTTCAGGAAGAATTCTCATTTAATTTACCTCTTTCCTATAGTGAGTGCAACATTGTTAATGTCTTTAGACGCATTTATGCACGTAACATTTGCTTCGTATGCACGAGTTGCTGTAATCATGTCGACCATTTCAGTTACGATATTTATATTGGGCATTCGTACATAACCATCTTTATCTGCATCAGGGTTCCCTGGATCGTAATTAAGTTTGAACGGTGCATGGTCATTCATTATACCAGCAACTCGAACACCATTTCCAATAGTTTCCGGGGCATGCTTTTCAAGGGCGGGCCAACTTGCATAAGGATTCCGCGCCTGAAAAACAGCGAATTGTCGCCTGTAGGGACCTCCGTCTGCGGTTCGAGTGGTATTTACATTAGCAATATTATTCGAGATGACATCCATGCGAAGATGTTCAGCAGACAACCCCGAAGCGGAGATATCAATTGATGTAAATAAACCCATCATCTAGCTCCCTTCGAAATGACATTATTGAGATCATTTAGAAGTGCGGTAAGTCTTGTTGCATTTACCTGATACATCATAGAGTTTTTAGAAAGATCGCTCATTTCTACGTCAATGTCAACATTGTTTTTATCATTTCTCATAATATGTGCACGATCGGTTGTTATTCGGGGTTCTACATCCATGTAGGAAGTTTCTTCTATTGGGATATGCCGGTCATCAGTTCGTGCACCAACCAGATCAGCTTGTTTTTCCAGGACCCTGGACATTTCTTCCTCGAAAGAGACCACTTTTCTCTTATAGCCTGGAGTGTTAATGTTTGCGATATTCTGAGCAATTGCTTTGTTTCGCATAGCTGAAACGTCAAGAGATTTCTGAAGAAGGTTATAAGTTAAAGTTCCGGTTAGTTCACTAAACATTTTTCCTCCATTTTGGAAAAAGTTACAGAATGTATTTTGCCAAATCCTGGTCTTTAAGTAAAGGTCCTAAAATAGATTCCACTTTTTCACTGTTGACTTCGTATGTCCCCTGAAATGCTGAAGGGGCTTGAAAACTAACTTCTTCCAGAAGTTTTTCCAGAATTGTATGTAGTCGTCGTGCTCCAATGTTTTCTTGAAGTGCGTTAACTTCATGGGCAATTTCAGCTACTTTTCTAATAGCCGATTCATCGAAATTCAGAGTAACTCCGTCGGCATTCAGTAAAGCCCCGTATTGCTTGATCAGAGCATTTTTTGGTTCGGTTAGAATTCTCTGGAAATCTCCGATCGAAAGTTTCTCCAACTCAACGCGAACTGGGAAGCGGCCCTGAAGTTCCGGGATGAGGTCTGATGGCTTACTCACGTTGAATGCACCTGCCGCAATAAAAAGAATGTGGTCAGTTCTTACTACACCGTATTTACTCATAACGGTTGTCCCTTCCACTAACGGAAGAAGATCGCGTTGAACACCTTCTCGGGAAACATCGGGGCCGGTTTTTGCAACATATGAAGAAGCAATTTTATCTATTTCGTCCACGAAGATTATCCCGTTTTCTTCAGCCAGTTTGATTCCTTCGCGCTGGATTTCATCATGGTCTAAAAGATGAGAAACTTCCTCATTAAACAAAATTTCTTTTGCTTCCTGAATTTTCACTTTTCTTCGGCGATGCCTTCCTGGAAACATGTTTCCGAGCATATTTTGCAATCCCTGCATGTTGAAGCCCATTTCTTCCACACCACTTTGGGAAATAACCTCAACTACCGGGGTCACATTTTCGGCCACATCGATTTCAATCATTTTGTCATCAAGCTTTCCGGCTTTTAGTTTTGCCATGAATTTTTCACGCGTGGTTGTCATGGAATCAGTTTCCATACGATCTATCGGAATTTCTTCATCTATGTCTGAGGGTTTTTCGAAACCGCTTAATGGATGGCGCTCTGCACGGATCGGAACAAGAATATCCAATATTCTTTCGTATACTCTGTCCCAAGCTTTGGGTTTTACTTCGCCCATTTTCTGATTTTTCACAAGCCTAATTGCGACCTCTACCAGATCTCTGATCATTGAATCAACATCACGTCCAACATATCCTACTTCGGTAAATTTAGTAGCTTCAATTTTTAAAAACGGAGCTTGTGCAATTTGAGCTAACCTTCTGGCGATTTCAGTTTTTCCGACCCCGGTGGGGCCAATCATCAGAATATTTCTGGGTTTGATGTCTTCCCGTAATGAATCATTAAGTTGTCTTCGGCGATAGCGATTTCTAAGGGCAACTGCAACGGCTCTTTTGGCGTTTGCTTGTCCTATAATGTATTTATCAAGTTCAAGAACTGTTTCGGGGGGAGTGAGTTCTCCTCGGGGAAGGAGAATTACATTCTCATTGTTATTCATAATACCTCCATAGTAATCGCATCATTAGTGTAAATACAAATTTCAGCAGCAATAGACAAGGAAGTTTTGGCAATTTCTTCGGAAGAAAGTGTTGTGTGGCGTATTAAAGCTTTTGCAGCGGCAAGGGCCATTGGTGCGCCTGAACCGATGACTGCGATGGGCTCATCAGGCTCTATGACGTCTCCCTGGCCGGAAAGAACCAGTATTTCCTTGGTGTCGCCAACAATAATCATCGCTTCAAGTCTTCGGAGTGCACGGTCGGTTCGCCATTCCTTTGACAAATCAACTGCTGCTCTTTTGAGATTTCCCGAAGCGTTCGAAAGTTTGGCTTCAAATCTCTCAAAAAGAGTTAAGGCATCTGCAGTATGGCCGGCGAACCCTCCAAGAACCAAGCCATTATGAAGTCTACGAACCTTTTTGGCTTTGGCTTTCATTACTTGATTGCCCAAGGTTACTTGCCCGTCTCCGGCGATTGCAAGTTTACCATCCTTTAATACTGCAACTACTGTTGTTCCTAAAAGTTCCATTTTTCCTCCACAAAACTTAGTTCACCGATTTTCAAATAAAGACTCAAATTCAAAAATGTTTTAATCAATTCTATAATCGCTTCGAACCCACTCAGGGACCTGCTTTCCCTCCGGCCAGAGGGCAGCTTTTTCCTTGGCCGTCCACCTGTTTCCTCACCGGTCAATGAGCGTCTTCTTCTCTGTTAAACGGCTGGGTGCTCAACAATTTTTTGACTCCTTTATTAAAATTGGAGGCACTTAGAGGTTCTTGCAAAATTAACAAATTCTTGGTTGGGGGAATTTTAACAAAAATTGTTGACACTGAATTTCTTATCATTGGGTGTGCAAATTTTATACAATATCGCAAGAAGCTCCTTAGACTCGTTATTTCTAATTGGCTAGCATAAAAATATTTCAAATTAAATTATCAGGCTCTTGGATGGGACTTCTGATAAATTTTCTTCAGGTAATCCCGGCTGACGTGTGTATAAATTCCTGTGGTAGAAAGACTTGCGTGACCAAGCATTTCTTGTACTGCCCGAAGGTCTGCTCCCCCATTCAATAAATGGGTTGCAAAAGTGTGTCTGAGAGTGTGGGGTGAAATTCCATGCAAAATGGCTACTTTGCGAATGTATTTGTCAAGTAGACGGGCAACTCCTCGCGTACTTAACCTTCCAGACGATTTATTCAGGAAAAGGGGAGTGTCGTTTTCGGGGATTTCACCTTTCAAAATGCGTTCATCCAAATAATTTTTTATTGTGATACAGGAATTTGGGGAAAGGGGAACGATCCGTTCCTTGCTTCCTTTGCCTGTTACACGGATCATTTGATCAGTCAGATCTGCATCAAAAACATTAAGTGAAACAGCTTCTGAAACTCGAACTCCGCTACCATAAAGCAATTCAAGAATCGCTTTGTCTCTCAACCCTGCGAGATCGGAATCAGGGGAAGAAAGCAGAAGTTGTATTTCCTTTGAGGATACAATTTTCGGAAGATGCTGTGCAATTTTTGGTGAGTCCAGGAAAGCAAACGGGTTTCTTGAAGCAAAGCCTCGTCTTATTCCAAAGTCGAAGAGCCCCTTGAGTGAGGATCTCATGCGCCTAATAGTCTTAGAAGAATTTCCTGCGGCGTGCCTTAATGCAAAAAAAGCTCGTAAATCAGCTGGCTTAAGCTTTTCAATTTCATTGGAAGAATCGCTTAAGTTTCGTGATAATAACCATTCGTGAAATGTTTGAAAATCCGTTCTATAAGAACGAATTGTGTTTGCTGAATATCCTTTTTCCTTTTCGCAATATTGTAGGAAATTTTCGAAGAGGTTTATCATTTGTGCTTTCAGATTAATTCCAGAAAAATTTTCGAAAGAATATCATAAAGCCTGATTATCTACAAGCCTTAAGGTGGAGACAGCAACAAAGAGTAAATTCATATTGACATAGGCAATTAATCATACAATACAATTCAAAAAAAAATTCACGAAAAATTATTTTTTCCAAATTTTCCGCACTTGCGTTGGTGGGGTTTATAAGTCAAGTATTCTTACTCTTTTTCGCTGAGATGGAATTACCAGAAGAAGTATTTAAGAAATTGCCGGAAAACGGGAAAATCATTAAAAAATGGCATTATCAATACTTTTAATGAGTTTGTCCGGCAAGCGGTCGATTAAAAAACGTGTAAGAGAGCTTGAAAAACAGATTGAAAAGTAATAAAATCTTTTGAGTAAGGTGAAAAAATACTAATCAATGAATGAGCTTGTTGCACAATTCCAAAATTAACGGAAATACAAAACATGAGATCAACATTCCAAGCCACTTCTATATGACAAAAATTTTACCTAATTGATGATTTTTATTAATTGTGCAACAGGTTTAAATATGAATGACGTTCGGATGTCTTTTGAAAAGAAATTCAAAGTGAGGGAAAAATGGACAACTCGCCAGTGAAAGAAATCAAATTGATCGAGAATGCGAATCTTTCAATCGAACAATTTGAAAATTTAGTTAAAGAACAAAAACTGATTGTGAGCTCAGAAAAAGACCTTAAGATTGGCATCTGGAAATCATGGATTTACATATTTGAAATCATTTCTGCAATAATAGAAAAAAGAACGCCAAAGAATACTGAGGATTTATTGTTAGCTGAGGGTTCAGCTATTTCCGACGTTGAGTCTTTGAAGGCTAATTTGATTAGAGGAGTTTTCTTAATTTGGATAGATAATGAAGTTGAAGGACAAAAGACAGGTTTTTTTGGAATTATTTCCAATTTGATAAAATTTGTAATGGGGAAGGGGTCATTTTATTCAAATATCTTCAAATCAGAATTGGCAGTCGAAAAGATTGAGTTTCTTATGAAGACCTCAAACCAGGACTTCCGGGAAAAATCAATTGAGATTCTGGAACGCAGATTGAATGAAATTCCGTTTTTTCAGAAAAACGGTTTTTTCATTGGTTATGATGCAATTCTGGTTTGCTTAAGTTTATTCAGATGGCTTACTGCTGCGTCAGCGCATCTGAGAAATTCCGGGCAAATTGACTTGGAAGATCTGTTCTTCGCTGAAAAGAAAATTGATAGTTTCTTTGCAACGGAAAATTCTCCCTTGCAACGGGCACTCTCAAATCGTTTTTTTTCGATGACTTTTTTGTCTTTGGCCACCCGAAAAAATATTGTAGGTTCAATAATAAGTCAGTTTTAACTTCGGATGAATTTAATTTCAACCGATATTTTTCCTGACTAATATTATATTCACAAATATTTTTCGATATTAATTTTTGCTTTGGGGGGTCCTATGTCGCGTTATTCTCGGGTATTGGGAATCCTGGTTCTGTTACTGAGTTTTTTCGGCATTTGGGTTTTCAGCGGCTGTGGAGGTGGCGGAGGAGGCCGCATTGGTGATGATCCAACTACCCACGGGATAATAACGGGGACCCTCTATAACACATATCCCTCCATACGTGTAAAAGGCACGGCTTCTCAGTCTGCCGCTGTTCTCGGTGGAGTAATCAGCGGGGAAGCGACTGTATACCTTGAAAATGATCCATCCATTTTTGCTCAAACAAACAACGGAAAATTTTCAATGACAGTTCCATTTTCCGCATCCCCTTATAGAGTCATAGCAGTTTGGACTGACATTTATTCCCAGAAAAGGGTTCAACGATCAGTTCAAGTCTATGTAAATGAAAACAAAACCTCAGCAGTAATTCCTCCTGATGATCAACCCGATGCCAGAATGGACTTTTCTCAATCAAATTCCCGATCTCGGATTGCGTTAAAAGACCCAACCGGGCTCGCCCCAGTTTCAGCAGATAACATTACGATCTGGGGTATTTCCAACCTTTTTTCTTCCTTAGACGCTGGACAGGGTTTATTTGAGTCGCCTCTTGTTCCAGACAATGTCTCAACTGAGTCTATTATCGTCACACAGGCGGGATATCAATCTCTAACAATTCCCTTACGGTTTTCTTCCACTGTAACCAGTGGATCAACAGCTCCCCCAACTGTTGAGACAACAATTGTGAAATCGGGGTCAAACAAGGCACCATTGGTGAATTTGAGCGCTTCAAAATACACTATTACTAATCCCGGAGAAACAGTTACTCTAAGTGGGACAGTTACTGACGATCAAACCCTTCCAACTTCAAACGTGTTTTTGGTAGCAGATTTTGGTGAAATTCAGAATTTTTCATTTAACGGTTCGGCAGTTTCGGGCACTTGGAAGCCACCGGTTGAAGGAAACGGCACTGCTACTATTACTCTTATCGCTTCCGACAGTTTTGGTTTAACTGGTAAAGCAAAAGTATTTATGAGTTATGGTTTTTCTTCTTCAACGAATCAACCGCCGGTAATCTCCAAAATTACGACTTCTGCTTCGGAAGGGGCTGTTTTGCTTCCGTTTACGATGGTTTCCCTGACGGCTGATGCAATTGACCCAAATGGTGATACCCCGCTTAGTTATTTTTGGACACAAACTGGTGCAGCTAGCGGAACTTTTTCGGTTACCAACGCACCATCGACAGTATGGACAAGTTCGACTGCAACAGGTGATATTTATTTGAGTGTTAGAGTTGCTGACCCAAGGGGGGCATACTCTACAGGATTAGTCCACTTTATTGTGTCCAGTGTTGCTCCAAAAGCTGCTGAACCCAAATTAAGAATAATTTTTCCTTTAAACAAAGGAATAATGAACAAAGGAAACACTACATTTTCGGCTGAAGCATACGACAGCACCGGTAATCTCCCTCTATCTACGCAGAATTCATCTTTCTCATGGACAATTTCTTCAGGCAGTACACTAATCAAAACAATCACGGGAACTCTTTCCCCGACGTATAATTTTGCATTAGCCGCAACTTATACGCTTTCTTTTTCGGCAACTTATAATGGAGTTTCTTCTTCAACTTCAGTTCTTTTCCGGATCAATGAAAATCCTTTTGTTACAATTAATTATCCTGTAGATGGTGATGTCTATCTTGCAAGTAATCCGATAAGTTTTAAATCTACGGTAACTGATGTCGAAGATGGCATCGTTCCTGATGCATCCATCACCTGGGGAATAGTTGGAACCACTGTGACAGCAAGCGGAACCTTCTTTGTCGGAAATAACTTGCCACCGGACACTCCTTCTCTCACAGGGTTGAAAGTTTTTTGTCTGGCGAGTGATTCTCTAGGAGCGGTCGGAGGGGCGACGGTAACTTTCCATATCAATTCACCCCCGATAATAACTGCGGCTGCTACTAATCTTAACGTTGCGAGTTGCACTGCAAGTCAGACAATCATTTTTTCAGGTGCTGCAAGAGATGACCAGGAAGGGACATTAGTCGATAATTCATTATTCGGATGGTTTGATGGGAACACTCAAATTGGTACCGGAACTACTTTTGCGACTTCAACCTTCAGATGGTTTGCCGGAAATCACAACATCTTTTTGAAAGTACATGATAACGGAATATATGGGGCTGGAATTGCAATTGCTAGTCAGAGCTTTATTGTAACTGTTGCCGGGGACCAACCTCCTTTAGTTGCGATTCTTTCCCCGGTCAACAATTTTGTCGCCACCCCGGGATCAACCATTTCTTTCATCGCTTCAGCAACTGATCCTGAAGATGGATCTTACGGTCCAACTTCACAAAATGTTCAATGGATGGAGGGAGCCACTTCTCTTGGGAAGGGAACTCTATTGAATACTGCCTCTTTAGGCGGCAATGCAACACACACCATTACATTTAAAGCACAAGATGCTAGTGGTGGTATTGCCAGCGTTTCTATAACAGTTGGAGTCTGGAATTATATCCCACAAATTACTGCATTTTCACCAATGTTTAGTCCATCTTATAAATTTGGAGATCCGGTTACTCTTTCAGCTAGTGCTGTAGATCCTGAAGAGGGGCCTTTAACTGCCAATCCAAATTTTGGGTGGTATGACGGCCCAATTGCCCCCGCAAACTTTATTGGAAGCGGAACTGCATTGACTATCAGCACCTTCACAGCCAAAGTTCATAATGTAATTTTAATCGTAAAAGACAATCAAGCTGCTCCTTACACAGGTATTGCCTCTCAAACGATTACTTTTACAGTAGGTTCAAATCAAGCACCTGTTGTTTCGATAACTGCTCCATCACCTAATACGGTTGTGTCTCCTCGAGTGAACATAGCATTCAGCGCCACTGCCACTGACAACGAAGACGGAACTTATGGTCCGGGTTCGTCAACTGCGGGCTGGTCTGAAGGTGCAACGTTTTTGGGCTCTGGAACTTTGATGAACATTGCCACATTGTCTATCAACGCTTCGCACACAATTACATTCCAGGCGAAGGATTCTGCTGGCGCAGTCTCAGTAACTTCTGTGCTGGTTGGAGTCTGGAACTCTAAACCTAGCATTACAGCGTATACCCCCCTGGGTAGTCCGCTTTATCCGTTCGGGTCTTCAATAACACTCTCAGCAACTGCAAACGACCTGGAAGACGGCGATTTGACGACGGTAGCTCCGAATAATTTTGGGTGGTATGATGGTCCAATTGCGCCGGCCAACTTTATTGGGAGTGGAACAAGTCTAACAATAAGTACTTTCACCGCAAAAGTTCACAACGTAATACTGAGAGTAATGGACAAGGAAGCTGCTCCGAATACCGGTGTTGCTACTCAGGCAATAAATTTTACTGTAAATGCTAATAATCTTCCGGTTGTTACAATTGCGTCGCCTTCCACCAATTGGGTTCAAATTTTCAAGGGTGCCGCAAACGTAACAGTTTCCGGAAACGCAAACGATAGTGAAGATGGTTCTATTGCTACCGCAACATCCTTCTCCTGGTTGGCTTCAACTACTACGGGAGCGGTTGCATCACTCGGAACAGGTTTGTCCTTCACTATTAACCCCTTGAACTGGACTGTGGGAACACATTCTCTTACCCTCAGCGTTAAAGATTCCGCGGGTGGAGTAGGGGTAGCTACTACGACGATTCTGGTTAACGATGTGCCCAAAGCATTTACGCTGATGAATGCGCTAGCAACATACACTTATGCAAGCGATACCATAAACCTGTTTGTGAATGCCACCGACACTTTCAGCACTGCCTTCCCAACGGCGAATTTTTCCTGGACAATTGACACAAACACCTTTGCCCCAGCCGCAGGAAAAAATACCTTCAGTTGGTTCCCAAGTGCGGGGGATTCAGATCTTGGTACTAGAACCATAGCGGTAGCAGGAATTGATAGCTTTGCAAATTCTTATAATACTAACAAGAAGATTTATATTAATTCAGTCCCGGTAACTCCCAATATAAATTTTGCTGACAACGACCGCTTTGAAACAGGTTTGCCCTTTAACTTCTCGGCTATCTCTACTGATAAATCACCTGGTGATAGTGTAACCTTCAAATGGTATGCCAAGCGACCGGCGGATGCAAATTACAGGTTGATGAACACAACAACATCCACACCTTCAGGAAGTGATTTCTCCACTCTCTGGGCTTCAGCAACCGTTGGACAAGTTGGGGCTGTAATGTCACCTGGAACCTGGACATTGAAAGTTGAAGCGAACGATTCTTATGGTGCCACTTCGTTTGTAGCTAAAACAGTTCTGATAAACAGATTAGCTTCTCCGACCTGGTTAAGTGCTACGACTTCGGCGTTCTCTGGCCAGTATGCGACCAATTCAGCGGGACTGCCGGTATATCTGATCTCCGCAGGCTTGACTAATATGAACTTTGTTGCTTCTGCAAGCGATTATGAAGATGACCCCGCGGGATTAATGAATAACGCGAACTTCTCATGGGAAATCAGTGGCCCATCAGTAAGTCCGGTCAGCGGAAACGGAAGCAATAATATTGGCCCGGTTGCAATCTCGCAACCAGGTACTTATACATTTAAAATCTACTATACCGATAGTTATTCAACTGTTGCATCAAAGAGTTTCCAGTTTAACGTCTGGAAGATTGATTACATCAATGGTTTGAATATGAATCAGGCAAGAGGTCTTAAATTCTTTGGATCAGTTCCTGCAGATATGTATTTCGTAAATGCGGGAAGTTCTTCCTTGAAAAAATCTTCTTCACCTTATTCATCAGCAAGTAATATTACTGACCCATCCTGGACAAACGGAATTGTCGATTTAACAAATTTGGGTGGCTTCTTTTATATTACTGATCCCGGGAATAATACCATTTTCAGTATAAAGAACGACTTGTCCGCAACAAGTAGCTGGGCTTTTAATGGAGCATCTGCAATCGACACTGATGGTGCAAAACTGTTAATTTCGAACAATTCTAATCCCGAAATTGATATCTACGATGCAAATATGAACTGGATTTCAACGTTCACCGATTATATTTCTTCATCTCCGACCGGTTTGAGCGTGTACAATGTTTCCAATGCTCAGCAGTTTTTTGTTGGAATAAATAACAGTTCTTCCCCAGGCTCAGTTATCAAGAGAATAGATTATAATAACCACGTCATCATCCCAGGATGGGCAAATAGCGGAGTTGCTTCGTATTCTTTCGCTACTCCAGTGGCCCTCGGGGCTAATCCAAACGCCTGGTTGGCTGTTTCTGATACAAAAAATAACCAAATTAAAGTTCTCGATCCAACCGGTGGACTTTGGGCAAAATTCGGGCCTTCTGCACCTGCTTCGAGTGGTAGTGATTCATTTGTTAACCCAGCAGGTATCGCATTTAACGGAAACAAAATCTTCTTTGTTGACTCCGGAAAAAATCGCATAGTTTCAGTTGATTTCGGATCAACGTTCTGACCTAGAAGTAAAAAAAAGTTACTTGTGGGGGGCTTTTTCGAGCCCCCCATTTTATTTTTAGCTCTTCTATTGCCTGATGAATGATACCAATTATTATTAATCCGTGGGTATGCTTTAATCCTCCAAAAAAAGATTTTCCATAAAATCATTGGAAAGCGTTGGACGTTTTTCTGAATATTCAATTTTTTTCGAATAAGGTTGCTTCATCGTCTTTGGCACAACGTTGTCGGAAAATTTCTTCAGCAGCCAAGAAGATTGAAACCTACGAACTAATTATGAATGGTATGATTAAACCAAGTTTGCCACCCAGGCATGGGAAAATTCATGAATTGTTAAAGAAATAACTATTACAAGTAGCAAAATCAGATTATACTTTGCACTGTCTAACAGTGAGCCACCTCTCAAAAAATGGGCAATCAAGTAGA